>CAJUBD010000001.1:0-18927 GCA_910584475.1 uncultured Treponema sp.
ACACCTTATTAGCTTTCCTGTTTTAGTCCAAGTTGCGGTTAGGCATTACAATATAAATATAACTTCCACTGATAAAAATATTAATAAATTACTCGACACAACTGTAAAAGAATTTACTTGTTTTCTTGGCTATACGAAATTTAAATATAAAAATGGCAAGACAACTTGCATAAATCCACAAAAGGCTGGTGGTGCGGAAACAACCTTGACTTGTGATTTGTTATCTGCGTTTTTCTCTGGAAAAAGAGAAATTTTTGATATAAATACAGCAAAAGATTCTGAGAACAATAATTATTGGATTTTTAGTTTTACTAATTCAGATTATTTTAACAATAAAGAATTGTTTATAAAAAATGTTACAGACTCGTCAATAACTATAAATAATGGATATCAAACAATATATGAGAGATTATCTTATAAAGACGAAGAATATTGTAATATAGAGAATGATTTATATTTGGACATAGAACCCAAAAGTAATAAAGGAAAATATTATTTTGATTACGATAATACTAATTGTTTTTTGAAAGTTAAAACTTTTAATAAAGTTGATAGATTGAAAATGTCTAAATTGTTTCATACTGTAAAAATTGACGATAAGGGACAATTGTATACATCTAATTATGGGATATTTGATATTTTTGAAAATATTGAAAAAAAATATAAAACAAATGCGCTTTTGCAGCTTTTATTTTCATTCGATAACAAAGAATTGGTAGAATCTATTAGATATGGTGCCGTTCAAAAACCTTTGGAATTTGATAAGGAAAAGAAAAACGATGAATTTGTAAAAGCATTAAGGAATGCAGGTTTTACAGCAATAGAAGATGAAAAAAAAGACTACTGGAGTAATATAAAAGAACAGGCAAGAAAACTATTTAATAGAGAAAACTGCTTTTGGTTTTATCATCCTGTTACATTCTTGGATGCATTGGATTCTATGGGCATTTTGAATATTCATGCAAAAGAGTTAAGAAGGGTTCAAGGAAGAATAGTAAATCTGCAAGGCAGACTTGGTGTAATTATGCTGTTTATTTTACAATTAGAGCATTAGATGAGAATTTTGAAAATTTCACAGGAAGAGAAGGAATACCAGATAAAATAGAGGATTTAAAAAATAACAAAGTTAAAGACGAATACAAATCTTCAGGACGTAAAGCATCTAATATCTGGTGCGATGTATTAGAATATCAGGCAGAACAGAAAATTATTAAAAAAATAGATAATCCTCAATATGCACAGGACTTTGCAAACAAAGGATTTATTGTTATTGTTGCTTGGAAAAACACAAGTTTAAGTAATCCACAGGAAGCGAGCCCCCATTTTGCAACTGTTGCGCCTGGTTATGATTATGATGAAGCATATGGATGTATGCTTGCAAATGTTGGTGCTGAAAATGGTTTCTTAAGGGAAACAGGCACAAATAATTCTGTTTTTGGTTCTCGAACTCCTAGAAAATATTTTTATAATCCTAATCAAAAATTTAGAGAGAATTATGATATTGGGCAAAAAACTATAAGTGAAAAAAATTATTATCCTAGTATAGAAGCAATGGAAAATATGTGGAGTATATAAAATGAAAAAGAAACTCTTTATTTTAGTTTTATATTTTTTCCTGAATACATTTTTGTTTTCAAAAGATTCAGACGATTTAGTCCTGTTTTTAAGAAAAAACTGTAATTTATGGAAAGATTATGAACGGGCTAACAATCTTACATATTATGACAGTTTTAAATTATATGATAATATATATTTGGTTATAGGAAACAGTTCCACTATATTTACATTATTTATAACAGATGGTGAATCTTATTCGAAGAGTCCAAATATAGGCACTCAGATTGACACATCAGATACAAAATATAAAATTAATAACATTGCATTGTTTATTGCAGATTTTGATTATGATACTAACGCCGATTTAATAGGACTGTGCCATGATTCCGGCCTTGGAAGCACATATCTGACTATTTATTCAGCCTTCAGAGATAAACCTTTGTTAGAAATTGGAATGCCGAATTATGCTTTATATGAATATAAATTTTCATGGATTACTTATTGCATAGTAAATGGAAAAAGGGGAATCAGAATAAAAACAAAAGGAAAAACGTTAGAAAAAAAAGATTACTATAGTTTTGTGGGCGATAAAGATAATTATTATTTCTATGAAGGGAAAAATGAGAATCTTGCATTCTTTTACTGGGATAAAAATGAACAGCGCTACATCCTTGACGAGTCCGTAACCCAAGAACAGCTAAGAAACGCATATTGTCCTGAAGATTACTTTGCATACAACAGCTTACAGTTTTCAAAACTGGATTCCAAACTCACGGAGGCGGACTTGAAAGACTTGGACAAAGCCCGGCTCCGTCTCATGAGGAACGCCGTCTACGCCCGCCACGGCAGGGCCTTCAAGAGCGTAGACTTGCAGTCTCTTTGGGAGTGTTATACCTGGTACAAAAAAAATCCCAATTACAGCGATGATTTGCTGACTGAAACGGACAGATACAATATCGAGCTGATAAAGAGGTTTGAGTGAAAGAAGAAATCAGGCAGAAAGCAGCATTGAAAGCGTAAACGAGCTGGGCGGCATCAGGATAAAATGCTGCAAGTTGACAATGGAATCAGGGAAAAACCTTGGGCTGGAGTCGGCAAAAGGGACGGAGCTGACTTCCGAAGAAGAGATGGGCATAAAGACAAAAAAGGACGCGACGCACATGCAGCTGCCGGGGACGATACAGTTCCAGCAGGGCCCGAAGAAGGAGGGCGAGGTCACAGGAGGGACGAGCGGGAAGGTGAAGATAGACGGAAAGGAGGCCGCGGTGATAGGGAGCACGGTGACGACATGCAACGACATCGGGGCGCGCGACAACTCGACGATAATAGCGGTAGGGGCGAGCATGCCGATGCCGACAATCATAAACCCTCTGAACGCGGAGGAATGGAAGCGGGAGCGGGAAGAGGAGGAGGAGAAGAGGCCGGAGTTCCAGAATGTGAAGTGGTCGAAGACGAGCGCGGAGGAGGGAGAGGAGGTGGAGCTGTCGGCAGGAGTGAAAGACATGGCGGACGGAAGCATGGTGACGCTGCAAGTGTTCCCGGAGGGGAAGGGGCCAGAGGACGGCGCGGCATACGCGAGGCTCCCGGTGACGGTGAAGAGCGGGACGGCGAGCGCGAGGTGGTCGCACCGGGCGGACAGGCGGGAGATTCCGCCAGAGGAGAACCCGCGGTTCATCTTCACGGCGCACAGCGCGTGGTGCAACTTCGCGAGGAGCAGCAATAGCCTTGAAGTGAAGCTCAGGCGGCCTGAGATAACGAAAGCGGAATGGCGCGACGCGGACGGGAACGCAGCAAGCAAAGGGCTTGTGGGGGAGTTGCTGAAACTGCATGCCGAGACGAGGGACTTCGACGAGGGGCAGGGAGTGACGCTCACGGTGCGGAACGCGGCGACCGGGGAAGAGGTGTTCCAGACCGGCGCGGAGGTGAGGGACGGCATCGCCGAGGCGGAGTGGAAGCCGATAGACACGCGGCAATCCGATGACACGCGGGAGTTGAAGTACACCCTTGAAGCCACCGGCAACCGCTGCAAGAAGACCGAAAGCGGCGAATGTCAGGTGAGGAATCCGCGTGTCGTGAGCATGGAGTGGGGGGAAGACTTTGCTTATCCAAGTGATACGATAAGTCTTAAAATTAAATCATTAGAGATGAAAGATTTTAATTATTCAGGCTTATTAAACTTTTACGACAAACAAAAGTTTTCTAATTCTGAACCATTATTTACAGAGACTATTTCAATTTATGAAGATGAAAAAGAAATTGAAATAGAACTTCCTGTAGATAAATTAAATATGTCATATAAAGACGAGTCCGGTTTTGCAAAATTATGTGCCGAAATCGTGATTAAAGACATTGGTTATTCTTATGTTGAAAAAGAAACATTGGACATTCTCATTGACTTTGGGAGGGATTGAAATGAAAAGAACATTGTTCGGAGTGGCTTTCTCGCTGCTTGGCGCGCTGGCGTTCGCGCAGAACTATTATGAGATTCCGTATGTGGGAACTCGCTCGAGGCTCACGAAACTTACGGCCGCAGAAGAGGATTCGTTCGTCAAGGAAAATGCGGTAAGACGGATTTACGACGTGCCGGAATACGATGATTTAAAACGCGGAGGAGAAAGGCGTTCTAGCTTTTTCACTGAAGAAGAAGGCGGCATTTTGGGAACAATAGATATTTTCGCGGAATTGGCAAATATCTATAAAGAGGAAATCCCCGACGAAAAAGGAAACTACAGGCTTACCGTGTACCGGGCGATGTATGATTTTAAGAAAACAACTACGTTCAATTTAGATTCCGATGACAGCGCAAAACGAAAATGCCTTGGACAAGTGATATATGTGCCGTCAAACGGTAAATATGTTCAATATGAAAAACAGGTCTATTATGGAAACGAAATATACCGACTTGCTAACTCGACATGGGGAGTGCAGGCAAGCAATGTTCAGTTCAGGATTTGCGGGAACACCATTTTTGCATTTTATGTAGAAATGGTTCATGAGAGCCATATACATGGCTACGACGAAGACGCCACATACAGTTCAGACAGGTACACAGAAAACAAAATATGCAGGACCGAACTTGGCAACATAATGGACAAAACGCAAATCTGCGAGGTAGAAGCCGACTTTCCTTTGATAGACAAGGACAATCCATTTAGATATTCCGTGCAGAATGCGTATGACGGAGACCCCGCGACAAGTTATGTCGAAGATACGGAAAATGACTTGTTCAGCATCAGATTTGATTTTACAAAACATAATCGAGAATATAGGTCTTTGAAAATAACAGGATTCGCTATAATAAACGGCTATTCTTCTTCAAAAGATTTATATCTAAAAAACAATCGGATAAAAAGAATATCCTTCGGCAGCCAAGCTGATGATCCTATGTTTCATAGTTTTCAAGACGGCATATTGGATTATCAAGAAGTTATACCAGAATACAGCTTTTATGCATTGGCCATTGATTGCTTGGAAGTGTTCAAAGGAAGCGAATATTCAGACACTTGTTTGTCCGAAGTGAACATAAGATTTGAAGACGACAGTTTATTGTTTTAGGTGGAAAATATGGGGGCGTTTTTTGGAGGTTTTCGGCTGGAATCGCTGAAAAAGTCCTTTTTCGCCAAAAAGCAAGTTTTCTTTCTGACAAATTTTGCGCGCGCCTCCCTGTGCCGGCGTTTTTATTTCGTGTTTTTTTTGCGATGATGTTTTTTCGCCTTGATTAAATGCGGGGAAATGTGATATACTTCTATTTATCTTTTTTCAGGAGTTTAATATGAAAAAAACGGCAAGGCTGGCGGCCGCTCTTGCAGTCTGCGCGCTCGCGCTCTGCGGGTGTTCGGAAAAAAAGGCGCAATCCCCGCAGGAAGCGGAAACAGAGCAGGAAGAGGTTTCGCAGGCGGTGGAAACAATTCACTACGCAAAGATTGGCGGCACAATGATATATTCGGGATGGACGCTTTATCTTGAAAATGACGAAGGAAAGATGATTGCCTCGGCGGAAACGAGGGCGGGCGACATCGTGGAAGTGTCTTGCGAAGGCGAGGATGGCGCGAACCCAGTGGAAAAGGAGGCGATTCGCAGGCTTCAGAGCGGAAAGGAAGAGCCGCTCACTTTCGCGAAAGTGACGTTCGACGGCGAAGACTATTGGACGCGTCCCATCTTCGTGGCAAAATCCTGCATTCCGTGTGTTGCCTTGAATGACGGACGGCTTTTTTCCGCGCCCGACATGGCGACTATGACGAAGAACGCCGTGAAGCAAAGCGAACTACTCGCGATGTCCACCGAGGATGCGGAAAACGGTTTTAATCGCGTCTTCATTTATGACGGAACGCCCTACGGAAAGGAGATGTACATTCAAGCGTCATCGACTTCCACCGATTTCGATACGATTGAATGGTATGCTACAGAGAAACGTATAGCGGAACTGGGAGATGATCTTAAGCCTGAAGTCAAGGCGGAACTTGAAGACATTCTCGGCTATATCGGAAGTCTCGACCTCCATACAGGAGGGGATTGAAAGCCTCTGCACAAATCAAGGACGGCTTGAATTTTACGCTGTCTTAAACTTACAGGAGATATGATAAAAACGCCGCTGAAATGGCGCGGCATTTTTATCATGACAAGTTTCCGTTGGAAACTCGGCTTATATACTTGTGCGCGTCGTAACAAGTTGCTAAACGTGCACGTTAAAAAGCCATTCGCGATTTTGTACTGGCAACGAAGTTTCTAGCCAAAAATCGCTCTTGACTTTTTACAGGAGAAAAAAAATGAAAAGATTTATATATTCGGCAATATGCGCGGCGTTGTTCATGGGAAGTGCGGCGCTCGCTTCGGCGCAAACCCGTGGCTTTATGCTCCGCAGCGGAGGCTCTCTCAAAAAGCAGACGGCTTCCGGAATGGAATGGGCGGCGGAAATTCCCGTGGGCGCGGAATTTGAAATCCTTTCCGCCGAGCCGGTCACCGCCGACTGGGTATGGAAGGGCGGCTCCAGCAAGGACAGGACGTTCCACAAGGTGCGCTATCAGGGCAAGGAATACTTCATGCTGACGAACGAATGCGCGATTGGAGAGCAATGCTCGGTCATCACGCGCGATGCGGTTTTGTATGACAAGGGGCGTGTCTCCACGTTTCGAAATGCAGTCCTTGAACGCGGCACGCTCGTGGTGTGTACTGGCAAAAACTCGTCCATAGCCGACATTATTCTTCGCGAAACCCAGTTCTATGACTCCAACGCCGCAGTCATAAGGACGCGGTGGATATGGGCTGAAAAAATAAGCGATTCAAAGGACGACGCGAAGGCGGCGCAGCTCGTGGAACTTGCGCACCTTGCGAAGGACGACGACATGAAGCGCGAGTATTTGAGCCTCGCGTCGGGGCTGTCCGTTTCCAGCGACATCCATGAATACATCGTTGAAACGGAAGAGATTTTGTTCCCGCCGCAGATTACCTTTACCACAGTTCCGTCAACGGATTACGGCAAAATCCATTCTGACGATGGCTCGGCAGTGAATGTGCGCGAAGCTCCGAAAACGGGCGAAGTGGTGGGAAAGGTGTACAACGGAAACCGTTTTTCATGCGACATGATGACTGAGCAAGAAGACACGATTGGCGGCGTGACGGCGCAGTGGTTTCATGCGAAAGTGTCCACGGACGAGGGAGAAATCTCAGGCTGGATTTTCGGCGAGTTCCTCGATTTCCAATAAGCGCAAGCAGATTGACAGGTCGCGTAGCGTCGCAAATTAGAGCATCATCATAATAGCGCCTAGAAGCGAGATGGTCACTATGATGATGGGGACCGCCTTCATGGAAGCGTCCGATTCGACTCCAACGAGGTCGAGTTTTAGGAATGTGACGGCACAGGACAGGCATATTATTTTGTCGAACAGAGAAACTGTCATATATATTGAAAGCAGGAGTGCGTACAACACGAAAAAGTACTGCAACAACGCCTTTGACAGTTTTGATTTTGAGGCGGGAAAGGATATGTTCGCGCTCCAAAATACAATTGCGGAGACAAGCATGCGTCGCTGCATAATGTAGTCAAAAAATTCAAGGCTGTCGGCGAAGGCGCACAAGACGAGCGCGAGGCTTCCCGCAATCGCGAAAACCGTGCCCACGATGCGCTTGCGATTGTGCGGCGCAAGGATTTCCTCTTTGTAACGCGCCTCGTTCTCCGTGCCGAACGGAACGTAGCCCGCGCATTGACGCGACAGATAGTTATGGAATATAATCAGAAGCGCGTCGCATGAGCGTATGTTGTTGAATCGGAACGACACGCGCACATCTTCGTTCAATATGGTAATGATTGTGGCGAGACCGTATGAAGTCGCGAAAACGGAAGAACCGTTCAGGCTTTCAAGGAGCAGCTCCTTGTACGGCGCGCCGCGCTT
The DNA here is from genome assembly GCA_910584475.1 of uncultured Treponema sp. Classification (GTDB taxonomy): domain Bacteria; phylum Spirochaetota; class Spirochaetia; order Treponematales; family Treponemataceae; genus Treponema_D. The sequence continues at coordinate 7,947 of CAJUBD010000001.1, forward strand.
TTCCTGCCACAGAATCCGCCGATCCGTAAATATGACGTTCTTCGTGCGCCGCGCGCGCATGGAATCGTCAATCAACATGATGACACTTTCGTCTTCTTGCAGATTCGCCGTGCGGCGCAAGAAAGAAAGCGCGTCCTCATCGAATTTCACGCAATACCGAGTTCTTGTTTGGGAAAATGCGGGTTTCTTTGTCATTCGCACATTATACGAAATATATGAAAGAAAGTCAATGTCAAGACAAAGGACAGCTATATGACGAAACTTTTCGCCGCCTCCAGCAATTTTTCGCGCGTGTTCATTTCGGGAGCGTCAGTGACTAGTTCGAGAAGTTCTTTGAGCGCGATTCCAATTTTCTTGCCAGGACTTATTCCAATCGCAAGCAGGTCGTTTCCGTTTATTGCAAGGTCCTTTATGCCGAGCGCGGAATTCTGCGACAAGGCTTTTTCGATTCTAGCCCGCAATTCCTGAAGGTTTAGTTTTTCGTCCGTCTTATCGCAAGTTTCAGTTTTTGAAGGAAGTTTATCGCAAGGCGAATTTTCATCAAAAATTTCATCGCGTTTATCGCAAGGTTGAATTTCTGCAGAATCTTTTGAAGCGCGATCTTTCATTCCGTAGATGTCCGTCAATCGCAAGTCGAAAAGGTCGTCGATGTTTTCCGCGCCCACGCGGCGGACGAAACGTCGGACGGCCGCGTCGCTCCACGCGCTTTCGTAGAAGAACATGTGCTCGCGGACGAGGTGGCTCACGTTTCGAACCGTGTCGTTTGAGAATTTCAGGCGGCGCAGTATTTCCTGCGACATTTTTTCGCCCGCGACCTCGTGGTTATAAAAATGGATTTCATCGCAATCTTGCGATACAGTTTTTACGCGCGGCTTTGCGACGTCATGGAAAAGGGCGGCGAGGCGGACGTTCAGCTTATCGCAAGGTGCGCCATCGCAAGCGCGGAAATTGTGGTCGAGCACGTCGAAATCGTGAAAGCCGCGAGAATCACTTTGGATGCAATTTCGCCCTTCAAGAAGTTCTGGAATGAACATTTTCAAGATTCCTGTCTCTTCCAAAAGTTTCAGCCCCAAGGAAGGGCGGCGCGAAAGCAAAATCTTGCAGAATTCGTCGCGGAAACGCTCCGTGGAAATGCTCGCGATTTTTTTCAATGTCTCTTCCTCGAAAATATCCGAGAATGTGCGCTTTTCAATACTAAATTCAAGTTGCGATGCGAACCTTATCGCGCGAATCGGGCGCAAGCCGTCCTCCATAAAGCGTTCGTGCGCGTTTCCGACGGTACGGATTGTCTTTGCCCTTATGTCGTCGCGCCCGCAAAATGGGTCTACGATGCGCCCGTCGCAAAGGCTCGCCGCCATTGCGTTCATCGTGAAATCGCGTCGGCTCAAGTCTTCTTCGATGCTCGACGCGAATTCCACTTTGTCAGGATGGCGGCCGTCGGAATATTCGGTTTCCGTGCGAAACGTCGTGACTTCGATTTGCTTTTTCATAAAGTGGACGGTTACGGTGCCGTGCTTTATGCCAGTGGGAATCACGCGGTGAAATATGCGCATTACGTCCTTTGGCGTGGCGTTCGTGGCCACATCCCAATCATGCGCCTCTTTTCCCATAATCGTGTCGCGCAACGCGCCGCCAACGAGATACGCCTCGAATCCCGCCGCCTCGAAAATCGAATTCATCTTTTTTAGTTCGGGAGAAATGCTGATTTTTTCCATTTGCGATAAAATTATAAAGCAAAATCGCCTCCGCGTCAACTTGCGATAAAGGCGAGATTTTATTAGACACAGATTAACGCAGATTTTTATATGATGGGACACGGATATTTTTTGTCAATGGTGATTTGTGTGGAGGTTTCATACTCCGACACTCCGCGTCTAGGTATGTTGATTTTATCGCAAATTGGTGATATGATTTTCATCGCAATGGCAGATTCCAAAACTAAATCGCAAGAACAAAAAGAATCGCAAGGAGCTTTTTCGCGCCGCGCGACACGAAGGCAATCGCAAACGAAAGGCGCGTTTTCGCCCAGCACGAAAAGTCGCGAATTGTCGCAGGCGAAAAAAACGCCTGTTCACGCGCTTATTTTCACTGGCGGAGAATTTCCGCCGCCTGAAAGGACTGTGCGTTTTTGGGAAAGCCCGCTCGTCTTCGGCGCGGCGCGGCGGCCGGATTTCGTAGTGGCGGCGGATTCGGGCATCGAAGCCCTGCGTGTATACTGTGATTATTTTGACTATACGGACTTGGATTTTCGCCATGCGGATAGCGTTCGTCCGAAAATCGACTTTTCGCCGGACTTGATTTTGGGCGACTTCGACTCGATTTCCGATTACAATATTTTATCGCAATATCCCGATGAGATCATAGCAAAGTCGTCCGCGTACAAGGACTTGACGGACACGGAACTTGCGATAAACGCGGTGCGCTCCCGTTTCAAGGACGCGTTCGTCACGCTCATAGGAGGCGAGGGCGGACGCGCCGACCACTTCCTCGGCATCTTCGACTTGTTCGGCGGAAAGGCTTCGCCCGACGCTTGGCTTTGCGGCGAACAAATCCTTTTGAACGCGAGACGGCGGAAATTCTTCATTGAAAACCTTGACGCACAAAGCCCGATTTCTGTGGCGCGCGCCTCGCGGGAATTCCGAGGCGGCAAAATCATGACGCGCGGCTTGGAATGGGAAAGCGGCGTTTTCAGGAAGCGCGGAATGCCGAGCATCAGCAACACGATTTCGAGTGAATATTTCAAGGAAAAGCGTCCAGTGGAATTTCATTTTAGGCGCGGAGCGTTCGTCCTGATTCTGCCGATTTCGGCGAAGATTTCGATTGAAGAAATGTGAACGGCGCAAGCAAAAAATGCCTGAAAATTCCTTTGTTGCCTGCCACCTATTGCTTACTACCCAAAATCATCGCAAGGCTTGCTTAGGGCAATTCTTCACGCATTCCATGCACAAAATGCATTCCGTTCCGTTTTCACGCCTTCGCGAATTGTTCGTAATCTCAACGCCCATCGGGCAGATCGTTTCGCACTTTTTGCAGGAAACGCATTTTTCCTTGTCGCATTTTATTCTCAGAATTGAAAAGTAGCTCATCGGCTTCAGGAACACGGTGATGGGACAGATGTACTTGCAAAACGCGCGGTTGTCTTTGAAGGCGAACGCGAGCGCGATTCCCGCCGCGTAATACAAAATGTTTCCGACCAAAAAGCTCCAAAACATTATTCGCTCGAGGTTTCCCGCTTTGAAAAGGAACAATGCCGCCACGAATGCGAGCGACGCGGCGAACATGACGTAGCGCACGAATCCGATTTTCTTTCTCGGCCTTGCGGGAATTTTGTACGGCAAAAAGTCGAGCACCATCGCGGTCCAGCAAGCGTAGCCGCACCAGCCCCGACCGAATATCAGCGGGCCGAAAATCTTCGCCACGGCATAATGGATTGTAGCCGCCTCGAACACGCCCATAAAAAGATAGTACCAAAATCCTTCAATCTGCATATTCTCGTTGCAAACGAAGCCGAGGTACACGAGCATATAAATTCCGACAAGAAGCTGGACGACGCGCCGCGAATGCCTGTATTTTTTTATCGTGAGAAACAAGCCCAGCGAAATCGCGCATCCGATGTAGCTGAAATTGAAAAGAAAAAAAAGGTTGTCCTTTGCAATCCACAAGGTTACGGCGACAGTTTCAAAAATGACAAGCATAATAAATGGAAGCGCGTATTTTCGGAATGTTTTCATAAATGATATTTTAGCAGATTAAATCAATGCAAGTCAAGAAAGTCCGCGCCCGATTTCCTTGTTACTTATTACCTATTACCTGAATTTAAATCCCTGCGCTCAATGCGAGGATTCCACGCGCGATGATTCCGCTTGCCGCCGCGAACGCGATGCAAAGAATGTAGAAGGCGATGAACAAGACTTTTGTCCACGAAAAGAATTTTGAAAAAACGCTGTCCAGAATCGTCACTATGATTGACGCGGACGAAAAGAAAAAAAGCGTCACCGCGACAGACATTGTCTCGCGCAAAATGAACGCCTGGCTCGAATCCAAAAAACGCTGGGAATTTCCCGCGACATAGAGCAGCACGGACGAAAGCAAAAGCAAAAATGCGAAAAGCGTCATGCGGAAAAAAATTCTCTGCATGAGGTACACGAACGGCGCGAATCTTATTCTGAAAACTTTTGGCTTCATAGTATTGAAAACAATTCCTCTTTTCGTTAAAATATAGCAAAGGATTTTTTTTGTTTCAAGGGTTTTTATGGGGGAATTTCGTGAAAAAGAGCGCTTCATTTTTTCTGTGCCTGATAATCTTGCTGGCGGCGGGCGGCTTCGCATTTTACTTGGGCTGGTCTCAGTTCAAGGTCGAGCCTGGGAACGTAGGAATCTTGGTTTCCAAGACAAGCGGAACGAATCCCGTGCCGATTACGCACGACCGCTTTTCATGGAACTGGGAATTCCTGATTCCCACTAACGCTTCGCTTTTGACTTTTTCGCCGAAGCCTTATACTTTTGAAAAAGTCGTGGGCGGAGTTTTGCCGAGCGGAAAAGAATACGAAAAGGTTTATGGAGAGGCGGTGGACTTTTCCTATTCTTTCGTATTTTCCGTCACGCTCAAATGCACGGCGGACGAAATCGCGAGCCTTGTCGCCTCAAAGGAAATTTCAAGCCAAGCCGACTTGGAAAATCTTCTCGAACGCAACGCTCTCGCGGCATGCAGTGCCGCCACGAACGCCGCGATTGTCGCGCTGGAAAAAGGAGAAGTCGCTTCCGTAGAGGGCGCGAAAAAGATCATGGAAGATGCGGCGCGAAACGGCGTGAAAAACTGTTCGCTCGAATCTATCGAAATCCTCTCGCATTCTTTTCCTGACATCGCGCTTTACAAGAGCGCGAAGGCTTCCTACGGAGATTTCGTAAAAAAATTGGAGGAGGCGATTTCAGAAGAGGCGAGGCGCGCGGCGGAAGAAAATTCGCAGATTTCTTCTGCGATAAAAAGAATGGAAATTCTCGGGGAAACGCTGAAAAAATATCCAGAGCTTTCCGACATCATCAAAAATTCCAACGATGTCTCCAAGACTTTGGAGACGATAAATTCTATGCAGTAAATTGTTTTGTAGGCGAGTTTCCGCAAGGAACTCGGTAAGTAGGCGCAAGCCTGCGACAAATTTCGCTTTTTTATTTTTTTAGGAGAAAGCATGCGTTTTTCACTTCGTTGCAAAACGCGTTAAGAAAACAAAAGCAAAATTGCAATTTCGCTTTTGTTTTCTTTTTAGGAGAAGAATTTGGAAAAACGGATTTGCGCGATTCGCGGCGCGACAAGGGCGGAAAATTCAAGGGAATCGATTTTGAAAAACGTGGAGTCGCTTTGCAGGGAAATCTTCGAAAAGAACAAAGTCGCTTCAGAGGACTTGGTTTCGATAATGTTCACGCAGACACGCGACTTGGACGAACTAAATCCTTGCTACGCGCTTCGCCACGGCGACGTGGGAATAGACGTTTCTCGCGTCGCGCTTTTTGCGATGAACGAGCTTGAAACGAAAGGAATGCTTTCTAGGACGATTCGCGTGATGGTCATGGCATATCTTTCTTCGGATTCGGAAATTTATCACATATACAAAAATGGCGCGGAAGTTTTGCGCCCGGATTTCGCCAAATGAAAATATGGATGGTCGCCCGCGAATATTCAGGCATCGCGGAATCAGGCGGAGTGAAGAATGTAGTCCGCTCGCTTTCTGAAAGTCTCGTGAAACTTGGACACGAAGTAGTATGCTTCGTGCCGTTCTACGGATGCGCCGACACATCGTCTTTTGCGGATTTCTCGCGCGGGGCGTATTCCGCTGTGGTTTCCTGCGCGGGAAAGAAAATCCCCGTGGAGTTTTCTCTCGGATTTCTCGACTGCGTGAAAATCGTATTGGTGGGCGCGAAATGCTTTTTTGAAAAGCAGAACGTCTACACTTACTGCGCGGCGGACTCGAAGAAATTTCCAGAAAAGAAAGTCGGGGAGGGCTACTCAGACAACCATCTTTTGAACACGGTTTTCCAAAAGGCGATTTTGGCATTCGGCGAGGAAGTCTGCGCGGCGAGCGACTCGCCAGACGTGATTCATTGCCACGACGCGTGCGTCGCCGCGCTTGCGTCGATCATAAAGAATTTTCGAAAGCGAAATTTTTCATCCACGAAATTCGTCGTGTCGATTCACAACGCAGGTCCATATTATCACCATGAATTCGCGAGCGTCGCAGAAGCGAAGTCGTACACGGGACTTCCTGAGAAAGTCCTAGAACGCGCGATGAACTCCGGCCGCGTGGAGCCGTACTTGCTTGCCGAAGAAAGCGCGCTTCTTTCCACGGTCTCGCCATGGTACGCCGAAGAGCTTTTGGACGCGGACAATCCCAATACCGACGGGCTTTCGCGGATTTTCGCCGAGCGCAAGACGCGCATCGTGGGAATCACAAACGGATTCGACTCTTCGCGCTACAAGCCGGAAGACGTTTCAGTTTCCACTTTGCCGTTTTCGTTTTCGCCAGAGAATCTTGATTTGGAAGGAAAATTGAAGACGCGGGAATTTTTCTTGAAAAGTTTTTATTCGGAATTCTCAGAGGAAAACCGAAGCCGAAAGAACTCGCTTGAGAGAAGCGGATTCCTGGACAGAGGGGGAAAAGTCTATTTTTGCTATCACGGACGTCTCGTCCGCCAAAAGGGAATCCTCGTCCTGCTGGATGCGGCGAGGAAAGTGCTCGAAAAAAACAGCGGAGCGCGTTTCATCATAAACGGACAGGGCGAGGAATCGCTTCGTGAAATGTGCCGCTCGTTCGCGCAGGAAAACCGAGGCCGCGTGGTATTCTTCTACGGCTACGAAAAGTCTCAGAGCCGTCTCTTTACCGCGAGCGCGGATTTCGCCGTGCTTCCTAGCGACTTCGAGCCTTGCGGAACAGAAGACTTCATCGCGCAGATTTTCGCCACGATTCCAGTGGCGCACGCGACGGGCGGATTGAAGAAAATCATCGACGGAAAGACTGGCTTTTTGTACGCTCCGAACGACGCGAAAACCTTGTCGGAAATCCTCCTGCGCCGCGCTCGGGAAAAGGAAGAAGAGCCTGAGAGATTCCGCGCGATAATTCGGGAGGCGTCGCGCCACGTAAAGACGCGCTATTCGTGGGAGTCCGTGGCGAGGGAATACGAGGCGCTGTACAGTTGAGGAATAATTAGACGCGGATGTCCACAGACAGGGCACGGATTGTTTTATGATGCTTGAACCTGTCGAAAACGCCATAAAACACGCGCGAGGTTTCGACAGGCTTAACCGCCGCGCCTTGACATTTCCCTTTCTTTTTTCCACAAAAAAATTCGTTTTCCGCTTGACATTTTTTCGCAAAAACATTAGAATATTTCTCACGTCAAGCGTTGAACGTTTGCTGCTTTAGCTCAGCTGGTAGAGCACGTGATTTGTAATCTCGGGGTCGTGGGTCCAAATCCTACAAGCAGCTTTTGGGGAGTTTCCCGAGTGGTCAAAGGGGACAGACTGTAAATCTGCTGGCTACGCCTTCGTAGGTTCGAATCCTTCACTCCCCAGAAAACCCGCACGAACAGTGCGGGTTTTTGCTTTTTCAGCAAATTCAAATTTCCCTACAATTCTATTGACTAATTCAAAAGCATGGTTTATAATGTTTTGGGCTTTGTAAAAAGTCCTTTATTTTTATGAACAAACTCTACTCCAAAGCGAGAGTCCGCTTCCGCATGGAACAAGACCGCCTATGGGGGGGGGTACAGAAATGACAGTTTTTTTAGCCGCGTTTTTTTTGAGCATGTTTTTTGTGCTGGTTACCATAAAATACTGCGGCCGACACAATATTTACGATGAGGTGAATCCCCGAAAGGTTCACGACGGAAACATTCCGCGCTTGGGCGGAATAGGCATTTTCCTCTCGTTCGTCATAGTCTCTGCTGCACTCCTTTTTCGGGAAGGCGACTTCATTTCATACTTGCCAGTATTTCTAGCGTTCACGCTGATTTTCGTGTTCGCGCTTTTGGACGATTTGAGAAATCTCCGCGCGCTGCTGAAACTTCTTTTTCAAGTAATCGCGGCCCTCATGGTCGCTTTGAGCCAAATGTATTTCAAAAACTTTTTGGGGCTCGCGATTCCGCCGCTCTTTGGAAGGACGCTGACTTTCCTGTGGATCTTGCTTTGCGTGAACGCCTTCAATTTGATTGACGGAATAGACTGGTTTTGCAGCGGAATTTCTTTTTTGTCGTTGCTGACGCTCGGCTTCGTGCAGCTCTTTCTCTGCGGCAAAACCTATCCTTTCTATTTTGTCCTGGCTGGGGCGGTGTTGGGCTTTATGGTGTGGAACAAGCCGCCGGCAAAAATATTTTTGGGAGACTGCGGAAGCCAGACGCTCGGTTTCGCGATAAGCGCGTTTCCGCTTTTGGACAGTTCCATTCCGAAATTCGAATATTCGAAAATCATCGCGCTGTTTCTCATGGTTTCAATTCCGGTTACGGATGTAATCGCGGCGATTTGGCGGCGCACGAGGGAACACCGATTTTGGTTCGCGCCTGACAAGGCGCATATCCATCACAAGCTTTTGAATGTCGGATTCTCAAAGACCGCGGCGGTTCTTTTTCTGCTTATGATTCAGGCAATCATAAGCGTCATAATAATCGGCTCTTATTCGATGTCGCAGCGTTCGGCGACAATCGTGCTGCTCGTGGCGGTAATATTCGTGGAAGTGATTTTCATAACGTTCCACTATCTCAATTATGCGGTGAACAGAAAGCATCAAGGGCATTTGCAAAACTACACCCAAGATTAGCAAGTGGCTTTCGCTTGAACAATTTGCGGAAAAATGCTATGCTTTTCTGAAGAAAACGAAATTTGGAGAAAAAACTTGGACAACGAAAATGTCGAAGAAGAAAGGCGGGCGCAAAATCCCGAAGACGATGAAATCAGCCTGATAGATTTGCTCGCGGTGCTATTGCGGCACAAATGGCTCATAATAATAACGACTGTTTTGGCGATGGTTTTCGCAGTCGTGTTTTCGGTGATTTCCCTTGTCTTGCCGCCCGAAAAAAGCTACCTGCCCAACCTGTACACTCCTAAAGCACTGATGCTCATAAACGACGAGACATCTTCATCGGGTTCGCTTTCTTCCATGATTTCGGCTAGCGGACTTGGAGGGCTTGCGAGTCTCGCAGGCATAAGCGGAGGCGGCTCTTCGTATAGCGGGCTTGCTACATATTTTGTCACGACGAATTCCTTTTTGGACGCGGTTGTGGATGAATTTGATTTGGTCGAGCGTTTCGAAATAGAAAAGTCTCCGCGAGCCGAAAGTCGCGAGGCGTTGAAAAAATTACTCACGGCGGATTTCGACGAAGACTCGTCCGTTTTCTCGCTTTCCTTCACCGACAAAGACCCTGAATTCGCGAAAAGGGTCGTGGACTTTTCCGTGAAATTGATTGAAAATATGTTCCTTAATCTGGGCATAGACAAAAACCTTTTGGAAAAGAAAAATCTCGAGCAGAACATCGACAATTCATACAAGGAAATCTTGAATTTGCAAAAGAGAATACAAAGTCTGGAAAGTTCAGTTTCTTACGGTTCAGCCGCGTCGCTTCCCGCCATAATGACCGAAGCGTCGATGATACGGCTGGAACTGGAAGCCCAGCAAGAAGTATACAAGCAGCTGAAGACGCAGTACGAACTTTTGAAGATAAAGATGGCGAGCGAAACGCCGATTTTCCAAGTGATAGAGGACGCGGAAGTACCCGACAGAAAGTCCAAGCCCAGCCGCGGAATGCTTTGCATAATCATAACATTCGCAGCGTTCTTTATTTCCGTGTTCTTCGCATTCGCATTGAATGCGGTCGAAAATGTGCGGAAAGATCCCGAGGCGATGGAAAAATTAAGGAGCGGCAAAAAGAAATGAAAAGACTTGTGTTTGCTTTGCTTTGTAGTGCCTTGATTTCGACTGCCGTTTTCGCGCAGAGCCTGACGAGTTCAAATTTATCGAATTTGAACTCGTCAAATTCGACCGCAAAAAACAAGAATTCCGACTCACTTAAGGCGCAACAGGCGAATTCCCTGACGCAAATGGGAAACGTACAGCTTGCCATGTCCGTTCCAAACTATCTTGTGACGGCGGGCGACATTTATACGCTGGCTTTCGTCATGGGAACTAACGCTGTCTCATATAATTTGGCGGTCGATTCTACGTACCGAATAAGGGTGGCGAATCTCGGCGTGATAGACGCTTCTGGAAAAACTTTCGTCGAGCTTAAACGTCAAGTCGAAAACCTCGTCTCGAAAAACTATCCCATGAGCGGCGTTCAGTTCGTGCTCTCCAGCGCGGCCACATTCAAAGTAACCATAAAAGGCGAAGTGGTTTCCACCACCGAAAAAAACGCGTGGGCGCTCACCCGCTTGAGCGAACTCTTCAAAGAAGAGGATTTGCTTACGAGATATTCTTCAAAAAGAAATGTCGTGATAACTTCGGCGAACGGCAAGACGAAAACTTACGACCTTTTCAAAGCAGACCGTTTCGGCGATATGGATCAAGACCCATACCTGCGGCCAAACGATGTCATCACAATAAACAGATTTCAGCGAACCGCAACAATAAAAGGTACGGTTGAGCGTCCTGGAACTTATGAACTTCTTGAAGGAGAAAACCTAAAAGACTTGGTCGAAGTTTATGGGGGGGGATTAGCTCCACTTGCCGACACAACAAGGATTGAAGTGACCCACATGAGCACTGAAGCCGAAAAGACAGGCGAGACGACCTATGTTTCGCAAAAAGATGTCGAAGAAAATTATAAGATAGAGCCTTATGATACAATTTACATACCGACATACAAAGACTTGCGTCCTTCGATTTTCATCGAGGGCGCGGTAATTACATCATCAGAAATTACATCATCAGAAATTACATCATCAGAAATTACATCATCAGAAATTACATCATCAGAAATTACATCATCAGAAATTACATCA
>CAJUBD010000001.1:19027-234002 GCA_910584475.1 uncultured Treponema sp.
AATTACATCATCAGAAATTACATCATCAGAAATTACATCATCAGAAATTACATCAGATGACTTGCGCAATACAAATAGGCTCACGGTGACATTCAGCGCAGGAGAAAAATACACGTCCTTCGTGCGAAGCCACAGCAAATGGTTCTCCTCTTCAGTTGCGGACACTGCAAATTCATATATCGTGCGTGGCTCGGAGCAAATTCCTCTGGATGTATACAAAATAGTATATGACCAGAATTTTGAATCTGATGAAACGCTTCAAAGCAATGACACGCTTGTCATCCCGTTCAAGCAGTACTTTGTCAGCGTTTCGGGCGCGGTAAAAGTACCCGGCCGTTATCCGTACATTCCAGACAGGGGATGGGAATATTACATCAGTCTCGCAGGCGGCTTCGTCAAGACCGAAAACTCAAGGCAAAAAATCGTAATAAAGAACATAGACGGAAAAAATATGTCAAAATCAGATCCGATAACTCCGGAGACGACCATAGAGGCTGTGACGAATTCCGGCCTGTATTACTTCAACCTTTACGCGCCGATTATCACTACATTGATAGGCACGATTTCGACTGCGCTTTCAATACTTGCGGTGACGGGCGTTCTGAAATAAACTTGGACGGAGAAAAAATTTTGGCGGAAGACTCGCGTTTTTTCAAGGACGGACTTAAATTCGAATGCAAAAGGTGTTCGGAATGTTGCCGAATTTCTCCGGGCTTCGTGTACCTTTCCAAAAATGATTTGACAAATCTTTGCAATTGGTTTAAGATGGACGAGGACGGTTTCATAAAGAAATACTGTCGCTGGGTTCAGTACTATGGCGCATGCGAGGCGCTTTGCCTTTTGGAAAAGCGAAACTACGACTGCGTTCTTTGGGAAAACGGATGCACGGCGTACGGAGCGCGTCCCGTGCAGTGCTCGACATATCCGTTTTGGCCGTGGATCTTGAAAAGCCACGACGCTTGGAATGCCGAGGCGAAGGACTGCAAGGGGATGAATTGCGGAACGCTGCGTTCGGCGCGGGAAATCGAGGAGCAGGAATTTCTGTACGAGCACAACAAGCCGATTACGCGCGAACTGTCCGTAAGAAATTGAATAATATATCGAGGAAAGATTTTGGACGTAAAATTTTGGGGAGTGCGAGGTTCTCTGGCAGCGCCGCTTTCGCCTGGTCAGATTCAGGCAAAGATAAACGCGGCGATCCAAATCGTTCAGCCAAAGGATTTGGAAAGTCCAGATTCCCGCCAGAAATTCCTTTCTTCGCTTCCGTCTCATATATACGGCACGATTGGCGGAAACACGCCTTGCGTCCAAGCGACTTCTTTTTCGAATGACGAGCTAATTTTCGACGCGGGCACGGGAATCCGCGAAATGGGGATGAGCCAGGATATTATGGGAAATACCCACTATTCGCTTTTCCTTTCGCATTTGCATTGGGATCACATACAAGGATTTCCTTTTTTCGGGCCGCTCTACAATCCGAACGTCACGATTGACATTTATTCTCCTTTGGAAGATGTCGCAGATTTTTTTGCAAGCCAAATGCGCGCTCCGTTCTATCCGGTGGATTTCAACGCGGTCAAGGACAGGATAAATTTCAACATTATTTCGACAGGCGAGGATTACGGCATAGGCGGTGTCACGATATCGTGCTGCAAGATGAACCATCCGGGAGGCTCGTATTCCTATTCCGTGGAAGAGAACGGAAAGAAAATCGTATACGCCACCGACATGGAACTTTTGGATTTTAAGATTGGAGAGGACACGAAAAGAGTTTTTGAAAATGCGGACGCGGTGATTTTGGACGCGCAGTACACGCCCCAGGACTCGTACGCAAAAACAAAATGGGGGCACTCCGCGTTCTGCTATGCAGTGGATTTCGCCGTGGAAATGAACGTCAAAAAGATCTATCTTTTCCATCACGAGCCTTCTTATGACGACAAGAAAATAACTTCGATTTTGCAGTCTGCCAAATGGTATGCGGATTTCATTTCCGAAAAAAAAGTCGAGGTCGAGCTTGCCATCGAAGGAAAAGGCTTTAGTATATGACAGAGGCGAAATTTTCCTACGAATTTTCAAGCGAGGAATTGAAGTCGCTTGCACATTTTTTGCGGACGCGGCAGGAAAGTCTTCCGCGAGAACTTTTCGCCTTTTTCCGCGCCGTGCAGGACGAATTGTACGGGCGGCTCTCAATCGACGAAGTGGAGAAATTCTGTAAAAATGAAATTTGCTAAGAAAATGCTTGCGGTGCTTTTCGCGCTGTTTCTGCTTTGCGTGGCGGCCGTGTTCGCGGCTTTCGCCTATATGAAGAACGCGACTTCCGCGCTCGACAAAATCGAAAGCGAAAAGACTCTGCGCCTTAAAATCGAAGGTGGCACTACGGCGCGTGAAGTGGCGGCAAAATTGTACCAAAACGACATCATAAGAGATGAGCGCGCTTTTTATCTGCTCGCACGATTTCCGCGCCTCGCGGCAATCATTTTTCCGAACGCGGACGCAGACATTTTCACAGTGAAGACGGGGGTTTGCGAAATTTCAAGCGCGATGGACGCGGCGAAAATCTACCGCAAACTTTCGGCTGGGCGTGACGAGCAAATCCAAGTTTCCATTCCGGAAGGACTGACGATTTCGAAAATCGCCGAGCGGCTCGAGGCGGCGCGAATTTGTTCCGCTAAGGAATTTTCTTCCGCCTGCCGCGACGAAAAATTCTTGCGGGAAATCGGGATTCCTTATAAAAGCGCGGAAGGCTATCTTTTTCCTGACACTTATTCTTTCGTCCCGAATTCCGACGCGAAAAACTGCGTCCATTCGATGGTCAAAAATTTCTTCGAAAAAACTTCAAGGATAAAAAATCTCGCGGACGCGTCCGAAGAAAGGCGGAATCAAATCGTAATCCTCGCTTCGGTCGTGGAGCGCGAATATCGCGTGGCGGACGAAGCGCCTTTGATCGCGAGCGTCTTTTCCAACCGAATCAAAAACCACATCGGACTTTATTCGTGCGCTACCGTAGAATATGTCATCACGGAAATTTTGGCTCGGCCGCATCCCGACGTAATCACATTCGACGACCTCAAAATCGAAAGCCCTTACAACACTTATCTGAACGAAGGACTTCCGCCCGCGCCTATTTCGAACCCGGGACTTGTCGCGCTTTCTGCGGCGGCGAATCCCGCGCAAACTGACTTTTTTTATTTCCGCCTGATGGACGAGGACGAAGGTCGCCATGTCTTTACGAAAACGCTTGAAGAGCACGAGCGACAGAATCTGATTTTCAAGACGAAAAAAATGTCGCGCTAGCGGAGGCAGTTGAATTGGCTGGCTTCATTTCAAAAGAGACAATCGAAAAAGTGCGCGAGTCCACGGACATCGTTTCGCTTATCGGAGACTACACGAACCTCACGCGGCGCGGCTCGCAGTATTGGGGCTGCTGTCCTTTCCACAACGAAAAAACTCCCTCGTTCACCGTGGATTCGGTGAAAAAATTCTACCACTGCTTCGGATGCGGAGTAGGCGGCGACGCGATAAAATTCGTGATGGAAATGGAAAGCCTTTCCTATCCCGAGGCGATTTCAGAACTCGCGAAAAAGAACAACATCGAAATCGTCTACGAATCTGGCGGAAACGGCGAATGGAAAAAAGAGCGCGACGATGACTTGGACACGGTTCGAGAAGTGTACGACAGGATAGCATCGACCTTCCATTTTTTGCTGACGCAAAACCAAATGGGACATGCGGCTTTGGAATATGTCAAGGGGAGGGGACTTTCCGACGAAACGATCTCAAAGTTCAAGTTGGGTTACGCGCCTTCCGACCGCACTTGGCTTAAGAAATTCTTGCTTCAAAAAAATTATTCTGCGGATTTCCTTTTGAAGACCGGGCTTTTCAGCAAAAACTATCCCGACATCGCGCTTTTTTCAGGCCGACTTATTTTTCCGATTTTCGACAGGAAAGGAGAGGCCGTGGCGTTCGGCGGAAGAATTCTTGGAAACGCGGACGGACCTAAGTATCTCAATTCGCCCGAGCTTCCGCACTACAAAAAACGCGAGACGCTCTACGCTTTCAACTTCGCGAAAAAATCAATTCAGCAAAAAAAGGCCGTGATTCTCTGTGAAGGCTATATGGATGTAATCGCGTATCACCAGTGCGGAATCGACTATGCCGTCGCGCCGCTCGGGACGAGCCTCACGGAGCAGCAGCTAAAAATCCTGCAAGGCTTCGCGGACACCGTGCTCCTTTCGTTCGACTCGGACGGAGCGGGGCAGAACGCCACCAAGCGCGCAATCTTGATGTGCCGCGAATTCAACTTCACTGTGAAGATAATACGGCTTTCTGGCGCGAAAGACCCAGCGGAAATTATGATAAAATTCGGCGCGGAGACCTTGACAAAATCCGTGGAAAATGCTATATTGGATAGCGATTTTTTGTTGTCCAAACTGAAGGAATCGTATCCGTCGGATTCGCCTGATGACAAGACCAAAGCCGCGCTGGCTTTCTTCTCGTATGTGGATTCGCTTCGCTCGGACATACAAAAGGAATCGAGCCTTGAGCATTTGGCTCAAAGTTTCAATCTTGCGCCGGAGGCCGTAAAGAGAGACTTCAACAATCGCAGTGGCGCGCGCGGACGCTTGAACGCCAAGACCGAGAACGGGCAGAACGGAGCGAAGCAGACAAAGCCCAACGCCGAACTGCGCGCCGTACTCGCCGTCATATCCAATCCTGATGAGTATCAGAAAATGCGACGCGAACTCACTTCCGACGATTTTGAAGACCCGATGGCGAGAGAAATGTTTTTGAATCTGGAGGAATGTTACAGAAAAGGCGAAGTGTCATTATCGGCGATGCTTGTCCAATCTCAAGACGAGGAAATTCAAAGGCAAATAACAGGCGCGTCCGCCTCAGACGAATTTCACGGCGATATGGCCAAATACATTGATGACAGCATCGCTCTGATAAAACGGAGGGCGCTCAAGCGGAAAAGCGAAAAACTTTCCGAGCGGATAAAAAATTTGCATCCTGTCACTTCCGACGACGAAGCACTTTTGAGTGAATTGCTTTCAGAGAAAATGCAGATCGACAAACACTTGAGGCAACATTGAAGTTGTCTTGAAAAAAAGGAAACAAAATGGAAAAAGAAGAGCTTGACTCTTTAGTTTTAAAAATTCTGGAAAAAGACAAAAACATATTCAATTGGGATGAAATCGCTGAAACCATCGGCGCGGAGACCGTAGCCAATCAGGAAAAAAGCGAGGCATTGATGGCAGAATTGGAACGGCGGGGGATTACGATCAGGGAGGAAATTCCCGACTTGCCCGAAGAGGAAGACGAGGACAACCTTGTCGTGGACAACGACGACGAGGGCAACATCCCGGAAGACGCGGAGGCGAAGATCGCCGAGCAAGCCGAAAAGGAAGCGGCGATCCCGCCCAAAAAGCGTCTTGTCAGCGCGGACAAAGACGCGCAGCCAAACGACGATCCCATTCGCCTTTACCTTCGCGAAATCGGAAAAGAGGCT
Organism: uncultured Treponema sp.; assembly: GCA_910584475.1. Taxonomy (GTDB): domain Bacteria; phylum Spirochaetota; class Spirochaetia; order Treponematales; family Treponemataceae; genus Treponema_D. The sequence goes on from CAJUBD010000001.1 coordinate 24,537, forward strand.
CTCCTTTCCGCCGAACAGGAAGTGATTCTTTCAAAGCAGATGGAAGACGGCGAGAACATCATAAAAGGCGTGATAAAAAGTTCGGGGAAAATAATTCCTGAATTCTACGCCGTGGCGCAAAAGGCGTTTTCCCGTGTGGACGAAACTGGACGAGCGCGAAAGGAAATCACCGAAGAGCAGAACGAGCGTCGCCGTCTGCGGAGCGCGTATGCCGAGCATCTGCGTCCGATTCTTCCGGAACTGAAGCAATACATTTTGTTGAAGGGAAAACTTTTTGAATTCGACTCGACGACGACCATTCAAGACAACAAGGAAATTTTGAGCCTGCGAAAAAAGATTCTTCCGCAACTCCAAAAGATCGACATTCAGTCCGAGGAAATCGAAAAATTCAGCGCGGCTTTCATCGACATAAAAGACAAAATCGAAGAATACCAGCACAAGCAAGAAAAGCGCATGAAAGAATTGCGCATAGGTGATGCCACCGATCTGCGTCGGCTAGGTCGTCGCCTTGCGACACGCAGCGAAGCCGCGAAACTTGAAAAAGACTTGGGAATGACCGCCGATGAGATTCGCGATGTCTACACCAAGATCCAAAAAATTGGCAGGAATCTCCATCATTTGGAATTCGAATTCGAAAACTCAATCGAAGAAATTCTCAAGATGGAAAAGGAAATCGAGCGCGGTCGGTATATGATGGAAGTCGCCAAAAACCATCTCATCAACGCCAATCTCCGTCTCGTCGTCGCCATCGCGAAAAAATATACGAACCGTGGCTTGCAGTTCTTCGACTTGGTTCAGGAAGGAAACATCGGGCTGATAAAGGCTGTGGAAAAATTCGAGTATCGCAAGGGATACAAATTCTCGACCTACGCCACGTGGTGGATTCGCCAGGCGATTACCCGGAGCATTTCCGACCAAGCGCGCACGATTCGCGTGCCCGTGCACATGATTGAGCAGATAAACAAAGTCGTCCGCGAAAGCCGCAACCTCATGCAAAAACTCGGGCGCGAGCCGAACGACGATGAAATCGCGCAGCAATTAGGCTGGACTGTCGCCCGCGTCAAACAGGTGAAGAACGTAGCGCGCGAGCCGATTTCGCTCGAGACTCCGATCGGCGAAGAAGAGGATTCCTTGCTCGGCGACTTCATCGAAGACAAGGAAGTGGAGAATCCTGCGTCCAAGACGACATATACTTTGCTGCAAGAACATATCGACGAAGTCTTGAAAACGCTTCCCTTGCGCGAACAGGAAGTGCTGAAAATGCGCTTCGGTCTCAACGACGGATATTCGCTCACGCTCGAGGAAGTAGGGCTTTACTTCAATGTTACCCGCGAGCGCATCCGCCAGATCGAAGCGAAGGCACTGCGCCGTCTGCGCCATCCTCGTCGTGCCACGGGACTCCGCGACTACATCGAAATATAGTGCTTGCAAAGTATTTTGATTTTTGCTATAATCACCAAAGGGGATAAACTATGGAAAAAACGCGTGATATGTCAAAGATTTTTGATGACTTGAAAAAGCTTCAGGAAATTTTTTCTCAAGAAAACGAGATAAGACGAAAAATCGAAGAAGTGCCCAAACAGTTAAATTCAAGGGAAGAACTTTTGTCGCGCCTCAAAAAGGAATACATTGAAAAAAATTCAAAGTATGAGGCGCTGAAAGAGAAAATTTCCGAAATAAAAGATGATCTCGACGCAGCCATCGCTTCGCGCGAATCCGGCGAAAAGGGCATGGACAATATTTCCACGCACCGCGAGTATGAGGCGTTGGACAAGCAGATTGCCGAGGCCACGGAACGCGAGTCTTATTTGCGCCGAGATTTGCTCAAAGAGGAAAAGTCTTTCGCTGAGCTCAACGAAAGCATAAAAACCGACGAGACTGTCATTCAGTCCGAGGAAAACGACTTGAACGAAGCGCGCGCCTCGCTCGACAAGGAAACGAGCAGCCTGAAAAAGGAATTGGCTTCGCTCGAAAAGAAAGAGGCCAACATAACGCCGAATCTCGACCAGGAAATTGTCTACAAATTCCAGAGGATAATTCAGCGCAACAACGAGGGCATAGTTTCGGTAAAAGGCGGGGTCTGCGGCGGCTGCCACATGATTTTGCCAGCGCAATTTGCAAACGAAGTCCGCGATGAAAAGAACATCCTGTTCTGTCCGTATTGCAGCCGAATTTTGGAATACATCAAATCCGATGAAGACGAAGAAGAATATTTCGTGATGAACGATGCAGGAAGCCTTGCGGACTTGGACGATGATTTTGAAGACGAATTCGAGGATGAAGAGGTCGACGATGAGGATGAAGAAAAATCAGAAGTCTATGACGACAGCGATGATGAAGAAGAGGAAGAAAGCGAGGTAGACGAAAATTAATTTGTAATTTGCAGAAAAAACATAACCGCGCCACAAATGGTGATGATACCTTTTCGTGGTGAGGCAAAGTCCGGGCTCCGCCGGAAAGAATGCCGGGCAATCACCGGGATTTTCAAAGGTTTTCGCTTTTACGAAAGCTTTTGAATTTACAGACAGCGCAACAGAAAACATACTGCCCGTTTAGGCGGGTGAGGGTGAAAAGGCGTGGTAAGAGCACACCGGCCGCTCGGCAACGCGCGGCGCATTGCAAGCCTCATTTGGAGCAAGGTCAAGAAGCGGCGGCATTTCCGGGCTGTGTCGCAGGTAGACCGCTAAAGTTTTTGGGCGACCAAAAATTAAGATAGATGGTTATGGATTTCGGATTTTCCGAAATCTGCCAGAACCCGGCTTACTGTTTTTTCTGTTTTTTTTTGGGGTGGGAAATGAGAAAGGCACGAGGTGCGAACAGACTTATCGTAAAAAGCAAAAGCAAGTTTTTCCCCTTCTTGCTGGGCGGATTGGTAACCCTTGCCGTCTTGGTTTCTATGGCTTTCGCATTCACTCGGTTCGTTTCCTACAGAATCCACAACAATCCTTCGACCGCAATGCTTTCCGACAAATGGAGCGAATACGACTATCAAGGAGTGTATGATACGGCGGGTGTGCTTTTGGAAAAAAAAACGTTCAACAACACGGCTTTGACATACAGGGGGTATTCCGCGTTTTACTTGGCAGTGGCTTCGACAAGTTCTTATTTGGCGCAAGAATACATAGACGAAGCGATCAGGGCGTTGCGGGTCGCCATGTTGTATGCGAAGGACAAGACTTTGCCGCAAATACATTACATACTCGGAAAGTCATATTTTTACAAGGATTCGATTTCCTCGTACCATTATTATGCGGATATGGTGGTGCATTACCTGACGCTCGCGAAAAAGGAAGGCTACAAGGCCGACGACATCAGCGAATATTTGGGATTGGGCTACGCGCAGCTCGGGATGACATTGGAAAGCATCGCGGCGTTCAGCGAAGCGCTTTTGGTGCGCGAAAGCGACGCCCTTCTTTTGTCCATCGCGGAACAATATTCCAAGGCGGGGCAAGATTCCGCGGCAAAGCAATACTTGTTCCAGATAATTCAGCGTTCTCAAGATGATTCTCTCATTATAAAAAGCAGGACGCTTTTGGGAAACATACTGATTGCCGAAAAAGATTATGAGGGCGCGCAAAAGGAATTCGAGGCGCTCATTTCGAAAAACGAAAATATTGCCGACGCTCATTACGGGCTGGGGCTGGTATATGAGGGGCGCGGCGACTTGGCGAAAGCCAGGGCGGAATGGCGCAGGACTTTGAGAATTCAAGTGAACCATGCTGACGCGCTCAGCAAAATTCAACATTATAGATAAATAGATAATTGGGAGGAAACATGGCTTTCAATCATTTTGTAACCGATATAGGAATCGATTTGGGCACCTGCAACACGCTCATCTATGTACGCGGAAAGGGAATCGTCATCGACGAGCCTTCTGTCGTGGCGGTGGAAAAAGGAACGAACCGTGTCGTGGCGGTCGGCGCGGAGGCCAAGCGGATGCTTTGGAAAACTCCGAAAAACATCAGCGCGATTCGTCCGCTCGCCGACGGCGTCATCGCCGATATCGACAGTTGCGAAAAAATGATAAAATATTTCATCGTAAAAATAATTCCTCGTCACAGATTTTTCACTTCGACAAGAATGAAAATAGGAATTCCATCTTGCATTACGGAAGTGGAAAAGCGCGCAGTAATCGAAGCTGCACTAAAGGCAGGCGCGCGAGAAGTGGAAGTGATTCCTGAAAGTCTGGCGGCGGCTATCGGCGCGAAGATTCCAATCGAAGAACCTGCCGGGCACATGGTCTGCGACATTGGCGGCGGCACTGCGGAAACGTCGGTAATCTCTTTGGGAGGAATGGTCGTCACGTCCTCGATTCGTGTCGGCGGCAACAAATTCGACGAGGCGATTGTAAAGCATATTCAGCAGAAATTCGGGCTTTTTATCGGACAGCACACAGCGGAGCGCCTCAAGATTGAAATCGGAAACGCGTCTTCCGACAGGGACATCAAAAAAATGGAAATAAAAGGAACTGACGCCGCGACAGGACTTCCGCGTCGCCTGGAAATAGACAGCGTGGAAGTGCGCGAGGCATTGAAAGAGCCAGTCAACATGATTGTCGAAGAAATCAAGAACACTTTGGGACACACGCCTCCTGAACTTGCGGCGGACATCATCGAACGCGGCATTGTGATGACAGGCGGCGGCTCTATGCTGAAAGGGCTTCCAAAGTTGATTTCAAAAGAAACGAACGTTCCTGTAATTCTCGTGGAAAAGCCGCTTGAATGTGTCGCGCTCGGGGCGGGCGAGGCGTTTGAACTGTTCAAGGACATGTCTACGGATCGTTCCATTTACGACAATCTGAACGTATAGACGAAAATGCAAAAGCGTCCGTTCTTTGTTTCGCATTTTGCAGAATTTCTCCTCGTCTTTTTGCTCGCTCTGTCATGCGCCATGGCGGCATTTTCGGCAGGCGGATTTATATTGGATCTAAGGCAAATCGGCTTCAATGTGTTTTCGACCGCGCAAAATGGCGTCAACGCCGTAACTTCCGCCGTAAAGAATTCGGTAAACGCCGTCAAGGAACTTTCCAAGCTGCACAAAGAATATGACATTCTTGTGAAAAAACTCGAAGACTACGAATATATGCAGCGAACAAATACCGAAATCCGAAAGGAAAACGCGCGGTTGAAAGAACAGCTGGAATTTTCGCAAAGTCTCGACAACAAAAACTATGCCGCGAACATAATCTCACGCGGCACGGATAATCTCTACACGTCTTTCGTGATAAACAAGGGCAGCCGCCATGGAATAAGAAAAAACATGCCCGTTCTCGCCATCCAAAACGGGAGTTTCGGCATCGTAGGAAAAGTCGTCATGGTCGGATACACGACATCTCAGATAATGCCGCTCTTTGACTTCAACTGCATGATTTCCGCGCGGATTCAAAATACCCGCGACATTGGGCTTGTCTCAGGCAATGGCTCGGAGAGCCTGCCGCTTGACATGGACTATATAAAACGCAGGGTAATTGACGAACTTCATTTTGGCGATGTAATCGTCACGAGCGGCGAGAACGAAAATTATCCTGCGGACATTCCGATAGGAACGATTTCAAGCATAAGGGTTTTGGATTACGACACTTCAATCGCGATTGAGCTCACTCCGATAATAGACTTTTCGCGCCTTGAGACAGTGATTGTCGTCGACCAGGGAAAGCCAAACGACAACATGAAAGGGGAGGGCGGCGATGATTAAGTCCTATCTGTCGAGTCTTTTGACGTTGATCTCATTCGTCCTCATAGAAAGCGCGCTTCTTTCGAACATTTCCTTTTTGCCGGCGTTTCCTGACTTTATGATGATTTGCGTGCTTTATTTTTCCGTGCGAAACGGAAAGGTCGCCGGTCAGACCATGGGCTTCGCAAGCGGACTTCTGTTGGATTTATTCAGCGGCGCGCCATTCGGAATGTCTTGCATCGTGCGGACGATTATGGGCTATCTCGGAGGCATTTTCCACAACCTTATGAACTACAAAAGTTTTTTGGTGAACATTGTCGCAGGCTTTTCCGCGACAATCGTAAAGGCTGTCTTGATTTATGGAATATCGCTTTTGTTTCCAAAATATGTCAATTCCTACCATCTCTTTTCTTCGGTCTTCGCGCTGGAACTCGCGCTGAACACAATCTTCACGCCGATAATGTTCAAATTCTTTGGCGCGTTTGACGCGTTTCTCGCATTGCCGGACAGGAGATTGCGCTGATGGCGAATGCGGGAGAAAATACGAGAATCAGAAGCAAGACCGTAGTCATATCCGTTTTTTCCGTGATGATTGGCGCAGTTTTCATAGTTTACGCATTGCGCCTTTTTTCAATGCAAGTGATCCACGGAAACGCATACAGAACGCAGTCTCGAGTCGTTTCCACGAGAAACACCGTCATCACGGCGCAGCGCGGCGAAATTTACGACCGCAACAACAACGCCGCGCTCGTCATCAACACTGACTCTTTCGCAATCGAAGTCGTGCCCGGCGAAATTCCCGCCGACGAATATGACACGGTGAGCACGAAACTTGCCGACTATCTCGGCATAAAAAAATCCGAAATCGACGCGGCCATTCCGCAGAACATACGGCGCTCGTTCAGCCGAGTCACGGTAAAGACAAACGTGCCTTTTGAAGTCGTCTCGAACATCGCGGAAAATCTTTATGATTTGCCGGGAGTGAGCTATGTATCAAAGCCGATGAGAAATTACATTGAAACAGGCTCGTTCTCGCACATATTGGGCTATGTCGGAAACATCACGCGCGAAGAGTACGCATTGATGTACAACCAGGGATACTCGAACACGAGCATCGTAGGAAAGAACGGCATCGAAAAGCAGTATGACTCGCTGCTTCAAGGAAAAGACGGCCTTGAACAGAGGACTATCGACGCGCGCGGGCGGATAATATCCGAACCGCCCACGATCCGGCCTCCGGAAATGGGAAAAAAGCTAGTCCTCACGATTGACACGAACATACAAAAGTTGGCGGAAAAAGCCCTTGGCAACCGAATAGGCGCGGTCGTAGTCCTGAAGCCGTCCACGGGCGAAGTGCTAGCGATGGTTTCCTATCCTTACTTCGACTCGAACCTGTTCAACAGGGAAAATTCTTCGGAAGAATATTCAAAGCTCACCCAAGACCAATACAATCCTCTTTTGAACCGCGCCGTGAATGCGGCATATCCGCCGGCATCTACTTTTAAAATCGTGATGAGCGCGGCGATCCTGGCAGAAAAATCTCTGCCGACTTATGAGAAAATCGAATGCAGCGGCGACATGGAATATGGCGGACGCGTTTTTCACTGCTGGATTTTGCGTCCCGGACACGGCCGACTCGACTTCAAGAACGCTTTGGCGCAATCATGCGACATTTATTATTGGCAGGTCGGACGCGAAAAACTCGGCGTCGACAAAATCGCGGAATATGCCAAAATGTTCGGCTACGGTCAAAGCGCGCAAATTGATTTGCCAAGCCAGTCAAGGGGATTCTTTCCATCCGCCGAATGGAAAGAACGCCGCTATCACGAAAGGTGGCTTGGCGGCGACACCATGGCGATTTCGATAGGGCAGGGCTACACCACGGCGACTCCCCTGCAAGTCGCAAACGTGATGGCGATGGTGGCGAATTCCGGAGTAATTTACAAGCCGCACATCTTAAAAGAAGTGCGTGATCCTTCGACAGATGAATTGCTCGAAACCGTCGAGCCTGAAGTCCTTCATAAAAGCGATTTGGACGATGCGATTTGGAAGGAAATCCAGGACGACTTGCGATATACCGTCACTGACGGGGCGACACGCCACAGCCTTGCGAACCGCACGGTAAAGATGGCGGCAAAGACCGGTACCGCCGAAGTGAACGGATATAAAGACAGTTGGCACTCATGGCTTTTGGCTTACGCGCCGTGGGACGGACCTCCAGAAGACAGGGTTGTTGTGGCTACAATAGTCGAAGCGGCGAACATTTGGGAATCTTGGTCCAACTATGCGACAAACATAATCATGCAAGGAATCTTCGCAAACCAAACTTACGAGGAAGCCGTGGCAGCGTTGGGCTGGCAATATCTAATAAACAACCACAGGACCAGCGGCGCGAGAATAGAATAGGAAGGCGTATTGTGAAAATCAAAATTTTTAGTTTGATAGACTGGATAATGCTCCTATGCGTTTTGGCTTTGGCGACAGTCGGAATATTTTTCATCTATTCGAGCGCGATAAACCAGCAAGGCATTTTGGTCACGAACGAATACATAAAGCAAATCATCTGGACCAGCCTTGGAATCGCGCTGCTTCTTTTCGCCGCGATTTACGACTACCGAAACTACGAGCGTTACATCGTCTATCTTTTCGGATTTTTGATTTTCCTTTTGGTGATAACGCGGCTTTTCGGAAAAACCGTGAACGGAGCGAAAAGCTGGATTGGAATCGGAGATTTCGGAATCCAGCCCGCGGAATTCGGCAAAGTAATTTACATCCTTTTTCTTGGATGGTATTTCCACAAAAGCGAAAGCTTCGAAGAGCGCAAGCGATTTTTCATCGGACTTGCGATAATGCTTTTTACGATGGGATTGATTTTGATTCAGCCCGACTTGGGCACTTCGAGCGTCTATGTTCCGATCTTTTTCTTCATGTGCTTCGCGGCGGGAATTCCACTGCGCTACATTTTGTGGGTTCTATCGTTCGGAATTCTCACGATTTTCGTCGCTATTCTTCCAGTCTGGCAAGACCAAATCGCATCTCATACTTACGCCATTTTGAGCGTGCTCACGAATTCTAGACTGCGCATGCTTTTTACGGCAGGGCTTGGCTCCATTACGCTGATTGGATTTTTGGGGAAACTATTTTTCAAGCACAACCAATATTATTATTGGATAACCTATGTCGGTTCAATCCTGTTCTTTGCAATGGTGTGCTCGCTCGGAGTGACGAAGGTCCTCAAGCCGTATCAAATCCAGCGCCTCATAATTTTCCTCGACCCTTACACCGACCGTCAGGGCGCGGGCTGGAACATAATTCAGTCCAAGACAGCCATCGGCGCGGGTGGTCTTTTCGGCAAAGGATTTTTGCGTGGAACGCAAAGCCACCTGCGCTTCCTTCCCGAACAAAGCACGGACTTCATTTTCAGCATACTTTCCGAAGAGGCGGGATTTTTGGGAGGACTTGGAGTTTTTGTGTTATATTTTGTGCTCATCCTCAGAATGATTCTAATAATTCGCCGCACTACGAACCATTTCGGCTATTACGTCGCATGCGGAATACTCGGGATGTTCTTCTTCCATTTTACTGTAAACATCGGGATGGTAATGGGAATTATGCCGATTACTGGAATTCCGCTGCTTTTCATTTCATACGGAGGCTCTTCGATGTGGACGGCGATGTTCTGCGTGGGGCTTATGATGAGCATAAATTACCGCCATTTCGCGTTTATGAACCAGGAAATTGTGGGGGGGGGTATAAAATAACCTATAATTGAGAGAGAAAAACATTATCAAAATAAAAAAGAAAGGTCGCACGAAAAACAGGCCGGCGTTGCCGCTGGTACGGCGTTAAGTTTTTTTTCTAAATCAATTTTTCCATTCCAAAGCACTTGCAACTTTTTTTCAAATGTGATATACTGTTTCTCAGCAACGGGCTATAGCGCAGCTGGTTAGCGTGCTTGTCTGGGGGGCAAGAGGTCTCGGATTCGAATTCCGATAGCCCGATGATAAAAGAACTGCAGTCTAAAGACTGCAGTTCTTTTATTTTAAAATAATTTGTCAGATACATTAAAAAAAGAACATTTTGGTAGACAGAATCCCCGTTATAGGAAGTAAACCCTGTGCGAAAATCCCGCCCTTTTTTTATATTTTATCACGATTTCAATCAGTTCGCGAGCCTTTCCAATTTTTCGGAAATGAACGCGCTCTTTTCTTTTAGCCCGATTTTCCCAGTCTGCATTACTATCATATTCGGGTGTGCCGCGTCCAAACGAATCGTTCCCGGATTTTCCTTTATCAGCGACATCAGGCGGTCTATCTTGATGTTGCCCACTTTGCCGAATTCAATTTTCGTGACTCCGCTTTTTTCCTTTATCGAAGTGATGAAAAGCGAGTCCGCGATTATGCGCACTTCCGAAAGAGTCAAAAGGCTCATAACTTCGTCTGGAACGCCGCCGAATCTGTCGAGCAGTTCACCATACACCGCGTCGAGTTCCTCGCGGCTCGTGATTCCGGCAATCTTCTTGTAGATTTCCATTTTTTCCTCGGGATTTTGGATGTATGAATCCGGAATGAATCCCGTATACTCAAGTTCCATCAAAACTTCGCTCTGCGGAACGTATTCCGACGCGGAAAGCCGTTCTACGGCCTCGTTCAAAAGCCGCAAATACATGTCGAATCCCACGGAATAGACGTTGCCGCTTTGGTCGCGCCCAAGCAAATTCCCAGCCCCGCGGATTTCCATGTCTTTCATCGCGATTTTAAATCCCGAGCCGAGTTCCGTAAAGTCTGAAATCACTTGAAGCCGCTTCATAGCGATTTCGCTCAAAACCTTGTGCTCAGGATAAAAAAGGTACGCATAGGCCTTTCGGTCGCTTCGTCCGACGCGTCCGCGGAGTTGGTAGAGCTGCGACACTCCGTACATATCGGCGCGATCGATTATGATTGTGTTTACATTCGGAATGTCGATTCCGTTTTCGATAATTGTCGTGGAGACGAGCACATGAAATCCGCCAAGCTTGAACCTTCGGAAAATGTCGTCAAGCTCGTCGCTCGACATTTGACCATGAGCGATGTCCACCATCATTTCCGGCACAATCTGTTCAAGATGTCGGCGCGTTTCTTCCAAAGTTTCCACGCGGTTGTGCAAAAAGAAAACTTGCCCTCCCCGCTCCACTTCAAATCGAATCGCCTTTGCCACACGCTCATCGTCATAAGGATCGATTACGGTCTCAATCGCCTGACGATTTTGCGGAGGTGTCGTCAAAAGGCTCATGTCACGGATTTTCAAAAAACTCATGTGGAGCGTTCGCGGAATCGGAGTCGCGCTCATCGCAAGGCAGTCGATGTTGTTTTTCATCACTTTGAGCCGCTCCTTGTCCTTTACGCCGAACCTCTGCTCCTCGTCGATTATCATAAGTCCGAGATTTTTGAAATGCACGTCCTTTTGGATAATCCTGTGAGTGCCAACCAAAATGTCCACGCCGCCGCTTTTGAGGCTTTCCAAAATCTTCTTTTGTTCCGACGCGGAAACAAAGCGCGAGAGAACCTTTATCGTAACCGGGAAATTCTTAAAACGCTCGACGCATGTCTCGTAATGCTGCTCCGCCAAAATCGTAGTCGGCGCCATAAACGCCACTTGCTTTCCGCCGAGCACCGCCTTGAACGCCGCCCGCATCGCAATCTCGGTCTTGCCATAGCCCACGTCGCCACAAATCAGGCGATCCATCGGAACATCGCGCTCCATGTCCGCCTTGATTTCCTGCGTGACGGTAATCTGGTCGGCGGTGTCTTCATAAGGAAACGCCGCCTCGAACGCCGCCTGCCATTCGTTGTCCTTTGGAAACGCGAATCCCCGCGAAGTTTTCCTGCGCGAATACAAATCGATGAGCTTCTGCGCCAGCTCTTCCACCGCCTGCTTGACGCGATTCTTTCGGTTTTCCCAAGCCTTGCTTCCAATCCTGTCGAGTCGCGGCTTTTCGCCCTCGTTGCCGATGTAGCGTTGCACCAAGTTCGCCTGCTCGATCGGCACGAACGCGATGTCGTCATCGGCATATTCGAGCTTTATGTAGTCGCGCTCTTGTCCGGCCGATTTCATGCGTTCTATTCCTTTAAAAAGTCCAATGCCGTAGCTCGCATGCACTACATAGTCGCCGGGATTGAGTTCCACGAACGTGTCGATGGCGCGGCTTTTCGCGCTGTGGATGGATTTGGGAACGCGCTTTCGCCTGCCGAAAATCTCGTTTTCCTGGATTACGAGAATCTTTTCGCTTGCGATGGAAAATCCTTGCGAAATCGCCTGCGGAATCAAAAATATTTCGCCTTGATTTTCTCGCCCATCTTGCGATAAAATTTCCTCTCCCAAAATTTGCGATATTCTCTGCGTCTGGTTTTCGTTGTCGCAGAAAATGAAAATCGCGTAGCCCTCGCCTTTCAGCCTTGAAATCTGTTCTTTGAGATAATTTATGTTTCCGAAAAAACTCTGCGAATTTTGCGATTGAAACGCGATAGTCCTTGCGATTGAATTGGACACGGATTTTATTTTCGCAGATTTTTCAGTTGTGATAAAATTAGAATTTTCGCTTTTTTCGGAATTCACGCTTGCGATAAAATCGGATTTCGTTTCATCGGAATTTTCACTGTGAAGCGTCTTGAAAAAAAACGAATTTTCATGTCGCGACAAAATCTCGTCGAAATCGAAAAGAGCCATCGAAGGCGGAAAGACCGGCTCTTCCGCCCTCGCCTTTCTATATGTCGCCTCGAATTCCCTTTGCAGCGCGGCCACCGCATTTTTCTGCCTGTCATAGTCGTAATAAAAGACCGTCGCGCTCTTTCCGATGTAGTCCAAAAGCGAATATTTTTTTTCATACAAAATCGGATAGAAAAGCTCTTCGCCCGCCGCGCGTCCAGAAATTTCAAGTTCGTCGAGCCTTGAGGCAAGGACATCCTTCGCTTTTTTCGTAAAAGGCAAAAAGACTTTTTCATCCCCGCGAATTTCCTCGAAATTTTCTGAATATGTGCCATTTTTTATAATTTTATTATCCTTTTGTTCACAACTTGAGAAACTTTCTAGACTCTCTTGAACATTCTTAAGCGCATTTTCTTCATATTCCTCTATTTTTTTTCGCAAATGCGCGACGGTCTCCTCGTCAAACAAAACTTCTTTCATCGGCGGAATGAAAATTTTTTCGACGCTTGAAATAGTGGACTGAGTTTCCGTGGAAAAAGTCCTTATCTTTTCGATTTTGTCAAAGTCAAGCGTAATGCGGAAAGCCTCGTCTTCGGACGGCGCGAAAATGTCGAGCACTTCGCCGCGCAAAGCGAACTCTCCCTGCACGCTCACTTTTGGAACGCGAGTGTAGCCGATTTTCGACAAACGCTCGCTTAAATTTTCCGTGTCGACAGCCTGTCCTTTTTTCAGATTTATCGCAAGGCTTCTTACGCTTTCCGGATTCGGGAGCGGCGAAAGGAACGTCCTTTGGCTTGCGATAAATATGCGCGGGATCTTGTTGGTCGGGGAATTCTCGCCTTGCGCCAATTTCGCAAGAAAAGCCGCCCGCTCGCCAAAAACCGCGCTTCCTTTTCCTAGAGCGCGATACGGAATCGTTCCCCACCACGGCATCTGAAATATCCGCGCTTCGCCAATCGCGCTTTTCAAGTCTTGCGATATTTCAAGAACGTCCTTTTCTGTCGGAACAATCGCAAGGAAATCAAGACTTCGCGCCAAGTCTTCATCCGAACCGTATTGACTTGCGATGATTTTTTGCGATATTTTTTTTGCGACAAATGACGAAACGAAAAAAGAAGGCAACGCTCCGCACAGTCCTTCGACTTGCGCCGGAAGCGAGATTTTTTTATCGCAAATACCTTGTATGGCGCGGTCCATTTCCTGCCAATTTTTTAGTCTTTCGTTCAAATTATTCTTATCTAATGTATTCATAAAAAATTCCGACAATTAAAATTAGGTAATAGGTAATGAGCAATATGTAATAATTTTTCTGTTAAAATATTACTTACTACCCATTACCCATTACTTAACTTTCGGGGGTCAAAGTTGAAACGTTTCATTACCGCGAGCATTGTAGCATTTTTATGCATTTTTTCCAATAGCCTTTTCGCGCAAAATTCTGAAAAATCGGCGCAAAATGCCCAAGACTATTCTGAGGCGGAGGTTTTGATCCGATTTTATGACAGGACAATTTACTATCCCAAAAATGTCGAAGGCAATCCGATAAACGTCCACATCACGATAAGGAATTCAGGTCCTGAAACGCTGCGCTTCAAGCTTGCGGACGATCGAATGTTCAGCGTGGACTTTTCTGCGTTCACCGCGCGAAACACGCAACTTGAGCAGACAGACGAAATCGTGGAAAAGCGCACGAAAAGCAGCACCGTTTATTTCCGTGAAATCGCGCTTGAGCCGGGGGAAGAATATTCGTTCGTGGAAAACGCAAAGGAATACCTCAAATTCGACGAACCTGGCGTGTACTATTTGGAACTGCGCTTTTATCCAGAACTTTACAAATCAAAATATTTGGATTTAAAGTCAAATCGCTTGATGCTCGAACTGCGCCCCGCTCCCTCGGCGGCATCGTCCGCGATGATTCCTGTGAAGGAAGATACGGTGGAAATTCTGCGGCCTCAAGCCATTTCGCCCGACAAAGTCGTGGAGCAGACAATCGTAGCGCGGCAAAAGTCACTTTGGGATCAATTCTTCCTTTACATCGACCTCGAGGCGATGTTCAAGTCCGACCCACAGAGAAACCGCCGCTTCACTTCTGCCTCGGCTGAAGACGTAGAGCAAATGCTCGCTGACTACAAAGCGGCTTTGATGTCCGACAGAATCGACACGGACATCGTGGCCGTTCCAGAACGCTTCGAGATAAGGCGCACGAACTATTCACAGACTGAAGGAACCGTGACGGTCTACGAATGGTTCAAATACCAAAATTTCAGCGAGAAAAAAGAATATGTCTACCATGTGCGTCAGCGCGACGGAATTTGGAGAATCTACCGCTACGACGTGAACAATTTGGGAACTGAGTGATGGAGAAAAAGCAGGCGAAATTCTTTTGCGAGAACTGCGGCGCGGAAGTCGCGCAAAACGCTCGCTTTTGCAAAAAATGCGGGCGTTTCTTTTCTTCGGTGCGATGCCCTGTCTGCGGAAAGACAGGCTCGTCCAACGCATTCTTGAACGGCTGCCCTTCTTGCGGATATGCCGGAAAGGACAAGGGCGGAATCACAAGTTTTGACACGATTGAACAGGCTAGGAACGCCGCCGACAAAAAAGGTCATTTTTTCCTGCACAAAAGGCATTCTTCCCCGGATGCATCCCTCCGAGGAAAATTTTCAGGCGATGGAAGCCTTCCGATTTGGATTTATGCCGTCACGCTTTGCGCCTTGCTCGGAATCATTGTCGGGCTTATGAAATGCGTTTTGAATTGACACGTAACTTTGTGTTGCGCACAGAACCTTGGACAGACACACCTCGCTTCCGCCAATGACGCCCCTCTCCACGCAACCTTGCATTACAAAGAATTAACCTTACCCGAAGAGAGACTTGAACTCTCATAGGATTGCTCCCACTAGGACCTGAACCTAGCGCGTCTACCAATTCCGCCATCCGGGCATTTCCATGAAATAATTCTATCAAAAATTGCGATTTTGGTCAAGCGTTTTTTTGAATTGCATAAGCCAAACATTCGCCAAAATTTAGGAATACGGTATCA
This sequence comes from uncultured Treponema sp., assembly GCA_910584475.1. GTDB lineage: Bacteria > Spirochaetota > Spirochaetia > Treponematales > Treponemataceae > Treponema_D. The sequence goes on from CAJUBD010000001.1 coordinate 39,934, forward strand.
TCTCAAACTTGAATTTTTTCCGCGAAAGCATGTCTGGAAATTCAAGTCCAATCGCAAAAAATCGCATTTCGGATTTTTCGCCGCTCGAACGAAAATCATAGTTGTAAAGCGCGTCTCCGACGACTGGAAATCCCAGCCACGCCAAATGGCATCGCACTTGGTGGCGAAAACCTTTTGAAATCTCGCATTTTATTTGCGCGGAATCTTTATCGCAATATGAAAATTCAACTTGCGTGGAATAGAGGTTTTTCACGCCGATTTTTTTTATCGCAAATTTCGAGCCGCCGTCAAGCACAGGGCGCACTTCCCTTCTTCCTTCGCCATAAAACCTAAAGTACGAGGAAATCACTTGCGATTGATTTTTTGTGGATTGCGATTGCGCGCGCACAAAATGGTTTTGCGATTGGGAATAATCCTTGTCGCAAGCTCCCTCGCCTACCTTATCGCAAATTTCAGGCAAGTCTGGAAACCCCTTGAGTTTTTCCGCGTTTTTTTTATCGCAAGCGCATTCGGCGAAATATGTCTTTACAAAGTCGCCACGTTCTTGCGATAAAATGATATGGTCGTAGAATTCCTGGGAAGTCGCAATCAAGAGCAACCCGCGCGTCGGCGTGTCGATTCTGTGCAAAAGCCCGCATTCGATTTTCTTCTTTCCTTTGACATTTTTTATCTGCGGAAAAAGCGTTTCGGCTTCAAAAAGCGCGTTTCGCTCGTCGCCCTCAAAAAGCGGCGCGCTCGGCATTCCAGAAAGCTTTTCCAAAATTACGAAAGGCTCAAGCGAATTCGGCTCGTGAATGATTTTTATATTCTCCATGAAATTTTCCTTGCGATAAAATTCATTTTTCAGTATACGAAAAAAAAACATTGGTCTGCGTAGCGAGCCTAGAAACACTCTGCAATTGAATACTTTTTCATACAATTATGCGACAAAACATCACAAATTCATATATTTTCGAGATTGTCTTCTTTGGCTTTTATTCCTTTTGAACGGTATGCGCGAGGATATTTTTCACGCAAAAGCGCAATCATTTTTTTAAAGCGTTCGGGAACGGCGGCCTTGAATGTCGTAAGGTCCTTTTCTCCAGGCAAACGAATTTTCAAAATGCGCGAATGAAGCATCATCGTCGCGTCGGGGAAAAGACTGTCCTTTTTCGAATAAATCGGATCGCCCAAAACTGGGCATCCCAAATACTTCATGTGAACGCGGATTTGGTGCGTGCGCCCTGTCAAAAGTTTCGCGCGAATCAAAGTGTAGTTAGAATAAATGGCGACGACATGATAGAGTGTCACCGCCCTTTTTCCGCACGGCAGGTTTCGCCGCTCGAAGCGCACCGCGTCTTCCCCGAAACGCAAATTTTTCGCCGCGCTTTCATCGATGGCTTTAAAACGCTTTCTGTCCGCGCCGTCTCGCACGATAAGGGTGTCGATTATGCCGTCGCGTTTTGGCGGGCAACCGCGCACAATCAAAATGTATTCTTTTTGCGCATTGCGCTTTTTGAATTCCTGCGATAAATGATTTTCCGCGTCACGATGCTTCGCGGTGATTATCACTCCGCTCGTGTCCTTGTCGAGGCGGTGCACGATTCCAGGGCGGCGGAGGGCGAGGATTTCCTGCGCGCTTCCTTCTTTCACTTGCTCGATCGCGCCCATGCCGAAATGGAAAAGCAATGCGTTTACCAAAGTCCCGCTCCAGTTTCCTGCCGCAGGATGGGTTACCATTCCCTGCTCTTTGTTTACCACGCAAACGTCGTCGTTTTCAAAAATTATCTTGAGCGGAATGTTTTCCGGCTCTATGTTGTCGGGAATGTTGTCTTCCCATTGAATGTCGATTTGGTCGCCCGCGCGGATTTTTCCAGAAAGCTTGGATTTGTTCCCGTTCACGAGAATTTCATGGATTCCGCTTTTCAATTTCGAGCGGTTGAACCCGTTTGGAAGGGAGGCGATGTATTTGTCGATTCGTTCCGAGCCTTGAAAATCGTCTGGAACTTTTTGGCTAAAAAACGGCACTTTCCAAATTCCCGAAAATTATTTCAGGATTCCTGTCCTGCAAAATAAAATCGTTTCCGCCTTCAAGCGGGGTTATAGAGATGTTTTCCATTTGACGAGAATTGTTTTTCTCGGCTTTTTTCCGCTTCACAAGATTGACTATGAAATCCGCCATGCCGACGCCAACGCTTATTCCAAGCGAAGTAAAAATCAGTCCTAAAGTCTCGCTTTCAGAATAATCGCCGCCGACCGTGGAAAATGGATTTCGCATATAGCTGAAATCAAAATTGTGCGCCCCGACTTGAATCAGAGAATATCCGAGAGACGTAAGCAAGAGCGTGAAAGGCCAAGATCCGAGCGTTATGATTTCGCCGCGTCGAAGATCCTTGAGCCACTGCGGCGTGACTTTCGTGTCGTAAGGCTCTGCGCCTTCCACTGTGAAATCATCGGCGCAAACCGGAAAGAGAGAGACGCATGAGACAAGCAGGACGAGCAAAGCGATTTTTTTCATTTGATTTCCCTAGCGCCGAAAATCGCAGTTCCGATTCTTACCATCGTCGACCCTTCTTCTATCGCAATTTTAAAGTCGCCGCTCATTCCCATGGAAAGTTCGCGCAAGTCGAATCGCGGAAATTCGCCTTGAAGAGAATCCCGAAGCGCGCGGAGTTTTTTGAACGAGGCGCGGATTGCGCTCTCGTCTTCGGTGAAAGGGGCCATCGTCATAAAGCCGCTTGGTTTTATATGCGGATATTTTCCGTCTGCAAAATTCTTGAGCGAGGCGCGGATTTCCTCTTCGCTTTCAAATCCCGACTTCGACTCTTCGCCGGTGTGATATTCGAAAAGGATTTTGATTTTTTTTTCGATTTTGGCGCAACGCTTTTCTATTTCGTCCAAAAGTTCGATGCGGTCAACGCTTTCGATGCAAGTCGCGATGCGAACGGCTTCTTTTACTTTGTTCCGCTGGAGTTGCCCGATTATGTGAAGTTGCGCGTCCGGAAATTGTTTTGAGACTTCGTCAAATTTTCGAGAGGCCTCCTGAACGCGGTTTTCGCCGAAAAGAATTTGCCCCGCCCTAGCCGCTTCGAGCACGGCGGAAGCAGGATGAAATTTGCTCACGGCTACAAGCTTTACTTTATCAAGTCGTCCGCATTTTTTTGAAATTGAGTCTATTTCGTTTTTTATTTCCGCAAGGTTTTCTTTTACGCCCATAAAATTAGATTATAGCATCATTGGCGAAGTCTGACAAGTGCAATAGTTCTTCTACGCAAAGTTCTTCCGCTCGCGCGCTTTCCTTTATTTTCGCGGCTCGAAGAATTTCTTCCACATCGCCTGTAAAATTGTAAGAGCGAAGGAAGGCTTGCAAATTGTTTTTTACCGTCTTTCGGCGGCTTAAAAAAAGCGCGCGCTGCATTTTCACGAAAAAGTCAGGATTCTCACAGCGCGGAAATTCCACCTTTTTTATGAACAAAACTGAACGCGAATCCACGTTCGGGCGCGGCCAAAAATTCGCTCTTCCCAAGTCGCAAATCGTCTTCACATCGTAAGCCCATTGGCACAAAACCGAAAACGACGAATAGTCTTTTTCGGAAGGCTTCGCGCTCATTCTTTGCGCCACTTCCTTTTGCACCGTGAACGCGCATCTCTCAAAGCGCGCGCCGCGCTCGATTGTCTGAGCGATGAAAGCGGCGGCGATATTGTATGGCAAATTTCCGAAAAGGAATTGAGGAGCGCATTTTTCGTATTCGGAACGCCAGTTTTTCAGGACGTCGCCTTCAAGCAAATTGAAATTGCCTTCGGCAATTTCTTCGGAAAAAAAATTCTTCAACGCGGAAATGAAACCGCGGTCGATTTCGAACGCCGTGACGTTCGCGCCGCTTTCCAAAAGCTCGCGCGTCATGCAGCCAAGACCCGGCCCTACTTCCCATGCACGCGCGCCTTTTTCCATTCCAAGCGCGGCGATGATTTTTTTTCTCGCGCCTTCGTTTATGAGAAAATTCTGTCCGAATTTTTTTTGCATTCCAAGCCCGTTCATCTCGAGGAATGCCTTGAGCGCGGCAGGCGAATTGTATTCGATTTTTTTCACAGATAAACCCGCTTCACTCGCTTCGAGACGCAAGTCAGTATTTCGTAGGGAATCGTGCCCTGCGCGTCCGCCAAGTCCTGCGCCGTGCAAAGCGCGCCGCTTTCTTCAGGCCCGAAAATCACCGCGCGGTCGAAGCGCTTTACGTCACTTTTCATGCCGATTTCCGCCATGCATTGATCCATGCAAACGCGTCCGCGCACCGGATATTTTTTTCCGTTTATCGCGACTTCGATTCCAGGCGAAGAGCGGCACAAAAGTCCGTCGGCGTAGCCAATCGGCAAAACCGCGATTTTCGTTTCCTTGTCGCTAGTCCAAGTGCATCCGTAAGAGACGCTCATGCCTTTTGTAAAATGCCGGAGCGCGCTTACGTTCGTGACAAGGGCCATTACGGGCTTTATGTCAAATTTAATTCCTTTTTGCGACAAATATTCCGATGTGATTTTTCCCGCGTTATAGCCGTACAAAATTATTCCCGGACGAACCATGTTGAACTGCCATTCAGGACGGTCCAGCAACGCCGCGCTGCTCGAACAATGAACAATTCCCGCGTCGATTTTTTCAGCGCGAATCGAGTTTATCGCGGCTGAGAATTTTTCAACTTGGCTTTGCGCGAAATCGCGATATTTTTTTGAAGTTTCGTCCGCGCTCGCAAAGTGCGTGCAAACCCCGCCCAGCGAGATAAATTGCGATGCGGCGATTTTCTTCGCCAAATCTTTCGCATCGCAAGGAAGGCATCCAATTCTTCCCATTCCAGTGTCCACGGCAAGATGGACGATGAATTTTTCCTGATTTGCGGAAATCGCGCCTTCGGAATTTTTTTCTGATTTTGAATTGAAAATTTTTTTCGCCGCTTTTTCAATCAAGTCTATGTATTCGACATCCCCGACGAGCGGCGTGAGATTGTTTTTTACAAGCGCGTCCATTTCCTCCGCATCGCAAAGGCTCAAGACCAAAATCGGATGCGATATTCCCGCCTCGCGAAGTTCGATTCCCTCGTCCACCGTGGCGACGGAAAGAAATTCCACGCCGCATTCAATGACGGTTTTCGCGCACCGCACCGCTCCGTGCCCGTAAGCGTCGGCTTTGACGGCGGCGCAGATTTTCACGCCCGGACGCAAATTGTTTCTTATCTGCGCGATGTTGTAAGCGAGATTTCCAAGATAGATTTCCGCGATTCTCATAAGGCAAATGATACAACTTTTTTCCGCTTTGTGCAAGTTAAAGGGAACAGGACAAATCTTTCAAACAAAGCGAAAAACTCGACTTTAATTTCAAAACATTTATCGCCGTCCGACTTCGATGCCAATTGCCGAGGGCATCTATCATCGTTGCCGACGGTAATGGCGTTCGTTGTCTTTCGGCGAGTATGCCAATTACCGCCGACATTTGCCTTCATAGTCTTTCGACAATTGTCGTCATTGCCGACGGAATTTATCGTTGTTGCGGGCGGCTTTGATGCTCGTCATCGACGGTAAAGAGCATCAAAGCGAATTTAACGGCGGGTTTTATCTCAAAACCAAAAGCATGGCGTTGAGGAGCATATACGCCACAGCAATTGCCAGAGCCGCGAGTCTGTCGATTTTCATGCTTTGTCGCAAGGATTTCTCATTTCCTGTCGCGCGCATTCCGTCGGTCTTTATGATGACGAACAAAATCGCCAATATGACCGCCAACGAAGCCGTGTGTATTGAGTCCAAAAGCGTAAGCGCGGTAGTAGAAGGAACGGCGGCTTCCACTACATATTTGTTGCTCATCACCGCGAACAACGCCGCGCATGGCAGCGAAATCCTCGAGTCCGTATTGGGCTTCATAAAAAACGCGAGGACGGAAATCAATATGGATATGTACACGCATGCCGTCAACTTGAAAAATGTTATCCATGGATTCACGCGCCTTATCGTCACTTCCGCGCAAAGCCTCGAATATATTCCCGAGCCGCCTTCATCGATTTCGGGATTTCCGAAGTTCGTATTGTAACTCATAGGCGTTTCAGTCAAAGTGAATCCCGATATTTTCCAGCCGTCGATGTCAATGATTTCAGATACGCCTGAATTCATGCCGTCGGGCAAAAAGTTCACCTCATCGCGGATGCGGTTGTCCTCGATTTCGATTTTCAGCGTGTTCACGTCGAACGGGAAATTCCGCATATTCCATTCGCATTGGAATTTCGCGAGGATTTTCTGCTGCATCCAAAACAACTCTTCTTCCCCCGGCATTTTTACTTTGTCGGAGGAATATATTCTCAAGTCGCAACTGCTTTCGTGCATAATGTCGAGCGTGCCGTTGAAGTCGGTTTCATCGCCGTCGTATACGCACCAAATCCAAAAGTCCGCGGAAAAGGTGCTGTCAACTTGGTCGAGGTCGTACAAGTCCGTGATGAAGATTCCCGTCCTGTAGTCGCGGGCAAATGCGGCGGAACACAGCGCAAGAAACAGAGCCGCAGATACGGCAAGCACTTTTTTGTATTTCGTTTCCATATTTTTTTCCTCGAGACTTTTTGTTTTCGTATCTGCGGACTGATTCCTAGGAATCAGATTTGTTTTTTTCCATCATTGGAAAGGGCGCGGCGTTTCGCGATCAGCTGAATTGCTTTCCACGCTACATCGTCGAATCTGTCAGGACTGTCGGAGGGCGGCAATTTGAAACTGATTGTGTTTTCATCGTCAAGCTTTCTTGCGAAATCCTCAAAATTTACACCGTTCTTACCGCATTCAGGAAAATCTCTTGAAGCACCGCGACGCACCAAGTCAAGGGCTTTTTCTTCACAAAGAAAAAGCAAAGTCAGCCTTTTACGGCCGAATCCGCCACCTACCGATTCTCTATTGTACCACGCCAATTCTTGCCAGCACCACTTTGATTTAAGCCACGCTTCTGTAATTATGAACAGCATGCAGTCGCAATTTTCCATCGCTTTTTTATAGACCGCTTCCCAATCGTCGTTGAGGACTTTTTTTGTTTTCTCGTCGATATAAGTGCCGGGCTTACCTTTCAATGTTTCCGCGTCAAGATAAACAAAGCCAGAATCCCTTGTCTCAAGATAGGAAATGTATGCGTCCTTTTCGCAAAATTCCATCACACGATTCCTGATTTCTTTTACAATTGCGAAACAGTCCGCCGATCCAAAACTGAGCAAAAGTTTTGTGTTTTTTACGACATCATGAATTTCTTTGTCTGTCATTTTTTTCTCCTGTGTTTTTCAAGTTTGCGGGCAGGATGATTTCCGCCCGCAGATTTTTCTGCCAATTTGTTCTCGAAGTTAAACGCGGAACAATATCCGTTTGCTTGAGAGGCGACCGTTCCTGACCGTGAAGGAATTATCCCCGAGCGGGTCGTAGGCGATGCCGCCTATCCCGTCGCCCAGGACGAAGTGCGTGTAGTTCCCGCTTTCGTACATGAGGATTTCCACTTCGCCCGAAGATGCCTTGTAGTCCGCCTCGGTTTTTTTCACGCCGAAAACCAAGCCCGTCATTTCCGAAAGTATGGCGGCGGGATTGAGCATGAGCGCGTTCCCGTTGGTCCAGCCTTTTTCCAACGCGGAAATATATGCGGCCACAGCGTCAATTCGCTTGCCAGTCAAATTTTCCGCGTACTTGACGAGCGACAAGAAGTAGCACCCGTACTCGCCGAGCGTCTTCATAACCTTTTGGCGGCTTTCATTTGTAGGTGTTCCCATAATTTTTTCTCCTATATGGAAAAGTCAAGGGCAAAATTTTTAGCAATCAGAAAGACTGCGGCTTTCACGATTGGCTTTTCATCAAGTTTGCTATACGAACGAGAGTTCAAAAACAGCGGCGCAAACCATCCTCCATTTTTAAACATCCATCACGAAAACAGGAAATCTCAATTTCCCATGACGTTTGATACGTGCGGAGGGTTTCATACCCCGACGCTTGCATCGTAATAAGGTGATAAAACCCGACAGCGATACTGTTGATTTCGTCCGCACGCGGATGAGGAAATCACTCCCCTCCCACTTGCCCGCCTACGCTCGCGGCCATTATGTCCAGTATGCGGGCAAGCCCTTCGGGAGTTTCCTGGCGCGCGGCCTTGACATTGATGTGGTACTTCGCGCTTTGGTTTGTTTCCCTAGTCTGCGACGCGCTGGACGTGACTTTTCCGCAGATCGTTACCTCGCCCTCTTTTTCGCCGACTGAATCGGTTTTCGATGTCAAGGTCACTTCCATTTGAAAATCCACGTTAACTTCCTCCACCGCGAGGTTTGGAAGGGGAACTACGGCCAAAAGCGGAGCGCGTATGCGAAACTCGTTCATTCCGCCGCCTGCCTTCGGGCTTTCGAGCGTGAAATCTATGTTGCGGACACATTCGTTCCCGTCGCCATTTTTCTCCACTCCCATCGACTTTATGAACTCGACCGTACTTTGCGCCAAGTCCAGCTGAGCGTCTGACGCGGCCTTTAACGGTGCGGCAATCAGTTCTGCGATTGATATGTCATTAACGGTGTTTTTCATTCCGGCTTCGCTTTCAGCCATAAGTCCTCCTGATAGTTTTTATGCCGCCTGCTGCGCTCCGCCGGATTTCTTTCCTTCGCGAACGTCAACAGGTTCCGTGCACTGCGCGAACATGTCGAGCAGCTTGTTCATACATTCCGTAGAAGGCTGTTGGTTCGCCTCCACGTGCACTTGGTACTTCGCGCTCTGGTTCGTCGAGCGAGTGTTTTCCTTGCTCGTAGAAACCTTGCCCGAAACGGAAGCCTTGAACCATCTGCATCCGCCAGACGCGCTGAAGCTGCCTTCTTTTTCGGAAGACGACTTGCTCGACTCCGAAGCGGAAACCTCCATCTGGAAGTCAATCGTAACATGGTCGACAAGCAAAGCCGGCATCGGCAAAAGTCCGAGCACGGGCGCCTGAAAACTCACGTCCGTCGTGCTCACGCCCTCGTCCGTCAAGACAGGCTTCGTCATGTCGAACTTGAGCATTCGCGCCGCCGTGCTTTTAGGGTCTTCGCTCCTGTCAAAGCCGACTTCGTTCACATACGCTATCATCGTCTGCGCCAAGTCGCGCTGCGCAGAAACGACCGATGTCAAGGGCTGCGCGATGAGTTCGTTCATCGGAAGCCCGCCCATCATTTCCGCAATTTTTCCCATAGGAAAAACCTCCTAAAATTTATTTACAGCCGTCTTCCGCGGAAAGGCGGCCGCATTTCATTTATTTGTGGATGCCTATTTCACTTCCATGCTTGTTCCATGTGGAATTGTCCTCGCCATCCGCCGCCTTGAACGGAACGATGAGCTTGTTGTATTCGTCCAAGATTCGTGAAAGACCTTCCGCCCTTTCCGTGGAACGAAATTCAATCTTCACTTTCACCGAATTGGAATTCGGCTCGCCGGAAAATCCTATCGCGAATTTCGCGGAACGCTCCGTCTCTTCGCCCGAATAGCCGCCCTCGTCATTGGAAAGGGATTCCAGCGCGTCCTCCACATCCTTCGCTTCCACCTGCTCGATTTTCGCGTCGAATTCCATCGAAAGCCTGTCGATTATGAGATTGTTATGGCTCGCAATCGAAAGCACAGGTATTTCAAGATAGTTGTTATCCGACAAATGCAGCTCCAAAGTCTTAGGCTCGCCGTCCTCGTGGAAAAACTGCCGAAGCGAATTCAAGTGGTGCGTTTCAAGGGTCTTCTGCGCGTCGTTCACCGCCTTCTGCATTCCCTTTATCACGTCTGAAAGGTCTACGCCCGCGCCACGCTTCGGCGGCTTTTCGAGCCTTGTCGATTTTTCTTTTCCGCTTTTAGAAAACATTTCGTTCCTCCTAAAAAAATTGTCTATATCAATGTTTTACAACATTACATTGACAATCGCTTGCCGTTTTGCGGACGGAAAGCGCGATGCTTTGGAAGCAAGATTTTCACTAAATGCGATTTTCTGTATTGAAAGAATATGAACCATGACTTTCAACAGTGGTTTTTCTAAAAGAATTTTAAATTTTTTTGGAATTTCTCTTGACAAAATCAATGTAATGTTGTATTTCATTGTCAAATTCAAAAGAAAAGCGGAAATTTATGAATTCTATATCAAGTCAAAAATTGAATAAATTTTCAGCATACCTTTCCGAAATCGTAGGCTCGCCCGCGACGGTCGAAAAGTATGTCTACGCCGTAAAAGTGTTCGGACGATTTATGGACGGACGCGGAAGCGCCGTCCCAACGAGAGAAGCGCTCGCCGACTACAAGGAATTCCTAGCCCGCACATACAAAAAATCCTCAGCAAACAGCATGATGATTCCGCTAAACAAATTCCTCGCTTGGCATGGGCAAGGACACCTGCGAATCAAGGCGTTCAGGCTTCAGCGCCGCACTAACCTTGACCACATAATGTCGAGGGAAGAATACGAAAAGCTCTTGGAAACGGCGGAAAGGCTCGGCATGGAAAGATGCCGCCTTTTGATGCGGCTTTTGGCTTCCACGGGTATGAGGATTGACGAAGTGAGGTTCGTGACGGTGGAGTCGCTTGCCAACGGAGTTTGCCATGTCAGCAACAAAGGAAAGTCGCGCGACGTTTTCATTCCCGAGCCATTTTGCGAAGTGCTCAAAAGTTATTGCGGGCGGCGCGGAATAGAAAGCGGTGTAGTATTTCACGGACGAAATGGCGACGCGATGCTCGACAAGGCGAGGATTTGGCGCGAGATGAACGCGGTCGCACAGGCGGCGGGTTTTGCCCACGGAATTGTCCATGCGCACTCTTTCCGCCACTTTTTCGCGAAAGAATATATGGAAATATTCCATGACCTGCCGGATCTAGCGGACATACTTGGGCACAGTTCTCTTGAGACCACGAGAATTTATACCAGAACCACAAGCCAGGAAAAACGGATTCGCCTTGAAAAACTCGGCTTGTGAAGCCATGGCAATTTCCCCGCAAAAATCGATTTGCGTGAATTTCTCTCGCGAGCACTTGTTTTTATTTTTTAGAAATGCTATAATGTGAAAAATTAAATAAGTTTTATAGAGAGGGATATTTATGAAAAAAAACTCGGGTAAAATTTGCATTTCTTTAATCATGTCGGCGAGCCTTACGTTCGCATTGGTTTCTTGTGAGTCGACGAAACATGAATCGCCAAAAGTCGAAAGAGAAACGGAAAAAAATTCTGAAAACGAAAAAACATCTGTCCAAACTGCAAGAACGCCCGACGACGACTTGCGAAATCTGCTCGAGAACACACAAATTACGGTGATTTCCTCTCCAAAAGAAACGACAAAGGGAAAGGCGTTTTCCGCGCCGTATAAAATTCGCGTCGAAACATTGAACGGAAAGCCGTGCGAAGGCGTGAGCATCACCGCAGAATTTCCTTCGGGACGCGATGCGGATTCCGTTTCTTTCGAAAAAAAGGCTTTGGTTACGGACGCGAACGGAAACTGCGAATTCGTGCCGCCAGTGCCGAATTTCTCGATAAAGTCGCATGTAACTTTCTTTCCGCAGATTTCATCTTCAAATCCTGAATTGGTCAAACTCTGCCAAAGTGTCTCCGCAAACGCCGCATGGAATGTGCGCACGAACACAAATAGCCGTGCCGGCATTTTGGTTTCTGTAGTGGACTACAATCAAGATGGAAAAATGATTATCGGCAGCGGATCTCAGCCTTCCACCCAAAGTCTGACGGCGGCTTTGTGGAAAAGCGGACTTATGGGCGCTCAGAACGCGGACTTCCACAATTCGGTGAACGCTGACGATTCCGCGAGAATTCAGGCCGACGCGAAAAGGCTTGTGGGCGGAAATTCCACCTTTCGCTTCGTTGTCTACGGACGCGTGAAGTACGCCGAAAAATTGAGCCAGGACGAGGCGGGAAATTGGGTTGTCTCGCTTTCAGGCGATGTGGGCGCATTGGAACTTTCGAGTGGAAAAGTGCTGTTCAAGGCGAGAAAATCCGTTTCCGTGAAAAACAAGTCGCAATGGAACGCAATCAAGAACGCGCAGGAAGAAATGGCAAGGCTGTTCGCCGAAGAAATTGTCTACGGACTCTAGTTTGAGGATGTATGCATAAAAGCCGCACAAATGGCACGACTTTTACCGGCTCAATAGAAAAATTACAATTTCGCTCTTGGTTTTTTATGGGAGAATTGATATGTTTTATACTGATACTCGCGACAAAAGCATAAAGATTGACTTCAAGTCGGCGGTGATGGGCGGAATGAACGCCGCGACTGGCGGACTTTATGTCCCGGAAAATTTTCCGAAAATCGACATCGACACAATTTCAGGCGAAAATTCCGATTTCCGAAAAATCGCGTTCGAAATGATTTTGCCCTATGTCAAAGGCGAAATTCCCGAAAGCGACTTGCGCGCGCTCATCAGCGACGCGTATCCTTTCGATCCGCGCCTCGTGAAAATCGACGGCTCGTCCTATGTGCTAGAGCTTTTTCACGGTCCGACATGCGCGTTCAAGGATTTCGGGGCGCGTTTTATGGCGCGAGCGATGTCGTACTTCAACCGCGGCGAGGACGGAAGGCTTCACATTTTGGTAGCCACTTCGGGCGACACTGGAAGCGCGGTCGGCTCGGCGTTCCACAATGTGGAGGGCTTGGACGTTACGATTTTGTATCCAGAAGGAAAAATCTCTCCCCTTCAGGAAAAACAACTTTCCACGTTCACAGGAAACGTCCGAGCGCTAAAAGTGAAAGGCTCGTTCGATGACTGCCAAAAATTGGTGAAGACGGCGTTCACCGATTCAGATTTGCGCAAAAGATTCCGCCTTTCATCCGCAAATTCAATAAACATTTCGCGCCTTTTGCCGCAGAGCTTTTATTATATGCACGCGGCGTTGCAGGCGAAGTGCGAAAATCCCGAAAAGAAAATCATCGTGGTCGTTCCGAGCGGCAATTTCGGAAACCTTACGAGCGGACTCATCGCGCGGGAAATGGGCGCGCCGATCGAAGGTTTCGTCGCGGCTACGAATTCCAACCGCACAATTCCCGACTGGATCGCCACGGCAAAATACGAGGCGCGGCCTTCAGTGGAAACATTCGCGAACGCAATGGACGTGGGCGCGCCTTCAAACTACGAGCGCATTTCGTACATGTATTCACTTGAAGAAGTGAGAAAACTTTTCGCGGCGTTTTGGCTCGACAACGACGGAATTATAGATTCAATTCGCGATTGCCAGGAAAAATGCGGCTACACGATAGACCCGCACGGCGCGGTGGCGTACAAGGCGTGGCAGGAAATCGCAGACGGCGGTCTTTCAAAGATTTCGAGCGACGCTGACATCACGAAGCCGGGGCTTACTCCGAACGTTCCCGATTGGGCAGACAGCGCGAAAGACTGCGTTGGCATAATCTTGGAAACCGCCTCCCCCGCGAAATTCGGACAGACTGTAAAATTGGCGACAGGAAAAGAGCCGCCGCTCCCCGAACGCCTCGAGCGCGTCATGCGCCTTCCCGACAATTCCGTGCCGATGGAAAACGACTACGAGAAATTCCGCGCGTGGCTTGAAGAGAGTCTGCGCTGAAGTCGCGGAACTTTCGCGATAAAGCCTGTTAAAATCAATTCGCGAGATTGAAAGAAAAACGAGAGAGAGTTTTTCTTCGGCGGAATTTCCTACATATCCTTGTAAGTCTGCACTCCGTCCTCGAGATGCTCGATTTTTATTCCCGCCTGCCTGAACATTTCAAGCGAGTCGCCCTCATCGTGATAATGCTTTTCGCAGACTACGCGCCTTATTCCGCAGTTTATGATCAGCATCGCACAGGTACGGCACGGAGTCATCTTGCAATAGACCGTTCCGCCGTCAATCGAAATTCCGCGCTTCGCCGCCTGGCAAATTGCGTTTTGCTCGGCGTGGACTGTGCGGACGCAGTGCTGCGTGGTGGAGCCGTCGTCGTGAACCATTTTCTTCAGAAGATGTCCCTCTTCGTCGCAATGGGGCAAGCCCGCCGGACTTCCGACATATCCTGTCACCAAAATCTGGTTGTCACGCGCGATGACGCAGCCGCTCCGTCCTCGGTCGCACGTGGCGCGCTTTGCGATTGTCCGCGCCACTTCCATAAAATATTCATCCCAAGTCGGGCGCACATATCTTTCTTCCGCCATATCCTTCCCCAAAAATACAAAAAACTAGTATTATAAGCAATTTTTTTTAATTATAACAAAAAATTATTAAAATTACAAGTAAAAAAATCAAAAAAGCCTTTATAATATATACGCAGGAAGGACGAATGGAAATCGGCATTTTTCTCTTATCCGTCCTTTTTAATTCAAGCGCCTTGAAAAAGGCAAAAGGAAAAACTATGGCACATTCTAAAAAAGTCATGACAACAATGGTCGCGTTGGCATTGGTCTTCGTATTGTCGGCGAACGCGGCGAAAAAAAAGGAAGCGCCGACAACGCAAGATGCGGTCGCAAAAATTGACTTGGCAATCCAGGCATTAAAAGACAATTCAAAGTCAAAGGCGACGAAACTTCTCAACGAGGCCAGCGGCATTCTCAGAAAACTTCCCGAAAGCGAAGAAGTGTCGGAGGCAAAGGGCTATTACTATCAGACGATGGCGGAAATGGCAATATTCGTCAATGGCGATTCTCAAGCCTTTGAAAAAAACAAACAGCTTTGCGTGGAAAACAGCAAAAATTACGGCGCGGAAATCACGTATTTAGCGGCGGGACTTTATTATGATGTCGCAGGGCAACTCGTAAAAAACGCTGTCAAATATATGTATGACAAGGATGCCGTAGACAGGCTTACCAACAAGGCGAATAAATTTTATGCAGATTCACGAAAGGCGTTTTTGGAGGCTTTTGAACTTGATCCAGAATTTTCACATATTTCCAACGATGACATGAACAAGTTCATGATGCTGTCAAAATTGAAAAGCAATTTCGACGACATGGCGATATTCTACGACAAATTTTTCGCCTCAAAAAACACATTTTACTTCGAGGATTTAGGCTCAAATGCTACGGCGATTTATGAAATCACGCGCGAAGGGAGCGCGGATCGCATTCACAAGGCGATTTTGATTTCGATTTTAGACTTTGAAACGAAGGAAAGTCCAAACGGGACGAGCCTTGTCGCAATCCTCGAAAAGAATTTTTCAAAATATGCCGACACCGCGCCGACTATCGGATTCGTAAAGAAATTCTATTCTGACGCGGCGTTTTCGCAAAAAGACTTGGACACTCTTCCCGCCGAAGTGCGCGACTTTTTGCCAGTGCGCTATATGTACAAGATGAAGACTTCAAACGACGTGGCGGCGTTGAAGGCGGAATTCGAGCCGTTCTTCACGGGCGTGAAGTATTACCAAAAGCGACTGGAAGCGAAGACATTGTAATCTTGGATTGCTAAAAATTTCGCTCTTGAGTTTTTAAATAGGAGGACATATTTATCAGTAAAAGGCGGCTTTTCAAGGTCGCCGCTGCCATCTTGCTCTGCGCATGTTTTGCCGGATGCGCGGACAGGAAAGCGGCCGGAAATTTGTACATAAAGGCACTGGAGTATTACGACAAAAAGGACTTCGACAATTCCAGCGTTTTTATCAACCAATGCTTAAAATGTGATAAAAGTTTTTACCAGGCGCAATTTTTAAAAGCCAAAATCAATTTTTTCCAAAGCCGCTACGACGAGGCCGAGGAAATTCTTTACGACCTAGCAAGAAAACATTCTGAAAACTACGACATTCAAACTTACCTAATTCAATGCCTGATTTTTAATGGGAAATACGACAAAGCGACACAAAAAATCGAAGAAATGCTGCGGCAAAACCGAGGAGACTGGCGGCTTTATTACTACGCTTCCCTCGTGGCGGCGAAAAAGGGCGAAATCGAACTCCGCATGCAAATGCTCGGCGCGGCGGAAAAAGCCCTCGGCTCGAGCGCGAAAGTCTATTCTGACTTGGCGTTCTTGTGGGAATGTTTGGGCGTGGCGCAAAAATCGCAAGAATATGGTGAAAAGCGCGACGCAATCGCAAACAAAAATTGAAAAAAATCGGGAGAAAAATTTGATGAAAAAAGCAAAAAATATCGCAAAATTTGCGATAAAAATCTGCATTTTCGCTATTTTTTTATTGCAAGGCGCGAAAGACTGTTTTTCGCAAGAAATTCTATCGCAAACGGAGCATCCTTTGTCTCACGACATCGCATTCTTATCGCAAAGGGAAATTGCCTCGTCGCATGACAGCATTGCCCCATCGCAAGACGGGAAATTTTTTTTAGAAAAAGACAGGCTTCTATCGCAAGGGGAAGAAGCATTTTTGAAAATTTTGCCGCAAGAAATTTTTTCGCGAAAAAATTTCGACAACACGCAAATTTGCGATAATTTCATCGCAATCAAAAATGTGGAAGTTTTCGTAGACAATATCCGCGAAAGCGAAATTGAAAGGCAAATCCAAGAAATCGCAAGCGCGAAAATCAACGATTTTATCGCAAATTCAAATCAAAACGCAAGCGAGTTGGAAGCGAGCATTGTAATCCGACAACGCTCATATTACAAAAGCACGGACAGGCGCAATTCGATATATGTTTACTATTCAATTTGCGATAAAAATAGAAAACTCGTAGTAGAGGATTGCTTCGTTACGGACGGAAGGGCATCTATAATTTCCGCGGCGACTCAAGTAAAGCAAATCAAAAAAGCCGTGTACGGAATGAAAAAATACCTCAAGGATTACGATGGAAAAGACGGAGAGGCACTTGTCGCAAAAAGATGAAAACAAGTAGTCATAATTCAAGTATACAACAGAAGAAAAAGGGATTTTTTAAAAATTTCTCGTCTAGTATATTTATTTTTACTAGACGAGGGCGAATCTCAGGATTTTTGCTTTTGATTTTTTTCACGTTTCCTCTAAATGCCGAGATCTTTTTGCACAGCGCACAAGACGCCTTGGCGCTCGCCCGCGCCTACGACAATGAACACGACTTGCAAGAGCAATATCTTTCGCAAGGCGTAAAACTTGCCAAAATGTCTGTCGGCGCGTTTTTGCCGAGCTTTGAATTTTCATGGTCAGAAAGCGACAATGTTCCAGTCGATGCAAGCGACCACAGAAGCAAAAGCATCGGCGCGAGTCTTACGCAAAAGTTTTTTGACGGCGGAAAATCCGCGCTTGAATACAAGATGCAAATCGACAAGGCAAAATTGGATTTCTACGACTTTAGGAAACGCTATGAAAATTTTGAAAGCCAAGTCGTCCAGTCGTATTATGAAAATGTTTTGGCACTCGAAAAATGCAGCGTTCAAAGAGAGGCTTTAAAAAATGCGCAAAATGTATTGACTTTAGCGGAAATCCAACTCGAGCAAGGAATGATTGTCGAAAGCGAATATATTGAAACTGCCATTTTCAAAAGCCAAATCGAAGCGCAGCTGAACGCCTACAAATACGAAGCGACATCGGCAAAGCGCGACATGCAATCGCTTTTGGCTTTGCCGCATGGAAGTGAGATCACGTTTTGCAAAGAGAATTTTTCCCGCACGAAAATCGAAAATTCCGCATTTTTGGAAACAAAATACGATGGAGAGGAACTTGTGCGAAGCGCAGTCGAAAACAGCATAGAACTAAAAAAGTTGGATATGGAAATCGATTTTGCGAAAAAGCAGCGCGCCATTCAAAAAATGGTTTTTCTGCCAAGCCTCAGCGTAAACGCGGGAATAGAATTTTCGGGCGCGCACTACCCTCTTACGACTCCTTCGTACACGCTGAAATTCATCGTAGGCTTTGAAAACAATCCGTGGCTTTCTGCGAATGGAAGCACCTCGCTCGGTTTTTCGCAGGACAGGATAAGCAGCGCGGCATCGAGCGTTTCGGGACAAGGCAATTTGAACACGACATATTTTACGCAAATGCGAATGTCGAAAATCGCGCTTTCGCAGAAAATCTTAAGCAGGCAAAAATCAGTCTTGCAAATCGAAAATTCCGTTTTGGATTTGCTCGAAAAAATCAAAGAAAACACGGAAAACCTGAAATTGCATTTGGACACATTGCGCCTGCAAGAAAAAAATCTTGAGATTTTGGAGCTGCGCCTTTCTGAAGGACTTATAAAAAAATCAGAATTTCTTGAAGCCCTCACCGACTGCGCCGAAGAGAAGATAAAAGTCCTGAGCCTGTACAACAGCCAAGAACTTTTAAAGACACAACTTAAGATTTTAACTAGCATTAAAGATTTATGAAAAAAGCCGCGCAAATCTTTTTATAGGAGAAAAAAAATGAAATTAAACTTTGCGAAAATCATTGGAATATGCGCCGCGACGACGATTGCGTTCGGCGCGTGCTCAAAAGAAAATTCGCAGGAAAACCTCGCGCAAGTGAAAACGTTCACTGCGCGACTTACGCCGCATTCGACAAAACTAAAGGCGTTCGGAACTGTAACTTATGGTAAAAAGAACGACATCACGGCGCTTGTCGAAGGCACAATCTATGAGCTAAATGTCAAGGAAGGTGACAAAGTAAAAAAAGGCGACGTACTTTTGCGGATGAAAAACATTCAATATGAAATCCAAAGAAGCGAAAACCAAAACCAAGTAAATTCCGCCGCCGCAAGCCTTGAGTCAAGCAAAAACAATTTGACGAAAACGATTCTCAATGTAAACAGCCAAATCATGTCGCTTGAAAATTCAAGACTGAATTTGGCGCAAAAGCAAGACGAACTGTGCCTTGTAAACGAAACCTTGGAAAAAAACGAAACGCTTTTCGAAGTCGGCGGCGTTTCAAAGCAGGACATCGCGCAAATGCGCCTCAACGCGCAGGGCACTCAAACTGAAATTGAAATTCTACAAAAAAAGATTCAAATCGAAGAATTGGGTTTCCGCGACGAGGACTTGATTTTGGCAGGCTACATTCCGTCGGACGACAAAGAAGAGCGCAGAAATCAGCTCATCGAACTGAACACGCGCTCCGCGCAACTTGAAATCGAAATCGCAAAAGTCAATCTTCAAAACGCGCGCGAAAATCTCAAGTCCACGAACACGCTAATTGAAAATCTGACTGTCCGCGCAAGCAGCGATGGAATCGTAGGCGTTTTGAATTTTGAAAACGGCGAGCATGTAATGCAAAACGAAAAACTCATGACGATAGTAGATGTAAGCTCGCCCTACACCATCGTCAGCATTCAGGAAAAAGATATGCAAGGAATAGAAATCGGCTCTGAGGCAGAACTTGAAGTCTCGTCACTCAATGATTTTCAACGGGCGAAAATCGAATTCATCGCGCCAGTCGCGGACATGCAGACTGGAAATTTCAATGTGAAAATCCCGATGAAAAACGACGACAACAAAATCAAGCTCGGAATGTTCGTCCGCTGCTCGATACAAACGAAAAAATCCGGCAACTTTTTCATTCTGCCTGAAAGCATCGTCTTAAAGCGCGACGGAAACAGGATTTCATTTTATTCCGTGCAAAATGAAATCCTTGTCATAAAGAATTGCATCGTAGATATGGAGCGCGACGGAAATTTTTTCATAGAAAGCGGGATTTCAGACGGAGAAAAAATCGTGGAAAATCCTTCGTCAGCATTAAGGGAGGGAATGCATGTCAAAGCAATTTAAGTTTAGAGAAAATGTGCGCGGCGTGAAGAGCATATTTCTTTTGCTCGCGATTTTTTCAAAAGCATTTTTTTCGTGCGGCATAATTTCGTTTGAAAGGCTTGACACAGAAATTTCGATTGCGGAAAACGCCGACTACTACAATGGCGAAAACATCGAAGTTTTTTTTTCATCGAAAATGCTGCGCCCGACTGTGGAAAAAATCATCGCGCTGAAAAAAGACGGCGCGAAAATCGAAACGGAATTTATTTGGCAAAACGAAAGATGCCTTGCAAAGCCAATCGGTGGATTTATTCCGGGCTGCGCCTACGATTTTTCATTGCGCGGCCAAGCGCGAACTGCCGACGAAAGGGAATACAGCGTCGCCATAAGCCGAAAATTCATTTTCGGGGAAAAAGAAAAAAATTTCATTCTTGAAGAATTCTTTTCACCAAAAGAATCCGACGCCGCATTAGAATTCCGTTTCAACAAGGAAATCGACGTCGCGCGCTTCGAGCAAGAATTCAAAATCAGCCCGTACATCCAAGCGAACAAAGAATTTTCTTTGGACAAAAAAAGCGTCAAAATAATTACGAAAGACAAATGGCAGAACAACACTTTCTACACTTGGACGCTCGAAAATATTTTCAGCGCGGACGGATACAAAATTCACACAGACTATTCGGAAAATTTCATGGCGGCAAACGAACACATTCGGCCGCAAGTGATTTGTGTCTGTCCAGTAATTTTAAATGAAAACATGGAAACAGAAAAAGCGACATTTCTAAAAGATCAAAACCTGTCCGCGCTTCGAGGCAAACAGCCGCTCGGAATAATTTTCAGCAAGCCGATGGATTTTAATTCCGTAAAAAGTGCGCTTTATTTTGAAGCGAACCTTGGCGGAGTTTTGCTCAAAGTCGACGAAAGCAAATTTATCTACGCGCCTTATGAAAATTATAAAATCGGGCAAGAATATTTGCTGACCATCGACAAAAGCGCGAAGGACATTTTCGGACTTGAAATGCAATCGCAAAAAAATTTCTATTTTTCAAGCGACGATGATTTCCTGAAAATCACTTCCGTTGAAACGGATTCTCTTCGGCTACAAGAAAACTGCATCACAGAAATTTCCATTCCTGACGACGGCACGCTTTTTTTGAAAATACAGTTTTCGTCGGACATCTCGCAGAAATACCACAAATCAATAGAAAGCGCGATCAAACTTGGCGCGTTTTTTCCAAACAGCGCGAATCCCGCAAAATTGAATTCAATTCGCCCCAACGGAAAAAGCATCGTTCTTTGTTGGAACAACTTGTCAAAAGACTGCATTTACGAATTGAAAATTCTCGGCGGCAAAAATTATCTTGCCAACGACTTTGACGAATATTTGGAGGAAGAAAAATGTTTTTATCTCAAAATAAAATAGCGCCGCGCATTTTTTTCACTGCATTTTTTCTGATAGAATTCGCATCGTGCGGAGAAAAAATTTTTCCGAGATTGGAAGTGCAGGACTCGCGCATTGACGAAGAAAAAGTCGAAGTGCGTTTTTCCGCACCCGTGAAGCCTTCGAGCATAAAAGAGAATTTTTTCTTCACGCAAGACGATGTGAACATCGCAGGCGAATTTCTTTTCAATGGGCGCGACATAATTTTTTATCCAGTGAAAAAAATCGAGGAAAACTATTGCTATGAGATAACAATTCAAAGTGGCGTGGAAGATTTTGACGGAAATTCGCTCGAAGAAGAATACAAGAAAAAATTCTACACGAAAGAAGATCTAAGTGCGCCTGAAGTTTCAAAAATCGAAAACATCACGGACGAAGAGGGCAATACGACCACCTTGAAAATTTCGTTCACAAAAGAAATGGACGAATTTTCTTTCGATGAAAATTTTTCGATTTCGCCTTCACAAAATTTCATCGCAAAATGGAACGAGGCAAAAAATACGGTCGAACTATTTTTTGACGGCGCACTTTTTGAAAAAACATTTTACGCGATAAAAATAGCGAGCGGCATGAAAGACAGCAAAAACAATTTTTTTGAAAAAGATTTCGCTTGGCATTTTGAAAATCACGGCGACTATATGGCGCCGGAATTTTCTGTATTCGCATTTGATTATAATTCCAAGACTTACGAGAGAATTTCGGACATCATCGCAAACCTAGACTTTTCGAAAAGCATAGAAATTCGCTTTAACAAGAAAATCGACTCATCACAATTCGCGCAAAACATTTTTGTCGAACCGCAAATTTCTTACGAAGTCGTCGCGGACTTAGACGAAAGCGGAAATCTTTCTGACTGCGCGCGTCTCAATTTTACTGAAAGTCCGAAATGGAACGCGACCTACAAACTTTTCGTTTCCGCAAAAATCACGGACAGTTTCGGAACACCTGTTCAAGAAAAGCAATTCGTCTTGAAAAACAATTTGGAAAAATTGCGGCCGCCGAAATTAGAATGCCTTGTGCTCAATGTCGGAGGCAAATACAAGACAATTTCCGCAAAAAACGATTTTTGCGATTTGAACTTCGATCCGCAAATTTATCAGCCGAACATCGAACATGATTTGCCGCTAACATTCGTATTCAGCATAAGCAGCGAATCGCAAACGATAGACGAAATAAGCGCGATGAAATCAATCAGCGTAGCGGCGCAAAATTCCTGCGCGACAACAATCATACAAAATATGAACATATTTTCATATAATCATATTTTTGAAAATGAGGATGAAAATTTCTGCATCGCGCTGGAAAACGCCGCGCAAGAATTGGAAGCAAACGAAAAAAAATTGGTCTGCATAAATGCGCAAAGTAAATTCACGAACAATGAAAATTCCAATTCCATCACGCAGGGCATCATAAATTTTAAAGTTGCGAAAACGCTTTGCGATGACAATAAAAATTATATGGAGGAAGCAGTTCAAATAAGCTGCAACAAAAAGTGAAATGAAAAATCTAATAAAATATTCCGTAGAACATCCCATTTCAATTATGATGTATTTTTTGCTCACGATAATTTTGGGAGCGATAAGCGTTTTCGCGCTAAACATCGGCTTTTTGCCAGAGGCAAAAGAAAGGCACATTTTGCTTTCCACCGAATACACAGGGGTTGACGCGGGCGAAGTCCAAACATTGATAACCGCGCCGCTCGAAGAAGCCTTGTCAAGTCTCAAAGGCATAAAAAATTGCGAGTCCGTAACGCGCGAAGGACTTTCCCTAATCAAGGCGGAATTAAAATGGGGAACGAACATCGACCTTGCGTTCATTGAGGCAAAGTCAATTGTCGATGCCGCAATGGAAACGCTGCCGCAAGATTGTCCTATGCCGAGCGTCCAAAAATTGAATCTTTCGCAAAACGAAAAAATAAAAATTTGCGTCATTCCCAAAAACTCTGAAATCCGCCTTGCCACAAATTTTTGCAACGAAGAATTGAAGACCAAACTTTTGGAACTCGACGGCATCGCGGAAATAAAAATTTTGGGCGGGCAAGACGAAGAAATACAAGTGACGGTCGAAAGCGAAAAGGTGGCGTTCTACGGGGTTTCTCTGGAAAACATCGCGCAAAGTTTGAACGCGTCAAACTACGAATATCCTGCCGGCACAATCCAAATCGGCGAAAATGACATATTGCTGAAAACGCAAGGATTGTACAAAAATTTCGATGACATTCTGAACACATCCTTAAAATGCGACAATGGCGGAACGCTAAAACTTCGCGACCTTGCGAGCGTGGAAAAAGTTCCGTCGGAATTTGATTCTTTCGTTTTGTACAATTCAAGGCGCGGCGTGCAAGTTGAAATCGTCTGCAAAAGCAGTTACAGTCCGATAAAACTTTCTTCAAAAATCCGCGCACGCATATCTGAGATGAATGAAAGCTATGGCGGAAAATTCGAAATAAGCATCACAGAGGACGCTTCGAAAAATATTCTCTCCTCGATAAAATCATTATTGCTTTCCGCGCTGGCAGGAATAATAATCACAATCGCGCTTTTGTATTTCTTTCTGCGCTCGGCAAAAATCGCCGCCATCATTGCAAGCGTAATTCCGTTCAGCATTTTCTTTTCCCTCTTCATATTGTTCGCCACAAAGCGCAGCATAAATTTGATTTCGCTTTCCGGAATCACAATCTGCCTTGGAATGATAATCGACAACAGCATTGTAGCAGTTTTGGGCATCGCGCGTGAAATAAAAAATTCACCCGCCAAAAGCATCGCAGAATTCCAAAATTCGACAATCGCAGGCCTTGAAAAGATCCTGCTTTCAAACAGCGCGTCGACCCTCACGACAACGATAGTTTTCCTGCCGCTTTTCTTTATCGACGGAATTTTAGGCGAAATATTTTGCGACCTTTCAGTCACCGTAATATCCGGAATGGCTTTTTCGCTTTTGTTTTCATTCACGATAATTCCTGCGGCGGCGATTTTGTTTTTGCGTCAAGAATTTTTCAAAATAAAAAGCGAAGCAAGCAAAACGCTTGAAAAAAAATATCGGCGCATTTTGGACAAAACGCTCGACATAAAAATTCTCCCCGCCGCCATTGTCGCAATCTCGATTTTCGCAAGCTTAGTTTTTCTTTTGCCGCTAAAGAAAGAACTCCAGCCAAAAAGCGCGCAAAACGATTTTCTCGTGCAAATAAATTTTCCAAGCGAAATTTCCGTCAAAAAAATTTTTTCGCAGGGAAAAATTCTGACTGAAAAAATTCAAAATCTCAAAACCGCGCGAAACATTCTGTGCGTCGGAGGAATTCAAAAAGACGATTTTATCGAGCTTTCAAATCCACAAGTTTTTCCAGAACGCCTGCTTCTAAAAATCGAATCGAAGGAAATAAAAAAATGCAAAAAGCAAGTCCAAGAAATCCTTGAAAATTTTTCAAGCGAATTCCATTTTATCGAAAGCGAAGACTTGATCTCAAACCATCTCGCCATAAAAAGCGATTTGCTTTTTCTCGGCGACGACGCGAAGAAATTGCAAGTCGACACGAGAGATACTTTTGAAAATTTTTCGCCGAATTATTTTACGGACGGAATTCTGTTTTCGTTCGACGCGGAACGCATTTCAAAGCACGGCATGAGCCGTGGCGCGATTTCGCTTGCCGTAAGAAACACGCTCGAAGGAATAGAATGCCTGCCATATTACGAAAACGGAAAAGAGATTCCGCTAAAAATTAAATTTCCGAAAAGTGAATTTACTAGCGAGCGGACGCTCGGAGCGATGCCGATTTTTTCCGACGACGGAATCCTGCCGCTTTCCACATTCGGAAAATTCTTGGACACAAAAAACGAGGCAATTTTATACCGCCACAACAAAAGAGACGCGAAAATCATCGCGACAGAAGAACAGCACAAAATAAAATCTCTCGCGCCATTTTTGCAAAAAAACAATTTTCTCTCGCTAAAGAAAAAGTCGCTCGAAGAAATCTTCTCTTCCGGCGCGGCGCTTCTCGTGCTAGTCCTCGCCCTGCTCTATTGTCTGCTTGGAGCGCAGAGCGAATCGTTTTCGCTGCCCTTGATTTTTTTGCTCGCGCTGCCGCCCGCATTTTTCGGAGCGATTTTTTTCCTCGCGCTGTTTTTCCGTTCCCTCAATATAAATTCGATTCTCGCGCTCGTCGTGCTTTTCGGAACAAGCGTGAACAATTCGATTATATTGTGCGAAGGAAGCGAAAGCAAAACTTGTTGCAAAAAAGCGTCGCGGAAAAGCATAATCGACGGCGCGGCGGAAAAGCTGAATATGATCCTCGTAACAAGCGCGACATCGATTGCGGCGTTGATTCCATTCGCCTTCGTCTTTCCCTCGAAAAATCCGCAAAGCAGCATGTCGCTTGCGATTATCGGAGGGCTTCTTTTTTCCGCCGCGGCAGTCTTACTCATCATTCCAAACATATTATGGGAGGGCAAATGAATCTTTATTCCCACAAAAAGGCGGCGGCGTTGTCGCTCGCGGCTCTAGTAGTCCTTTCGGCATTCTCGCTAAAAGGGCTTGACCTTTCCTGCCGCGTTCCAAGCAAAGAAGACTTTTTTTCAGTGGAGTTCGAATACTTTGGAATCGATGCCGAGCAAATCGAAAAAATCATAGCGGAGCCTCTCGAAGAAAAAATCCGCGCGATCGAAAACCTCTCAAGCCTTGCGACAACCTTCGAATACTCAAAATGCACGACTACGGCATCGTTCAAAAAGGGCGGGAAAAATCCATATATCGCGCTTTCAGAGGCGGCAGACAGCCTTTACAGGACGCTTGCAAATGACGCTCAACGCCCGAGAATATATTCTTCTTCTGCGGAGCAAAAGGCGATTTTTCTCGCGGCGTTTGAAAAGGAGCCTGCCTCATTGCAAAAAGACATCAAGGCTAAACTCCAATCGATTCAAGGCGTGAGCGAAGTGCTGATTTTCGGAAACGACAGAGAAGAAATCCACGCGCGATTCGACGGCGATTTTTTATCGCAAAACAGAATCTATCCGTGGAATATCGCAAGCGGAATCCAATCGCAAAACGCCCGCCCCGTGCTTTCCACAATTGGCGAAGAGGAACGCAATCGCAAGTTGCTTTTTAAAAGTGAAATCAATTCGCTTGAAAAAATAAAGAAAATTCCAATAAGGATATGCTCCGCTTCCGACAAAGAGAAAACCGAAAGTCTGCCGTTAAGCGCGATGGCGGACATAAAATACGGAGCGCAGAGAAAGGACAGCATTGTCCGAATAAATTCCGCAGAATGCGTACTTTTGAGCATAAAGACTTCCGCTCCAGAGCGGACAATAAAAATCACAAAAGAAGCAAAAAAAATCCTCAAAGCAAGCCTTCCGAAAGAGCAAATGCCCAAAATAATCTACGACAACGGCAAAGAGCAAAGCGCGATGCTCTCAAAAATTTTCGCCGCCCTGCTCCAGTCACTTTTATTTGGAATCGCAATAGTATTCTTCACATTTTCTTCAGTGAAAATCACGTCGCTTGTAAGCGCGTTTTTATGCCTAAATTTGCTCTTTTGCCTTGCGATTCTTTCGGCTTTCAGGATTCCGCTTGACATATCGACGCTTTCAGGAATCACGATATCCATCGGACTTGTCTCAGACAGCGCGCTTTTCGTCTGCGACATTTTTTGCTCGACAAATGGAACGGCGCAATTTCATTCTCGACTAAAAAAATCCATTCCCGCGCTTGCGATATCCACGATTACGACTTTGAGCGTGACAGCTCCGCTCGCCGTCGCGGACAAAATCGCAAGCGGCATAAAAAACATCGCCCTCACTTCCGCAATCATGGTCGCTGTTTCCGTATTCACTGCAACCACGTTTTTGCCAAGTGCGCTTTTTCATTTCAAAGAACCTAGAAAAATTCTCAAATTGTCCACTTTTTCACAATTTTTATATACTAAAATGCACAATTTAATATATTTTCGAGATATTTTAGGAGCTGACGAGAAAAGCGGAGCGAATTGCGCCGTGTATAAAATACCATACAAATTAAGAAGTTTTCTAGACTCTAAGAAAATCCCTTGCGCGAAGATTTTTATTTTTTCATTCGCATCGCTTTTGCCTGCCGCGATTTTCTTCCTTTCCTCGAAGAACCTTTCGACTGAAAATCCTTCGAAAATCATATACGCGCAAATCGAATACAATCCCGAGCGAAGCCACAAAAGTACGGACAAAGATTCGCTTCCCTTTCTCGAGCGCATTCAAAAAATTCCAGGCATTGACTATGTAAGAAGCGAAGCGCGACGCGGGCAAGTGGAATTGGAAATCGTCATAAGCGACGCAGGGAAAAGGGATGACATCGCAAAAAAGATTCTACAAGAAAAGGATTCCCTTGCAGGATTTTTGTATGTGCCGCTTTCCGCTCCGAAATCGCAAAGCGTCCAGTCGGTGCAAGTCGCAGTCTTGGGAAACGAAAACTCTGTCTGCCGAAAAATCGCAAATGGAGCGGCAGAATTTTTGCAAGGCGAATTTTTTTTTGCCAAGAACAAATCGCAAGTCATCCTCAATTTCAAAGACGAAGAGAAAATCATCTGCGCGAAGCCTGAGCGCGATTTTTTATCGCAAAACGAAATAGACTTGGACACGCTCGCCTCTTTTTTGCGATGGAACATTTTCGCGCCGGTCGCAGACAAAATCTTGATAGGCAAAAAAATCTACGACATACGCGCCGGAGAAAAAATGCAAGATGCGACTCGCGCGCAAAACGCATCTTGCGACGGCTCTGCGCTTGACGATATAAAGCGCATTTCGTTTCCAGTATTTTTATCGCAAGACGAAAGCCCAAATCATATCCCGCTTTCAGCCGCCTGCGACTTTTTAGAAGGAAAAATGCCTTCAAAAATTTATCGAAAGGATTCACGCCGCGCGGCGTTTTTTACCGTGGAAGTCCAGTCCAAAAAAACCGATGCGGTGTTTTCGGAACTAAAAAAATCGCTTTCAAAACTCAACTTGCCCGAAGGCTATTCCTTTTCATTTCCGCGCGAACTGGAAAACTTGAAAAGCGACTACTCGCAGATTTTCGCGGCATTCGCCTTCGCAGTGCTTGCGATATTCGTCTTGATGGCGGCGCAATGCGAAGACATCCCTTCCGCGCTCAAAGCGCTCTTTACGATTCCGCTCTCACTTTTCGTTCCATTGTTTTTGCGCGCGATTTTCAAGCAGCCATTGCAATTGGGAGACGCCGTGGCGATGGTGTTTTTGTGCGGACTTTGCGTCAACAACGCGCTCTACATTCTAAACGAATCGAAAGAAAAGCCTCCAAAGGAAGCCTCGCGCTCCCTTTTCAAAAGCATACTATCCTCATCGCTCACTACGATTTTCGGCGCATTTCCCATAATGATTTTCGCGCAAGACGATTTCAGCAAGGACCTCGCGTTCTTCATGCTCTGGGGCACAATCGCCGCGATGATAACAAGCATTCTAATATTTCCGCGCCTGCTTCAAAACAAAAAATTTCCTTAAAAGATCCTTGACCAAAGTATAAAGCGACAGGATTCGAGTACGCCGACAACAGTTTCGCAGACGACCAAAACTGAACGCGCCTATTGACAAACAATTTCTTTTCGCTATAATGGCTTATTGTGAGGAAACTTCATATATCCGAACACGTTCATTTTTTTGAAAACTAAACTTTATGAAAAATCATTCCCAAGCTGAAAAAAGAATTCTCATATTCTCGGCGTTCTTGCCGCTCGCGTTGGCGTTAGCTTTCGCGGCGTTTTTGTTTTTTCGCGCCGAGTCGATAAAAAACGCCGCGTCCGGGCCGCTTCCAAAAGAAGAAGCTTCGCATTTGCAGGAAAATCTCGGCGAAATTTATCCGAAGCAAATTTTACGCCCGCTTCCCTATTCCCTTCTTCCGCCCGAATTCGACACGAACGCACGGTCCGCGATTTTGATAAACGCGAACACAGGCGAAATCCTTTTTGAAAAAAATGCCGACGCTCAAATTCCTCCCGCCTCGATGACGAAACTTTTTTTGATTTACGGCGTTCTAAAAAAAGTGCTTGAAGGGAAAATTTCGCTTGACGACATAATTCCGATTGACGAGCGGGCGATTGCCGCCGCGATGCCGCCGCGCTCTTCGCTGATGTTTTTGGGAAAGGGACAGATTGTGACGCTGCGCGAACTCCTGCAAGGATTGAGCGTGGCTAGCGGAAACGATGCCGCGCATCAAATCGCCTTCGCGCTTTACGGCTCAATGGAAAATTTCATCGAAGAAACGAACGCCCTCATAAAGTCGCTCGGACTGCAAAAGACACGGATAGTAGAATCGTCCGGCTATTCGGAAGAAAACCTCACGACGGCGCGGGAAATGGCGGCGTTCTGCAAAATTTATTTAGAAGAATTTCCCGATGCCTTGGAAGAATTCCATTCGATAAAGCGCTTCGTATTTCCGAAGGAAAAAAACATTCCAAATGAACAGCGCGGGCGGACGCGGCAAGATTTTTCGCATGGAATCCCAGAGGAAATATGGACTTCGTTTACGCTTGAGAACACGAACAAACTTTTAGGACGACTCGAAGGATGCGACGGAATAAAGACCGGTCACATCGACGAAAGCGGATATAATCTCGCGCTCACGACAATTCGCGGCGGAGTGCGCTACATTTCTGTCACTATGAAAGGTCCCGGCGCGACGATGGCGGAAGGCGACGAAATGCGTTGTGCTGACGGAACGGTTTTGCACGAATGGGCGCACGGCGCGTTTTGCGAAATCGCATTCCCCGAAAAAGAACAATTCAACGTCCCGCTTTATGGCGCGAAAGAAAAGTCGGTAGCGCTTTGCGCGGCGTTCGAAAGGGATTTCGTCGTTCCGAAAAATCCGATTCAAATGGAAAACGGGATCTTCGCCGCAGTTGCGGGCGGCGCGGAAAACGGGGATGTCAGTTTCAAAGTGTTTTTGCCGGAATTCATTTTCGGAAAGGTCGAATGCTGCGCACCTTACGGAAAAATCGTGGCGAGCAAAAACGGAATCGCGCTCGCGGAAATCCCGCTGGTCGCGCAAAGGGGCGCGGAAGACGCGAACGGATTTGTCAAGAGATGCGACGCTCTGATACTGAAAATGAAAAACGGTCGCTATTGAATTTTTTTTTCATTTGCGATAGACTATTGTTTTATGAAAGTGAACAAAAAAATTCTGTTCATGTCGATTTTCATCTCTGTCGCGGCGCTTGCGTATTTCTTTTCGAGTTTTTTGCCGCTTGAAACGGAACTGCATCTTACGCCGGAATGGACCGTCGACATTGGAAGTGCCGTTCAAAGCGCGGAAGACGGCGAGACTTTATTTCCGTTCAGGCTCGGTCGGAATCTAGGCTATTTTACAAAATCAGGAAAAATTACGCTGAACGAGCGAGTGCCGTACAAGGCGACGATTTCACGGAATTTGTTCGCGCTGTACGATGCAGACGCGGAAAACACCGTAGTTTTCGACAATGCTGGAAAAGAACGCTGCGTCATAGACGGCGCGGGCTTTCCCTTCATTCAGCAAGACAGAATTTTTCTTTTGCCTCCGGGCGGCGCGTCGCTGGCATTCATCGACGGAAACAACGGAACGCAAAAAGCTCTTTACGAACATACTTCTCCAATTACGTCGCTCACTTCTTCAAAAAAAGGCGTAAGCGCGGGTTTCGCGGACGGAGACTTTTTGATTTTCGAGCCTGACGGAAAGCTGAGGGCTTCCTTAAGTCCCGGCGGAAGCGAATTCTCGGCTATCTATGGCGGAGCGATTTCCAATGACGGAAATATGTTCGCATGCGTCTCTGGACTTGAGCCGCAACGTTTGGTGCTTTATAGGGACGAGGGCACTTACAAGAAGATTGTTTTCCACGAATTCCTAAAGACGAGCCTCCTGCGGCAGACTTATATGCATTTCAGCGAAAATGACAAATTCGTTTATTTCGATTCCAATGATTCGCTTGTAATAGTCGATACTGAAAGACTTGAATCGATTCACATCCCGCTGACTGGAATGATATTGAACATTCAAGAAAGTCCCGTGAACGACACGGTTTTCGTCTTGAGCAGAGACGCGCAATCCTATACTGTCACGATCCTCGAGCAGTTCAAGCGGCGCACAGGCGACTTTAGTTTTGACGCGCAAACGGCATTCATACTTGCCGAGGGCGACTCTCTTTTTGTCGGACGCGACAATAAAATCTCGCGAATTGCGATTTCAAAGGAATGATTATATGAAGCGAACAAAATTATTTTCATGCGTTTTGATAAACACTGTGCTCTCAATCTGCGGAACGACGGCGTTCGACTGGCCGGTGAAAAATTTCGACGGAAACAAAATTCTCTCGACATTCGCGCAGAACAGAAAGCAGCATTTCAACGCTTCGCTCGTCTTTCCCGAAGCGCAAGAAGTCATCGCCACCGACAAAGGAAAAGTAAAGCTTGTAATTCTGGAGCATCAAGGCGAATGCAATTGGTTTGAGTCGACTTTGGGAAACTGCATAATCATGGAGCACGAAGGCAATTTGATTTCTGTATACGGCAACCTGGAAAAAAGCGGCGCGGAAGATGCCTTGCAAAAAGAGCGATTTTTTTCAGGAGAAAATGTGGGAAGCGCGGAAAATTCCGCATGGAACGAATCGGCCGGCGCGTTGGAATTTCAAGTGGCGGACACAAAGGGCAAGGCGTTCTTGAACCCGCTCATTTTTATGCCGAAACTATCTTCGGAAAGCCCTCTTTTAATCGACGACATAACCATTGAAAACAAGCTCGGTCGTTCCTATGAGCTTTCTTCGCTGAAAAGCGTGCAAGCCGGAACATACAAGGTTTACAAAAGAAGGCGCGAAAACTCGCCCCTGCAAAGTTCTTCAATCTATGTGAACGGCACGGAACTTGAACGAATAGACAGGGACGCTTTGTATCAGGAAAACAATCTTCTGGCGCTCTCGGGACAACGCGCGTACGACAGCGTAAATTTTTTCCCTGACGAGGCGAGAGAATTCTTAGGACAAATCCTGCTACTTCACGGAAACAATTCCATTGCGATAGTGATACGGAACGTCATGGAAAATGAGAGAACAGTTCTTTTTACAGTTCAGGCATATTGAGGCGTGAGACTATGGCGGAAAAAAGGTTGGAACACAAAATGATTCTCTCGGCTAGCGGCTGGAGAAAAGTCTTCGCGAAAAGCGGAAATGAGCAGGACACGTCGCGCGAAATCGGCGAAGAAAACTACGCGCTCTCACTCCTCGCCGCCGACGCGTTCGCAGAATACCTCCTCGAAAGGAAGCCGCTCCGCCGCGCCACCATCGTCGTGGCGCGTGACACGCGCCCTACGGGAAGCGAAATCTGCCGCGCCGTCTTGCAGGCTTTGAAACTCCACGGCGGCATCGAAGCAAAGTTCCTCGGAGTCGCCGCCGCGCCTGAAATCATGGCGTACTCGAAGACGGCGGACGGCTTCATCTACATATCGGCGAGCCACAACCCCGTGGGGCACAACGGAATAAAGTTCGGGCTTTCATCTGGCGGCGTTTTGAGCGCGGAGGAAAACGCCGAGGTAAAGGAAATCTTCCTCGCGAAAATCGCGCAAGCGGGCGACACATCCGCCCTACTTGAAAAATGCCGCTCGGCGGACATCGGCGACATCTTGGAGATGAGGGAATCGTTCAAGCGCGAATCCCTCGTCTCCTACGAAGAGTTTTCAAGCGAAGTGATTTCCGCCATACCCGAAGAAAACGCGCGGAAAGACTTCTTCCGCGACTTCGACGCGACATTGGGCGAAAACAAAATCGGAGTGGCATGCGACTTCAACGGAAGCGCACGTTGCGAATGCATAGACCGCGACTTCTTCAAAAAGCACAACATCGATTTCGTCTCGATGAACGGCGAGGCGGGCAAGATCGCGCACGAAATCATCCCCGAGCCTGAGAACCTAGTCCACGTGAAGAAGTTTTTGGAAGACACGCGCGGCAGGAAAGGCGGCGAAAACTTCATTCTCGGCTACATGTGCGACTGCGACGGCGACCGCGGAAACATAGTCTACTGGAGCGAGCGCGGCGGCGAGGCGAAAATCCTAAAGGCGCAGGAAGTCTTCTCCCTCTCGGTGCTGGCGGAACTCTCATATATGGCGTGGCTCGGCGGCGACGGCGAAAAAAACGCGAAAACTGCGGTGGCGGTGAACTGCCCCACTTCGATGAGAATAGACGAAATCGCCGCCGCGTTCGGCGCGAAAGTCTTCCGCGCGGAAGTGGGCGAGGCGAACGTCGTGAACCTCGCGCGTTCCCTCCGCTCGCAGGGCTACACCGTGCGAATCCTCGGCGAAGGAAGCAACGGAGGCACAATCACGCATCCGTCGAGCGTGCGCGACCCCCTCAACACCGTATTCGCGATAGTGAAACTGCTTTCCATAAAGGACACGCGCAGTGAAAGCGGCGAAGAAAGAAAGGACCTCTTCCATCTGTGGTGCGACCGCTCGGGCGCGGCATACAAAAAAGACTTCACGCTCGATGACATCATCGCCTCGCTGCCCGCGTACACGACCACGGGAGTGAGCGAACGCCGCGCCCTGCTCAAAGTGAAGTCGCGCGACATCGCGAGCCTCAAAGGCAGATTCCAAAAGGAATTCATCCGCTCGTTCAGCGAAGGCGGCGACGGCCTATTGAAGAAATACGGCATCACCTCATGGAAGGCGGTCCTCACGAACGGCACGAAGGAGACCATAGGCGCGAGCGACTTCTCGGCGTCGGGCACGGGAGGACTTAAAATCCTCTTCTACGAAAACTCCATGCCCTCCCCCGCCGCGTTCTTCTGGATGCGCCCGTCGGGCACTGAGCCGGTGTTCCGAATACTCTGCGACGTAAAGGGAAGCGACTCGCGAAAGGAGGCGGAGTTGCTCGCATGGGAGACGCGCCTCTTGCAAAAGGCGGACGAACGATGAAACGCGCGTTCCCGCGCATTTCACGAAAGAAACACAAGGAAATATGACCCCATCATGAAACTGACAATCTCATTTTTCGCCGCTTTGCTTTTCGCGACAGCCTTGACCTTCGCGCAGACCCCGGCAGGCGATTTCGTCGCGGAGTCGGCGAATGGCGGAAGCATAATCGTCATCAAAGACTACATCGGAAAGGCTTCCGAAGTGACAATCCCATCGGAAATCGAAGGGCTGCCCGTAGTCGAGATAGGAGACTACGCGTTCTCCGAGTGCGTGTACCTGAAGACCATCGCGCTCCCGGACACAGTGCTGAAAATCGGCGAAGGCGCGTTCTATGGATGCGCCTCGTTGCAGAGCGTGACGCTCGGAAACTCCATGCTGAAAATCGAAGACTGGGCGTTCCGTAGCTGCGCCGCGCTTCAAACCGTGACATTCGGAAACTCCCTGCTGAAAATCGGCAGCTACGCGTTCAGAGGATGCGAGTCGCTGCAAATCGTCGCGCTTCCAGACACAGTGCAGGAAATCGGCGACATGGCGTTCAGCGAATGCGCTTCATTGCAAAGAGCGTCGCTCGGAAAGAGCCTTGAATTATTGGGAGAAGGCGCGTTCAGCCAGTGCTTCTCGTTGCAGTCCGTGACGATTCCAGACAACGTGCTGGAAATATACGACATCACGTTCCAAGACTGCGCTTCGCTGCACAGCGTCGTCCTCGGAAAATCCGTGCAGGAAATCGGCGGAATGGCGTTCTACGGTTGCAAATCCCTGACAGACGTGACGTTCCAAGACTCCGTGCAGGCAATCGACAACAAAGCATTCAGCGGATGCGAGTCGCTCCAAAGCATCGCCCTCCCGGACTCTCTGCTGACAATCGGCGACATGGCGTTCGACTCATGCACTTCCCTGCAAAGCGTGACGTTCGGAAACTCCCTAAAAGAAATCGGCAGATACGCGTTCAGAGACTGCACTTCCCTGCAAGGCGTTTCGCTCCCTGACTCCGTGGAGACAATCGGCCACAGCGCGTTCGACGAGGGCACTTCGCTGCACGGCGACACCTTCTGAAAATCACCGTATACCATGGGCGGGCTTCAAGGTCTTATACATCAAGGCGAGTCTCATGAAGGCTCGCGCGCGCCTACAAATAAAAAAAAATATTTTCGCGAAAACGCGGAACTTCGCTTGACAAAATCGAAGAAAACCACTTACAATAAAGCATACATGGGCAGAAGAAAGGCGACGGCGGAAACCTTTTTCGCCGCGAAAACAACAGCAAAACATTCTCTGCCTTCCATCGAGCGGAAAAGCCGCGCACATCAATCCAACGACATTTTGACAAGGCGACAGAATTTCCCGGCGGCGGGATACACCCATCACGAATTGCGAGACGCATTCCATGCGGCGGGATTCACATTTTCCAAAGCGCGGGAAACATTCCAGGTGCTCGGACGCGGCCTTTCCGAACGGTGCGGAACTTTCATGGCTCTCGGATTCGTTCATTCCGAAAGTCGATACGCTTTCCCAGTGGCGGGATACGATATTTCCGAACGGCGAGACGCTTTCCCGCCGCGCGGACGCACCCTTCACGAACGGCGCGATATTCTCCCTGCGGCGGGATTCTTTTATTCCGCATGTCGCGGAACTTCCCAACTCTCGGGACGCGTCTATTCAGAACGTCTGAACGCGCTCCGATAGGATTTCGGGCGGCATGTCGGCATGAATGCGGCGCTCCATGCGCCGCAATGCTTTTAGGATTTTCAGGATTGCCGTGGAAATGGCGCGGCGACCTTGAATTGAGGGTTTCGCATGAAACTCATTCTGTCGGTTGCGATCATCGCTTCTCCGCGAAGCCGCAAGTCTCCCTGCCCTCGGAAACGCACGTTTCCAGCGGCAATTTCTTTTCATAGGAGGATTCTATGAACCAAATTCAGACCATTTCATTGCATGCGATGAACAACGCGGCGCACTTTCTGTTCGTCTCGAACGTGGCTTCTCGCGCGGAGTGCGACTCCGCCGTGAAGGAAAAATGCGCCGAGCAGGTGGCAACGCTTCGGGCGGCGGTGACGGCGGAGGACGACAAGCTGCAGACTTCCTCGAAGAGCATGGCCACCGACAAGATAGTCGCCGCCGACCGTCTTCGCGGGCAGCTCTACTCGGGCTACAAGAAGGCGGTGCAAGGCTACGAGGGCTTTCCCGTGGACAAAATCGCGGAGGCGGCGGCGGTCTTGGGGCAGCACATCAAGGACTACAAGATAAACCCGAAAGCGCAGATGGACAAGGAGACGGGCTTGCTCGTGAACTTCATCCAGGACTTGGAGGACAAGCACAAAGAGCATGTCAAGACGCTCGCGCTCACTCCTTTCGTGGAGCAGCTCAAGGCCGCGAACGAGAGCGTGAGGACGCTCACCGCAAGGAGAACGGACGAGCGTTCGGCAAAGACCGCGGGCGCGCTGAAGGCGGCGCGCATGGCTAGCGACGAGGCGTACAAGGAACTCGCATGCCATGTGAACGCCCACGCCGTCATCGAGGGCGAGGCGGACTACACGGCGTTCATCGGCTACGCGAACACGGAAATCGAGCACTACAAGCAGGAAGTGATAAGGAGGTCTTGAAGCAAACGCTCAGGGAAGAAGCGCGATTGTAGGGAAAACTCCTTTCGCAAAGGACATGCGGCAAAAACACCGTTTTCTCTAGACAATTTTTGCGTTTTTAATTATAATGACTTCAATCGACAAAAGGAGGTGGCGGCGATAGGCCGCCTTGCGAAATATGGAAAGACAGGAAATTTTGGCGCGAGCGAACGAGTACATCGCGCAGGAAAAGGACGAGCGTTTCAGGAAGGAAGTGGAAGACCTCGTGACGAAGGAAGACTTCGCGGAACTCGAGGATCGCTTCTATCAGACGCTCGAATTCGGCACGGGAGGGCTTCGCGGAATCATGGGCGGCGGCACGAACAGGATGAACACGCTCGAGATCAACCGCGCCACGCAAGGTCTTGCGAATTATTTTCTGAAGACGTTTCCCGAAAAGGCGGCGGCGGGCACGCTTTCGGCGGTGGTGGCCTACGACAGCCGCCTCAACAGCGACGTGTTCGCCGAGGCGACCGCGCTCATCTTCGCCGCGAACGGAATCAAGGCGTACCTTTTCAGCGGCGTGCGCCCTACCCCTGAGCTTTCGTACGCGATACGCGTCTTGGGAGCGGACACGGGCGTGGTCGTGACTGCGAGCCACAATCCGAGAATGTACAACGGCTACAAGGCTTATTGGAACGACGGCGCGCAGGTCATCGAGCCGCACGACAAGGGAATAATCGTCGAGGTGAACGCCGTCAAGGAAGTGAAGACGATTTCGCGGGACGAGGCTTTGAAGAACGGATCGCTTTCCATCATCGACAAGGAAATCGACGAGAAGTTCTGGGAGATGTGCAAGGCGCAGCTCTTCCGCCCCGCGCTCATCAAGGAAAAGGCTTCGAGCGTGAAAGTGGTGTACACTCCCCTCCACGGAACCGGGGCGATGCACGTGGAGAAGGTGCTCGGCGACTTGGGTTTGAGCGTCATCACCGTTCCCGAGCAGAGGAATCCCGACGGAAATTTCCCCACGGTGGAAAAGCCGAACCCGGAAGAGGCGCCGGCGATGAAGATGGCGTGCGACTTGGGTGCAAAGGAAAAGGCGGACTGCGTGATGGCGACCGACCCAGACGCGGACCGCTTCGGAACTGCGTTCCCCGACAAGGACGGCAAGTTCGTGCTCGTGAGCGGAAACCAGATGGGCGCGCTTCTGATGGAATACGTTCTCATTTCTCGCAAGGAACTTGGCACGATGCCGAAGAATCCAGCCGTGGTTCGCTCCATCGTCACTTCGCCTTTCGGCGACGCGATATGCAAGAAGTTCGGCGCGAAGATGGTGGAATGTCTCACTGGCTTCAAATGGATTGCCGCGGCGCAGGCGCAGATGGAAAAGGACGGAAGCGCGGAATACGTGTTCGGGCTTGAAGAGAGCTACGGCTACAAAGTGGAAAAGGAGACGATGGACAAGAACGGAATCTCCGCCGCCGCGCTTTGCGCGGAGATGACGCTTTATTGGGCGAGCAAGGGAAAAAGCGTGCTGGAGCACTTGGACGACATGTACGCAGAGTACGGATATTTCCATGACGGAGCCATCTCTAAGTATTTCGAAGGCCCGACGGGTCCTGCCATTATGGGCGGAATTATGACGAAACTCCGAACCGAGGGATTGAAGACTTTGGGCGGAAAGAAAGTCGTAAAGATTCGCGACATTCAGCAGAGCGTGTCTTTCGACCCAGCGAACCCCGCGCAGAAGAGCGCGCTCACATTCCCGAAGAGCAACGTGTTGCAGTTCTTCCTCGAGGGCGGCACTATAGTGAGCGCGCGTCCGAGCGGAACAGAGCCTAAGATTAAGTTCTACATCAACGCGTGCCTCCCGCCGAAAGGAAGCGAGGGGCTTGCCGAGTCGAAGAAGGAGGCCGCCGCGCTCTGCGACGCGATTTCCTCGGAGATAAATTCGGTGCTCGATGCGGCAAAATAGCGCGCGCGTCTTCCGCGACTACAGAAAGCTTCGCAGGCTATTCGAAGGCGGCGAAGTTTTCTGCGCGTTCGACACGGAGACGACGGGCCTTTCCTCTTCTCGCGACAGCATCATAGAAGTGGGCGCGATAAAATTCAGCAGGGACGGAATCATCTCGAAGTACGGCTCGTTCGTAAAGATTCCGTTTCCGCTCCCGACGCAAATCACGAAAATCACCAGCATTACGGACGAAATGCTTTCCAACGCTCCACGCATAGGAAAGGTGCTCGAGGACTTTTGCGAGTTTTCCAGCGGCACAATTTTGGTGGCGCACAACGCCATGTTCGACTGGAGATTCTTGGAAAGCGAGTTGGAGCGGCTCTCGCTTCCGCGGATGAAGAACAAAATCATAGACACTCTCGATGCCGCGCGGTGGGCGTACCCTCTCAACAAAAGGTATAATTTGCAGCACCTTGCCGCTGGCCTGAAAATAAGCGTGGAGGAAGCGCACCGCGCCTATGACGACGCGCGAGTGTGCATGGAAGTGTTGCTGCGAATTTTGCGCGACACTGATTCAGTGCAATTGTCGTAGAAGAAAAGGCGCGGTGCGAGACTTGGGAGCGAGTATCTTATCCGAACGACAAGCTATGGTAGGTGCGGACGGACTTCGAGGCTGACCGCGAGGACGTGGGGCTTCAACATTTCGGCAAGTTTCACTCGCGCCACGATGCATGCGTTCCTGTCTGTTTCACTGTCAAGAACCATTAATCCGCGAAGTATCAAACTTTTTATAAGATTCACTCGCGCTATAAATCATACGTTCCTCTCTGCTTTGTCGTCAAGCACCGTCAAGTTGCAGGGCGTAATTTGGGCGCGAGTATCTTATCTGAACGACAAGCGACGGTCAACGCGGAGTGCTTTTGAGACTTACCGCGAGGACGCGGGGCTTTGAACTTCCGGCAAGTTGCACTCGCGCCACGATGCATGCGTTCCTCTCTGCTTTGTTGTCAAGTATCGCCACGACTCGGGGCGCGATTTTGGCGCGAGCATCTTATCTGACGACAGGTGTTGATAGGCGCGAACGGATTGCGAGGCTGACCGCGAGGGCGCGAGGATTCAGACTTTCGATGACTTGCACTCGCGCCGCACCGCACGCGTTCTTGTCTGCATCTCCGTCAAGTATCGCCACGACTTGGGGCGCGATTTTGGCGCGAGTATCTTATATGAACGACAGGTGACGGTCGGCGCGGAGTGCCTTTGAGGCTGACCGCGAGGGCGCGAGGTTTCAGAATTTCGATGAGTTGCACTCGCGACGCGATGCATGCGTTCCTGTCTGTTTCACTGTCAAGAACCATTAATCCGCGAAGTATCAAACTTTTGATAAGATTCACTCGCGCCACGATGCATGCGTTCCTGTCCGCTTTATCGTCAAAAAGCGCAGGAATGCACACATCGACTATTCATTATTCACTGTTAACTCTTAACTGTATTTACCCTCTCGGCGCTTTCGCGGGATCTATCGGGCTTCCGTTGCTGAAAACCATAAGCGTAAGGCGAGGCTCTTTCGATATGGCATCCACTCCCGCAAGTCCGATAGTGTCGCCGTAGACAACGTAGTCGCCTTTTTTCACTTTGATTTCGCACATTCCTGTGTACGCGTACACAAGCCCTGTCTTTGACTGCACGAAAACTACTTCGCCGAAACCACGATACGTTCCGCAGTACATCACCGTACCCGCCATAATGTTCATCACTTTCTCTTTGTTCGACGCGGAAAGCTGGACGCCCGAAACCTTGCCGTTGACGTATGTCACGCGCGGGCTTTTTACCGGCCAAACGAGACCGTCTGAATTTTTCGTTCCTGCATATCTGCGCGGATCCGCTTCTTTTAAATCAGGAAGATTGTCCGCCGCCATCGCGTTCTTTGACGGAACTTTTAATTTTTGCCCCGCCTTCAGCACGTCTTTCTCGCCCAAATCGTTTATCGCGAAAAGTTCCGCCACTTTGATATTGTGTTTTCGCGCTATTCCGTAGAAAGTGTCGCCTTTTTTTGCGGTATAAGTTTCGAGCGACGCAGAAGGATAACCGTGCGAGCCGTTTCCTGCGCTCGAATTGAGGACGGCGGCGTTTTCTATGTCGGGGCTTGGAATGTTCAGCTTTTCGCCAGCCTTGAGAACGTCTTTTTCGGAAAGATTGTTCGCCGCGCGCAGTTCGCTCAACGTGATTTGATATTTCCGCCCGATTGAATACAAAGTTTCGCCTTTTTGCACCAAATGAACGGTATCGGCGAAAGCGGACAGACACAATGCCGCCGAAAGCGAGAACGCCGTTTTCTTGAAAAAATTCCCGATTTTCATACTTTTTGATTATCGGCATATTTTGCGCAAAAAATTAGACCGCAATGGAAAAAATGGCGTTGATTTTTCAGACAGAGAAAGGCATGCCCTTTGCAGTATTTTAGGCTTTCGCAAAACCTGCAAAGTCTTCGGCAAAAAAAGGGCTTCCGCATTCGCGGAAGCCCTCTGAGCCATGCCGGCTTCGAACCAGCGACCCACAGATTAAGAGTCTGTTGCTCTACCAGCTGAGCTAATGGCCCATAAAAAACAACTTTGCCCTGCGTCGCAAAAACGCAGAAGTCTTGCATTTTTGCTTTGCGTCCGACAGGATTCGAACCTGCTACCACCGGATTCGAAGTCCGGGACTCTATCCAGATGAGCTACGAACGCGAATCGTGGACATTTTTCTTGCGAAAAATCGGGTGCCTGATGGGGATCGAACCCACGACAACCAGATCCACAATCTGGCGCTCTACCGCTGAACTACAGGCACCAAGTTATCGATGAAATTTATTTTATCAGAAAACACGTATTTTTGTCAATAGCAAAAGTAAAAAAAATTGAAAAAAAATTCTTCGTCAAAAAAATGGCACTGAATATGAATTTCTGAAGCCATTTCTCACATTAAATTTACGGCAACGCTCGTGCATTTTTCAAACAAAAGTCCCGAGTCAATTCCGTTTATCATTTTACCGCGCGGATGAGAAGAAAGCATATTCTTGCGCCCGCTTTCAAGATGCGGCGACGTGATTCCGTGCTTTATGGAAATGTCGGCTTCCAAAAGCGCGCTCAAATGGTCGGCGAGGCGAACGAGCTTTCCGTCCACAGGAGAAAAATCATCGGAATTGTAAAGAGAATTCAGTTCCTCGAAACTTACCGCGAGCGGCATTCCATCATGCAAAATGCGGTTTTCAAATTCATCGTTCGTAAAATACAAAAGCTCGGCGGCGTAGAAATCTTCCATAAGCGGAACAAGTTCCTTCGCCACGATCTCATCTTCAATCCGCTTCACAATTTCAGGAAGGGCATCCGTAGCCTGCTTTACAGGCGATATAATGTCGCGCGTCACGGCTTCAGGCAAATCGTGGAAAAGCGCGCTGAAAAAATTGTTGTAGGCGCGCTTGCCACACATCTTTTCACCCGACACGCTTTGCAAAAGTATCGTGATGGCGGCGACAAAATAGCAGTGGCCGAGGACGCTCGTATGCGGAATGCGCGGAGTTTGGTTCCATCGGCGTTGGAAGCGAAGCTGCTCGATTTTGAGAAGGAATTCAAACGGATGCTGCTTTGTCATAAGAAGCTGCAAGCCACGCAAGTCCATAAACGCGGAAAGCGTCTCGTAGAGTTCTCGCTCGATTTTTTCAAGCCGTACGCCTTCGTTTACCGGGAAAATCATCTGCAGCTCGCGCATAGTGGAATACTTGTGCGCGGCGGCATATATTCGGCTTGTGAGAATGTCTTCGGGAGGAATCGGAATTGAAGAAGCCTTTTGTCCTATATAAATCGTGAACTTCGAAAAAAATTCGTCATCAAAAAATGGCCGGTACTGGTTAAGAACCCATTCGTTGAGCCGCAAATACTCGGCGGGATATTCGCTTTTTATCAAATCCTGGACAGGAGCCTTGATGTCGCAAAGCGAGATTTTTTTCAAAAGGTCGAAAAGCGAAGCGTTTATCATCCACTGCCAGTTCACTTTCTTTCCGGCGTTTTCCTCGAATTTCCCGATGATATAGGCGAGAACCATTTTTTCGGCGGCTTTGTCCATTTCAATGAGGTCAAATGGCCGGATGAGGTCGTTCCAGCGTTCGATGGAAAAAGCCTCGAACATTTTGAGAATGAGCGGAACGCAATTTTTTTCAAGATTCATACAGCCTCGCAAATATCACGACGCGCCTTTGACATAAGGCTTTCCGTCTGCCGCGGGCGCGTAATTCTTACCGCTGAAAATCACTAGCGCGAGGAGCGTTATGAAGTACGGCAAAATGTTGAAGACTTCAGAAGGAAGCACTTGAGAAATTTTCGGGAAGAAATTCCTTGAAAGGACAGCGAGAGCGCTTGCAAGCCCGAAAAGAAAAGTAGAGCCTGCGATTCCAAGCGGCTTCCACCGCCCGAACGCCACCGCCGCAAGCGCGATGAACCCCGCGCCGTTCACAGTGTTGCTGGTAAATTGAATCGACTGCGTTAGCACCATGCATCCGCCTGAAAGTCCTGCCAAAAATCCCGAGACAAGCGTGGCGAAATATCTCATTCCGAGCACGTTCACGCCAACGCTTGCCGCCGCATCCGGATGCTCGCCGCATGCGCGAAGACGCAAACCGAACGCCGTTCTATAAAGCACAAACCATGAAACAAGCAGAACCGCGAGCGCAATCCAAAGCGTGGGATAGAATCCTGTCGCGTCAGGCATCATTCCGATTTGAAATGGACGCGTCCTGTCCGCGCGGAAAATTATCTGGCAGAAAAAAATCGTCACTCCGCTCGAAAGCAAATTTATTCCAGTGCCTGAAATGGTCTGGTCGGCGTTGAGCGAAATTGAAGCATAGGCGTGTATCAAAGTAAAGGCAGTGGCAAGGATCGCGCCCGCCAAAAGTGCAACGCCCAAATCCCATCGACCGAAGCCTGCCGCCTCCATCAAAACATGGACTGTGGCGGCGGTGAACGCGCCTATCCCCATCAGCCCTTCGAGCGCGATGTTCACCACGCCGCTTCGCTCGCAAATCATTCCGCCGGCAGCCGTAACAAGAATCGGCGCGACAATCATAAAAATCGAAGGCAAGCTACTCAGCATTTTTTCCCCCAGTTTTCGGCATTGAAAAAGTCGTTTCTAAATGAAATGAGAAACGACAGTAAATGAACGAGTTTTTGCAAAAAACTCGAGCCGAAATCAACGGCGACAATCAGACGTTGATTTCAGCATTTCCTCCAGAATTTTTTTGGCGAAGCCTCCACGAAAAGAAAATGCGAAATCCAGTTTTGAGCGCGATGAAAACCACAACGAGTCCCTGGATTATGAAAGTGATTTCCTTGGGAATATTGTTCGACTGCATCAAAGCCTGCGACGCCTGCAAAAGCCCGAAAAGGAGTCCCGCCAAAGCCGTGCCGAGCGCGGTGCAGTTCCCGACCAAAGCCACCGCCATTCCTGTAAAACCGTAGTTGTCCATTCCAGTGATGACGCGGCCGTACCTGAACGAGCCAAGCGCGACGATGCTTCCGCCTAAAGCGGCGAACGCGCCTGAAATCGCCATGCTTGCCACGATGCTTGCCACGACTGGAATTCCAGCCGCTCGAGACGCGTCCTTGTTGAAGCCAGTCGCCCGCATGGAAAAGCCGAGCGTCGTTTTTTCCATGATAATCCAATAAGCGAAAATCGCGGCGAAGCAGATGAAAATCCCCGCGTTCAAATTGGAATTGTTGAAAAGTTTCGAGAGAAA
Source organism: uncultured Treponema sp. (assembly GCA_910584475.1). Classification (GTDB taxonomy): domain Bacteria; phylum Spirochaetota; class Spirochaetia; order Treponematales; family Treponemataceae; genus Treponema_D. Next base: position 84,092 of record CAJUBD010000001.1, read on the forward strand.
AGGAATCTTCAAACTCGCCGTCTCTGGAAAATTGGGAGTCTTGTAAGTGTTGCTTCCAGGAATCGCGAGAGTTACGATCCGCGAAAGATAAAGCGCGATGTAGTTCAGCATAATCGTGGAAACGACTTCCGAAACTTCAAAGCGCGCCTTGAGAAATCCGACAATCCCGCCCCACACCGCTCCGCACAAAAGCGCGAGAAGCAAAGCCGCCGCAGGATGAAAAAACGGAATTCGCGGGAAGAAAATCGCCACCAATTGCGCCACTGTCATTCCAACGATATACTGTCCCTCGCCTCCGACATTGAAAAGCCCTGTGCGAGAAGCGAACGCCATCGCGTAGCCGCAAAGCACGAACGGAATAGAATAGTTGAGCCATTCGCCCACATAGCGGATGTTCCATTTCCCGTTGTTCAAGTTGAGGCCGGTACACGACTGGAAAAGCGCCTTGTACATTCCGAGCGGATTTCTCCCGACAAGCGCAATCAAAACCGTGGCAAAAAGAAATCCGAGCACGATTACGAGCACGGAAATCGCGCCGTCGGACTTTATGAGAAATTCATAAAACGAGGCATGTTTTTTCTTTTGACCCAAAGCCATTCTCCCAAAACATTTCAATAACAGACGCAGATAAAAATGATGGGCGCGGATGATAAAAACATCTGTGTCCTATCATCTGTGCAAATCGGCGTTCATCTGTGTCTAATTGTCCATAATATCGCAACCGAAAACTGAAAACTTCGCGCGTCCATCCCAATTCTAGCTCGACATCATCAAGCCTATTTCCCGTTCGCTCACTTCGCCAGCATTGCGCGTACCGACAATCGCGCCTTTTGAAATCGTCGCGATTCTGTCACAAAGGTTCATAATCTCGTCGAGTTCGAAGCTCACCAAAAGCACCGCCTTGCCAGCATCGCGCTGTGCGACAATTCGGCGGCGAATGTATTCGATCGCGCCCACGTCAAGCCCGCGCGTCGGCTGCGCGAAAATCAAAAGCGGACCGTTCAAGTCGATTTCCCTCGCAATTATCAGTTTCTGCTGGTTTCCGCCCGACATGCTTCCCGCGAGAGTCGCCGCGCCCTGCCCTGCCCGAATGTCGAACGAGGAAATAAGTTCATCGCCCTTTTCACGCATGGCATTTTTGTCCAAAAAGATTTTGTTTCGAGTGTAGCGCGCGTCGTAATAATTCTTCAGCGCGGAATTTTCGCCCACGTCAAATTCGCTCACAAGGGCGAAACGCTTTCGATCTTCGGGAACACAGCAAACGCCTAGCTCTATTCGATGCCGAATCGAAGAATTCGTGATGTCCTCGCCGTTCAAGAAAATTTTTCCGCTTTGAATTTTATAAAGCCCTGTCAACGCTTGCAAAAATTCGCTCTGTCCGTTTCCATCCACGCCCGCGATTCCGAGGATTTCGCCTGAGCGCACTTCCAAACTCAAATTGTCGACGGCAAGAGTTCCGCGCGTATTTTTTACGCAAAGATTTTCCACTTTGAGGACGACGCTTCCGATTTTCGCGGGCTTTTTTTCAATTTCAAAATTGACGGCGCGCCCTACCATAAGTTCCGCCAAGCGCTCTTCGTCCGTCTCGGCGACATTCACCGTGTCCATGAGCCTTCCGCGGCGCAAAACCGCGCAACGGTCGGCCACCGCCTTTATTTCCTTGAGTTTGTGCGTGATGAGGACAATTGTCTTGCCCTGCGCCTTGAGAAGACGGACAATTTCCAAAAGCTCGTCGATTTCCTGCGGAGTGAGGACCGCCGTAGGCTCGTCAAATATGATGATGTCCGCGTGGCGATAAAGGACTTTTAGAATTTCCACGCGCTGCTGCATTCCGACGGTGATGTCTTCGATTTTGTCGTCGGGATTCACTTTGAGACCATAGCATTCGCTCAATGCGAGCACTTCATTTCGCGCGGCGGCAAGGTCAAGCGTACCGAATTTCGTGCGAGGCTCGCGTCCAAGCACGATGTTCTCGGCGACAGTATAATTTTCCACCAACTTAAAGTGCTGGTGAACCATGCCGATTCCGAGGTCGGTCGCGACGTTGGGATTCTTTATTCGCACTTCCTTCGAATGAATTCTGATTAAGCCAGAATCCGCATCGTAAGAGCCGAACAGAATCGACATAAGCGTAGACTTCCCCGCGCCGTTTTCGCCCAAAAGCGCGAGGACTTCGTTTTCCTTCACGCGGAGGGTGACGCCGTCGTTCGCGAGGACGCCCGGAAAACGCTTCGTTATGCCAATCATTTCAATAGCATAATCATTGGCCATAACATCCGCCTCCTATTGACTGTGCGAGCCTCCAAAAAACGAAAGTCCGCCCGCGCCACAAGAATATTAGTCGTCGATTGCGCCGAGTCCTGCCGGAACAAGTCCAGCCGCCAAAGCATCCTTATATTTTCCGACAACTTTGATGTTGCCGGCAACAATTGACTTCTTTATCTCGTCCACAGCGGAAACCACAGACTCGTCCAAAGCGGAATTTGCCTTGGAATAATCCACGCCATCATCCTTGAGCGCGAGGTTCGTAACGCCGCCAGCGAACTTGTCGTAAGTCATTTCATTCAATGCGATGGTGGCACAAGTTTCCACGCGCTTTATCATGGAAGTGAGAACCGCAGACTGTCCGTCCGCATAGATGCCATCGGCATATTGGTCTGAATCCACGCCAATCGCCCAGACATTCTTTCCGGCAAGCCTCATTTCCTTGGCCTGCGCGATAGTTCCGTTTCCAGTGCCGCCCGCCGCAGAGAATATCGCGTACACTCCGTTGTCATACCAAGCCTTCGCCTGAGTTTTCGCCAGTTCAGGCTTTCCCCAATCGTTGGCATAATAATCGACGACTTCCGCGCCAGGAATCACGTCGCGCAGTCCCTGAATATATCCCATTTCAAATTTCGTAATCGTCCCTCCCGGCACTCCGCCAATAAAGCCGAATTTCGGATTCTGCACGCCGTCCTTTTTGGCCTGATACGCCGCCGCAAGTCCGACAAGGTACGAGCCTTCTTCTTCACGGAACACGAATTGCTTTACATTTGGCTTGTTCACCCAGTCGACATCGATAATCATATAGTTCTGATCGGGATATTCGTCAGCGCATTCTCCGATTGCATCCGCGAACGTGAATCCAGTGGCGCAAATGATGCCATATCCCTCGTCAGAAAGCTGTTTGAGCGTCGGAATGTACTGATCCTGAGTCTGGCAAGTAACCACGTCATAGAGAGTGCCGCGTCCCGAAGTATTTTCCACGGTGTCGCCGTAGAATGCGACGATTCCGCGCCAAGCCGCCGCGTTGAACGATTTGTCATCGATGCCCGTAGCATCAGTAACAAGGCGAATCGTGGGACGCGAATCTTTCTGTCCGCGCGGAACCTTGGCATTGCCTTCCTTTTTGGCACAACCCGAAAGCGCGACAACGCACAACGCCGCGCAAACGAAAATCAACTTTTTCATTTTATCCTCCAATTTTTATATCCATTTGTTCCGCCGTCAAGCGGAAAGGATTTACTAAAATTTATTTTAGCATAAAACAGAAAATGATGCAAGTTAATTTTTTTGTGCGCAAAAGAAATTAACTGTTTTTGCCTGACTTCCGGTCAGCCTTCATTTTTTCTTTCCAAGTGCCCGCCTTTTTCTTTAGCTCTTCCGCGTCATCGGCTTCGCTCAATGACAGGCAGACTTGACGTTGGGCAAGAACAAAGTTTATGGCGTCCTGCATGTCGTCAATTCGACGGCTGGAAAGCTCGTATTTGTCGCGGTAGGCGTTTGCGGATTTGTCGAGCAACATTTTTATGAGACGAACATAGAGGACCGTATTTTCATATTCAGGCGCGCTCGGGTCAAAATACACTTTGATGTAATTCTTAAAGTCGAACATGTTTTTCGCCACTACAGCGAACCTTCCTTCAATTTCCACAAACGACCATTTCCATTTTGAATTGTCGCCGAACGCATCGATAACCATTTGGATTATCAGTCCCAATTTTCGCACGAGAAAATATCGCTTTTCAAGAGATATTCCGGCAATCGCCTCCATCTTTTCGGTCAAGTCGCTTGGCACGGAATTGATGACGTTCGTCACAAGTCCTTCAAGATATATTATCGCCTTGTAAAGCATTTTTCGCGCATCGTTCAAAGCGTCATTGTTCTTCACTTCGAGCATTTTAACGGACGCGGTGTTGATGGCGTTGTAAAGGGAAGCGACATAGACCATTTGTTCCGCAAGCACGAATTTCTTAAAGACTTCTCCAGAAGAATCTTTTTTTATCTCCGCAAGGGTACGCTTCTCCTTTTCAAGTTCGGCGTTGATGAGTTCGGTATATTGTCTTGAAGCGTCTTTGAACACCTCTCTGTCTGCCGCTGAAACTTTTCCCATATTTCCCCCATAGAAAGGACAAACTTGGCATTGAAAAAGCCGCGCTATTTGTGCGGCATTTTCAATGCTCCTCTAGTCCGCTCCGAATTTTTTTAGCATCGCCGCCGCGTGCTCCAAAGATTCTCCGCTTTGGCTGTCGCCCGAAAGCATTCTCGCGATTTCCGCGACGCGCTCTTGCCCGCAGACTTTCTGCGCGGCGGTTTTTGTGCTTCCGTTTTCGGCGGACTTTCGTATCCTTATTTGATTGTCGGCATAAACCGCGATGCTCGCTAGGTGCGTTATGCACAAAATCTGCCGATCGCGCGAAAGACTTTTGAGATGTTCGCCGACAGCCACGGCCACTTCCCCGCCGATTCCCGTGTCGATTTCGTCGAAAATCAAAGTCTGCACTTTGTCGCTTTGCGCGAGCACTGTCTTCAGCGCGAGCATCACGCGGGAAAGCTCTCCGCCCGAAGCGATTTTCGAAAGAGATGCGAGAGGGCTTCCCGGATTCGCGGAAATCAGGAATTCTATGTCGTCCATTCCGTAAGGCCCGCATTTTTGCTCTAGCGCGTCGCCCGACTTTTGCCTTATGCCCACGCTGAATTTCGTTCCCGCCATTCCGAGGCATTGCAAAACCTGTTCCACTTGCACCGACATCGACTGCGCGGCGGCGGAGCGTTTTTGCGAGATTTTTTTCGCCCGATCGTACACTTCCTTTTCAAGCGAGGAAATTTCTTTTGAAAGATTTTCGCGGCTTTGGTCGGAAGATTCAAGTCGCTCCAATTCCGCGCGGCTTTTTTCCACATATTCGAAAAGTTCTGAAATCGGAGAGTCAATTCCAGAAGCATATTTTTTCTTCAACTTGAAAATCAAGTCGAGGCGCGACTGCACTTCTTCCAAATGCGCCGGATCGAACACGAGCGAATTTTCGTAACTTTTGAATTCGGCGGAAATGTCCGAGATTTCGTAAAAAAGATTTTGAACGCGCGAATCAAGAGCCTCAAGATTTTTGTCGAACGCCGCCGCCCGCTCGCTCGCCGCCCTCGCCTGCTTTGCGAGCGTCTCAATGCCGCCGCCATCTTCCGATGAAAAAAGCGCGTTCAGAGAATGGATTTCAGAATAAAGTTTTTCAAAAGAAGAAAGGCGTGATTCTTCGGTGGAAAGCGTTTCGTCTTCCTGCGCCTTCAAGTTCGCGTTTTCGATTTCCTCGATGGAATAGGAAAGATATTCCTGCCGCCGCTTGCGCTCGTTTTCGTCCGTTTCAAGCGAAAGCAACTCCGCGCGTTTTTCCACGAGCCGAGCGTAAGCTTTCGTGAATTGAGAAACTTCTTCCGTGATGCCGCAATATCCGTCGAGAAATTTCCTGTGCTCGCAAACGCGCATCAGCGACTGGTGCTCGTGCTGTCCATGAATGTCGACGAGAAACTGCGAGAACGCCGCCAAGTCTGCGCGGGGAATCGCCACGCCGCCAATCCACGCTCCGCTCTTTCCGTTCGCGCGAATCACGCGCCGTAAAATTATGCGACCGTCTTCGTCTTCAATGCCGTGTTGAGAAAGCCATTCACGCGCCGAAAGAGGCTCTTCTTCCAAATCATCCGAAAGGTCGCGGTCAGAAGGCGAAGCGGGCGGAAGCAAAAATGTCCCGACAACCGAAGCCTCGTTTTGTCCCGCGCGAATAGACTCCGCGCCCGCCCTTCCTCCGAGCAAAAACGAAAGCGCGCCGATGAGAATAGACTTTCCTGCGCCCGTCTCGCCCGAAAGCACCGTAAAGCCGCGAGAAAAATCAATGTCTGACGAGTCAATGAGCGCGAAATCCTTTATCCGCAAATCTTCAAGCATGTTTCTCTCCTCCGGCAGGTCCGCCCGACCAATTTAATTTGAAGCGCAGCGCATCATAGAATTTTTCCACGGAAGCGCCAGCCAAAAGCGCATCGCTCCCGGATTTTTTTATTTCAATCGTGTCGCCGTCTTCAAGCGCGAAAGGTTCTTGTCCGTCCACGGTGATTATTGCGCTGTGATTTCTTGAAGGAACAATTCGAATTTGTAGTCTCGCCCTCTCGCCAAAAACAATCGGACGCGCCGAAAGCGAAAAAGGATTGAGCGGCGTAAGGACAAGCGCGTTGAGTTCAGGATCGACAATCGGTCCGCCGGCCGAAGCCGAGTATGCTGTAGAGCCTGTGGAACTTGCGACAATCACGCCGTCCGCCTTGAAATGCCCGAGCGGCGACGAGTTCGCGCTTATATCAAGCGAGATTGTCTTGGCCGCGCTTTTCGCGCTTATAACTATGTCGTTCAACGCCAAAAATTCGTGCACCTCTTTTTGCGAGCGAATGACGCGCGCAAAAAGCATCGCGCGGCGCGTGATCGGCATATTTCCTGCCAAAAATTTTTCGAGCTCCGCGCTCCACTCGCATGGCTTTATTCCAGCGATAAAACCGAATTCGCCGAGGTTTACAGGAAAAACCGGAATCTCGCAGGGAGCGCATCCGCGCGAGGCGAAAAGAACAGTGCCGTCGCCGCCGAGCGTTACGACAAAATCAAAGCAAGAAAATTCCGCATTTTGCTCGCGCCCATTAAAATCGAGGAATTCGTAATCAATGCCGCGTTCCTTTAAAAAATTCGCGATGTCGATTCCGAGGATTTCAGACTGCGTCTTGTCCGTGTTCACGACGATAAGGCACTTTTTCATTTTTCCCCACATTTACGGAAGAGTCAACAAAACCTTAGAAATTTTTTCAACTTGAGTTCGGCTCAAGCGAGGATAAAGCGGAAAGACCGCCGTGCGCAAAAACAGCGTCTTGGCGTTCTTGCAAGTTTTGTCGAGTTCTTCCGACTTGCGCGAAAAAACGCAGTTCTCGAACGCCGCGCGGATTTCGATTTCCTTTTTCTGCGCGTACTGCTTTACATCCTTGAAACCAGAATTCAGCACGAGCGGAAAAGACCAAACTGTGGAAAGGTTTTCGATGTCGCGCGCGAAAGTCCTGTTTTTTCCCGACATCACGGAACGCGAAAACAGCGCGTGGATTTCCTTGCGCTTTTGCTCGTTGCGAAAAAATTCCTTTATTTGGACGAGGGCGAGAGCAGAGTTTATGTCGGGGAGCATTTCGACAGGAAGAATATTTTCCACGACAGATTTCAAAACTGGCCAATCGCGCCGTCCGTGCGCAAAGAGCAATGCGCCTCCGCCCGCCGTAATTGTATCGTGCTCTTCGAGCGCACAAATCGAATAAATCCCAAAAGAGCCTGCGCGCTTGCCTTTTATTTCGCTGAGTTTTTGCGGCGCGACATTTTCTTCAGAAGCAGAATTTTTTTGCTCCGCGCCTTCGGCGGAAGACTCAGGAACGATGCCGCCCGCGCTTTGCGAAATGTCTTCGATTACGGGAATGCCCAAAGCCGAAATGCTTTCAAAGTCCGGCAAGATTCCGAGCGATTCCGTCAAAATCAAGACGCGCCCGCCCGCCTTTATTCCATCGGAAACGATTTCGGCGGAAAGTTGCGCACTTTCATTTTCCACGTCCAAGACGAGCGGTGTGAAACCAGCCTCCTCGAGCGCGAAAATTTGCCACGATGGAGCGAGCGCGCTTATCATCACCGCGCTGCCCTCCTCCAAATTCAAAGCCTTGAGCGCGTATTTCAAAGCCACATCGGGACTGCGCAAAGCCACTGCGCCAGCGCACGAGAAGAATTCTTTTACCGTCTGAATAAGGCGCGAGTTTATTTCGCCAGGACCGATTTTCTCATCGACCATGCAAGTGAGAACCGCATCCATTTCCTTTCGGCGTATGGTTGAGCTGAAAGTTTGAATCATCTTTTTTGTATGTCTTTAATCTTCTGCAACTCTTTCGGATTGAACAGGCGGCGGATGTCAAGCATGATAAGATACGGAGAATCAGCGTTCTTTTGAATTACGCCGTGTATGTATTCCGTACCAATCCCGCTGAGCATCTGAGGCGGCGCTTTGATTTCATTGTTCTCAATTGTAACGACGCGTTCCACGCGGTCTATGATAATTCCAATGCGATTGTCATCGATGTTCAAAATCACGAATCCGCCCTCATCCTCCACATCCTCATCGAATTCCATTTTCTTCAATCGAAAACGCTTGTGCAGGTTCATAACCGGAATTATCTCTTTGCGGAGATTGAAAATTCCTTCAACATAATACGGAGCGTTTGGCAGAGGACGCACTGTCTGCGTTTTTACTATTTCCTTGACATCCATAATGTCTACGCCGTATAGTTCTTCGCCTAGATTAAATGTCACAAGTTGAATCTGAGAATTTTCTTCAGCCATACTTCCTCCAAGTCTAATTATGATATTATAAACTGAAGCTAAAAAAAAATCAACAAGAAAAATAAAATTCTGCAAAAAATTTTACCGACCTGAAAAAAGCGCAAGTCCATAGACTTTTTCGGCTCCCGCTTTTCGCAAAAGCCATGCGCATTTTTCCATAGTCGAACCTGTCGTCACGATGTCGTCCAAAAGCACTATTTTTTTCACGGGCTTTTTAAAGCCTTCCTTGAATTTCGGAAGCAACTCGTAAAGCGCGCCTGAAGTCCCGAGCCTTTCCTCCCGATTTAGTTTTTTTTGCTGAACGCGATCCATTCTTTCAAGCGCGTGGAGAATTTTCACGCCATGCCTCTTGGAAAGCAGCAACGAAAGCTCTGCGATTTGATCCCAGCCCGCCTTTCGAAGTTTGTCCGCGCGAGGCGGTACTGGAACGACCGGCGTTTTTTCAAGGCAAAGGTCGCGCAAAGCCTTGTGGAGAAGATCGGCGAACAGAGGAGAAAGTCTCCTCTGTCCTTCAATCTTCCAAGCGAACGCCAAATCCTTTTTCCACTGCCGGTACGAGTGAAGCGGATAAAGCGCGTCGAGCGAACTCAAAAAGGCGCGTTCGCGGCATTCCATGCAAATTCCGATTTCCGAAATCAAAAGCCTTCCGCATTTCGAACACCGCCCTTCCGAATTTAGCCGAACGTAATTCTTCAACTTTTCCCGACATTTCGCGCATACAGGCACAGCCAAAGTGGTTCTACCGCACGAAAGGCATTCTTCCGCGCCATAAACCATCGCAAGCGGATATTGGGCGATTTGCGAAAAAGCCGAACGCATAGCGTTGCGCGCTTTCCGAAAATCAGGTCGTGCCTTGCCACGAGGCGGGCGTTCAAAAAAATCATTCACACATACAATATATATTTTTTTGCGAACTTTTTAGGGTAAAAAAAAGATTTTTTCAAAAAATTTGTCGCGACAAATTCGACGACAATCTTAAACATTCCTTAATTTGCAACATCGCAGGAAACATCAGTTTCCGAGAACGTCGCAAACGCGATTTTGCAGCGAAGCGAAAAATCGTTAGCAAGCCAAAGGCTTGCGACTAAACAAGCGAGTTTACAACGCAAACTTGAGTTAAAATTAGCGGCAACATTTTGACGCTAATTTTAAACACCGGACAAATTCTTTTTCCACCGCGCGATGAGCTGCAAAGCGGCAAGCGGCGTGAGATTGTCGGTGTCCGCGGAAAGAATTTCATCGAGCACGATTTCCTCGTCGCTGAAAAGGCCAGGACTTTTAAAACTCGCGCTTTGGGATGGCTCGACTTTGTTTTCCACATCCGCGATTTGCAAAGCATCTTTGGGAACAAGCGGATGCTCTCCGGCAAGGTTTTGTATCCATGAAAGTATTTCGTTCGCCCTGGAAATCACGCTTTGCGGAACGCCGGCAAGTCGCGCCACATGTATTCCGTAGGAATTTTCCGAAGCGCCTTCTTTTATTTTTCGCAAGAATACCACGGAATCTCCGACCTCGCTCACGTCCATGCACATCATGCGAATCGCGGGATGCTCAAGCCGAGTGAGCTCGTGATAATGCGTCGCAAAAAGGGTGCGGCATCTCAGAGCGGAAAGGAGATGCTCGCTCACCGCCCACGCGATCGAAAGGCCGTCTTCGGTGGAAGTGCCACGCCCCACTTCGTCCATAATCACAAGCGAACGGCAAGTAGCCCCTCGCAAGATTCTCGCGGTTTCCGTCATTTCCACGAGAAACGTGGATTCGCCATGGGCGAGATTGTCGCTCGCGCCTACGCGGCAAAAAATTTTGTCGACGAGCCCAATTCGCGCGCTTTTCGCGGGAACGAAACTTCCGCACTGCGCGAGCAAAGCAATCAGCGCGTTTTGCCGCAAGTACGTAGACTTTCCCGCCATGTTCGGTCCTGTGATCAGCGAAAAAGAAGTCTTGCACTCGCCTGAAAAATCGTCCTCGCAAAATCCGGTAATCGCCAAATCGTTCGGAACGAATTCGCCGGAAGGAAGATGCTTTTCCACGACAGGATGTCGGCCGTCCTCGACAAAAAATTCCAAGCCGTCATCAACTTGCGGACAAACCCATCGGTTTATTTTCGCCGCTTTCGCGAACGATGCCGCCGCATCAGTGTACGCGATTTCGTGGGCAAGCGACATGAGGTAGGGAACATGTTCCGCCAAGTGCGCGCGCAAATCCAAAAAAAGATTTTTTTCAGTTTCTATTATGTTCGCTTCGGCATTGTTCAGCTCGCGCTCCAAATCCTGCAAGCGTATAGTCGTATAGCGATCGGAATTCGTAAGCGAGCGGCGCATTATGAAATGGCTTGGCACATTCGAGAGTTTTCCCTTCGTGACTTCAAGAAAATATCCCGATGCGCCGTTGCTCTTTATCTTCAGATTTGGAATTCCAGTCGCCTCAATTTCCTCTTCCAAATATTCCGACAAATTTTCGCTGAAGTCAAGTCCGATTCTCTTGTAATGGTCGAGTTCCTCGGAATATCCTTCGCGAATGAGCCGCCCCTCCGTCAAAAGAGTCGAAGGATCGTCGCAGATGGCGCGGCGAATCAAGACGGCTATTTTTTGCGCGTCCTCGCCGTCGATTGTGCCGAAATCGTAGCGCACGAGTCTCTCCTGAACCAAAAGCCATGATTCGAGGCTGACCGCCAATGCCACCAAGTCTTTCGCGTGCGCCTTTTCCATCGCAATCCTGCCCGCGAGCCGCTCGACATCGAGAATTTTAGAAAGTTCAGTGCGAATCGATTCCAGCAAGTCATCGTTCTCGAAGAACAATTTCACATGCCGCTCGCGAGCGAGAATTTTCTTTATGTCCGTGAGCGGAGAGGAAAGCCATTGCCTTATCGTGCGGTTTCCCATCGCCGTAAGCGTAAAGTTCACCGTCTCCAAAAGAGTGAACGAAGAACTTCCGTCGCGCAGATTCGAAAGGATTTCCAAATTGCGCCGAGACGCGTCGTCTATAACCACATATTCGCTTTCATGATAGACTTTTATCCCTCTGATGTGGTCGATTTTCGCGTTCGTGGTTTTGTCGATATAGTCCAGCAAAAATCCCGAAGCCGCGACTTCCGCAGAATTTTCATCCAAAGAAAAAGGCGCGAGACTCTGCGTCTTGAACTGTCGCGTGAGCCTCTGATACGAAGTCGAATTCTTAAAGTGCCAGTCAGGATAATATGAAATCACCATCGAAGGAAACATTTCCATCACTGAAACCACGACTTCGCTGTCCCGAAGCGACAAAGGCAAAAGCAATTCTTTCGGACAAACCCTTGTCATTTCCTTCGCCAAATTGTCGGACATAAGGGAGGCTTGCCAACTGGTCGCGAAGAAATCCGCCGTGCTCACATCTATGTACGCGAAAGCGGCGCGACCTTTTACCACGCAAAGGCTCGCAAGGAAATTGTTTGAAGCGCGTTCAAGGTAATCGTCCTCTATGACGGTACCTGGCGTAATCACCTCTATGACTTTCCGCTCGGTAAGTCCGCCTGCCGCCGCGATAGGTCCGACTTGCTCGCAGATGGCGATTTTTTTTCCGAAACGCAAAAGCCGGGCGATATAAATTTTCGCCGCATGGTGAGGAATGCCGCACATCGGGGAGGCTCCCCTGTGGGTCAGGGTCAAATTCAAAAGGCGCGACACTTCCTGCGCGTCGGAGTTGAACATTTCGTAGAAATCTCCGAGGCGGAAAAGAAGAACCTCGTCCTTGTGCTCCCGCTTGATTTTCTCATACTGCTCCATCAAAGGAGTCTGCTCGCCCATCTTACATACCTAGTTCTGCGATTACCTTGTCAGTGATGTCTACCGCAGTGCTGTACCACAAGATTCCGTTGCTCTGCTGCAAATTCAAAACCATCGAAAGGCCTTCGTTTTCCGCGACCTTTTTTATTATGCGGTTCAAGTCCTTGTAAAATTCATTGTTTTCAGTAAGCGACTTTTTGAGATTGTTCAATTCGGTCTGCTTCGTCTGCGTGTAAGTCTTCAAACTAGCGGACTTCGTGCGAATCAGATTTTCCTGCTTCTTCGCCTCGGAATCCAATCCCAATTCCTTCGCCTCCTGCAGTTTGTCCTGCAATTCCCGAATTTCGTCGGTGCGCCTGTTGATTTCGTTCTGGAAGTCCTCGCGCTTTTTTTCATAAGTCTTTATGCCAGACGAGTTGCGGAAAAACTGCTCGTAGACGCGGTTCGTGTCCACAATGCCGAAATTCGTGATGTGCTGCTGCGCGAAAACCGCGCCCGCCAAAAGCAACACTGCGCACAATGCGAAAATCCTTTTCATACATATCTCCCATAAAAAGTCAAGAGCGAAATTTAAATTTCGCGATTGGCTTTTTAGCGTGCGCGGTAAGCAACTTGTTGCGATGCGCACAAGTAAAATAAGCAAGTTTCCAACGGAAACTTGTCATGAAAAAAGTGCCGCGCCATTTGAGCGGCATTTTTTTCATACATATCTCATTTTTAATTTATCTGTTGACCAAGTTGAATGAAAGCACGAATTTCATCGTGTCCCCCCAATCCACTTTGCCGTCCTTTATGCGGAAGCAGTTCGCGAAAAGCAAACGCAGCGGAAACTGCGGCATCAATATTCGGATGTCAGGCCCGAAACTGAAATAAAAGTCTTCTATGCTCGTCGAGCCAAACAAGTCGCGCGGAGTGTTCTTTATCACCGCGATGTCAAAGAATCCGTCAACTGCGACCATTCCCGGCACTACGGGAATGCGAAGCTCTATGCTGTTGCTCCACATTGCGCTTCCCTTGTCGGAGTTGTAGATTTCCGTCCATCCGCGCGCGTTGAACATTCCGTCCAAGTAAAGCTTGTTTATGTCGCTTACCTGCGAATTGGGCGTCGGGAATTGGAGCGAGAGGCTCGAAAGCCCGGCAAGCACCATCTTGAACGCCCATTTTTCCGTTATCGGAATGTTGAACAGAGTCACATAGCCTTCAAGTTTCGTGTCCAATCCCAAAAAGTAGTCCACTTCAATCGGCAGGATTCCATACCAAGCGACCCGCTGGCTGAAGAACCAGCCTTTTGAAGGATCGTAGTTTATGTCGCGCGCGTCCATCGACCATTTCGCCCAAACCGAATTCGTAAGTCCCCAATTGTTGGCGTACCTTGTAATCGTCGGGTCAAGCGGAGTATACAAATCCTCGTCATACACGAAATCCGTAATGGCATCGGTGAGGCCTCCCGAAATCGAAAGCACCGCCCAATCAGGCATCCAGCGGTACGCCAACGAATGTTCCGCGCTGAGCCTCCACCTCTCGTACTCCATATAATAATCGTTGTAGACAGGCCGTCCGCTGTGGTCGAACGCGAGCCTGTACGACTTAGCATGCGCGTGAGAAAACGAAATCGCTTCGTTCCAAGTGATCGGAAGCCCCCAAAGCCAGTTCTGAGTGTAGCCCAAGTTTATGGACTGCTCTTCGGCTGAAAGCGTGATGCCGGCGGAAACCCTTTTTCCCAGCCCGAGGAAATTCGAATTCGACCATTGCGCGAAAAGAGAAAAAGGCAAGTCGTCAGGATCGGTGACGCCTGAGAACGTGATGCCGAATTCTATGCTGTTGGTCTGCTGCTCTTCGACCGAAATTACGATGTCGACCAAATTGGAATCGCTTCCCGGCTCTATCGACGGCACGACGCTCGAGAAAAACTGCAGGTTGTAGAGGTTCCGAAGTCCGTTCGTAATTTTCGCCTTTGAAAAGACGTCTCCGCTTTCAATCGGAAGTTCGCGAGTGATTACGAAATCCTTTGTCTTCGTGTTGCCCTTGACTATTATGTTTTCGACATGGCTTCTGTCGCGCTCCGTGATGTTGAGGACATAGGAAACCTTGCGCTCCGCCTGATTGCGGTTTTCCGCTGGCTGGAAAGAATTTTCGGTATAGCCATTTTCGTAATACAAATCGCTGACGCGCATGAGGCTTTCGGAAAATTTCGTCGCGTTGAAGACATCCCCTTCCTTCAAGACGAGCAGGGATTTCAAACGCTCCGTGCTGAAAACCTTGTTGCCCGTAAAGGAAAGCCCTTCAAAAATATAGACCGGACCTTCATAAAGATAATATGTGATCGTCATCTCGTCGCGGTCCTTCTTTTCGTTGCGGGTGATGTCGCGCGTCACGTCGATGATGTTGAAGTCGAGGTAACCGCGTTCCATGTAAAACTGCGTTATCGCCTGCCTGTCCAATTCCAACTGCGACTCTTTGAACGAGCCTTTTTGCACGAGGCCGGCGACTTTCATCTTCGTCTTGCTCTTGAGTTTCTTCGAGGAGAACGCGGTATTGCCTTCGAAATTTATCGCCACCACGGAAGTCTCGTTTCCTTCCGAAATGTTGAACGTGATGATGACTCCCGCGTCGGTTTCCTGCGTCGTGTGCGAAATCCTTATGTCCGTAAATCCCTTGTCCAAATAAACGTCGCGCAACGCCCGCTCTTCAATGAAAACTTCCGACTCGACGAAAATGTCGCCGACCTTTATCGTGAGCGCTTCCCGCAACGGAGGATTCCTGATTTTTTTGTTGCCGTGAAATCTTATAGATGAAATCACTGGCTTTTCCACGACATTTATGACGAGAATCACTCCGTCGCCCGAATCGTGGCTCGCGCCAGGCTCGATTTCCTCGAAATAATCCAATGCTTCAAGGCGGTTCAGCAAGTCGGCAAAACAGTCTCCGACATTCCTTCCGATGTAACTCGAGACGAGACCCGAAACCTCCGACCTCTTTATGTTGTTTAGCCCGTTGAAGGTGATTTTCGTAATCGGCTTGTCCATATACCAATCGTCGCTCTCTTCCTGCGCGAACGCGGCAAAGGAACAAAGCGCGACAAACAAAATCGATATCAAAGCCACCCTACTTTTTGAAAACATTTTTTACAACTCCAATCAAAAGTCTAATTTCCAGGACAATGTAAGGGCCGTGTTTTGGACAAGCCTGAGATTCAGGAGATCCTCAAAGTCCGGCGACATACTCCACCTTATATTCACGAACGGGCTGTCCAGCTCGAAGCCGATTTCGGGTCTGAAAGAAAGCCCGTTCACCGTATACCGGTCACCCACACGGTTTTCGTCGTAGTCAAGACGGAGCATCGCATCGGCAAATATAGAGTTATCCAAGTACTTACCAATATAAACAGTCGTATTGTCAAAATAGTTACCGGCAGGATTGGAAAAACTTGTCTGCTCAATTCCCTGCTTCACCACATTTTGGACGACCATCGTCCTTACAGAAAATATATCAAATTTTAGCAAATCGCGCAATGCATTTTCCAATTTTCTTGTAAAAACCATCTGCAAAGCGTAGTCGCCCGTAGCGAGCGCGAAATTCGCCGCATTGTCGGAGTCGGCGGTGATTATGTTGCCGAGTATTTCCATAATCTCGCGCTCGCTTTTCGCGGGGCTTGCCGTAAGGCGCGGAGAAAGCTCGCTTAAGCGCTGATTGTCGACAAGCAATGTCACTGTAACATTCTCGTTGTCCTCGTCGTGGGTTTTCGTTTCCGCCGTAACGGTTATGCGCGGGTCGAAGCTCTCGTCGTTTTCGCTGAAGTGGATGCTGCCGCTTTTTATGTAGAAATTCGAATTGAGATAGCTAATCTCGCCGCTGCGTATGGGAACGTCTCCGTCGAGCAAAAGGCGCGACTGGTCGCTGAAATACGACACATCAATCTCGCTTCCCGGAACGACGACCGCGCGCAAAAACGAAGAATATGAAATCTGGACGCGGGACAAGGCGGTCACTTTAAGCGAGATGTCGACAGGCTTCGAATACGCATTCTCTTCGCTCTTGAGCTTCGGAATCAAGCCTCCGATGATTTCGTTGATTCGCGTCGCCCCGAATTCCGCGTTCGCGTCCTTCGCCGTGACTTCTCCCGAAACTCCGACCGTAGTGCCGTCGTAAGTTATTCCGACGTCGCCGATGACATTTCCCTTGATATGAATTTCAGGGTAGTTTATGTTCAGCGGGGCAAAAGTGTTTCCGACTACGCTAACGCGAACGTCCAAACTCTCAAAAGCGAAGCGGTTCATCTGAACGTTCACCGTGACATCTACAGGAGCGCGGCGCAAAGTGCAACGCGTAGGTTCGGTGTAAAATTCCGAGCCTGACATTATGAGGGAAATCTTGTCCGTAACGGCATGCCGCGTAAAAAACTGCGGGAAGTTGAATTCGGCGTTCGCGACATCGAGGCTTCCTGAAAAATACGGGTTTTGCGCGCTGCCAATTATGGCGAAACCGCCGGACAGAGTGCCTTTGTATATTTTCATCAAATCCAAGTCAAGCGACTTGAAAATTTTCGCGAGGTCGGCGCGGATGTCCGAAAAAACCAAATTAAGCTCGTCTCTCGAAACGACGCCCTCCGCGCTCAGCTTCATCGGCCATGAATTGTCCATCTTGAGGCTGACGTTCCTGTAGCCCGAATAAGTCCCCGAAAGCCCGAGATTTTCGTTCGAGGATATTATGAAATCGTCCTGCATCTTCATAATGCCGAGATGTAGCGCACCGTATTTCTTTATGCCGTTCTCGAGAATCGCCCCCGTGTCCAACGAGATTTCCATGACTTCCGGAAACAGCGATTTCGTCTCGCTCAAAGACCGCGCCGACGCGAAAACTCTGGAAGCGAATCTCTTTTTCAGCATCGTAGCCTCAATGTCGAACGACATGTCGCCTATCCATTTTTCCAAGTCGAACGAAAGCTCAAGATTTTTGACTTGCGCTCTGCCTGCGTCAAGCGAAACGTCATGCGCACGGAAAACCTTGTTCTCAAGCGCCGCCTCCGCCCGCAAAGAAACCGGATAGTCCTGCACCGCGAATGTCGCGCTCGGAATGGAAATCGACACAAAAGGATTTCCCAAGCTGCCCTGCACGGAAAGCGCGGCGTTCAGCGAATCGGCTTCGCGCGAATTTCTCACGAAACGCTGGGAGCGCAAAGAGTCGACTTTCAAATTCGCGGACACGAAAAAATTGTCCAATGCCTCTCCTTGTAAGGACATTTCCACGCCCAGCGGATTTGAGACGCTTCCAGAAAGGGAAACGCTTTCTATGCCGGCGGGATTTGAGAGGTCGAACGAAAAGTTCACGCCTTCAAAATTCTTTGCATTTCCGACCCAAAACAGGTTTCCGCCGCCTGAGAGGGTCGACACAGTGTCGGAATACGAAATGCTCTCGAAGATCGCGCCATGCGAATTCACGCTTGCGACGAACGCGATAGCGGGGGCAAGATATGAGTCTCCAAGCAAGCGTCCCTCAAACCGCCGAATGTCCAGGAGCAGTCCGTCTTCGGCAGAATACGAAAAAGACGAATCGTTCGTGAGCGAAAAAATTTTCTCGCTCACGGTCACTGGCAAATCTGCGACGGAAAAGATTCCCGTGATGAATCCGGCTTTGTCCGCGTTCAGAGAAAGGCTGAAACCATAGTCCGCGCTTACGCTCACCCAGCCTTCGCCCACAAGCCCGCTGAAATTGTACGGCATACTGTTGAGTTCAAGCCGTCCGTTCATAGCCATTTCTTTTTGCTCGACGAAAAACTGGCTGTCCGCTTCCGCCGAAAGGTGCTGACCTGCGAACGCCAAGTCGAAATCGGAAAGGCGCAAGCCGTCCCTGTTGCCGGAGGCGGCAAAAATCAGCATCTGATCGTCACGAAGAGTGTTCGCGGCGAAAGCGTAAGGCACATTGAACGAGTATTCGCTGCCCTGCCCTGACGCGAACACATCACAGGAGAAAACATAAGGCTTTGCAAAATCACTCGCGCGAGAGAACATCGGGCGCAAAGCCTCGTCCGCGAAAAAAGCCGCGAGGGAAATTACGGTGTCGATGTAAAATGTGTTCACCGAAGTCGAAGCCTGAAATTCTTTGGATGCCCATTCGTAGCTTCCGTAGAACGAAAACGTTCCCGGCGTTTCCGAGTCGAGGTGCGAATAGTCTGAAACTTCGAACGTAACGTCCCACGAATCTTCGGTGGGAATGACATAAATCTGCGCGGCAGTAAGGGTCTGCTCGCCAAACCTCAACTGCGGCGAAAAGCACATAAAGCCTCTCTCCTGAGGCTCGATGTAAAGCTCGCTCGAAAATTCGCCGCCGTTCGGAAGGACGAAAGATTCGACGTAGAGATTTCCTTCCGGCTGCAAAGTCACGAAATCAAATCCGCCCTCGAAGCTCAAGTTGTAGCGTTCGCCGCTCGTCCTAAAATAAGGCACTTCGATTTTTTTGTCGTCTCCCGAAAAGCTGTATGAAACAAGGATGTCGTCGGCGAACTCCTTTACGGGAATCGCCCCCGACGGAACGAAAACGTCGCCTTTGGAAGAATATGAAAGCGCGCCGCTTTTTATGTTGTAGTCCGCAGTCGCGTCAAGCGAAAAATTCATCGCGAAAATGCTGTCTGTCATCTCAGTGCGCTTCGGCGCGCGGACAAGGCGCGAAATATTAAAACCGTCCGCCTTGACATCGGCATGAATGTCGCCGCTATCCAGCGCCGCGCTCGCATGTACGAAAATATTTTGCGCGCCAGGAAGCATGCTAAAGTTTAAGACGCGGTTTTTGTAGTCGGCGAGAAAGCCCAAATATCTCACGCGGTATCCCAGCGCCGAAACGTTCGTAAAGCGCAAGACCGCGCTTCCGCCGCTCACGCCTTTTGGAAGCGTCGTGGAAAAGTCCAAGTTGCCGGAAACATTTTGCCCTGCGAAAGCCAAATCAAAATTGCCGAGAACCGTAGCGACCGCGCCGCCTTGACTGTTGCCCGAAAAGTTCGCCTTGTTCACATTCGCATCCAAAGTCAGGCGCGGATTCTTGTAGCGGCCATGCAGCCGATAGACACTCACCACTTCCAAAAAAGAAAAGTCTAGATTCTCAAGAATATTTTCAAGCGACGAAAAATCCAGACCTTTGGAATTTTTTTCGCCTGAAATTTTTTGCATCCAAAAATTGTTTTCGCCCTCAAGCAATTCTATTTCCACATCGCGCAGGGAAAGGCTTTTCAGCGCGGAAGAAAATCGCCCGTTGAGCAAGTCCAAAATCGAATACGAAAGCGAAATTCTTCTCGCCAATATTACGGATTTTCGGCTTTGAGAATCCACGACCGAAATATTGTTGAGGTTCACGCTTCCCAAAATCGACGGAGAAAGCGACTCGTAAGAAAAGCTCAAGCCGATTTCCTCCTCCGCCTTGCGGTTCAGCGAAAGAAGCAAATTTTTAAAGTCTCCGCCGATCCTGTCATAGACAGGCCTCAACAGCAGATTCGACGCGCCCACGAGCGAGAGAAAAATTAATACACACAAGCCGACCTTTATGAAACGAGACTTTATCACGCTCGCCTCGCAACAAAAAATCCAAAGGCAATTGCAAAATTCTGCATTTTGGTATACCTTATTATATTATCGTAATTTTACTAAAATGTACACATCATATAATAAAATAAAGGGCGGCATAAAATGATACAAAAAAATTTCATCGTTTTCGAAGGGCTAGACGGAAGCGGAACTTCGACCCAAATCGAAATGCTAAAAAGGCGCGACGAGGCAAAAAAAATATTTTTCACGGCAGAACCGACCGAAAGCGAAACCGGAAAATTCTTGCGGAAAATCCTCGGCGGAAAAACAAAAGTCTCCGCGCAAGCCGCCGCCTACCTTTTCGCCGCCGACCGCGCCGAACACCTTTGGGCGAAGGGCGGCATCGCCGAACAATGCGAAAGCGGAAAAATAGTAGTCTGCGACAGGTACATATTTTCGAGCCTTGCTTACCAGGGCGCGACCTGCGGCGAGGAACTTCCCAAAACAATAAACCGCCCTTTTCCTCTTCCAGAAATCCTGTTTTTCTTCGACATAAAAAGCGACGACGCCCTCAAGAGAATCGAAGCGCGCGGCGAGAAAAAGGAAATCTACGAAAACAAGAAAATGCTTGACGAGACCGCCGCCCGCTACAAAAAAGCGATAGACGAATTCAAATCTCAAGGCGAAATGAAAGTCGTCGAAATCGACGCGACGCTCGCCAAAGACGAAATCGCAGAAAAAATCTGGAACGAAATCCGCGCGAAAGTCTTGCGATAAGGCCGTTTGCGGGGATTTTCTTGCGACAAAAAAAATTGCGACAAAGCCGATTGTGGAAAGTTTCGCGCGACAAAAAATTTGCGATAAAGATTTGAAAAACTAGAAAATTTATTAAGTTGTGATATTTTATATACAAAATTTGTCTAAAATATTGTACACTTTAAGAACATTTCTAACTTTTCTCCGAAAATTTAAACCTGTAAAATTTTCTAAACCCAAGCCCTTTGTGTGCCGACAATAAAAGTGTGAAAAAGTTTTCAAAAATTATTTTCGCTTTCTCTCTGCTTGCGATGATGTGCGCTCTTCCATGCTTTTCCTATATGGTAAAGTACAAGGAGGATTTTTACCGCCTCTATCACATTCACTACCAGCAGTTTCCCGACGACTGCATGGAAAACATATATTGGCTCGAACAGGCGGTGCGCGCGGATTTCGCGAACCCGCTCTACGCGGCGGCGAAAATCGAAAGCGAAGAGCAATGGGAAAAATATCGAAACCTCTTTCAAATGCATTTGAATTTGAAACTGATAGAACAGCACCAGCGCCTTGCCCGCGTGTACGACAAGCGCGCGATTTATTTCTATGACGCTCCGTGGCGCGATGAATATCTGGCGAATTTGAACAAGGCGAAAAGCTGCTACGAGGCGGGACTTTACTATTGGCGCGAGGCGAGGCTTTGGGCGGAAAAGGCGAACGAGACTAAATTCCGCTGGCTCTTTTTGACCGACTTGCAATATTGGGAAGACGAGCGCGAGCGAATCGCAAGCGCGGAATTGGACTACGAGAAAATCCTACTCCGCGACATTAAGCGCGTGGACGCGGAAATCGCAAAACTTAAATCAATGGAAAAGAAATATTAATTCGCCGCCACGAGAAGCCCTTCTTGCAATTTTTGAATTTTTGATTTTGACACATTGAAAATTTTTTGAATTTGCTCCGTAGGAAGATTCAACTTCAAGGCTTCTATGATTTTTCTTCCATCGCCTCTTCAATTGCCATCTTGTTTATCCTTTCCATTGTCTTGCACATTTTCAGAGCCTCCTTTTCGTCTTTTTTATATGGCGAAACGCTTTTTCTCAAAGCAACGCTTTTCATGTCATCAGGATTGGCGCATGAAAAGTCGTGCATCAAATCGCCGATTTTGTCCTTGCCTCTGTACGCTCCATTCACATAAATTATGTGAAGACCGTCGTCGAATGAAATGTCACTTCCGCTGTTTACGCATTTTCGC
The DNA here is from genome assembly GCA_910584475.1 of uncultured Treponema sp. Classification (GTDB taxonomy): domain Bacteria; phylum Spirochaetota; class Spirochaetia; order Treponematales; family Treponemataceae; genus Treponema_D. Next base: position 106,022 of record CAJUBD010000001.1, read on the forward strand.
TCGAACTTGTAGAGCGGAAGCCCCTCTTTCCAATTAAACCTTGCCCCTGTCATCCGTCGCCCTGACATCCAGCCTTATGGAATTGCCTTTCAGATTCTTGACTTGATGTTGAGTGGACGATTCGATGACATTCAGCTTTTTGCCAAGAATGACATGCAAGACGAATTCAACGCACTCAAGATTTTCATCAAACACGATGGACATAAAAGTATCATCGAAAAGAGTAAAGTCCCTTATCGCCTTCCTGTCCTCCTGACGAATCCTGCTTGAAATCATTACGCTTGTAACAAATAAATTATAATACATTTAGAGAAAAAAATCAACATACTTAGACGCAAGTGTCATTGAAAATGCGGAAAACCTTCTTGTAGAAGCATAGACAAGTCAATTTCCCTCCCTTGCCTAAAAAGCGAAAATCCGCTAGAATGTTCCAATGCAAAACGCCGATTCAAATTTCACCATAAAATACAAGCGGCAGTTCATAGCCTCGCCTGAAACGCGCATTTCTTTTTTCGAGGGAAATCCCGCACTTTCAAGAATTTTCCTTGACGAAAAAAAATCCGGGCAGAAAGCGCGGAGACTTTTTGTGACGGATGCGAATGTCGCGCGATTGGAAAGCCTTTCGGAATTTTTCAATAATTTTGATTTTGACGCAAAAAAGTTTTCTTGGGAAAAATCTGAAAAGTCTTTGGTTTTCGTAGGCTTGGAAAAATTCGCCGGCGACGCGCTCATCGTCATTCCTGCCGGCGAAGAGTTCAAGACCGTTGAAAACGTCCTGGCGATTGTGCGCTCGGCATTGGACGAGGCTTTTTCGCGCAAGGACATTTTCGTGGGAATCGGCGGCGGCGTTGTCACCGACATGACGGCTTTCGCGGCGGCAATATACAAGCGCGGCGCACGGTGCGAGCTCGTTCCCACCACTTTGCTTGCTATGGTAGACGCGGCTTTGGGCGGAAAGAGCGGCTGTGACTTCGACGAATATAAAAATATGATTGGCGCGTTTTTTCCTGCCGAAAGGCTTTTCGTTTTTCCCGAGTTCGTGCAAAGCCTTTCCGACGCGGAATACCGTTCGGGGTTCGCCGAAGCGTTCAAGCACGCGCTTTTGTTCGACAAAAAATTGTTCGATGAAATTTCGGCGCAAAAGGAAAAGATAAAATTGCGTGAAAAGAATTTCGTCTTCAAGATGATTTCAAAAAGCGTCGAGGCGAAAGCGCGCGTCGTACAAAAAGACATGACTGAAAAAAACGAGCGAATGCTTTTGAATTTCGGGCATACGTTCGCGCACGCGCTCGAAACAAGGGCGGGGCTTGGAAAGATTTCCCATGGCGATGCCGTGGGCTGGGGCATCGGCCGTGCGCTTTGCGTGAGCTGCAATCTGGGACTTTGCTCACAAGAATATAGAAATCAAGTTTTGGATTTGCTCGAATTTTTCGGCTGGGAGCGCGGCGCAAAGCACAGCGTCTTTTCAGAAGAAAATTCCTCGGAAAAACTTTTGGATGCGATGCGGCGCGACAAGAAAAATTCTTCGAAGAAAATCCGCCTAATCTTGCAGCGCGGACTTTGCGAAAATTTAATAAGCGAAATCAGCGACGAGGAAATCCTAAAATGCCTTTAGAAGAAAAAATGCTTTCGGCGGAAATTGCCGAACGATATTTTGACTGGGCGGCGACCGCGATTCCCGACGAGGAAATCTTGCGCGAAGCGTTGGAGGAAAGCCTTAACTTTTGGCAGAATCCTTCGAGCGCGCACTCGCATGGAAAGCGCGCGAAAGCGGCTTTGGACGAGGCGCGGAAAAAATGCGCGGCGGCGTTCAATGCGCGCGCGGAAAACATTTTCTTCACTTCGGGCGGCACGGAGTCAAACCACATTCCCCTGCTCTCGATTTTGAACCGCCCTGAGCGCGGCGAGATTTTGTTCAGTTCGATTGAGCATCCCGCCGTACGCGAGATGTCGCTAGAACTGAAGCATTGCGGATTTTCGGTAAGGCAAATTCCTTGCGACAAAAGAGGAATCGTCACGGCGCAAAACGTGCGCGAATGCCTTACGGACGAAACGCTTTTCGTGAGCGTGATGGCAGTGAACAACGAAACCGGCGCGATTCAGCCAATTGACGAAATCGCGAGAACGCTCGACGAATTCTACAAATGTCGCAGACGACCAAAATTCCATGTGGACTGCGTTCAGGCTTTGGGAAAAATTCCGCTCGACATTTCAAAGTGCGGAATTGACAGCGCGGCGGCGAGCGCGCACAAAATTTGCGGGCCGCGCGGAATCGGGATTTTGTACTTGAAAAATCCAATCGAGCCATTTTTGCGCGGCGGAGGGCAAGAAGGCGGCATCCGCAGCGGAACAGAAAATCTTTTCGGAGCGGCGGCTTTTGCGAAATGCATCGAACGTTATGCAGGAAATTCTTTTTTGGAAAAATTCGAGGCGCAAAAAAAACTTGCAGCCGACTTTATAAAAAGATTGAGTACAATTAAATCGTGCAGGGTCATTCCCCCTGCCCGCGCGGAAAATCCGAGCGACGAGAATTTCTCTCCGTGGATTGTTCAGGCTTCGTTCGGCGGAATTCCAGGAAACGTAATGCTCCGCGCGCTCGACGCGAAAGGATTTGCGATTTCAACCGGAAGCGCGTGCTCTTCTAAAAAAGCTTCGCGCCCGGTTTTGGAAGCGATGGGAATCGAAAAAGATTTGCGCGAGAATTCCGTGCGCTTTAGTTTCGGACCGCTGACCACAGCGCAGGCGATGGACGCGCTTTTCGAGGAAGTAAAAAACATTTGCGGGCAATTTTCCGCTTGATTTTTTTTTTGCGATATGATACAATCCGCTAAAATCCATTGAAGATTTCAGGGAATGTTAAATCCGCGTTAAAAATGGAATGCGGATTTTAAGTTCGGGTTTGTTGGCACAAGCTCGTTATTTTATGCCGTTTGCCATTTCATCGCAAGACGGATTTTTCGACTGTATTGTCGAACATGTCGAAAATTTTGGGAAGGAGATTTAAAGAAAAAATGGGAATTCGAGGAGAACTTTACACGACGCAGACTACGCTCGCGAACCGCGCGTATTTTTTCAATGTAAAGGAAAACCGCACTGGCGATGTTTTCTTGCAAGTGGTGGAAAGCAAAAACCGTGACGGCGCGGACTTTGACCGACATCAAATCGCGATTTTCGAAGAGGACATGCAGAAATTTTTGAGCGGACTTGACGACGCCTTGCGCTTCATCCAAAAGAACAGGAAGGAGCAGGACAGGCTTCGCGCCGAAAGAAAAGCCGCAAAAGAAGCGAAATACGGCGGAGGAGCAAGCGACGGCGTGAAAAAAATCGTCCGCAAAAAGCGAAACGAAGAGGACGAAGACTATCGTCCGCAAGATCCCGCCGCTCCGAAAAAGACTGGGCGCGTCCATGTCGTCTCAAAAATCGTGAAATAGATTTCTCAAACCGAAAGTTTTTAGTATTTGAAAGTGAGCCGCTGAATCGGGCTTGGTCCGAGTCGGCGGCATGCTTCTTTGTGCGCCGCGGTCGGATAGCCTTTGTGGCGGGCGTAGCCGTATTCGGGATAGCGCGCGTCGTATTCTCTCATGATGCGGTCGCGGCCTACTTTAGCGATAATGCTCGCCGCCATCACTTGCGCAAATTTTGAATCCGCCTTGACCACGGCGCGGCATTCGATCGGAACTTCGGGGCAAAAATTGCCGTCGGAAATGCCTTGCAAATTATCGAGCGCGAAGACGCTTTTTTCGATGCCGCGCGAATCGCACCAAGCGTCAAGGCGCAAAAGCATGTCCTCGAAAGCAAGGCGCATTGCAAGCAGGCTCGCTTGCAAAATGTTTATTTTATCGATTGTCGCGTGGTCCACAACGGCAAATCCCCAAAGAGCCTTTTCCTTTATGACGGACTCCGCCATTTCGCGGCGAGCCTCGCTCATTTTTTTGGAGTCGTTCAAAATCTCGAGAGGAAAATCATCAGGCAAAATAACCGCGCCCGCGCTCACAGGTCCTGCGAGCGGTCCCCTGCCCGCCTCGTCGAATCCTACTATGATTTTGTCCATAGCGTCACTTGCTTCCATGAAAAATATTTCCCGCATTTTTTTTGAACTTAGTTTTCGAGGTCTTGTAAATCAAGTCATCTTCGCTTTTGCGCAAAGAGTTTGTCGCGGAAAAATTATTGTCCTCAAGCGAAGCGAGCGTGTCGATGAGTTCGGCGATTCGCGACATGCGAGCGGACACTTCCACGAAAGTGTTCGAAAGTTCGAATGAGCCGCCGTTCACGGAAAACGCCACGCCAGTATCTGAAATGCACAAAAAGCGCGAATCTGAAATTCTTATCTTGGAAGAAAGCGCGCTCACGGCGGAAGAATAGACTTGAGAATTGTTTACGACGACAGACTTGCTCAGGCTCAAGGCGGACGACGACAAATTTAAAACCGTGCCGTCGCCTGCGAAATTCGAAAGCAGCTCGCAATTGTCGAACGTGACGGCGGAATTCTCGATTATGAACATATTTGTCAAAGCCGTCGCCGCGCCGCGCATTTTTTTAGAAGGGGAATTTTGCAGCGTCTTTTCAAAAATTATGTTTCGCGCGAAAAGTCCCGCGTTCTTCATCACGACGGCGCAGTTTTCAGGCATTTTTATTTTCGCCTCGTCAGTGCCGAGCAGCTCCACATTAGAAGCGACGCTCACTTCGCCCGGCGGAAGCGCGGCTTCCCCCTTTATGAAAAAGCGCGAAAAATTGCGCGAATTCGCGATTCGCGAGAATTCCGACAAATCCTTGAAGGGGGCGAACAGCGAGCCGTCCTGCTCCTTTTTTTGCGAAGAAGAGTCCACATAGTAATTGTATTTGTCCACAACTACGGAATAGGAAGATGTCGAACTTTTTACGCCGAGAGAATCCTCGCTATAGAACAAAATCTTGTACGCGAGGATTTTTTCGGTGTCGGCGAAAAGCGTTATCACGTCTCCACTATATGGCGCGAAAGTCGGCTCGTCAAATTTCAAATCGCTCAGATTGCGCATTTCAAAGGAAAGCGGAATTTCGATGGGCTTGCATACGCCCGCGAAAATCTTCAAATCTTTTTTCGCGCTCGCGGACACTTCCACATTTTCGCGCGAATAAAAACCCTTCGCGCTGCTCTCAATCAAAGGAACATTCGGGGCAGTGCGATTCAGCGAGACCGACGCGAAAAGCGTTCCCTGATAAACGTCGTCACAATAGACATCGAGCGGAATGTTGGTTTCGATTTTGTCGGCGGAAAAAGTGTCGAGCAAAATCTCAGAATGCAATCCAGCGGAAACAAGTCGCGTCGGTGAAAGCGGCGACGCGGAAAGTTCGCAAGGCGCAGACGAAGGAAAATCCTGCGAGACGGAAATCTTTATCCCGCCGCCGAACTGCTGCTCGACTTTCAGTTCCGATTTCGGAGGCAAGACGATTTTGGTAACGGGATTTTCAGGCGAATAATCCACGCTCTGATAGTACAATGTATTTTCGACGCTCCTGTCGATGGAAACAAATTCATTCGCGCCGTGCCACCACGAGCCGTCAAGAGAATAAATTTTTTTAGCGTCGGTGAAAATGAGCGTCGTCCAATCCACGATCTCAAACGGCACTTCGCGGCGCGAAAGCCTTCCGAAAGTCGACGGCATTATGTGGACGACATACCGCCACTCGTTCAAGCCGTCGCGCAAGGAAATCGGCAAAAAGCGTTCGATAGTGGCGTCCTTGGAAATCGAGACTTCCTTTCCCCTTTCAAAAATCCTGTTTTCGCCGAAAGCGTATTCAAGCGTAAACGGAATCGAAATTTTCTCGCCCGCGACGTATTCGAAAATCGGAGCGGCATCAAACGCCGAAAAGAATTCAACGTGCTCAAGGTTTTTCATTTCGGCGGGAGTCACCGCATATCGAACCACGATTTCGCTTTGGGAAAGGTCTTTCGAAATGACCGCTACGCGCAATTCCACGTTGCCGGTAACATCGAGCAAGACAGGGCCGTCATACGCGAAGCCCGAAGTGAGAGGATCCGTGCCCGAAAAAGAATAGTATATTTCCTCGCCGTCGTTCGACTCGATGAGCAAAGTCTGCTCGTTGGCGAAATTCCCGGGAACAGGATTCACAACCGTCACTTCAGCAAAAAGCGCGACAGAAAAAAAAGAGAAAAATAAAATCGCAAAAAAAATATTCTTTCTCACCTCACGCTTCCTGCGAAACTAAAACAACGCGCTTTCCAAAATCGGGCGAAGCCCTGAGTCTTCCTTGAAATAATGCCTTTCCAAATCTTCGTGCGAAAGCCCGACAAGCTCGTGGCTCATATAGTGAATCCAGCGGTCTTCCTCGGGATTCGTGATTTCAAATTTTCGGCAAAAATAGTCAGGCAAAATCGGCGGCTGCTCTTTGTAGGTAAAATGCTTGAAATCGTGCACGACTATCTTCAAATCCTCGCGCGGCACACCGCGATCCAAAAGGATTTCGGCGAGCGCGTTTATCGTGTTGCCGGTGTCGAAAATGTCGTCCACAAGCATCACCTTGTCGCCGGGGCGCAGACGCTCGGGCGGATATGTCCAGCCGTCGATGAGCACGCGCGTATTGCATTTAGAATCTTGTGAAGTCCGCACGTCGTTGTAGCTTCGCGCGACAACGGCGGCGTACAAAACCGGATGCGAGCCTTTTCTGACAATTTTAAAATATTCGCTCACGACATTCGCCATATACGCGCCGCCTCGAAGCGAGCAATAAAGCACGTCTGGCACGAAGCCCTCCGAATATATTTTGTGGGCGAGCTTGAGCGCGTTGTTGCGGACTACATCATATGGCAAAAATTCTTTTATCATATCTACATTATAACTTCGTTGCCAGAAATTTGCAATATAAGTTGGAAAAAAATATTTGACAAAATTTAAAACCGAATTTATAATTAATGTGTGCGAGGAAGTTTCGCACATTAAACTCACTACAAAATTTCTTTTTCTAGGAGGCTTAAAAGTGAAAAAGATTTTTGCATTGGTCCTGCTGTGCGCGCTGTCGCTCGGGGCACTCGTGGCGCAGGATTTCAAAACAGCGGGCGAGTTCAAGTGCACGGGAAATCCCGAGCAATGGCTTTCCCCGTCCGAAGTGAAGGCGATGGTCGGAAATGCGTCCACGCTCACGCTCAAGGCGACAGTGACCGCCGCCACAAAAGAATGGGCTTGGTTCCAAACGCTCACGGACTTCAAGAAAGGCGGCGCGTGGAACGGCATCGTGAAAATCATCGACGAAAGCAGCACTACAACGGGCAAAGTCTACGCCGCGACCATTTCATCGACTTCCGCCACTCCGCTTTCCGCGTACCTTGAAAAGGGCATTCTGCTTGCCGGCACGAACGGAATGAAGGTAAAGCTGGAATACGCGGTAAAATAGGCAAAAAGCCGTTTATATGACAAGGAAATTTTCTCTTGTCAAGTTTTATTTATAAGTCAATGGCGATGACTCTTGACTTTCCATAATTTAGGAGGCAAATTATGAAAAAAGAATTTAAGAAGGGATTTTATCTTGTGGCAATGATCGCTTCTTTGGCATTGATACAGGGGGGGGGTAACCTCCTGTAGCAGCGGAAGCGATGATGATAGTGATGTAAATACAGAGGACACTGGCACAACAGGAGTAGCAATTACTTTTGATGAAGATGAAAAAGAAGTAAAAAAAGCAAGCGAAATCCCAGAAAAAGCGACTTCCATAAAAATTACAGTAACAGGCATTACTGGCGAAACAAGCGTGGATTGGTGGTTCTGGGCAAAAACCGATGCCGGCGATGGCGATAAAATTGAATGGAAAAGCGGCGAAGCTGAAAATGCCATCTATGAACTTACAGTTAGCGACGAAACGAAAATCGCATATATAAAGGAAAACGGTCTTTACATAAACGGTGCGTCTGGTCTTTCTGCGAAAGTTAGTGTAAGCATAACAGAATCTACTGATAACAGCGCACCCCCCGGCGGCAATACAGGAAGTGGCGGAAATACAAGTGGTGGCAACAATGATAATGATGAAACAGGGGGAGATACTGAAATTGACAAAGGTGATGGCACTAAGTTAAAATCTGAAAAATTAACAGTGACGGATTCCCCTGTCGAATTTATAAGCGCAACAGATTTAGCAAGTTTAACCATAGGCAGTCTTACAATTACAGCAACCAATGCGGAATATACAGGAGATTCAAAAGATACGTGGAGTTTTAAAATCTATACCTCCGCCGAATGGAAAGATGAGACAATATTAGATTGGAGCGAGGATATAAATAGTTATACAAAAACACTATCTGGCGAGGATTTGGCAAAATTTAAAGAATCGGGTATATTCTTTTATGGATGGCCTACAGGTCTTACCGCCACAGTTACCGTAACTTACAAATAACCCAATTCCATTTCTCCACTCCGATGCCGCCCCGCGCGGTGTCGGAGTTTTTTTATGTTTTTTATTTTAGGGAAAACTATGAAAAGCAAAGAAAGAATAATCGGTATAGCGGCGACGATTCTTTTTGCGGCATGCCTTTATGTTTCGTGCTCCAACAACGCGGACGGAAACAAAGAACAAACTGAAGAAAACCCGGGCGGCTCTTCCTCAACTTCGGGCGAAAGCGTTGCTTCCAAAGGCGCAATCACAGAAAGCAGAATCGACTACAGCAAACTTGGAATAAAAGTAAAGGCGAGCAGGACGGCATTCCCTGCGGATTTCGTGCGCGGATTCGACGCGAGCACGGTCTACGCAATAGAAAAGGCGGGGATGAAATACCTCGACGCGGACGGCAAGGAAACCGACATCTTCAAGGTGCTCAAGGCGAGCGGCGTGAACATGATTCGCCTGCGTATTTGGAACGACCCTTCAAAGGACGACACTGCTTCAAAGCAGGGCAACAACAATCTTGGAGTGGCAAAGACGTTGGCAAAGCGCGCCACGGACGCAGGTTTGAAATACATGCTAGACTTTCATTTCAGCGACACTTGGGCGGACCCTAAAAAGCAAATTTGTCCCGATGCTTGGAAAGGAATCACGACCGCCGATGCGATGAAAGAGGCAATCGCGAATTTCGTGGAAACCACTTTGAATGCGCTCAAAGAAAGTGCGACTCTTCCCGCAATGGTGCAGCTCGGAAACGAATGCGAGGGCGGCATTTTGCTTTCAAACACCGCGAATGATGACGTACAAGCGAAAGCCGGCTCAGCCAATTTCAAGACGTATATCAACGCGGCGGCGGAAAAAGTCCGCGCGGCTGACCCAAACATAAAAATCGTGATGCACGCTTCGCGCGGCGGAAACAAGGGCGTAGTCGATGGCTTCATCAAAAACACAATCACCGCCGGCATTACCTGCGACTACATCGGACTTTCATACTATCCGTTTTTCACGAGCCATGGCACGCTCGAAGAACTGAAGGCGAACATCAAGGCGATAAAAGCCGCCGGCAAAAAAGCCATAATCTCGGAGACATCGTTCTGCTGGACTTGCGACCATGTAAATGACGGGATGAACAATCAGCTTTGGTATTACAGCGGTGATGACGGGCTTGTGCAGGCGGCGAAGTCGCTCGTGGATTCAAGCGGAGAACTTGTGATGGGCTTGACAACCACGACAAAAGACGGCAGAACCGTAATCGAGCCGACCACGCAGAACCACTACAACGCGGTGGCGGCGGTGATGGAAGCCGCGGCACAAGCCGGCGCGGACGGCGTTTTCTATTGGGGCGGCGACTGGATCACGAGCAGCGCGGGAAACTTTCAGTCCGCAATGGAAAACCAAGCCTTTTGGAATTACGACCACAAGATTTTGGACAGCGCGGCAGTATTCAGCTATGGCACGCCTGAAAGCAATGTCGCGGTCGGCGGAAGCGCGGACACTAGCGGCGGAATTTTGGTAAAGGATGTTTCATATACGGCGAACGGAAAACTAATCGAAGTATGTCCCGCGTCAAAATTTACAGGCGTTTCACTGAACTCAATCACAATATCGATTGCCAATGTAGCGAAAGGCAACAGCGATGGAGAATGGTGGATTTCTTATGATATTGGCAAAAGCGAATGGGCTTCTATAAAGAAAGGAGATGAAAACGGACCTTGGGATGAGTCCATCAAAGGCTACAGAAAGACGATAGATGATTCGGCTGAAATAGCATATTTCAAGGCGAACGGCATAAAAATCGGAATGCTTTCGGGGCTTGCCGCCACAGTTACCATAACTTACAAATGATTCAAACCTTCAGCGTCGCTTCCACAAAGACGCGGAAACGGCGTTGAAAAAATATTAGACATGCGCTATCATTATACGTGTTCGGAAATTCTATTGCTTTTCTGAACATATCCTTTTGATTGCCAAGAATTTCGCTCTTGACTTTTTCATAGGAGGTATGACAAAAGCACCGCACAAATGGCGCGGTACTTTTATCATGTCAAGTTTGCGTTGCAAACTTGCATATTTACGTGTGTGCGTTGTTGACTTCTTATTAGGAGGAAGAAATGACTAGAAAAACCATCTCGCTCGTCGCGCTTCTCGCGGCCGCATTATCTTTCTACTGCCCAAACACCAGCGCGAAACCTTCGAAAGAAAGCGCGTCCCAGTCGGACGTCTTTTCGCTCGGGGCAAAGATTCCCTCAGATTTTATGCGCGGCTTCGACGCGAGTACGGTGGACTTCTTGGAAGAAAATGGCGCGGCGTATTACGACGAATCCGGGCAAAAGCAGGACGTTTTCAAAATCTTAAAAAGCCACGGAGTGAACTGGGTGCGGCTTCGCATTTGGCACGACTCTTCCAAAAACGACGAGGCGGGAGACAACTGCCTTGAGCGCACAATCCGCATGGCGAAGCGGATAAAGTCGCATGGAATGAATTTCCTTTTGGACTTCCACTACTCCGACACTTGGGCAGATCCGGGAAAGCAAATGCGCCCTTCCGCGTGGGACGACGCGTCAACCATCGAAGAACTGGCGGAGAGAGTGCACGACTACACGAAAGAAATTCTGCTCGCGCTGAAAAGCACAGACTGCTCGCCCGATATGGTTCAGCTGGGAAACGAGATAAACCAAGGATTTTGCACCACGCTTTCCGACGGCTCGCCCTCCCTCATTCCCGTTTCATCGTGGGATAACAATTACGAGGGCAACAAAAATCTCGCCGCGCTTCTTACGGCGGCCAGTTCCGCCGTGCGCGAGGTCGACCCTGGCATAGAGCGGATGGTTCACCTTGCGAGCGCAAACGTCAACGGATGGACAGACCTTTCGTGGTGGTTCGACAGAATCGACTTCGACGACTACGAATTCATCGGCTTGAGTTGGTATCCGTTTGAGAATCACGGAACGCTCGCGGACTTGCGCTCGAATCTGAGCAATCTCAAAAGCGGCTATCGAAAAGAAGTGCTCGTCGTGGAGACTTCGTGGCCGTGGACTTTCGACAAGTCGGGAAAAGACGGCTGGAGCAACTACGTTTGGTGCGACAAGGGAGTGGACGCGGTGTCGCGGCTTGTGGATACGAAAAATTCCGCGCTGAAAAATCTTTCCGTAACAAAATGGAAGGGCAAAAAATGCATAGACGCGTCCGTGGAAAACCAGGCAGTGGTTTTGGCGGCGGTGATGGAAGCCACGGAAATGGCCGGCGGATGCGGAGTGTTCTATTGGGGCGGCGACTGGATTTGCGACACAGCCGGAAAAGTCGGCAACAACTGGGAAAACCAAGCCTTGTTCGACCTTGACGGAAAATGCCTTCCGAGCATGCGGGTCTTTCATCCTTAAGAATTTTCAGCGGTGAGCAAGTTTTGAAAGGCACGTTTGCGGTCGGCAAACTAGAAGTTAAAATCCACGCTAAATCGTCGTGCGGATTTTAACTTCTTCTGCGCCTGCGCGCGCTTTTTTTGTTGCCCAAGATTATCGCCACTGGATTCAGCGACGGAACATTCTCGCATACGATTTTTATGAAAACCATGAACGGCACCGCCAAAATCATTCCGACGAATCCCCAAATCCATCCCCAAATCGAAAGGCTCACCAAAATTACAAACGGCGATATTCCCAGATTTTCGCCCTCAATTCTAGGCTCGACGATGTTTCCCAAAACGAAATTCACCATGAGCATCAAAATCGCCACGGCGATAATCGGCGGCCATTTCGGAAAAAACTGCACGAACGCGAAGAATGTCGTGAGCGCGACGGAAATCGTGCTTCCGAAAGTCGGAATGAAATTCAGCACGAACGCGATGAAAGCCCAAATCGCCGCGAAGTCCAAACCGATTGCGAGCGCGCCCAAATAAACTAGAATTCCCGTCGCAAGCGAGATGATGAATTTTATCGAGAAAAAGCGCGTAGTGTCCACGATGACGTTTACGATTATCGACTTCACGCGGTGGCGCATCTTACCTTCAAACGCGAGCGAAATTTTCGTCTGGAAATCGTTCGCCTCGATGAGCAAAAAAGTATAGAGCAAAAAGACTATGAAAATGTTTTTGACAAATCCGATTGCTGAACCTGAAAGAGAGACCGCGAAATGCTGCAAATATTGCATTATCCTCAACTGCGCGAGAAGGTTCTCAATCAAAGTCTTTCCTTCGTCATAGCTCATATTGAAAGTCACGGAGAGCTGCCTGTAAATCGAAAGGAAGCGGCTTTCGTATTTCGGGTACGCCGATATAATCGCGCCGACGCTGCTTTGCAAAAGGCTCGCCACTCCCGCGATCAAGGCGACGAAAAATACCAGAGTGCACACGATTCCCAAGAACCACGGCACGCGCAGTTTTTTGTGAATCTTCTGCAAAAGCGGAAGCACGACGAGCGAAAGGAAAATCGCTATCACAAGCGGAATCGAAAACGACTGAGTGATTTTCAAGATGGCCACGAAAAGCACGCAGCCAAACGCGAGCAGCACACTGTAGATGCCGCGAGTATAGTCGCGCCCAGTTTCTTCTTCCATTTTTCCTCCAACATTTAAAATCAGCAACTAAAATTTCGTTGCCGATTCTAATATGAGTCTCGCTTCGCAAAACTCGCCTATTTAGTCGCAAGCCCTTGGCTTGCTAATGATTTTTCGCTTCGCTACAAAATCGCGTTTGCGACGTTCTCGGAAACTGACATTTCCTGCGATGTCGCAAATTAAGGAATTTTATTTTTTCGGAGTGATTTTTTCGAATCCGCAAAGTGGCACTAGCACTTTCGGAATCGTAATCGAGCCGTCGGCGTTTTGGAAATTTTCCATGATGGCGAGCATCGCGCGTCCCACGGCAATCGCGGTTCCGTTGAGCATGTGCACGTACTTGTTCTTTCCGTCCGAATCCTTGAAGCGCACTCCAAGCCTTCGCGCCTGATAGTCCGTACAGTTTGAAGTAGAAGTCACTTCGCCATACTCGCCGCCATTTCGTCCGGGCATCCACGCTTCCAAATCCCATTTTCTATAGGCTGGTGCGCCCAAGTCGCCGGTGCACGTGTCCACCACGCGAAAAGGAATCTCAAGCCCTGTGAAGATTTCCTCTTCGATGAGCCGCAATTTTTCGTGGAGCGCGTCGCTTTGCTCAGGCGCGCAATACACGAACATTTCCACTTTGTCGAACTGGTGCACGCGGTACAAGCCTTTGCTGAACTGTCCCGCCGCTCCCGCCTCGCGCCTGAAGCAGTGAGACAAGCCCGCGTACATAAGCGGAAGGCTTTCCTTTTTTAGGATTTCTCCTGAATGGTAGCCGCCGAGCGTGATTTCCGCAGTCGCCACAAGGCACGTTCCCTCGTCTTCAATGCAGTAGACATTGCTTTCGTTTCCGCGCGGATTAAAGCCTATTCCCTGCAGGACTTCCTGCCTCGCCACATCGGGCGTTATGAAAGTGGTGAAACCGTGCTTTCGCAAAATACCGAGCGCGTACATAATAAGAGCCTGTTCCAAAAAAACCGCCTCGTTTTTGAGATAATAGAATTTCGGTCCTGAAACTTTCGTGCCGCGCTCAAAGTCAATCAAATCAAGTTCTTCCATAAGCTGAACGTGATCGCGCGCTTCAAAATCGAATTTCCGAGGAACGCCGACTTTCTTCACTTCAAGGTTTTCAGTGTCAAGTTTTCCTACCGGCGCGTCAGGATGAGCCATGTTCGGAATCTTCCGCGCGGCATCTTCCAACTTCGCCTCGATTTCTTCCAAGTCCTTTTCCACTTCGGAAATTCCGTCTTTTATGCGCTTCCCCTCTTCAATGAGCGTTTGCCTTGCGTCGGCATCCATCTTGCCTTTCATCGCGGCGGCGTTTTCATTGCGCCTTTGCTGGAGTTCCTGCCTCTTCGTCACGAGAGCCGTCCGCATGTCGTAAAGCTCCACGACGGCATCGGCATCCGCGCTCATGTTGCGGTTCTTTATGTTTTCCTTCACCGCGTCGAGATTTTCCTTTATGAATCTATAGTCAAGCATTTTTCCTCTCCCATAAAAAGTCAAGAGCGATTTATGAAAATCGCGATTGACTTTTTAACGTGCGCGTTAAGCAACGTGTTGCGACGCGCACAAGTATATAGGCAAGTTTGCAACGCAAAGTTGTCATGATAAAAATGCCGCGCTATTTCAGCGGCGTTTTTATCATATCGCCTTTTTCTATTTATTGAATCTCATAGACGCACGAAACCGTGACGCTCACGCTCTGCTTTCCAGGGCTTACGGTCGTGGCTTCGACTGCCAAATCCGCCGCCATCTTAGCCGAATTGTTCAGTACGGGCATGAATCCTCGGTCTCGCTGTTCCGCAATCGAAACGATTTGCCCTAGTTCCGCGCCGGCGGTTTTTACCATAAGGTTCGCCGCTTCGTACGCCTGCTTTACCGCCTGCGTCCTCGCTTCGCGCAACGCGCCTTCCATGTCGCTTACGGAAAAATTTATCGAAGAAAATTCGTTCGCGCCCGCGTTCACGGCAACATCAATCGCGTTTCCGATATTGGAAATGTTTCGCACCACGATGTGCATTGAATTCGAAACGCGGTAGTCGCCGCGAATCGGAAGCCCGTTCCTGTATGATACGTCCTGACTTATCGTGTAGCCGTCCGTGACAATCGAGTCGGCGGAATGCCCGGCTTCGATGAGGTCGGCCCTCACTTTTGCGACGGCTTCGGCATTGAGGCGGCTCGCTTCCACTACCGAACGGTTGTTCGTGACCACTGCCATATTTATCGTGGCAATGTCAGATTGCACGCTCACGGTTCCCGTTCCGCTCACGGTGACGGTTCTAGGCAACTTCGCCTCTTCGCTCGGCTTTTGCAAGACACACGAAGAAAAAATCGCCGCGAGGAAAAAAGTTCCTGCCAAAAAATAAAAACGCTTCATATTGTATCTCCAAATAATTTTTTTTATTTTATGTCAATGTAAAATCTTTTCAAATAAATGCCGCGCTCATTCGCCCTCGTCCAGAATTTGCTCTGCGGAAAATTTTTCACGACCGCATCATAAGACTCAATCGCGGACTTTATGTCGCGCACTTCGGAGTCCGCCTCAAGGACAAGTCCCTGAAGATAAAGTCCCGCGTCAAAATCCGACGTGGCCGCCTCGAAAAAACGCCTCACCAAAGACAAGGCGTCGGCATAGCGTTTTTCATCGTAGGCTTTTTGCGCCTGCTCCAAAAGTCCTTGCGCGGCATACTCATCTTTTTGCGCCTGAGAAGACAAATCGCTCCCATCCTCCATCGCGCCTACGGAATTTTCCACTCCAGCGACAGAAGTAATGTTCGCATTGCCTTGCGAATTTTTTTGAGAATCTTGTATTACGGTCTGCACGCGCTCGGCGGGGCGGTTTTCCCCTTCCGCAGAAGAAGGGTCGCCTTCGCTCGATTTACTGCCAGAGCTGTCATCAGACACACCCTTTTCACCTCCGTCAGAATCTTGCAAATCGCCGCTTCCGCCATCATTGGAAGCCGTCTCTGCAGTGCTCTCGAACCTCTTCGGCACTGCCTGCGCATAGGACGGAGCGAGAACATGGGACGAGTCCGTCGCAACCTCCTCGCCTATTTCTATGGCGATGTAGTCATCGATATAGTTTCCCGTGAGCGCGTCGTTTTTATAAAAATGCAAAATCGCGTTTCCAGCCTTTTTCGAGCGCAAAGTGAACGTGCATTCATCATCGGAAAGCGTGCGACCGTGAAAAGAAAAGTGTTCCGCGCCGTCCGTTTCGCCGAGGTAAATCCATCCGCTTCCGGGATAAACGATGTCGACATATTGATTGCGCTTTACGCTCATTGTGCGAGACGGAATGACGATTTCCTTTTCCGCCATTTCGGGAATCTCATCTTCGGGAATTTCGTTTTCCGAATCCGCAGTTTCTTCGTCCGAAAAATCATAGTTCCCCGACAAAACATTTCCGAAAGGGGGTTCATTTCGGACATTTTCTCTAGCAGTTCCTTCATCTTGGACAGGAAAATCTCTCGCCGAAATCTCATCCGCCGCAGGAGTCAAGGGCATATCTTCGCTTCGCAAATCATCTTCATTTTGGGCGGGAAGCTCATTTTCAGGAATTTCATTTTCCTCGGCAATCAAAGGCTCTTCTGGAAATTCTTCTTCACCCGCTTCCGCAATTTCTTCTTCGGCGATTTCAGCGTCATCTTCAAGTTCTTCTTCCGCCCCAAAATCGTCGTCGGGAATCACGATTTCCGACACGGGAATCTCACCTTGCGCCAAAAGCCTTTCCAACTCGTCAAGTTCTTCCTGCGGAATTTTTTCTGTGGGCACTTCAGATTCCATGATTTCGACTTCATCGGCTTCTTCAGGGATTTGCGCCTCCGACGTCTCGCTTTCGTCGATTTCATTTCCAGAGATTTGCCCATCAGAAATTTCATTTTCAGGAATTTGAGAATGCGAATTTTCACTTTCGGCATTTTGCGGAGAATTTTCAAAAAGCGAATCGCTTTTCGCCGCCTCGCCGCTTGTCGCGCATGAGAAAAACAAAAACATACTTGCGAAAAACAAGATTGAAAATTTTTTCACGGCGCGGCTCCAAGCATTTCAAAAATCATCGCGTCGTTCGCGGACGAAAGCCTTTCAATCGCGGCATCGTCTGGACGAGTGAAATGGCGTTCGACCTCGCTTTCGCTCCAGCGTTCGCCTTTCCGCCGGCTCAAGGAATAGCCCTGCGGCACGGAAGGATCTTGCGGCAAAAGAAGTTCTTGGTCGGCTACAAAAGGCGCGGGAACGTAAGACGAAGCGTCGCTTTTTTTCGAGGAAGGCGCGACGGCCATCACAATCAGCGCGACGAAAAAGAACAGCAACAAAATCGCGCAAATCAAAAACGCCTTCTTTCGCTCCGAGAAAAAGTCTTGGAAATTTTCTGCGATTTGCGAAAAATCGATCACTCGCCCGCCTCCGTGTTTTCGCCATCTGCTTGCGCGGGCGGCTCGACCGCGCCGACATCGCCTGAGTCACTTTTCTGAGGGACGGCTTCCTTTGAATTTTCATTTTTCTTGCGGCGCGGCGGGCGCGGAGGAATCACCACGCCTTCCTCGGACGGAACGTCTTCTTCCACGAAAGGCTCGCCTGCGTAGGCTTCGTCGCTGTATTCGCTTTTTATTTTTTCGATGTCGTCGTCAAGGCGAAGCGCGATGACTTTGGAAACGCCCGACTCTTCCATCGTAACGCCGAGCGTAGTGCTCGCGCCAAGCACGGTTTTCTTATTGTGCGTTATGACGATGTATTGGCTCACGTTCGCGAAACTTTTCAACGTCGTCACGAAGCTCGAAACGTTCTTGTCATCCAAAGCCGCGTCGATTTCGTCGAGCAGGCAGAAAGGACTTGGACGCACTTGGTACGTCGCGAAAAGGAGCGCGATCGCCGTCATAGTCTTTTCGCCGCCTGAAAGCAGCGCTATGTTCTCGAGCTTCTTTCCCGGCGGCTGCGCGAAAATGTCGATTCCCGTGGAAAGGACGCTTTCGGGATTTTCCAATCGAAGTTCCGCGCGTCCGCCATTGAAAAGGCGGCGGAACATATTGTGGAAATTGCGCTTTATTTTATTGTATGTCTCCAAAAAAAGCTCGCTGGACTTCGAGCGGATTTCTTCCGCCACGCGCTCCAAATCCTTGAGCGATTTTTGCGTGTCGTCGAAGTTCGACTGCTGGCGTTCGTAGCGTTCTTTCACTTCCACGAATTCTTCTGGCGCCATCAAATTTATTCCGTGCGAAAGGCTCTCAAGCTCGGACTTTTTCTTGGAAAGCGAGTCGCGGATTTCCGCGGCGGGAGTCGTAATCGTGTACATGTGCTCTTCGTATTCCATCAAGTCGCGCGAATATTGGTCGAGGAAATTCTGCTTGACGTTTCGGATTTCCGTCTCCACTTGAATCATGGAATTCGAAAGTTGCTCGTACTGCGACTGGAAGCGGTTCAAAGCCTCCTGCTTTTTGTTAAGGTCGCTCGTCTTGCCAGAAACCTTGTTGTTGTAGTCCTTGATTTCCTCGTCAAGCCTTTTCAAATTGTCGGCGGTCTCTATTCCGCGCCGCTCGATTTCAGCGAGTTCCTCGGAGATGCCTTCTATCTGTTCCTGCAAGTCTTCCTTGCGCTTGCGTTCGGTGAAAAGCTCTTCCTCGTTTTGGCGGAGCGTGTTTTCCTCGGCGGAAATGCTTCGGCGCAAAAGCGACATCTGCGACTGCGCGGCGGAAATCTGCTCGTTCATTTTCGCTTCGTTCACTTGGAGCGCGGCGAGCGTCTGGCGGTATTCATTGATTTTTTCCGAAAGAGACGAATTCTCGTTTTTCAGCTCGTCGATGCGCGAATTGAGCGCGGAAATCTGGCTTATGTTTTCATGGATTTTTTCGTCGATGCCGCGCTTTTTCGTGATGATTCCTTCGGGACTCAAGAATTCGCTGATGAACTGCGGTGATGCCGAAATGTAGGAAGAAAGCGCGTCCTCCAGATTTTGAAGCATCGAAAGCGTTTCAATGAAAGCGGAATGAGCGTCCTGCGCGATTTCCTTTGGATTCGCTTCCCCTCCCTGCGCTATGTCGCCGAAAATGTTTTTCCTTCCTTCCACGAAAATCTTGAGCCGCCCTAAATTCTCCTCGAGCGCGACCTTAGCGTTTTCCATCGCGCTCTGCGAATAGCCGGCGTCCTTGAGTTTCGCGTCAAGTTCGGTAACGATGTCCTCGGTTATGGCGGTGAGTTCCTTTTGCAGATTCGCCCGCGCCAAATTGAGGTCATCGATCATTTCCTGCTTTTCGTTCGCCTGAATGTCGTTGTTCGTGATTCTGCTCGAAGATGAAGCGATGTTCTCGTTGAACGAAGCGATGTTTTCCTTGATGTCGGAAAGCTGCTTTTGCTTTTCGTAGACAGAAGCCTCCGCCTCGCCCAATTCTTCGCCGAGGTCGTCGATCCGCGACTGGATTGTCTTTTTGTGCGCTTCAAGCGTGGATATTTTTTCGTCGATTTCGGCGGCGCGGGAATTGAACTGCTTTTGCAATTCAAGTTTGCCGGTCTTTTCGCCCTGGATTTTTATGAGTTCCTGCGTGCCGAGCGCGACTTGGTCTTGCAGCGACTTTATCTTGTCTGTATTTTCGGTGAGCGCGCTGTTTATCGCGTCGATTTCCTCGCGGACTGCGGCGCGTTTTTGCTCGATTTCCTTTTTGGAAGCCTCGCCGCGCGTCTTCGTCTCCACGAAGCCCTTCAGCTTCAAAAGCTGCAAGTCAAGCTGCAAGTTGAAGACCTCTTCCTTTACGGCGCGGTATTTCGTGGTCTTTTCGGACTGAACCTTGAGCCGCTCGTAGTTCGTCTTTATTTCGGCAAGGGAGACTTCGATCTGCGCGAGATTCGTCCGCGTTTTTTCAAGCTCGCGTTCCGCCTCCGCGACCTCCGCCTTCGAGCGGCTTATTCCGGCGGCCTCCTCGAAAAGATAGCGGCGGTCTTCGGGCTTGCTCGAAAGGATTTGGTCAATCTTGCCCTGCTCCATCACGGAATACGCGGCCTTTCCCACGCCCGTGTCCATAAAAAGCTGCCTGATTTCGCGAGGTCCTACTTGACGGTTGTTTATGAAATAAGCCGATTCGCCCGAGCGGAAAAGGCGGCGCTTTATGGCGATTTCAGCGTCCTCGAGCGGAAGCAATGAATTCTCGTTTAGAATAGTCAGCGTGACTTCCGCCACGTTGAGCGCGGGCCGGGTTTCCGTCCCGTTGAAAATCACGTCCTCCATTTTGTCGGCGCGGAGATTCTTGGACTTGTTTTCCGCCAAAACCCATTTCATCGCGTCCACGACATTGCTTTTCCCGCAGCCGTTAGGTCCGAGAAGCGCGGTGATTCCGTCCGCGAAATCCACATGCGTGCGGTCGGCGAAACTCTTGAATCCGAAAATGTCCAAACTTTTTAAAAACACTGTTTTTCCACCCAACAAAAAGTGCTTTTATTTTAGCAGATTTTTAGAAAAATTGCAATAGCGGAGACACCATTAGCCAGCGGCAAGAAAATAAATAATAGCAGAAAAAAAACTTGCACAATTGCTGATAATGTGTTATAATGAAATCTATGAAAGCGACGAACCTGATGGAGCACTTTGTAAAAGAACAAGTCGATGATATGTATGCTCGGATAAAAAAGGAAAATCCGTCCTCGCCAATTTGCGACTGCGAAAACTGCCGCCTTGACGTTCTTTGCTATGTTTTGAACAGAGTTCCGCCAAAATACACCGTTTCCTCAAGGGGCGTGAACCATACGCAGCGCGAATTCGAAACGCTGAAGCAGATTTCCGCCGACGTGGGAAAAATCGTCATGGACGGAATTCGCCTGATAAGCTCGTCGAAGCGTCCGAACCACGACTCTTCGTACATGACTTCGCTTGAAATGATAAACACGAAAAAGCAGCGGCCGTTCTTTTTCTTTCCAATCCTGTCGGGCTACGTCTACGACGGAACGACATTCGAGTCGCTCGTCGACGCGAAAATATCGCTTTTCGTCGACGGCAAGTTGGCGAAGATGCTCGACTCGACTTGGCAGAATCCGTACAAGACCTTCAAGGCCACCGAAGGCTCGTACAATTTCTGCGTTCTTCCCGAAAGGGCGCGGAAAGAAAATTTGACGCGAGACTTCAACATCCTTATAAAGGTCGAAGCTTCGGGATATGAAAACGTGAACTACTCGTTCACGGTGCCGCTTTCAAGCAAAGCCGCCGGAAAAGATTCTAACGGATTTTCAAACTATTCCCTTAAAATACAAGATTTGTTCCTCTTCCCGAAAGGCATGGAAAACACGATGGATCGGTACATAGTCGAAGAATAAGCGGTAAACGGGAGTCGAACCCGCCTGTCGGGCTTGGGAAGCCCGCATACTACCGATGTATTATTACCGCAGATGACCCATGGCAGAATCGAACTGCCGACAACCTGCTTAGAAGGCAGGTGCTCTATCCAGCTGAGCTAAAGGGCCGACTTTTCATAGTATAGCATTTTTCTCTATTTTGTGCAAGCGAAAAAAACAGTTTTTTTTCGCCAGTCTTGCGTTTTCGCCATAATTTATTTCCAAAAATTTATATATATACTTTTGGAGGTAAATTATGAAAGAATTGTTTAGACGTGGCGCGGCATTCCTGATGCTGGCGGTCTATTCTTTGTCGATTGCAAACGCGGCGCAAATCGCGCAAGATTTCAAGGCGCAAAGAAAAACGCTTGACACATATCTTGAGCGCGCGCAAGTGCAAGGCGACAGGGAAAAGTTCGAAAAAATCGCCGAACAGGGAATCGGAGCCGCCATCGCAGAATGGGAGCAAGATTCTCTGGAAAAGAAAATCGACGGCTTTGACGAGTGGATTTCGCAAAGAAACGCCCTCGCGGAGGATTTGGAATCCTACAAGGACGAGAGCCTTGCGAAATGGATTTTGAAAAGGCAAAACGAAGAGCGAGAGCAAATCCAAAGAAACGCGCTCTACAAGTCTCTCCATGCCGCCGCGCTTGACTTCGCGTTCACGAAGTCCGACGGAAGCACGCCCCGCGTAGTTTCCAAAGATTTCATCGACGAGGCGAAAGCGCAATGGAGCGAGATTTCCGAAGCCATCGTGCAGGAATATTTGGAAGCGTGGAACAGGGAAAATCTGTCCGTAGACGCGCGCGAACTATGGGGCTTGAAAATTTCCGAAGCGGAAAAAGCCGCGCTCGTTTCCGGCGCGAACGAAAATTCGGCGACGTTTTTGCAAGGCGAATATCTTTCGATTGAAACCGCCATCACCAATTCGCTCCTGAACTCGCTTTTGTACGACCAAAATTCGCTAAAAAAACTAAGCGACGGCGAAGCCGCTTCGACCATAGCGCGGCAGCTCGCCGAAAGCATAGAGTCGCAAACTTCCGAATCCATGGCCCATCTTTTCAACGGCTTGGAAACAGAATTGGAAAGCGCGAGCGCGGATTTTGCCGGCGGTGCACAAGAGCAAGAGTGGCTTGAAAGATTTGAACGCGAACTTGCGGCGGGACTTGCGAAGTGGGACGAAGCCGAGCGCGGATTTTTGGCGGCGCGCGTCGAATGGGAACAAAGCGCGGAAAACATTTTCATAGACGACAATAAAAAATGGACGGAGGCTTACAATGAACTTGGCAAAAGAAAATCAGACTGGGCGGAGAAAATCGAAAAGCAAATTCAGGACGGAACGCAGAAATGGAAGGAAAGACATTCGCTTCTTCAAAACCAAATCAGCGACTACTTCGACGAATTCCAAAGTCGGCTCGCTCTTGAAATCCAGCAGAAAAAAGAGAGCGTCAGCGCGGGAATTGAAACATACAACCAATGCCGCGAAATTCTTGTCGTGGCGAAAAGCGGCATTGCGAACAGCTATGCCAAGTGGTGCGAAAAATACAACGGCCTTTATTCGTATTGGAAAACCGAAGACTCGTCCGACGGCGACGCAAGCGATTTAAGCATAAAAGCGATAGACGAGAAAATCGCAGAATGGAAAAACACTTTTATAAAAACCGCGCTTGACATAGTTGAACGATATTTGGAAAAAGCACAATCCCACGCAAAAGAAAAAATCGACACAAACGAAGCGACCGCGCTCCGAGATGAAATTTCAAAACTTTCTGAAAAATCAAGTCTCGATGAACTCTCTGAAATGGCGAAAAAAATTGCCCTGCAAAAAAACAAAATCCAATCCCAGTTTTTCGATTTGTATGAAAAAATCGAAAAAGAAATTTGGCGAGCATTTGAAAACTGCGCTTCGCTTTCGAAAGATTACGAAGAAATTTCTGACTGGCTTGAAATTTCCGAAAAATACGAAAAAGCGGCTCTCGCTTCATTTTCGCAGATTTATGAGATAACCGGCGGCGGAATATCGCAGAGCGGCTACGATGAAATCGAAAACGAAATGGCGAAACTCGCCGCGCTTGAATCTTATTGGGAAAGCCGCGAAAAAATCGCGCTTGGTGTCTACGCTTATTCGCAAGACTCATCGAGCGGAATCGAAAGCGCGGACGAGAGCGCGAAAAAATTGGAAGCCGCCCTCGAAAAATACAAAGAGAAAAAAGCCGAATACCAGGCAATGCTCGCCACCCTTTCCGCCTTGCAAAATGAAGTCCGCGAAGCGCAAAAGAAATATGATTCGGCGACAAAAGAAGCGGCTCTCGCGCTTGATGAAATAGAAGCGCAACGCGAAATCTACGACGAACTTTACGAACGGTTCAAGGCGGCGGATGCTTCCAAAACGTTTGACGAAATTTCTGAACTAAACGGCAGGCTTCAAAAAATCGAAATTGACGACGCGGAGTACAAGGAACTTCTTTTGTCCTATTATTTTGAAATTCAAGAGGCGGAGAAAAAGATTTTTGAAGAGGAAATCAAAGCGACAAAAGAAACTTTCCAAAACGGAAAAGAAGAAAAGATTACAGAAGAAATGCTTGACATAAAGCAATATGACATATTGGACACACATGGAAGCGAGGACATCGACTTGTCAGAATATGTCGGACTTTCCACGAAAGTTTTTTCCACTTCCGAAATAGAAAAGTTTTCCAAAACGCTAAAAGCCATAATCGAAAGCGGCGAAATCGACTTTGCCGCCCTCGAAGAAATTCTTCCCGACTTGGAAAAATTCGACGAAAAAAACGGCAAATCCTTGAAAGGCGAAATTGAAAAATATCGTTCGCTCGACAGCGACAAAAAAAATGCCAGCAAAAGCGAAATTGAGATTGAGAATTTGGAAATTGAAAGCAAAACGGCAAACGATGAAAACGAAGCGAAAAACAAAGATGATTTAGAAATCGAAAACGAAAACGAAGAGCGAATTCTTGAAAACATGCTGAAAAATATTTTGGCAATCGAAAAAACTTGCCAAGATGAAATGTTGTTCAGGAACACGGTGTTGCTTTTGTTTGACGACGCGGCGAGCGCGGAAGAAATCGAAAAGCGTTTTTCTGAAAATCCCGGACTTGAAGAAAGATGCGAAAGTTATAAAAGATTGTCGCCCGCCTTGAAAGACAAAAAGCAGCGCGAGGCGAGAAAAGCCGTAAGCGATGTCATTCAAAACGCGCCGCGCGAAAATCTTGGAGAATTTTTCGCCGCATTGGACAAGGCGGGCGCAGGGCTTGATTCTGCAGGACTTGCGATTCTCGCGTTTTACAAAAATGCGCACGAATGCAAAAAGATGAGTTCCATAGACCGCGCGGAACTTTCAGAAAAAATAAGCGAAACTTTCAAAAAAGAATTTTCCATCAATGACTATGATTTCCATGAAAAAATTTTCGAGGAATTTTTCGAAGAGCAAAATTTGCAAGGCGAAATAATTTACGATTCGGACTACTCGCTTTTGAATACGGCGGAAAAAAGCAAATCGTATATCGAAAAAATTGAAAAATTCTATTTGGATTCCTTCGACACGGAAAAAGCGATTTCTGAATTGCAAGGTGCAATTGAAAAACAAAAAAATGAAATCTTGGACGCGCAAAAAAAATACGAGCAAAAAATCGAAGAACTTCGAGGTGATTCCAAAGACAGCGCGCTGAATTTGTACTTGGAAAAATGCAGGGCATACAACTCCGCGCTCGAAAAAACGCAGGATTTCTACGAGCAAGCCGAAAACGCGCGGCGAGAATATCGCGCGGCAGAGGAAATTTATTTTTACGCGCAAAATGAATATCTCCACCAAAATAGCGATGCGGATTTGGAGGAAGACTTGACTTTCGCGCGGCAAAAACTTTCCGATGTGCGCACGGCGTTGGAGGTGCTTTCGGAAATAAAGGCGGAAAAAAACTCAAGCGATGAAAACTTCCAGTCATTCAAAGAACTGGACGAATACAAGGCGAGCATTTCTCAATATTACAAAGCGAGAGTTTTGTCGTACGAATACAGCAAAGAACTTGCCGCGCAAAAGGAACGAGTTTACCAAGCGCAAATTGCGGAAAAAGCCGCGCTCGACGCGCTCGTGTGCGAATACGAAAATTCCAAGTGCGGAAGCGAAAAGACGATTCCGTCGATCGCGAGCGACTTTGTAAAAGTTACGGAGCATGTCGATTCTGACGGAAAAGTGTCGTATTCGTTTGAATTAAATTCGCTCGACAAAATAAACAAAAGGTCGGAAGAGGATATTTCGCAAAACGAAAAACTGCTTTCGGATTACTACACGAAAACTTTTGCAATTGAAGAAGACGTTTCTGGAAACGAGCACGAATTTACGAAGGCGAAACTCGATGCGATTGACTTTCTAAAAAGCCTCGACGAAAAGCCTTACAGTCTCGAAGACCTTGCGCTCGCCCTGCTCTACCTAAAGATGCAAGGCAGCGACGAACAAAAATCTCGTTGGCTTTTTTCAAGCGAAAGCGGCGAAGGCGATGAAGATCCGAGCGTCTACAAAAACTATCCGATAGGCGACATTCCCGAAAAAATGCATTCGGTGAACATTTGGAAAACTTTCAAGGAAGGTCGCATGAAAGCGTTGGAGGACGCTTATAAAAAGGTCGTAAAAAATGGCGGCGAGCAAGACATCGTAAGCTACATCCTTCATTCGCAGACAAACATAAATTCCTCCCTCAACCTTTATGAAAGGCAGCGCGACGAATTGACAAAGCGAGGATTTGAAAATCTAATCGACAAAATAGAAGCTCAAGTGAACACGCTTCTCATAGCCGCCATCGCGCAAATGGTGATAGTCTCGACATTCACCGCCATTTTCGCAATTCCGATATTCGGCTCGTGGGCGGCAGTTCCGCTTGCGGCGGCGACGGTAATTTTGGTTTCGCTCACAATGGCGGCGGACAAACTAGATGACGTAAAAAGCGACATAATCGAACTGAAAAGAGGACACGAAGAAATCCTTGCGGAACAAAAAATCAGGCAAAACGCGCTGATTGCCGCGTGGCAAAATGCAAAAAAGCAAAGAAAAATCGAAGAAGAAAACTTAAAGATTTTGACGGGACAAAAAAATTCCGATGAAAAGAAACTCACTTGGGAAAAATTTGACGAAGCCTTGAAAAAATTCTGCGCGTCTTCAAACAGCGCATAGTATTTCTATTACGAAAGCCTGCACTCGACAGACGGGAAAAATTTGCGAGAACTTTTCGACGAAATATCCGATGACAAAGTTCTTACGGTAGACGACGCGATAATAAAAATTGAAAACACTTTGAGAAACGAAAGCGAAGAAAAATCCGCCGCGCTGGATTCATATGTCCAAAGGCAACTCGAGCAAAAAGAAGAGGAATCTGAAAAATTCGTTTCGCTTCTTTACGAGGGCGCGAAAGAAAACTCCGACTACAAGGACAAATTGGAATCCGCCGCAGAAAATGCATGGGGAAAAAATTCTTTTGAACAAGCGAAATACGATTCTGCCATAGTTTCGTTTTATGGCGAAGAACTTCTGCAGGATTTGCCACCGCACTTCGGCGACTCGACGGAAAGTTATTTTTCTGAAATCTTCGCGGCGATGGAAAGAACATATCTCCAGCATATATGCGAAGCGGCAAAAGCGCAGTTAGAAATAAAGCGCGATTATTTTTCCATCCTAGAAAGCGACTTGCAGGAAGACGCGGCTTCTTGGCAAGAGAAAATTTTTACCGCCACGCAAATCGGATTTGAAGAATGGGAAAAGGCGGAAGAAAAAATAAACGCCGCGTACAATTCATGGCAAAAAGAATGGCTTGACGAGTACGGACAAAAGACGGATGAATGGGACGAAAACTATATGGATTTTTTGTCCGACAAACAAGAATGGATAAACAAATCCTATTTGCAGGCAGGCACAAGAGATTTTCAGGCAAAGGACTACGCAAATATTTCGCAAATAAAACGCGCGACCAAAATGGGCGACTCGATTTTTGAATACGTTTCGTCGCTTTATGACGCGGAGAAATTCTCGCGCATTGACGCGTTCGCGGAAAAGATTCTTTCATTTGCCGACAACTACGACTATGACTTGGGAATACGCGCGTTTGACAAAATCGACTCTTCCGCTTTGGAAAACCTTGATGCAATTTATGAAAAGCAAGAAAAAGTCGAAAGCGACATGAAAAACGCGGCCGCAAAATACCAGGCGCAAATGCTTGAAGCACAAGCCGAAGAAATGCTTCAAGCGCATTTCGACGAAATCCAAAATCAAAACGAGCAAATCGAAAGCTGGGAACTCGACATGGTAAGGAAAGCGGGCTACACCGTCGATTCGCAAATTCATCGAGACGCGATTGTAGATTCTTTGGCATTTGAAACTATTCGAGAATTGCAAACCGTGCACCGCTACGAATACTTCGCGCCCGCATCGGGAGAGATTCCGACAATTTCTTTTTCATCGTCTGAATACGAAAGCCAAAACGAATATTTCATTTTGAAAAAGATGGAAGAAATGCAAAAACAAATTCGCTCTTGGCAGGAAAACATATTCGGCACAAGCGATGAAAACGGAAACGCGAAGGACAGAGGCGAACTCGGCGAACATATAGGCGAAGGGCCGGAATTCAAAACATCCGAAAATCTCGACTTGTCAAAATCGCGCGACGAAAACATCGCGAAAAAAGGCACGGGAGAGATGGGCAAAATTCTGGCGGATTTCCAATGGAACTCTATGAGAAATTCACAAGGCTACACCGAACTCTCGAAAGCCATCTACGACCAAAAAATCACATCCGGCGACGGCTGGTTTCAACTGCCTACGATTCGCGAAGCGTTCGGAATGATTTGCGACATTCTCGGAAACTGCGGAATGGCTTGGATAAAGTATGTCGACGACATAGTTTTCGGGGCGATGGATTTGACGATGGGCTATAAAAATTTTGAGGAAGTCGCAAACCAAGCGATCAGGCAGGGTCTGCTCTCCGCGGCTTCCAGCGGAATAAACGCCGCTTGCAGCAAAATCTTCGATACGGTCGGCTCGGCGATAAAGCAAGGCTGTCAATTCCTAAACGGCGTGAAAAATGCGACCGCGACTTTTTCCAATTCTGTAGCGGCGAACTACATCAATTCGTTCGACTTCATGCGCGGAACGATGAATTGGAATCAAGCGAATTCATTTTGGACGGACACTTCAAATTACACGAACATCGCGGGCACTCTCGTTGGCGGCGCGCTCGGCGAAATCAACAACGTGGACGGAAACGGCATTCGCCTCAACAACGCCGTTTTCACAAACATAGAGAAAATGAATTCCACAATCGGAAGCTTAAGCGACGCGGCATTGAACTATCTTCTCACCGGCGACGTTTCGTTCAACTTTGCGGATTTGAACGGAGTCGGACTTTTCGAAGCGGGCGTCAAAGACGGAAAATTTTCGGCGGGCATCGGCAGAGGCGGAACGCAGCTTTCGCTCCTTAGTTCGAACATGTTCATGGCGATGGACAAAGACGGCAACACGCACTTGGAAACCTCGATGAACGACAATTTCATAAAAACGCTGGTCGAAGGCGCAAAGACCGCGCGCAAAGTTTCGCAATTAAAAAAAGGCGACTATGAAAACGAACTTGTCAACCTAAACGCGGCGAACTATTTGGCATGGAGCGGAACGAAAAACAATATCGAACTTGCGAAAAAACTTTTCAATTCCGAAATGGAAGTCGCCTTTGAAAATTTGGACAAACCTGAAATGCTCGTAGCTTCGAAAGACGGAAAAATAATTCTCGAATCAAATCTCTTGGCAGGCGACAAAGACAGCCAGGCGATGATCGCCGCGCTGCTCGCAAGCCAAAACGGCATCAATTCCGTTGCCGCAGAAAGCGAATCTGGAAAGAAAGAGACAGACCGCACGCTAGAATCCATGAAAGACATAGCGACGGCATTTCTCGCCGCACATGATTTGCTTGATTCAAAATACGACTCAATGGCGAACACGGAAAACTTTGCGGCAATCGCAGAACTTTACAAAGAAGGCGACGACGAAGGATTGTTCGTTCTTTACGGAGAACTTCTCAGCGAAGAGAAAAAAAGAATTGAAGCCGCGAAAGCCGAACAAAAAGACGAAGCAAGCGCAGAAAGTGCCGCAAGCAACGACGGCACTTCCGCCGCAAGCGACGATGGAACAGAGGTAACGCCCACCACGACGATAAATCTTGAGTATGTGCTGCGCCTAGATTGGTATCAAAACGACAAGGGAAACAACGATTATCTTTTGGGAACCAACCTATCCAACGAAGAATACGAGGCGCGGGTAAAAGATTTTGTAACCGAAAAAAACATCGAAAAAAAATTGGCGAAAATAAACTTAACAGGAAAAACGCTCCAAGAAATCGAAATCATAAAAGGCAAGATAAAAGCGAATATTACGGATGAAGAATATGAGGCAACGCTAAGAGAAATATTCGCCGAAGATCAAGCTTCCAAAGAAATCCAGAAAATGGGTTTTGAGGGAAACGAAGGGTTTTCTGTTGAGATGATCAAAAGAAGTTTAAAAGCGGCGGCACTTGCGGACGAAGATTTGCTAAGTGCGAACGGATACAATCCATCCGCGCGAAAAGAAATCAAACTTGGCGACAATGGATGCACTTTGTCCACCGCTATATACATCGTATATTCCATAACGGGTAAAGTCTATTCGCTAAAGGAGGCGAACGATCTTCTCAAAAAAGAGAATATATTCGTGGGTTCAACAGACATATTCGGCATATCGGAAAAAGGCTGTCTATATCAAAACGGCTCATATGCAAAGGCAATAAACACGCTTGCAGGAGACAAGGTAATTGCAAATGCCGGAAAATCGGTATACGCCTCAGAAAACATTTTCAACCGCATCGTCGCATGCAACAACAACACGCTTGAAAAATATTTCATACACATGCGAGTGGGCGACGGCAAGGACGGAGCGCATTCTGTGCTGTTTAAATCCATGACTTATGGAAACACATGGAAATCTGCGACGGTCGGCGTACACAATTCATGGAAAAGCGACAGCCATATTGGAAAAACTACATACTCGATAAAAGAAATCAAGCGCGCGGACTTCTACAAACTCACCGCCGCGGGCAAAAAAGCTTACAATGAGGCACACGGCATAACCGCCTGAAACACAAGTGCGCAAACGAAAAAAGACTTCCGCGAGGAAGTCTTTTTTTGGGCGGTGAGAGGATCGAACTCCCGACATTCTGGGTGTAAACCAGACGCTCGTACCAGCTGAGCTAACCGCCCGAATTGTGGAAGAAATATTATCATATTCGAAAAAAAAAGTCAAGTGCCTTTCGCGAATTTTTTCTTCAAAGCCTCTTCCACCACCGGCGGAACCATCTTGCTCACATCGCCACCATAGCGCGCCAATTCCTTGATCGCGCTTGAGCGGATTGTAAAATATTTTTGCTCGGTCGGGACGAAAAGCGTTTCGATTCCATCGTCAAGCGAATGGTTTACAAGCGCGAGGTCGAACTCATAAGAAAAATCATTGGCGTTGCGGATTCCGCGCAAAAGCACTTTCGCGCCCACTTTTCGCGCGTACTCTACGACCAACGTGTTCGCCGCATGAACCGTAACATTGTCCAAACTAGAAGTCATCTGCTCCAATATGGCAACGCGCTCTTCGGCGGAAAAAAGCGAGCTTTTTTCGGGATTCACCGAAACAAGCACATCGATAGAATCAAATAAGCGGCTCGCGCGTTCTATGACATTCAAATGTCCATAAGTGGGCGGATCAAAGCTTCCTGGAAAAACTGCGATTTTCATAAAATTCATTATAACCCATTTGACTAAATCAAACAATAGTGATACAATAAAATTCATGAAAATCAGATTATTGACATTGACGACCATCTTTTTGACCCTTTCAATTTTGGGCTGCAAGTCCACGGAACAAGCGGAAGAGTTGCCGGAAAAAAACATCGAGGTTCCTGAAAAGGTCGCGGAAACGCCCGCAAAGCCTACGCCGCCAATCGAAGAAGATTCTGAATACAAGCGTTCAATCGGAACGGAAAAGAACATTTCCCTTGACGCTTTTTACGCGGACAAGACGGCGATCATAAAAAAAATCAGCGAACTGAACGTCATCATGGCAAACAGGGACTACAATTCGTGGCTCAAATACATTGATTCCGCCTCACGCGAATATTGGTCGAAACCAGCGAACCTTGCAAAAGCATCGGAAAAGCTTCCCAAAAATCTGAAGGGCGTAAAATTGCGCACGCTGCAAGATTATTTTGTCTATGTATTCATTCCGGCGCGGCGAGGCAGACAAATCGACGAAATTCGCTACAACTCCGAGGACTCAATAAAGGCCGTTCAAGTTTCGCACAAGGACGACGGCACAAGAGGCGTCATAATCTACTACAATTTCATAAAGCAGGACGGCGATTGGAAAGTTTACATTCCTGAATTGTAGAAGTTATTTTTACGAAATATTGATTTTTCGATTGATTTTTTATGGCAGGTATGCTATAATATTTCTTATAAATTAGGAATCAGGAGAATTCTTATGAAAATGACAAAAATTTCGGCCTGCCTGATCGCAGGACTTATTTTCACAAGCGCGACATTCGCGCAAGAGTCGGAGACGACCGTTGAAGGCGCGTACATGAGCTCGATGGACGACATCATAATAACGGAACTTGCCAACTCAGACGAACGTGAAAACAAGGAAGTCGCCCTGCAATATTTGCGCGACGCGGCGGACAACGGCGGTCTCACTCCCGACATGATGGCGGCATTGGACAGGCTCGCCGGCGAGGGAACAAATTCCCAAAGCCGCATGAAAGGTCGCGTGATGAACAACTACCCCGACATCCGGCGCGAGGCATGCCTCATACTTGGAAAAGTCGGCACGGACGACGCGGCGAAGACGCTCAACAAAATAATGAAAACCGACAACGAGCCGATGGTTCTGTCGGCGGCAGTCTACTCTCTCGGCGAAATCGGCTACAACGACAATGACGAAGTGAGCAATGCCATAGCGTTCTATGCCAACAAAGTCGAAACATTGAACCCGACAAGTTCTCTCGCGCTTGAAGTCGTAAATGCCTACGAAAAGCTCGCCGGCAACATCAAGGACATAAAGCCCGTGGTGAATTCATTGCAGAGAATTGCGACCGACCATCATTTTGTAAAGCCTGTAAGGGATCGCGCCAGGGAAGTTTTGAACAAAATCCGCTCCGCCGACAAGAATTCGGATTCAAACAATAATTCTAAGAGCAACAAAAGCGACAACGCAAGATAAGTTTTTGGGAGATACAGGATTCGAACCCACAACCTTCGGCTCCGGAGGCCGACGCTCTATCCAGTTGAGCCAATCTCCCATTCGATTTGTCGAATGACGATGATTATATCAAATTAGGGATTTTTAGTCAAGAAAGTTCGAGATGGAAAACATAATTTTGGCGTCCAGTTCGCCACGCAGGCAAGAGATTCTCAAAATGTTGCGCATTCCTTTTCAGGTAATCGCGCCGAACCTCGACGAGTCCTTGTACACAACCAAAAATCCTCTCGAACTGCCCGAAGTCCTCGCGAAGGCGAAAGTTCAAGCGGTTGTCCGCACACTTCCGCCCAAGCAGGTGATTCCTTGGGTTTTGGGAGCGGACACGCTCGTGGTGATGAATCAAAAAATCTACGGAAAGCCAAAAGATCCTGGCGAAGCCCTGACTTTCCTAAAAGAGCTGCAGGGACAGACACACCAAGTGGTAACGTCGCTTGCGCTGTACAACGGGCGCACGCATGTCGCGACAATGAGCACGAGCATCGCGAAGGTGACTTTCGCGCCGATGAGCGACGAGGAAATCGAATGGTATCTGGACACAGGCGACTGGCACGGAGCGGCTGGCGGATACAGGATTCAGGGCTTGGCGGCATGCTTCGTCACGAAAATAGAAGGCACGTCTTCGTGCGTGGTGGGCTTGCCTATTTTTGAACTTTATGATATGCTGAAAAAACAAGGCTATTCGATAATCGACTAAAACCAAGCCGTTGGCTTGTCGTTGAAAATCCGCGCTGAAATTTCGTGCGCGGTTTTTCAACTCGAGTTTGCTTCGCAAACTCGCCATTTTATTGCGATTTTTCGCTTCGCTGCAAAATCGCGTTTTCTTCATTGAAAAAAGTTGAAACTTTTTTCAATGAAGAAAATAAAGGAACGTTGTTCCTAAAAATTTCCAAAGGCCTAAAGGCTTTTGAGTAACAGAGTTCGGAGTCGGAATTTTCAATTTCGACGGGAAGGAGAAAACATGGCTGTTGTTACCATGAAAAACCTGCTTGAATCCGGAGTCCATTTCGGACATCAAGTAAAACGCTGGGATCCGCGCATGGCCAAATACATTTTCGGCGCGCGCAACGGAATCCACATCATCGACTTGCAGAAGACAATCACTGCAATCAAAGAAAGTTACGATGTCATTCGCAAGACCGCCGCATCGGGAAAGTCCGTTCTTTTCGTGGGAACGAAAAAGCAGGCGCAGCAGGCCGTCCAAAAAGAGGCGGAGCGTTGCGGTCAGTTCTATGTGAACAATCGCTGGCTTGGCGGAATGCTCACGAACTTTTCCACAATCAAAAAATCGCTCCAGCGTCTCAAGAAAATCGAGAAGA
Organism: uncultured Treponema sp.; assembly: GCA_910584475.1. Classification (GTDB taxonomy): domain Bacteria; phylum Spirochaetota; class Spirochaetia; order Treponematales; family Treponemataceae; genus Treponema_D. Next base: position 139,880 of record CAJUBD010000001.1, read on the forward strand.
TGGAAGTTGACGGCACTTTCCAGAATTTGACGAAAAAGGAAGTGGCCGCGCTTTTGAAAGAAAAGGCAAAGCTCGAAAAGAACCTCGGCGGAATCAAGGAAATGAAAGAACTGCCCGGCGCGATTTTCGTAATCGACACTCACAAAGAGCAGATCGCCGTAGCCGAAGCGAAGCGAATGGGAATTCCTGTAGTGGCCGTCGTGGACACAAACTCGAATCCTGAAGGCATCGACTACCCCATTCCTGGCAACGACGATGCGATTCGCGCCATCAGCCTTTTCACTTCTATTATCGCGAACGCAGTAATGGAAGCGAACAACGAGGAAGGACTCAAGATTATCGAGACTCTCGGAGACGACGAGGAAGTGCAGACCGATGCGGCCGTGAAACATGACGACGTTGAAATCGACGACTACGCCAACTACCAGCCCACGGAGCAGAAAGAGGAAGACATCAAGGCGAACGAATCTGACTCCATCGTTGACGAAGACGAGATGTACAAATAATTAAATCAGGAGAAATGGCGAAAACGCCCGCAAAGTTTCTGGCTTTGCTCGCGACACTCGCAAGCCTCGCGCGGTCGTTTTCGCCTAAAGTTCGCTTCGCGAACTTTCTTATCAACTTCAGGAGAAAAAAAACATGGCAATATCAATGTCAGATGTCAAGGCTTTGAACGAAAGCACTGGCGCGGGACTTTTGGCCTGCAAAAACGCGCTTGCCGAAGCCAATGGCGACACAAAGGAAGCCGCCAAAATATTGAAAGAAAAAGGTCTCGCCGCCGTAGCAAAGCGTAGCGAACGCGCCACAAGCGAAGGCCGGATTTTCGTCAGAAAACTTGAAGACAAAATCGTCCTCATCGAAGTTACCTGCGAGACGGACTTCGTCGCGAAAAACGCGGACTTCATCGCAACCGGCGAAAAATTGCTCGACATAACGCTTGAAAAGGGCTATACAAAAGTGGAAGAGGAGCACAAGGACATCCTTATGGAACTTGCCACGAAAATCCGCGAGAACATGACTGTCGCAAAGGTAAGCGTAGTCGCGATTCCGCGGGGCGCGGTGGCGGCTTCTTACGTCCACTCGGATTTCAAGACTGCGAGCGCGGTCGTCATCAAAGGCTCCACGGACGAAGCGGTAAAGACTTTCGCTTATGACTGCTGCATGCACTTGGCGGCGTTCACTCCGGCGTATCTCAAAGCCTCTGACGTTCCGCAGTCGTACATCGACGAGCAGACTGAAATCTTCAAGGCGCAGATGGATCAAGACGAAAAGATGGCGTCGAAGCCCGAAAATGTCAAGGCCGGAATCTTGCAGGGCAAAATCAAAAAGCATCTTTCCGAAATCTGCTTCGTAGACCAAATGTTCGTAAAGGACGACAAGGTTACGGTAGCCAAGAAAATCGAGGAAGTCGGAAAGAATGTCGGCGCGAAGCTGGAATTCGGCGAAATCGTACTTGACGTTCTTGGAAAAGAATAAAAATTAATCGCGGGTGAACGCGGGAAAAGGATGGGCGCGGATTTTTGAAAAATTTCCGCGTTCCGCCTGTATGTTTTACGCGCGTTTCATCTCGATACGCTTTAACCTTAACCTACAATTTTGAAGGAAAATTATGTCAACTGAATCATCAAAGGAAAGAATGGAAAAAACAATCGCCTCGCTAAAGGATTCGTTCAACGCCATCCGCACTGGACGCGCGAGCGCGAACATTTTCGACAGAGTGCGCGTTGACTACTATGGGCAAAAGTCGCCTCTCAATCAAGTGGCGACGGTTTCAATTCCCGAGGCGCGCACAGTCATAATAAATCCATTTGACAAGTCGCTCATAACTGAAATTGAAAAGGCAATTCTTGCCGCAGATTTGGGACTCAATCCTTCCAACGACGGAAAAGTCATCCGCATAGCGATTCCGCCGCTCACCGCCGAACGCCGAAAGGAACTCACGAAGCAGGCAAAGGCGACGGCAGAAAATTCGCGAACCGCGATCCGAAACATTCGTCGTGACGAAAATGAGGATTTGAAGAAGAGACAGAAAGCGGGCGAAATCACGGAAGACGAACTGAAGAAGTTGGGCGAAGACCTTCAAAAGTCCACCGACAAATTCATCGCCGAAATAAATTCGATTTACGATGCGAAAGAAAAGGAAATAATGGACTGATGTCTTCGGATTTTCGCGCTGAAAACTCAATTCCTCGCCATGTGGCCATCATTATGGATGGAAACGGACGCTGGGCGCGAAAACGCTCTCTTCCGCGCACCGCAGGTCACAAGGAAGGCTTGGAAAGCGCGAAGCGCATCGTTCGAGCCGCGTCTAATTTGGGCATAAGCTATGTTACGCTCTACACGTTTTCCACCGAAAACTGGAAGCGCGCGCAGGAAGAAGTCGGCTATCTGATGGGACTGATAAAAGGTCACCTTCGAGCCGAGTTTGAGTTTTACAAGGAAAACAAAATCCGCATCGAACATATTGGAAACCTTTCGGGATTGCCGCGCGACGTGCAGGAAGAAATCCTAAACGCAAAGAAAGACACCGCGCACTTTTCGGGAACGACAGTGGTTCTCGCGATAAACTATGGCGGACGCGACGAAATCATTCGGGCGGCTCAAAAATTGCTTGAAAGCCCCGCCGCTTCGCAAGGAAATGCACTTTCCGAAGAAAAATTCAGCGCGGAATTCGACCTTCCAGATTTGCCCGAAGTGGATCTTCTCGTGCGCACGGGCGGCGAAAAACGTCTGAGCAACTTTTTGCTTTGGCATGCCGCCTACGCGGAACTGCTTTTCACCGATACGCTTTGGCCGGACTACAGCGTGGACGAATTCGAACGCGACATTAAAGAATTTTCATCGAGAAACAGGCGGTTCGGAGGCACAGACGCTTTGGGAGGCGCAAAATGAACAAACTCATACAAAGACTTTTGGTTTTTTTTGTCGGAATTCCCGTTGTCCTCGGATTCGTTTGCTTCGACGTGTTCTCTCATCTTCCGTTCAACGTTTTGTTGGTCGTAGTTTCCGCCATCGCCGCCAATGAACTTTGTTTCATATTCGCTTCTGGAGGGGAAACTTTGCCGAAGCCTTTGGTGGTCTCGCTGTGCGCAGCGATTCCGGCTTTCACTTACTTCGGTCTTGTGATTCCACATTGGTACTTAAACCTTTGCCTTGTCGTGTTCATTGTGGCTGTGTTCATAATTTTCGCATTTGAAATATTTTCCGCGAAGACTTTCGAAAAATCCAACGCCCGCATAGCGCGTTCTGTATGCACTCTTTTTTATGCGGGACTTTTGCCGTCATACATTACATGCATTTCTTTGATGGTGCATTCTACTGAGCACCTCATCACATTTCTCGTGATGGTATTCATAAGCGACAGCGCGGCGTGGCTGTTCGGAATGCTTTTCGGAAAAAACAATCGTGGAAAAATCGCGGCAAGCCCCAACAAAAGCATCGCGGGATTTGTCGGCGCGTACCTCGGCTGCATATTGGTAGCCTTCATTTCTTCATATTTAGTCTTTTCTGATGTGTTCGACGTTCCGTACAAGGTGCTGCGCGTTCTTGTCCTTGCCATCACAGTCTGCACGGCAAGCATCGTAGGCGACCTCGCGGAAAGCGTTTTCAAGCGCGGCGCGAACGTGAAGGACAGCGGAAAAATCATTCTCGGACGCGGTGGCATTTTGGACAGCGTTGATTCCGTGTTTATGGCCGCTCCGTTCTATTATTATTTGGTGACCTTCTTGTTTTCTACTTTTGCATTATGAAAATGAAAAACATTCTAGTTCTGGGGGCTACTGGTTCCATAGGTCGAAGCACGCTCGACCTGGCGCGCCGTCACAAAGACAAATTCCGCGTCATCGGACTTCAGGCGCATACCCAAAAGGAAAAACTTGATTCATTGGCTGCCGAGTTCCAATGCCGCGCGACCCTTTCTTCCCTTGAAGGCGACGAGGGCATAGCCAAACTTCTTGACACGACAAAGCCGCAAATCGTAGTGAACGGCATCGCGGGAAGCTCAGGTCTTGTTCCCAGCCGCCTCGTCTTGGAACGGGGGATTGACCTCGCGCTCGCCAACAAGGAAAGCGTCGTAATGGCGTGGACGCTCGTAAAAGAAGCAGCTCTCAAAAGCGGATCTAAAATTATACCGGTGGACAGCGAGCACAGCGCAATCTTCAATCTTATTTCATTCTGCGGGCGCGAGCGAATCGCCGAGATAATTCTCACTGCGAGCGGAGGACCGTTCAGGAACTACAGCGAAACGCAGCTTGCGAACGCGACCCTCGCCGACGCCCTCAAGCACCCGACTTGGAACATGGGAAAGAAAATTACGGTTGATTCCGCGACTCTCGCCAACAAAGGCCTCGAGGTCATAGAGGCTTGCAGATTGTTTGATATGCCGCCGAAGCAAGTCGGAGTCGTAGTCCATCCTGAAAGTCTGGTGCATTCCCTTGTCCGCACTGCGGACGGAATTCTCTATGCGCAAATATCCGAACCCGACATGCGCCACCCAATAATGGGTGCTCTCTGCTATCCCGACTACATCGACAGCGGACTGGAAAAGTTCTCGCTTGCGGGACACAACATGAGTTTCATGCAGCCGCGCCGCGAACTCTTTCCGCTTTTGGACGCGGCGTATTCCGCCGTTTCAAAAGGTCCTCTCTATACAATTGCCTTCAACGCAGCCGATGAAGTGGCGGCGAACGCGTTCATCGAAGGCAAAATAAAATTCTTGCAGATAGCGCACGTGCTACAAAGAACTCTCGAAATGGATTGGAGTGGAACACTCACGGATTGGAGCGACGTGTTCCAATGCGACAAGGCGGCGCGCGCGACCGCGGAGGAAATGATTTGAACATAATCGTAGGACTCGTCGTCTTGAGCGTAATCGTGTGTTTCCACGAACTGGGGCATTTCGTCGCCGCGAGAATTTTCGGAGTAAAAGTGGAATCGTTTTCCATCGGCATGGGACCGATCCTTTTGCACAAGACGCTAGGCGGCACCGACTACAGGTTTTCCCTCTTCCCCATAGGCGGCTACTGCGGAATGAAGGGAGAAAAAGATTTCACAAAGGCTATCGAAGAAAGACTCACATATATCCCCGGAGAAAGAGATTCCCTCTACGGCATCCACCCCCTGAAGCGAGCCGCCATAGGATTCGCAGGTCCGCTCTTCAACTTGATTATGGCGGTCATGGCATACACGATAATAGCGATGACAGGCTACACATACTACACGAGAAGCGCGACGATAGAAATACCAGATGACACATCGTTCAAGTCTCCTGCTCGCGAAGCCGGCATAATCTCAGGCGACACTATCATAGGCATAAACGGAATAAAAATAGAAGATTTTTCCGACATTCATTCCGAGATTTCATCGCGCCCAGACGAGGATGTCATCGTGGAAGTGCTACGCGGAGAGAAAACACTCACGTTCATAGTCCATACGCTGCTGAACAAGGAAAGCGGCGCGGGAGTCATCGGCGTGCAGAGTTCGGGCGCACTCATATCAAAGGATATGCCGCGATATCCGCCGCTTTTAGCGATATGCCAAGGCGTTTCACAGACATGCAAGATGCTTTCACTCACAATAAAAAGTATCGGTGTGCTGTTCAAGGGAGTGGATGTAACAAACGCGGTCTCAGGGCCAGCGCGCATAAGCAGCATGCTAGGCGAAAGTGCGCGCGAAGGATTCTCGCAGGATTTCAAGACAGGCGCGATCGTATTGTGCCAGTTCGTCGCCCTCATAAGTGTATCGCTTTTCATTATGAACCTACTCCCAATCCCCGTGCTCGATGGAGGCCTAATCCTCTTCGCGCTGATTCAAGCCGTCACTAAAAGGCAAATTCCGCCAAAAATCCAATACAGGATTCAAGTCATAGGAGTGCTTATAATAGCCGCGCTGTTCATGCTGGGCTTGTCCGGCGACATACGGTATTTCGTCACGCGCGCGAAAGGCTAAAAAAACGGCTTAACGAAAATGCCGCAACACCTTGGTACGAAACAAAGAAATGCGGCGACGAAGCAACTCAGCTATCTTCTCAAAAAATCATTGCCCCAAGATTCACGCGTGCCTTTTCAGAAGAAAACTTTTGTTTTGCGCGCGGTGAAAGCCGAATCGTTCTTGAAATGACCTAATATGTCAAAAAGACGCGCGGACATCTCTTGCAAATGCCAATGTTCCGCGCAATTTGAACTATATTCCATTTCCACGAAAAGCCTTTCCGCAACAAATCCGCCGTGTGCTCCAGCGAAACGAATCCGCATACAACTTTCATCCCGCGAATTTTATGAGGGCGACTTAGTTAGCGCAACGCAACAAGAGATCCCACAAAAAATATTTTTCCACCACCAAAATGCGAACCTACGCTATTCGTGGATATCGCCCTTTGCTGTAGGCGCGGATTTTCTTCTTTGGCGCGCGACTTTCTTCTGGTTCTCAATTAGTATGTTCATATTGGATATGAAGTCAGAGAAAGGTCCTTCTCCATGGATTTTCGCCATAGCGTTTATTGTGTCCGAAAGTTCCTTGAAGTCGTTGTCCGCCTTTGTCTTCGCGCTCTGCACCAAGCCCGTAATCTTCGACGCTCTTTCCTGTGTCCTCGCTTCCGCCGCCACGATGTATTCCTCCTGCTTCTTTTCAAGTAATGCTATCCATCGCTCGCCGCTACACGACTTTATGGTGGATGCGGGGAGGTCGCGTATACTCTGCAAGAGGTTTTCTATTATGCCAGTCTTTTCGTGCATAGACAGAGAATTCAATACTCCATACTTTTTGAAGAGGATTTGGATTGCCTTTGCCGATTCCTTGAACTTTTTGTCAGGGTCGTACTTGGAAATCGTGTTAAAATAAGAGTTAGCTCCACGCCATGCCGCCCCACGTGCGTTGTCAGCATTCTGCGCATAACGGACAGAAGTAATGCCGGTCTGTTCATCTATAGCATCGCCCAAGGCGATGAAAGACTTTTTGTATTCTTCCACTAAAGGGCGAAGCGAATCTACATCCAGTTTTTCTGAGAGAAGTACCGCGTGCTTGTGGAATGAATATGATTCCTCCACCCGAAAATTCCTGCCTGAAAAAGCACTGATTTTTTTCATACTGTCCTCCAAACCAATTGAATATCACGAGAAAATAAAAATTCCTCATAATAATTATAGCATTGTTTTTAACTCAATGTAACTTTTTTTTCAGAATTCTCAAAAAAAATACGAAAAAAGCATATTTTTCATTGAATTTTGCTAATTTAGAGCGAAATTGCAATTTTTTGAACCTGCTGCACACGTAAATTCGTCCATACTAAAAATTCTAAAGCCATTGCACGCGTGAAATTCGTTCATACCAAAAATTCTAAAGCCGTTGCACGCGTGAAATTCGTTCATACCAAAAATTCTAGAGCCGTTGCACGCGTGAAATTCGTTCATACCAAAAATTCTAAAGCAGATTCACATTGAAATTGATTAATAAAAAGATTTCGAGAAAATTTCGCCATTTTTTTACAAAAAAAAAGCCCACCCTTGCGATTTTCTCGTAAAGGGCAGACTTTCTACTCGGCATTTTGAATGCCGCCTTTGCGGTCGCGCGCTTGGAAAACTCTATTTTCTTCGCAAAGCCTCTTCGTACACTTCAAGGTATTTCTTTGCGGCATCTTCCCAACTGAACACGCTTTTCATACCCCGCTCCCTCATCGCCTTGATGTGATCCTTCTTGTTGTAATAGGCGTATACCGCCCATCCAACGGTGTTGTACAGCGCACTGGGGGTTATCGCATCAAACATGAAGCCAGTTCCCTCGCCCGTGCTTTCGTTGTAGTTCTGCACAGTGTCAGCAAGTCCGCCCGTGCGTCTCACGATGGGAAGAGTGCCGTATATCATCGAATATATCTGATTCAATCCGCAAGGCTCGTAGTGCGATGGCATCACGAAAAAGTCGCTTCCTGCCTCGATGAGGTGGCTCAACGCATCGTTATAGCCTATGTAGGCGCGGAAGTTAGGAAGTTTCGCCTGCAATACGTTTATCTCGTTTTCGCACCACGCCTCGCCCGAGCCTAAAACAACGAATTGAATGTTCATATTCGCGCACAGGCTGTACAAACAGCCATAACTAGGAGCAAAAAGCTCAGCTATTCCCTTTTGGTCTACTAGCCTTGTCACCACCCCGAAGACTGGAATGTCTGGATTTACTTCCAAGCCAAACTGCTTTTGCAGTTCCGCCTTGCATACCGCCTTTCCTTTCATATTCTTCGCGGAATATGTGGCGGGAATCTTCTTGTCTATTTCGGGATTCCACGCCGTGGTGTCGCATCCGTTCAAGATTCCCCTAACCGCGTCGCCACGAGCGCGCAAGAGCCCATCCATCCCGAAGCCTCCCTCGGCGGTCTTTATTTCTTCTGCGTAGGTGGGAGAAACAGTGGTAATCATTTCAGCCGAGGCTATGCCGCTCTGGAGGAAGTTGATTCCGCCATTGTGCTCAATGCTGGCACCGTAATACAGCCCCCAATCCATTCCCAACGCGGGAAACGAGTCCTTTGAGTACTGCCCCTGGTATCCCAAATTATGAATAGATATCACTCCCGCCGTGCCTGCAAAATCCTGCCAACGATACACATGCTTGAGGAGCGCGAGAGCGAGCGATGCCGACCAATCGTGCGCGTGAATGATGTCGGGATACCAGCCAATCTTTCGACACAGTTGGAACGCACCATGGCACAATACCGCGAACCTGTATGGGTTGTCGTGGAAGTCCGTCTCTCCAGGCACACCGTAAATTCCATCTCTGCCGAAACATCCTTCATGGTCTATAAAATACACTTCAAGCTTGTCGCAATCCGGCATCATCGTCTTGTAGACTGCGGTCCAAGCCTCTACCTGTCCTGCCTGCACTCCCATAGGTCCTTGCAGTTGCAAAAGCTGCGAGCGGTCTATCTTGTAGTACCGTGGTATGACGATTTTCACGTCGTGCCCCATGTTCGAGAGTGTTATGGCGAGCGCACTCACCGCATCTGCCAAGCCACCAGTTTTCGCGTATGGCACGGCTTCCGAACTTACCATAAGAATCTTCATCTTGTCTTCCTCCAAATGCGTCTTGTGTTTTATTGTGAGATTCGCTTGAAATACGAAAGCGCATTTCAAGCATATTTTCCTATTTTTTTGAATGTGCCGCCTCGTAGAATGCCGTGCGGGAATTTATGATTGTATTTTCACTCACGCAATAGGCTATGCGAAACCATCCCTTTTTGCCGAAGCCCACGCCTGGAGCGCAAAGAATGTGATGCCTCTCGAGCACGTCCACAAATGCTGAGTCGTCTCCGTTCCATTTGGCGGGCACCTTGCAGAAGATGTAGAATGCGCCCTGCGGCCTACAATACTCAAGTCCCGCGTTATCGAGCACTTCCATAAGAATGTCGCGCCGCCTACGGTATGGCGAAAAGTCCACTTCCGCATCCCATGACTTTGCGATGACACGTTGGAAGAACGCGGGCGCGTTGACGCATCCTGAAATTCTGAACGCCATTGTAGCTGCCGCAATGAACTGCGACTTTTCTGGATTGAGAGGGTTCGCGCAGATGTATCCTATTCGTTCTCCAGGAAGGCTCAAGTTTTTCGCGAACGACGTCACTATGACGCTGTACGGATATTCCGGGAATATGGGCGGCACTTCTATTCCATCGTATACGATATCCCGATACGGCTCATCACAGATGAGGTATGGATAGTGCCCGCCGTTTTTTTCTACGAATTCTCTCAAGGCTTGGCAAAGCGAATGCATTTCTTCTTTCGAGTACACTTTGCCCGTAGGATTGTTCGGAGAGTTTATTATTACTGCCACGGTTTTTTCGTTCAAACGGGATTTTATAGCATCGATGTCAAGCGAAAAGTCCGCCATAGTGCTTACGGGAATGAGATTACCGCCGTGATTGTGGACATAATGTGTATATTCTGCAAAGAACGGAGATGGAACAACCACTTCTTCGCCAGGCATTATCAAAGCCTTGATTGTCGCGCTTATCGCGCTCGCCGCTCCTACAGTCATCACGACGCACGATGGGTCTACGGAAACTTTTTGCTGCGCGCTCTCTTTTTTCGCCATCGCTTCGCGAGTTTCATCGTAGCCCGCGTTGGACATATATCCGTGTGCGCCATTTCGCTCATCGAGCGCGACTTCCTTTATGGCATCCAGGACTTTTTGAGGCGGCTTCAAGTCGGGATTGCCGAGGCTGAAATCATATACATTTTCCTCGCCATATTTTTGCTTTAGGATTTTTCCTTCTTCGAACATTTTCCGTATGGCAGAAGCGGTCTTGTCATTTAGGAGGTTTTGGAAGTATTGCGAAATCATGATATTAAATTATATCACGGCTTTCGTTTTTTTGCAACAAAAAATATAATTTAAACACACTCTAGAAGACTCGTGCATCGGCGACCATAAAAATCAAGTTTCATTTAAACGTTTTCCGCAAAGTTACTTATGCTTGCATATATAAAAATTATATGCTATAATATAAAAATGATTTGGGTTATCGGTTCGACCGGCATGCTCGGAGCACAAGTATGCCGTGTTTTGGATAAAGAGAAAATGCGCTTTGTGGCGACATCAAGTGATGTGGATGCGCGCGACTATAAGGCGCTAAAAGATTTTGTCTCAAAATGGGAAACCGAGAATTATTTGAGCGCGCACAAAAAGGATGGCGCACGGGCTAAGATTGACTGGATTATAAACTGTTCCGCATACACTTCAGTCGAAAAGGCCGAAAGCGAAAAAGAAGTCGCGTACGCACTGAATGTTGACGGCGCAAGGAACATCGCTCGCATGGCGCGAAACTGCAACGCGAAACTGATACACATTTCCACCGACTATGTTTTTGACGGAAAGGCTTCTACACCTTACACGGAAGAGATGGCGAAAAGACCTCTCGGAGTCTATGGCGAAACGAAGTCTTTAGGCGAGGACGAAATCCAAAAGGCTATGACACAATATTTTATCATCCGCACTTCATGGCTCTACGGTTTCAAACGCCCCAATTTCGTTACGACCATGGCGCGCCTCATGAACGAAAAGTCTGAAATCAAAGTGGTTTCCGACCAAATCGGCTCGCCAACTTTCACCGTGGACTTGGCGGATGCAATTGTAAGAATAATTAAGATTTCCGACAGCTCAAAGCCGCTAATTTTCAGGAAGCATTCCGTTCCTTATGGCATATACAACTTTACGAATTTGGGCGAGACGTCATGGTATGATTTCGCCCTTGAGATTCAGCGGCTTTTGAAAAAATACGGACGCACAAAAAACGAGTGCAACGTGCTCCCCTGCACCACTTCGGAATATGGCGCGAAAGTGGAACGCCCGGCGTATTCGGTTTTAAGCAAGGAGAAAACTATTTCAACTTTGAAAATAAAAATTCCGAAATGGCAGACCAGTTTGAACAGTTTCATAAAAGACAAGGAATTCCAAATTCCGCAATGAAATTATTCAATAAATAAATTTGCAAAATTGAAATTTCATAAGTATATTTTATAATTGGAGAATACGATGAGAAAATTAAAGAACATTCTTGTGACAGGCGGCGCGGGATTCATAGGCTCGAATTTCATCCGATGCCTTTTTGGAATGAGCGCGTCCGGGAAAAGCGAATTCAATTTCGCGCAGTTCAATGGAATCGTCGTGAACTTGGACAGTCTGACATACGCCGGAAATTTGGAAAACCTCGCGGACGTGGAAAAAACATTCGGGCGCGATTCTATGACGCCACGCTACTTTTTCGAACGCGGCGACATCTGTGATAGGAAAAATGTCGAGCGGATTTTCCGTGAATATGACATAGATACTGTCGTGCACTTCGCGGCGGAAAGCCATGTGGACAGATCTGTCCTTGAACCTGAGGCGTTCGTGAGGACAAACGTTCTTGGCACATACACGCTTCTCGATGTCGCGAAGAACTATTGGAAATGCTCGCTCGACAATGTGCGGGATGATGTGCTGTTTCATCATATATCGACTGACGAAGTGTACGGCTCACTCGGCGACACGGGATATTTTACCGAAAGCACTCCGTATGACCCACGCTCGCCTTATTCCGCCAGCAAGGCGTCAAGCGATCACATTGCCATGGCTTATTCGCATACGTTCGCGCTTCCGCTCACGCTCTCCAACTGCTCAAACAACTACGGTCCGTACCAATTCCCAGAGAAATTGGTACCTCTGATGATTTTGAACATATCCAAGGGCAAGAATCTTCCTGTTTACGGCGAGGGAAAGAATGTCCGAGACTGGATTTATGTGGAGGACCACAACCGCGCCGTGTGGCAAATCCTGCGCGAAGGAATATGCGGCGAGAAGTACAACATCGGAGGCGAAAACGAATGGCGCAACATTGATTTGCTTGAGAAGATAATCAATATTTCTTCTGACGCTCTAGGCCTTGACGCGGACAATGTGAGAAAAACCATTACGCATGTGAAGGATCGCCCGGGACATGACGCAAGATACGCGATCGACTGCACGAAAATCAAAAGCGAACTTGGATGGAAACGCGAGATGACGTTTGAGCAGGGTTTGCAGCTTACAGTAAAATGGAACTTGGAGCACAAAGAGTGGATTTCGAACATACAAAGCGGAGAATATCTCAAGTGGGTCAAAAAGAATTATGCGACGCGATAAATCTTTGTCTTTCAAAAGAGAAATTAAAGTTCAAATTGGCATATAATTTCAGTGCCTATATGAAACGCGCACTTATTTTGACGGCGGCACTTTTATTTTCCGCGCTCTCTTTCGCGCAGGAACAAATTCCCCAAGAGCAGGCAAGGCAAGAAGAATCTGCAAAAAAGGAAATCTATAGAATCGCCGCCGTAAACTACAACGCGCAAGGCATCACAAAGGAAAGCGCACTCGAGCGCAATATCAAAATTGAAGAAGGCAAGGTTTTCGAGAGCCGTGCCGCGCTCGAAGCATACATTCTCGACATCAAGCAGAAGCTGATAAACGCGCGGCTTTTTGAAACGATCGAAGTATCATACGCGCTAGGCAAGCAAGAGGACGAAGAAGGCGCGCTGCCTGTTTCAATAAATGTGGAAACAGTCGACTCAAAACACATGCTGGTTTTGCCATATCCGATGTATGATTCAAACGAGGGCGTCGAACTAAAAGTAAAATTCACCGACAACAATTTCTTTGGCACAATGAGCGAAATGGTGGCGGGATTGCGCTTTTTGTTTGAACAAAAGGAAAAGCAGAAAAACGACTACGTTTTGGGCGGAAACCTTGAATATGACTTTCCTTTTTCCATAGGCAAAGTGGAGGCGTCGTGGAACAACGACCTTGCATTTGAATACGCATTCGTGCGGAAAGAGGCAGAATGGAATCTCCAGACTGGACTTACATTAATCATGCCTTTCGACATTTTTTCACTGCGTTTGGACATTACGCAAGGCTCTACGCGCGAACTTGAGTACAAGGAATTCGGGGACGACATATATTTTACCGAATATGCAAAATTTTCCGTTCCGATCACGCTCATGCCGCTCGGAAATTTCGGCGACCTTGTGCTCGCTCCCGCGATAGAATTTCTATATAATTGGGATATGGACGGAATCAGCATAAAAAACGAAGATCTGCTTTCGCCGAAGCTGACATTTTCCACGGAACTGAGCGCAGGGCGCGTAGACTGGCAAGGAAATTTCAGACAAGGATTTTTGGCGTCACTTGCGCCGAACCTCTCATACAACTTTCAGCTCAATGAATTCCAGCCAGGGGTGGAAGCGCAGGCAACAGCATTTTTCGCATGGAAGCATGCCGCGCTCAATTCGCGCCTGACGATTTTCGCGCAATACAACTCTTACAGACGTTACGGAGAATTTTTGCGCGGCGTTCCTGACGACCAGTATTTTTCATCACAGACAGGAATGGGCGACATGTACGCCTGCAAGAGCGCGGCGGCGATTATCTTAAATATTGACGTTCCAATCCGGCTTTTTGTCACGCAATTTAAAAAAGGCTGGCTTAAGAATTTCAATTTCGAAGTGCAATTATCTCCCTTCATCGACATCGCGCTTACGCAGAACAGGAGCACAGGAAGAACGTTTTCACCAAAAGACGGATTCTACACTTGCGGAATCGAAGTGCTCGTTTTTCCCGAAAAATGGAAGAGCGTCCAACTTCGCGCAAGCATTGGGTTTGACATGGGTCGAATTCTTTTCAAGAACGCCGTTGACACTTCCTGGCGCGACGAGAAATCGAGCATAAAAGAGATTTCGCTTGGAGTCGGCGTTTTCTACTAGTAGTGCTCTTCGAGCGCGAGGCGAGCCGCTGTTTGCCAATATGGGGCTGGGCAAGATTCCGAAAGTTTTTCCAAGAACGATACGGCAAAATCGTTCCATCCGTTCTTTCGCGCACGGACTGCCATATTGAAAAAGCCTCGCCACAATCCCCTGCCCTGCATCCACGACATAACGTCCTCGTTTTTGCCGCATTCCGTGAAAAAATGCTCCAGCGAACGCCGCTCGTTTTCATCGAAAGTAATTTCGCCAAGCCTGTCGTCGAGGATTTCCACAGCATGCGTAAATCCGACAATCACACCGAACGCCGTCATATAAAAACTTTCTTTCAAATCGCCGCGCTTTTCATAAATGTCCGCAAGTTCAAAATAAGCGCGCATAGAATTTATGGCATCGGAGCGAAATAGTTGCAAAAAATATTCCGCCAAATCCACGCCACGCCGCTTGAGCTTGACGCTTTTTTCAATCGCGTTGCGCATTGTCCTGTTGCGATAAAGGCCGTCACCTTCAACCACGAGCAAGAGCGTTTTTTCGTAAGTCGTGTCATCCCCAATAACGTCCGCCAAGTCCGCCATCTCGTAGAGGATGTCGAACTTCACCGCCGGAACGTCGAGAATGTCGCTGTGGCTTCGAGCGCGCTCCAAATATTGCATCGCCAAATCGTATTCGCCTTCAAGCCTATAGATTTTCGCAAGAAGAAAGTCGCTTTCAGGATAATCGCCGAGACTTTCAAGGTAGTCGTAAAGCTTGGTGAGCGAATTGCCGAAAAAATCCGAGCCATAACGCTCGATTTTCTCTTCGATGATTTCGATGGCATCGTATTCCTCTCTCTCTTCCAAAATCGGCATAAGATCCGAAATGAAAGGGCCTGCCCTTTTTATGGCGGGCGCGTTCAAGACATTTGCAATGACAAAACAGCTCCAGAGCACTTCGTTCCTGCGGGCGAGACGCGCCTCCTCGCAAAGAGTCATCGCCTCGGAATACCGCCCAGCGTCGAACGCATGCTGCGCCCGCGCCAAAATGCGGTCGCTTCGGAACGAATCTTCGGGTCTAGAAGGACTCTGCGAAAAAATTTCAAACGCGAATAAAATTGTAAAAAACGAAAAAAAAATGATTTTCTTCAAAATGTCATTTCCCAAATTTTCTTTAAAGGGAATTAAATTCCTCTTCAAATACCTTATCGGCATTTTCTTCGGGAATCGTTCGGATTATTTTTCCCTTTTTGAAAATAATCGCCTTGCCGCCCGCACCCGCGATTCCCAAGTCAGCATGCTTCGCCTCCCCCGGTCCGTTCACTGCGCAGCCCATCACCGCGATTGTGACATCCTTTTGGCTTGATAAAAGCCGCGCCTCCCACCTTTGCACGAAAGAATGCACGTCAAACCCTTCGCGACCGCACCTCGGGCAAGAAACGATTCTGACACCGCCGCTCCGCTTGCCGCATTCGCGAAGAATTTCGCAGGCAGCAATCACTTCATTTCGCGGCGAAGAAGAAAGGCTCACGCGGACCGTGTCACCGATTCCCTTGGAAAGGAGAGCCGAAAAAGCGAGCGTGCTTTTTACGATTCCGCCGATGAGCGGTCCGGCCTCCGTAACGCCGATATGAAGCGGAATGTCGAATTTTTTGGAAAACGCTTCGTTCGCCTCAATTGTTTCTGCCACGCTCGAAGCCTTCATGCTCAC
Source organism: uncultured Treponema sp. (assembly GCA_910584475.1). GTDB lineage: Bacteria > Spirochaetota > Spirochaetia > Treponematales > Treponemataceae > Treponema_D. Next base: position 155,815 of record CAJUBD010000001.1, read on the forward strand.
CACGACTTGCGAAAAATTCAATTCATCGAAAACACGCGCTTCGCGCTCCGCAGAAATTGCCAAAGCCTCGCCTCGAGAAATTTTTCCTTGCGAGACTTCTTCTGCCAAATCTTTCGGCAGACTTCCCGAATTCACGCCGATTCGAATCGCGACGTTCTTTTCGCGGCAAGCGCTCACCACGGCTTCCACGCGCTCGCGGCTACCGATGTTTCCAGGATTGATGCGAATCGCCGCCACATTTCCCTTCAGGCATTCCAATGCGAGACGATAGTCGAAATGAATGTCCGCCACAAGAGGCATCCGCGTCCGCGTGGCGATAGCACACAAGGACTTTGCGCTCGCCTCGTCGGGCACGGCAAAACGCACTATGTCGCAACCCAATCCTTCCAATTCGGAAAGGTCGCGCAAAGTGCGTTCAAATTTTTGCGAGTCGCTTTCAATGCCGACAATCCCTTCCTTCCACATTGTCTGGACGGAAATTGGACTGCCGCCACCGATACTTAATTTTTTTGTAGAACCGCTCCCGCCGATGGAAACAGTGCGCGTCATTTATTAAAGAGAACCTGACGCGACCATGCCGAATACCATCGCGAACAAGGCGATAGTTTCGCAGAGACCTACGACCATGATGTAGTTTGTAAAGCCTTTGCCTGTTTCACCGAGAGCGTCGCTTCCAGCCGCGCCCGCCTTTCCTTGCGCCACGGCAGAAAGACACATCGCCAGTCCGCAAGCAAATCCCATGCCGAGCAAAAAACTCTGCGCCGCGGGGCTAGCATCAGGAGCGACGCCAAGCATTGTGTTCATCAACAAAAATCCGTAGATTGTCTGAGTGAGCGGCGCGCCCGCGAATACGACCAACAAAAACGGAGCGGGCTTGTTGTTCAAATAGCAGCGTTTCCACGCGCCAATCGCGCCTTGTCCCGCTATTCCGATTCCGATTGCGCTTCCCAAAGCGGCAATGCCCATGACCACACCGGCTCCAATCATTCCCCAGTTCATAAATTTACTCCTATAAAAACCAAGAGCAAAAAGTTTAGCAATCCGAAGGATTGCGACTTTTGCTGATGTTTTTTTAACGTGCGCCTTGTGCGCACAAATAATATAAGCAAGTTTGCAACGCAAACTTGTCAAGATAAACCTTCGCGCCATTTTAGCGAAACTTTATCTTGACTCCTTAAAAACAATTTAATTAGAAAACGGCTTGTATTTCGTGCCGCTCCATGCCATTCCCAAATGCTGCGAGAATTCCAGAGTGTTCAGTCGCACGCCGTGAACGATTACCGAAAGCAAGTTCAGTATCATGTTCAGGCCGTGTCCGAAACACAGCAGAATCACCACGACAATCACCATCGAAAGCTTTCCGAGCATCGGTCCTGCCATTTCGTTCACCGTGTTGCTTATCGCCGCGCCCGCGAGGGCAACCGCCCACAGTCGGATGTACGAAACGATGTCGCTGAACACGTTGACGATTCCGAGCAAGACGCTGATTATGTTCTTCAGACTTTCGAGAATCGACTTTCCTACGCTTCCCTCGTAATTCGAGAAAATGAAATTCAGCAGAAAGCCGAATCCCAAAATCCCGAGCGCGATTGTCGGAAAATAATGCGGAGCCACGAATCCGAAAAGGTTCACGCTTTCGCCGTTGTCCATGAGCGGGAACGTATAGTTCACGCCGTCCGCCACGACCATGCTCAAAACCACGTAAAACGTGCCCCACAATTGCAAGAGCGCGCCGAAGTCGCCCGCCGCCTTGAGACTTTTTTGCCGCGCGTTTGAAACGCAGCAAGTTATGTGCGCGATGCTCAGCTGAACCAACGCGAGCGTAAAGCAGAAAATCTGCTGGTTTTTGTCCGCGAGGCTTTTCGCCGCCTCCGCGCTCATTCCCCGCAAGACGAGCTTCGGTTGCGAGAAAAGCGAACTAGAAAGGTTCACCAATTGCACCGGAAGGTGCTCCGCGCTTACTCCGAAATACGAGCAAGTGAGAACGCCCCACACCATCGTACACGCGCCCAAAAGCACGACCAAAGCCGAAAGCGACTTTTCGCCCTTTTTCGACTTTCCCGCGAGAATCAGTCCGACCGCCGCAATCAGCGCGCCGTATCCTGCGTCCGCGAAAATCATCGAAAAGAAAACGCAGAAGAAAAGTAAGAACCAAGATGAAATGTCGAACTCGCGATAGCCCGGCGTAACGTCAAGAAAGTCCGTGAGCGGATAAATCAAGCTCACCAATTTGTTGTTCTTGAGTTTCGTGGGAACAGCGTCTTCTTCCGAAGGCTCTTCGCAAAGCAAAGCCCAGTTCGAGCGCGCCGCCGTTTCCTTCAGCGCGGAAAGCGAATCCACGGGAACAAATCCAGAAATCCACGAAAGCGAAGTATTCTTTTCCTCGGCATCCCGCTCCATTCCAGAATAAACCGACTCGAATTCAATTTCCTTTTCAAGCGACTTTTCATAGTCGGAAAGCGACTTCGCGTAGACCGCGCCCGCCGCCAAGTCCGCCTCGATTTTGGAAATTTCTTCCTTGGCGGAATTTATTTCCGCCGCGATTTCATCGCTCGACTTTTCGGGCAAAACCACTTGGTACGCCTCGGGAACAAGACCCGAAGGACGCTCGCCTTTTTCCTCTTCGTTTTCAGAAATCAGCAAAAAGCGTTTCGTGGTTTTGGAAGAATTCACCAAAAGCGTCTTCGCGTCCTCTCCTATGAGATTGTACTTGTCGGAAGGAATTTCGTAGAGCGAAAGGTGAATGCCCTTTTGCGAAAGGAACGCCAAGTCCGCGGGATTCACGATTCCACACGGAGCGAGCCGCTCAAGTTCCGCCGCGCTCTGCGCGATTTTGTCGAGCAAATTTTTCTTTCGTTCCGCAAGCGCAACGATTTTTTCGGCGCGAGACGCGGCATCTTCGTTAGTCGCGGAAACCATCTTCAAATTTTTTTGCGGAATTTTCATTTCCGCCAAAATCGCCTGAGCCGTGCGCAATTTCGCCGAAACATTTTTCAGTTCCGAAAGCTTTTCGCCCTTGCCCTCGACGTTCTGCAAATGAAGCAGCCCTGACGCACGGAGCGTCTTTAAGGCGGCTTCCTTTTCCCTGCTCAAAATCACAAGGGAAACTTTTTTCATCGGAACAATCATTGAGTTTCCTCCTGCGCCTTTTGTTGCAGCTTTTTCTTGGAAATCTTCGAGCGCACTACGGCAGCGACCTGCTCGTCGCCCAAGTACACCGTGATTTTCTTTATGTTCGCCTTCGTTTCGGGAATCTTTACCTTTTCGAAAAGGTTTACGCGCTGAGTCGTCACGCGAAGTTCCTTCGCCAAAAGCCGCACCTGTTCGTCCAAAGTGTCGGCCTCCAAATCGAGCGAAAGCGCTTTTTCCATGCGGTCGGCTGCCAAATCGATCCAAAGCGGAGTCGAATAAAGGTCGTAGTCGCCGCGCGAAAAATCCGCGCCCTCGTATATTGGAATCGTAACGCCGGCGATGTTGCCCGTGCCCTTGCGTATGTTCTTGACAGTAACCATGCCGGGCTTGAAGGCTTCCTTTTCTCCAAATACCGAAATCCACTCCTCGAATTCCTTTTCCAAAGCCTTGCGCTGTGCGCGGACTTCCTTGGCTCGGGCATCGATGGTTCGTATTTCAGTCTGAAGCTGCTGCTTTTTGAGCGTAAGCGTCGGAAGATAACGCTGGAACATTTTCAGCGCGTCCTTCTGGGTTTTCAGCTCGTTTTTCGTCAGCTTTATCTTCGCCATACAAATCCTCAATTTTTCAGCATTTCAAATTCTTTCCAATCTTTTTTATATAGAAAGATAGAAAGAATCAACGCCGAAATACAATATTAAAACAATTCGCCAGTTTTTATTCTGCAAAGAATAAAAACCAGTATCAAATGAAAAAGTATTTAGACTTTTCATTTAATTGGCCAGTGCTCCTCAATCAACGCGGACTTGATTCCCACTTCGTCCTTTTCAAAGCAGTCGGCGAGAATCTTCCAGCCCAAGTCGAGAGCGTCTTCGAGCGCGATGTTTTTGGAAAGATCCATCATCTCGCTTTCGAAAAGCGTTCCGTATTTTATGAGCTTTTCGTCCCACGCGCTCATCATAAAGCCCATCGACTTCTTTTCGAGCGTGTCCTTGTACGAAGAATACAGGCGAATCATTCCGTCCATCAGCGCGCGGTGATCGTTTCGCGTCTTGTCGTTGACATTCTGCTTGAGACGCGAAAGGCTTCCGAAAGGCTCGATGCGTCCGCCCTTGAGATAGTACTGTCCCTCAGTGATGTAGCCCGTGTTGTCAGGAACAGGGTGCGTCACGTCGTCGCCGGGCATCGTCGTCACGGCGAGAATCGTCACCGACCCCGCGTCGGCAAAGTCGACCGCCTTTTCGTAGCGGCTCGCCAACTGCGAATACAAGTCGCCGGGATAGCCGCGGTTCGAAGGAACTTGCTCCTGCGTGATGGCGATTTCCTTCATTGAATCTGCGAAGTTCGTCATGTCCGTAAGAAGGACGAGAACGTCCTTTCCCTGCAGCGCGAACTGCTCCGCCACGGCAAGAGAAAGGTCGGGAATCTTCTTGCATTCTACGGTCGGGTCTGCCGCCGTGTGAATGAACATCACCGTTCGGGAAAGCGCGCCGCCGTTTTCGAGCGTGTTTTTGAAATACAAGTAGTCGTCGTACTTCAAGCCCATTCCGCCGAGGACGATTACGTCGACTTCCGCCTGCATCGCGATTCGCGCGAGAAGCTGATTGTACGGTTCGCCTGAAATCGAGAAAATCGGAAGTTTCTGAGAAACGACCAATGTGTTGAACATGTCGATCATCGGGATTCCCGTGCGGATCATCCGCCGCGCCATAATGCGCTTGGCGGGATTGACCGAAGGTCCGCCGATGGCGACAAGGTTTTCCGCGAGGGAAGGTCCTTTGTCGCGCGGCTCTGCAGAACCGTTGAAAATTCGTCCCAAAAGGTTTTCGCTGAAACTCACTTCCATTCGGTGTCCGAGAAATTTGATGTGATCGCCAGTGGAAACGCCGCGTCCGCCCGCAAAGACTTGCAGCGAAACGTTTTCGCCCTGAATCGCGCTCACTTCCGCGAGCGACTTTCCGAAGCGAGTCTCGATTTCGGCAAGCTCTCCGTATGAAACGTCGGAGGCCTTTACCGTGATGACGCTTCCGTTTATCGATTCAATTTTGCTGTAAACTTTGTTCATTATTCACCGTCCTTGAGAAGTGCTTCGCCCGCCTTGGTGAGCGCGCCTTTTTTCTGTGAATAAATTTCGTCAATTTCCTTTTCAAGGGAATCAAACTGTTCCGTCTTGAATTCGACGTAATTCCAATCGCCGAAAACGCGGCGCAATTGGTTGAAGTATGCGCGCGCATCGTCCTTCGTTTCGAGCGCAAAATCGCTGGCAAGAACGGAGAGCACTTTTCTGAAAAGATATTGCTGACGCTCGACGCTGCAAGATGAGTCCACTTCGTCGAAAGAATTCTGCTGGAAATAAACCGCGTCCAAGAATTCGCTCTTGAGATACGCGACGTAATCTTCCGTAGTCGTTCCTTCTTCGCCGACGACTTTCATCATTTGGTTCACTTCCACGCCGCGCTTGAATGCCGAGCGGGCGAAGTCCACCCAATCCTTGCGGATTACGCTACCATACTTTGACCAAGAAGTAATCGGGTCGATGGCGGGATATTTTCGCGCGTCAGAACGCTCGCGGGTAAGTCCGTGGAACGCGCCGACGACTTTGAGCGTGGCCTGCGTCACAGGCTCTTCAAAGTTTCCGCCCGCAGGAGAAACCGTGCCGCCGATTGTTACAGAGCCTTTGTTTCCGTCGCGGAGACGCACCATTCCCGCGCGCTCATAGAACGCCGCGATATATGATTCCAAATATGCAGGGAAAGCCTCTTCGCCAGGGATTTCCTCGAGACGGCCCGACATTTCGCGCAAAGCCTGCGCCCATCGTGACGTGGAGTCAGCGAGCAAAAGCACGTTCAATCCCATCTGACGATAATATTCCGCCAAAGTCACGCTTGTGTAGACCGAAGCCTCGCGCGATGCGACAGGCATTGAAGACGTGTTGCAGATGATGACGGTGCGCTTCATCAAACTTTCGCCTGTGCGCGGATCTTTGAGTTCGGGGAATTCCTTGATAGTCTCAACGACTTCGCCCGCGCGTTCGCCACACGCCGCGATGATTACGATGTCAACGTCGGCGTTTCGGCTGGTGGTGTGCTGAATGACGGTTTTTCCCGCTCCGAAAGGCCCAGGAATACAGTAAGTTCCGCCCTTCGCCACCGGGAAGAACGTGTCGATGAGACGCGTTTTCGTGACCATAGTTTCGGTCGGCTCAAGACGCTCGGAGTAGCAGTCCACGGCACGTTTTACCGGCCAATAGAAAGACATCGAAAGATTCTTTTCATTGCCGCGCTCGTCAGTCACAACGCAGAGTGTGTCGTCCAACTTGTATTTTCCCGCGCCGACAATCGACTTCACCTTGTATGTTCCGAGCATGTCGAACGGAACGAGAATTTTGTGCGTAAAAGGTCCTTCGGGAACAGAGCCGAAATAGTCGCCTCGATAGAGCGTGTCGCCCTCTTTGGCGATCGGAGTAAAATCCCATTCCTTTTGACTCGGAAGCGGCTCGACATAGACACCGCGCTCCAAAAAGTAGCCCGCCTTTTCGGCGAGTTCGGGAAGCGGGTTTTGAAGTCCGTCATAGACCTGCCCCAAAAGTCCAGGTCCAAGCCGAACGGCGAGCATTTCGCCCGTGAATTCCACTTCGCATCCAGCCTTGATTCCTTCGGTCATTTCGTAAATCTGCATTTGGGCGGTGTTTCCGCGAATTCGGATTATCTCGCCCTTGAGCTTTTTGCCCTCGACCGCGACATAGCCGACCTCGTTCATAGTGACGGTGCCTTCGAATTCCACCGAAACCATGTTGCCGTTAATGCCGATTACTTTTCCTTTGGTATCCGTTTTTGTATATGTGTTGTTTTCCTGCGAACTCATATTACTTAGCGTCCTCCAGTATTTCATCGTAAATTTTATGATAGGAGACTTTTCCGGCCTCCATGTCAAACTTTTTCATGCGCTGGGCGAGCATCAGCGAGATGCCGTAAGCGAAAACCGCGTCCACGCTGAACGTGTCGAGCGGCGCGAGCGAGCGCAGCGTTTCCATTCTATATTTGTTGAGGAATTCCTCCGCAGCGAGCGGGCTTTCCATTCCCACCGCCGTGCGCGCCGCCTGAAGAATATCGGCGGTGCATCCGCCTGGGAGCACATCCGAATCCTTTTTCATCTTGAGCGCGCGCACTTGCGCCAAAGCCATCCGCAAGCATCGCTCCCTTTCGTTCCAAGCGTCAAGGAAAGCAGAGCCAGTTTTCGACTCCTTTTTCGGCGGCTCGAGGGAAAGATTGCGCACTATGGCGAGGCTTTTTTCGTCGAGGAATCTCTCGCACAAATCTCGGTAGTATCTCTCGGTAATCGGAAGCTGCTTGGAATCGACGTTTTCGAGCGCCGGCAGCTGCGAGACCAAATAGTACTGCGATGATTGGAACAAACTTGCCACTCTACGCCTCTTTCGCCGCGTCTTTCATTATCTGCGCGATCCTCGGATTGAGGTATGCGGAGAAAAGTTCCGCCACGGATTCGGCGGAATAGTCATAGTACGCGCTGCCGTCCTTGAGTCCAATGCGAAATCCGCTTTCGAGCGTCTTGTCCGCCTTGATTTCAAGTCCCTTGGAAATCTCCTCTTTGAGCGCGCCTTTCAGAGCGCCTTCCAAAGCGTCAAGGTCAGACTTTGCAAGAAGCACGGAAAGTTCGCCCGCGTCTGATTTCGCGCTCCACGCCTTCACTGTTTCGGGAACGAGGCGCGTGAGCAAATCCTTGGAATAAGCCTTTACGGTCTCGTCCTCGACAATCGCGCGCAGCTGCGCCTCGATTCCGTCGCGAAAGGAAATGAGGAGATTGCGAGAAGCCTGCTTGAGAGCATCCTCGCCCGCTTTCTGCTGGCTTGCGGCCTTTGCCTTCGCTTCCTTTTCGAAGCCTTCAGCCTTCTGCTTGGCGTCGTCGATAATCGCCGCGGCCTTTTTTTCCGCCTCCGCGATTATTCCAGCGGCCGTCTCTTCGGCCGAAGCGACGCCGTCCTTTTTAATCTTGTCGATTAATTCTTGTAACTGAACGTCCATTAAAACTCCCATAAGAAGCCAAGGCAATTTTAAAAAATTGCGATTGACTTCTTATGCACATTCGCAAAAAAAATGCCTCACACCGAGTAAGCAAGTCGAAGACTTGCCACCGAAGCTTCAAGCGGAATGCGCAGTTGATATGCAAGTTTAGTAAGTCGCAACGCGACTGTAGAAACCTGTCATGGCAAAAGTGTCGCGCCATTTGTACGATACTTTTGCCAAAATTCCTTGATTTGGCAATTATAACATACCATTATATTTTTTGCAAGAGGATTTGTTTTTATTTGTTTTAAAATTCAAATCCATACACGGTAACCGCCTTGTAGGTGTCGCCAGGCTTCAAAACGCATGGAGGAAATTTTGGATTGTTAGGAGTGTCGGGAAAGCACTGCGTCTCAAGGCATACAGCCTCATGATTGTGATATTTCGTTCCGTACTTTCCGACGATTCCCTCAATTCCGTTCGCGGTGTAAACCTGCATTCCTTCTTGGTTCGTCTCGACATACATTTTCCTGCCGCTTTTCGGCTCGGTCAAAACTGCCGCGCGCACAAGTTTTTTCGCATCGAGCGGAAGCCCGGAATTCTTACCGTCATAAGCCGGCGTTACGAAGCAATGGTCATAGCCGCTTCCGGTCTCGCCTATTTGCGCGCCGATTTTTTTCGCGCTCGTAAAATCAAACGGAGTGCCCTTTACGGAAATTATCTTTCCCGTAGGAATCAAATCCTTGTCCACTTCAAGATAGCCTTGGCATTCGGACTGCAATTCGTGATCCAAAACAGTTCCGCTTCCGGCAAGGTTGAAGTAGGCGTGGTTAGTAAAATTGACAGGCGTCGCCTTGTCGGTTTTCGCGGTATATTTCAAAGTCAGGCGATTGTCTTTGCTCAAAATATAGCTCACCGTCACATCGAGCTTTCCGGGAAAGCCCTGCTCTCCGTCCGCGCTGCGCCGCATGAATTTTACGCCGACGCCTTCCTTGGAATTGACCGCCTCAGATTTCCAGACAAAATGGTCGAGGCGCGTAAAGCCGCCGTGCAAAGTGGTCTTGCCGTTTTCGTTCTTGTCCAAATCGTATTCCTTTCCGTCAACGCTGAATTTCGCGCCGCTTATGCGGTTCGCAAAGCGCCCGACGATTGAACCGAAGCAGCTCGTAGAATCCACGAATCCGTGCAGAGTCGAAAAGCCCAAAAGTATGTCCGTAGGATTTCCTTTTTTGTTCGGCAAAAAAATTCCCGTGAGCGTGCAGCCATAGTCAATCGCACTAAAAGACATTTTGCCGTTTGAAGCCGTGTAGAGGCTTACTTTTTGCCCGTCACAAAGAGTTCCCAATTTTTGCTTTGTTACCGTCATAAATTCCTCCTTAAAAAGCCAAGAGCGAAATTGCAATTTCGCTCTTGGCTTTTTACGCACATTCGCAACAAAGTGAGAATGTGCAATTGATATGCAAGCTTGGCAAATCGCGACGCGACTGCAGAAACTTGTCATGATAAAAAGTTGACGACATTTCAGGCAACTTTTTATCATACCTCCATAACTTATATTTTCAAAGCATATCCAAAACCAACTGCACTTCCGTAGTAGAATGCGAGGTTTCAGCCGCTATCTCCTCGACGTTTTTCCCGAGCGCGTTCAAGTCTTTTACCTGACGCGCGAAATCTTTTTTTTTCACGATTGGAGAATCACTCACGACAATCTCAGGTTTTACAATCGGAACTTTTCCGTAAGAATCGCCCTCCTCGTTTACGAAAACGGACTGCCCGCCTTCCTCGAACAGAGAACGCTGCGACGCGTTTTCCCGAAAAAGGCTCGTGAGCATATAAGACTCGTCGGCAGAAGGCATGGATTCCATCACGACACTCTTCTTGTATTTTTCGGCTACGGCTTTCGAAGCGGACTTGCGCTTGGCGCGAGGCTTTTCTTCCGAAGAGGCAGGAACAATCGAACTTTGCAGAGAGCGCACCTGCTGTGAAATTTCGGCATCGCGCCGCAACGCAGCGAGGCGACGTTCGGCCTGCGCCGTTATAGATTTCATTTCCTTTATTTTCTCTTCAATCAGGTTCACACAAGAAACGGTCTGCCTCTGCGCGTCTTGCAAAAGGCTTTCCATTCCGACGCGGAATTCTTGCATTATATTGTCGATGGAGAACAGTTTTTTAAACTTGACAAAAAAAACGAGCCACAGAAGAAGATTTATCAAAGTCAAAGCGGCGACCAAAAAAACTTGCATCGTTCACCCCGTAACGTTTATTCGCTGTCCCAAAAGCGGATCACGGATTTCGTATTCTTTCTTTTCGTCTTTCGTGTCAGGATTCGGATTTTTCTTTTTTCCGCCATAAGATTGGTTCGGAGAATTCCCCCGCGAATCGGACTTCACTTTTCCAGTTTCGGCTTCGTTGCCCGCCGCGCGTTGAACTGTCTGCGACCGCCGCAACTCTTGGTTTATGATTCCCTGCTGCTGTATCGACTGCGCTAACGCCGCGCCTTGAGTTTCGCCTGAAACACGCTGCGCCACGTTCGCCATTTGAGAATACATAGTCTGAAGGTCAATCGGCTGCACCCCCACGGCGACTCCTTAAGTAGAATACCCTTCGGGCGCCTCAACGCCAGTCATATCAGGCTCTTCGTACTTGGTCGTGCGGACGAAACCGCCTTCCATAAAGAAAGTCAGGCTCTTCATATCATTTCGCACTTCCTGCAAAGTATCGCGAATATATATTTTCACGCCCGAATAGACATTGCCGCTTGCCTTGACTTTTCCTATTTGCTTCATCTCGCGCAGCTTTTCCTGAATTTGATTCATTTCGCCTGTAATTTCTTCGGTCTCGTCGGCAATTTGGTCTTTGCGCGCATAACATTCATCGAGACTCTTTTGTTTGTCGGGCGGAAGGACGCGACGCTGCTTTTTTATGTTTTCCAAGGAAAGTACATTGTTCTCCACTTCTTCAAGTTCTTTCACAAGGGCGTTTTGCTTGTCCTGCAATTCTTCAAGACGATGCTTCAAGCGCGGATCGAATCCCACTTCAAGAATTGTTTCCGTTCCGCCGCCCGGCGAGCCAATGTTTTTAGCGGCGATCTCTTCCGTAGCGAAAAGATGTCCCCCGGTTATCTGCGCCTTTTTTCCGTTCAGGATTATTCTCTTCATCGCGCTCACTTCGCTGTTCATTATGCTGTCCGAGATTATGCAAAATTCTTCGACTTCGACTTTTGCGCTTTGGATGAATTTCGCCCAAAGGGACTTTCCGCATTTAACGAATCCTTCGTCATGCCCGAAGATTCCACGCGCGACAATGATGTTACCTCGTTCTGAAACGATCCTGCTTTTTCCGACAGTGCCGCCAATTTCGATATTGCCGGTCGCCTTGAGATCGTAGCCATCGTCGACATTTCCCTTGACAATGACGCTTCCCAAAAATTCTATGTTGCCGGTCTTTATTCCGATGGAATCATATTCTATGACTGGCTCGACTTTTATCCTGCCATCTTCAAACATTACGCGCCCTGCAATCGCCGCGATCACAGTCACGCCATCTTTGTCCAATTCTACATTTTGACCGAGCGGAATTTTTATGTCCTTGCCGTTTCTCGCTTCCAGATAGCGACCCGTAAGCGTCTTTCCGGACTTGCCCTTTTCGGGAGGCATTTTCACGGCGAGCGGCTGACCTTTCACGACATTTTGAATCTGGTTCAATTCCTTGAAATTGACCTTGCCGTCTTCAGTTTCCTTCGCGCGAAATTTGGAAGAGTCAGTCTCAAAGTTATACTGTATATAAGCGTCACGTCCGTCTTTAGGCATTATCGCATGTGCCACTTCATAAGGCGTTCCGTAAACAGGATTGTCAACGAAGTCGTTTATTTTGTCGTCTTCGACTCCGGCGACGACCCCCTGCGTGTCAAGCGCGCGCCTTATCATATCCGCGCTGATTTCCGCTCCGCCCATAGCCGGAGCCATCGCCGTGACTGTGGCCACAAGCTCGTCTTTCGAAATGTCTATCGCCAACGAAGCGTCGCCCGCCTTGACATGCCTATATTTTCCGACGATTTCATATTTTCCGTCGGTGCCGCTTTTGGCGATTTTTTTAAGCAAGCTTTCGTCCAAATCCAAAGTGTCGCTGCGACGCGCGTCGGCGATGAGTTCTTTCGCGTCGACATTCTTTCCCTCGCCTACAGGCAAGATGACTTTGACGAGGATTTCCTCCCCGAAATGACGGATATAATAAAGTCCGTCTTTGTCGACAATCTTGTTTTCCTCCTCCACTTCTTCATCAACGCTCTGCGCAAGTCTCGCGCTCTTTTTCTTCTTCGCCGCGACAATCTCGGCGTTCTGATAGATGCGGACTTTCCACGGCTTTTTCGCGAGCCCCAAAAATCCGTCGGATCCGCGTTCAAGGATTTCATATTCAAGGGCTGCGATTTTCGTTTCAAGCTGCGTGGAAGCATCGGCAAGGCATTCGTCAAGCGTGTCGGCATTCACCTCAACGACATGAATCGAATTGTCCAAGTCCAACTGAGTCTTCATATCCTTTCTGACTGTTTCCAGCGTTACAATCGCCATTTTCTATATAATTCCCTTTCGCAAGCCGGTAAGTTTCGCGCGCATACGCAAGTTCGCCTTCGTGTGCAGCTGCGAGATGCGGGATTCGCTCACTTCCAGCACTTGACCAATTTCCTTGAAAGTCAAATCCTCGTGGTAATACAAAATGATTACCATCTTTTCTTTTTCGGGCAATTCATTTATCGCCTCAATTATTATCTTTCGAATTTCCTCGCGCTCGACAATCACTTCAGGGTTCAGGCTTGAAGGAGATTCTATGCTGTCGCCTATAAGCATTCGGTCGTTGTCGCTGCCAAAATACCAAACGTCATTGAGGGAAAGAACGCTGATGCCAGAGAGCTTCATGACAGTCTGCTGATACTCTTCCTCCGAAACGCCGAGTTTTTTGGCGATTTCCGCGTCGCTCGCAGTCCGCCCAAGCTTCGCCTCCAAGTCTCCGATCGTGTCTTCGATTTCGCGGGACTTTTGCCTGACGGAACGAGGCACCCAATCCAATTGCCGCAATTCGTCAAAAATCGCGCCGCGAATTCGTGTCACGGCGTACGTCTTGAATTTTACGTTCTTGGCGGGATCGTATTTTTCTATCGCGTCCAAAAGTCCGAACTGTCCAAAACCGACCAAGTCGTCAAATTCTATGCTGGCGGGCATACCGACGCCAACCTTGCCGGCGACATATTTTACAAGCGGCATGTACTGCCTTATGAACTTGTCGCGAAGTTCGGGCGATTTAGTCTTGGCGTACTCCTTCCAGAGTTCGTTTTCTGCCTTTTCATCAACGAGCGTCGATTCCATTCTTGCACACCCTAAAAAATTTATTCTTCATGAGCCAACACCGTTCGAATCGCCTGCGCCATAAGCGAAGCGTCTTTCGTGTCGGCGACCGTTCCATCGGAAAATTCCGTCTGTCTGGCAGGCGCCGCCCCGCCCTCTTCCGCAAAGTCGCTGTCTTCTATAACTCCGTCATCGCCGCCTCCCCCATTTTCCCCGGACGCAGAAGCGCCCGCTCCAAAATCAGGAAGGTTGTCCAATTCCGGCAAAGCGTCGAACGAACTTTGCGCGGCCGCAGAAGCCTTCGCGCCGGCATCAAGAGCCTCGCTCTCCACTGGCTTCGGCGGAGGTTTCACTTCGAGCGGCGGCGTTTTTTTTTCATCCGTTTCCGAAGGTTTTTCCTTATGCGCCACGACGTTTTCTGACGGCGCACGGCTATCTGCGACCGAAACTTTCGGCTCGGAAACCGGCACGCGCTTTTCCACCGCATTATTCTCGGCGGAAAAGCCCACGTCTTCGCTTGTCAAAACATGCCTTTCATTGTCCAAAGAAAATGTCAGGGCATCGCCGTCGCTCGGCAAATCTTCTTCGCTTACAACCAAATCGACTTTCGAACCAAGAGGCCGCGGCGGCGTTTCGGCTTCAGAAACGGAAGCCGCCCCTTCGAGCAAAAATGTTCCGTAGACAAATTGGATTCCCGCCGCAAGCCCTCCAAAAACCACGGCAAAAATGAATGCCTTTAAAAGCGAAAAAGGAATTCCCGTCTTCGCAATCAATGCGGTAAAGAAAGAAAGGACAAATGCGAGAGACGCGCTAACGATGACGGGTTTTATTTTTATCACTACGTTTTCCCTCTTGTCCCACAAGCCGACAAACCATCGAACGTTTAAATTTTGCGCCAAAATACAGTCGTAAAATTTAACTTCGAGTTTTCTGCAAAAACTCGCTTATTATACTATCTGCCCGCGCAGGAAACTTAAGTTCCTCGGAAACTTAAGTTTCCTGCGGACTTAATTTTTTTTTGCGAATATAAATTTCTCAATAATATTATACTACAGTATCAAAAAAAAGTCTACAAAAAACTAAAAAAACTGCGCGATATTTTAGCGCGAATTTTTAAATTCTTCGCCCCTCAAAGTCAAGCGAAAACCCCGCGAGCGAACCTTTGGTTTGCTAAACATTTTAGCGACAATTTTAAACATCACTTTTTGAAGCCCAAAAATTTTTTCAAGAAATTTGAAATGCCTTCGCTGTTCGGATTTTCAGTCTTCTCGATTCTGTTGACAATGTGTTTTATGCACATCGACGGCTTGGAAGACGGATTTACCACAATGAACGGTTTTTGGCGAATCACCGAATTTTGCACCGAAGTGTCTTCATAGACGAAGCCGACATAGTTTACCTTGTAATTCAAAAACTGCCCGACAATGCTGATGATGCGATCGGCGATTCGCTTTCCTTCGTCGGCGGAATGCACGCGGTTTACCAAAAGCTGCAAATTTATCTCGCGGTCTTCGATTTCCGTCGTGATGATCTTTATCATTCCGTAAGCGTCGGTGATCGCGGTAGGCTCCGGAGTCGTCACGACATAAACTTCGTCGCTCGCCGCCACGAACGAAAGCACGTTGTTGGAAATTCCCGCGCCCGTGTCGATGATTATGATGTCGGCGTTTTCAAGCGACGAAAACTGCTTGGCGAAATATTCAAGCTCGTCTTTGCTCAAGTTCGCGATTTTCGAAAATCCGTTCGCGCCCGCTATGAATTTTATGTTGAACTCAGTGTCGAGGATGATTTCCTGCATCGTCTTCTGCTTGTTTATCACTTGAAGCAGATTGTACTTCGGCACGACGTTAAGCAAGACGTTGACGTTCGCCATGCCGAGGTCGCCGTCTATGAGGATCACTTTCTTTCCGAGGGCGGCGTAGGCTATGGCCATGTTCACGGAAATGTTAGTCTTTCCAACCCCTCCCTTTCCGCTGGTAACAGCTATAATCCGAGTCTTGTGGTTGGACTTCATCATGTCGCGCAGTTCGCTAATCTGATCTTCCATTTTCTTCGCCTCCAAAAATTTCTTCTACGTGGATTCGGTCTATCGTGAAACCGTAAAGTCTGATTAAAAAATCTACGGCACTCGCTTTTTTTATATTCCGAGCGACTTTCTGTCCGTCAGTAATATAAGCGAGCGACTTCCCCTTTTCGTGGAAGACGCTGATTATATTTCCGAAGCGGGTCGTCTCGTCGCACTTTGTCACTATGACGGAACTGTAGCCAAACGGCTCGTAGTTTTGAACGATGTTTCTCAAATCGCGCAATTTCGTTGAAGCCGTTACCGCCAAAAAAATATCCGGACGCAAATTTTCTACGCTCAAAGTCGTTTTCAATTTCGCGATGTTCTCGGAATCGTTCGGGCTGTACCCAGAAGTGTCGATATATATGATGTCGTAGTCATCGCGAATTGAATCGAAAACCGTTTTCAGGTCGTCCGCATTTTCCACTTTGAGCACGTTCAAACTCAAGACGCCTCCCAACTTTTTCAACTGCTCTTCCGCGCCGACGCGAGTCGTGTCGACCGTAATCATGCACATTTTCGGAGAGTTGTCCTTTTCAAGTATGATATGCTGCGCGGCGAGTTTCGCGATCGTCGTGGTTTTTCCGACGCCTGTAGAGCCTACGATTACTACTACGTGCGGCGGCCGGTGCGCCTTTTTCGGAGCGATTGAAATGGACTCCCCGATCCAATCCACGACTTGGCGTTCGACTTTGGCGAAATCCTTCAAATCCTCAAACGAAAATTCCTTTTCAAGGCGCAAGGCGATTTCGTTGATAAATTCTTTTGAGAATTCGTTTTCTTCAAGCATTTCTCGAATTCGTTCGACCGACTCGATCCTTTCTTTTTCGTCGCCGCCTTTGGGAATGTTTTGTATTTGGCTTGTCAAATTGTCGAGCTTGCTGTTCAGTTCCGCCAATTGAAGTTCTTCTTTCGACTTTCCGCCCGAAACCATTCGCAGGATCTCATCTTTCGTGCGGCGAAGGCTTTCTGGATCGCTCACATCGATAAGAGAGTCGTCATAGTCTGGGCGACGTTTTACATATTTCACTTCGACATACTCCTTTTTCAGCAAGCCGAAAGGCCCGCATTTTTTCAAGACCTGCCTGCGGCTGATTATATTGTAGGCGGAGCCGTACATGTCAATAAGTTTCGCGCGGCAATCTTCCAAATCTTCGCCCGTAATAGTGAGGACATCTTCTGCCTGATAATCGCTAGCCATTCGCAAACTCCATTTTTATTTCCCCAAGCACTTCAAGCGAAACGCTGTTTCCTGCCGCCAGCACTTCGTTCACCGAAAGCGCGACGACTCCAGGAAGCTCGCGTTCCGTCGAAGTTTTCACAAGCGCGCGCACTTCGCTCGGACACAAAATTATCGGCTGATATCCGCGTTCCTGCATCGCCGCAAAAGACGCGCTCACGTCGCCGATCCATTTTCGTCCGTCCACAGGATCCAGCGCGGCAAAAGGACGCGAACCGTCGGCGGGAATCACTTGGTGGGAAAGCAAAATTTCCGCATATTCCTGCGACAAATTCATGACGTGAATTTTGTGCTCGTCGTCGGCGTATTGCAGGCAGATTTGTTTGCCCAAAGCCTCGCGCACTTTTTCCGTCAAAATCCATGGACTCACTCCAGAACCATAATTCGCGAGAGTCTCCAAAATCAATTCTATGTTTCGAATCGAAACTTGTTCGTTCAAAAGATTTTTCAAAATCCTTTCGATTTGACCGTAATTGAATTTTCCGGCCTCCAAAACTTCGTCGACCACGACTTTGTTCGTCTCGGAAATTTTGTCGATGATTTGCTTGACTTCCTTGCGCCCAAGAATTTCTGCGGCATGGGAGCGAATTATTTCCGTCAAATGCGTCGCGATTACCGTCGGCGGATCTACCACGGCATACCCCGCGCGCTCCACTTCACCGCGCTTGTCTTCGGGAACCCACAAAGCCGGCATCCCGAAAGCGGGATCTCGCGTCGGCTCGCCTTTTATCTCTTCGCTTATGTCGCCAGTGTTGATGGCCATGTAATAGCCCATCTTGAGTTTCGAGCGTCCCGCTTCGATTCCGCGAATTTTAAAAGTATATTCGCTTGGATCGAGCATCATGTTGTCCATAATCCGAATGCTCGGAACGACAAGCCCCAAGTCCAATCCAGCCTCGCGGCGAATGCGGGTGACGCGTTCCAAAAGTTTCGCGCCCTTTTCCTTGTCCACGAGCGGAATCAGCGCGTAGCCGATTTCAAGCAAAAGCGGATCCAGCGGGACGACAGGCGAAACGTCCGACGGATTCTGCCCTGTCTGTCCACTGGCGGCGGACTCGGCTTCGGCGGCCTGCCTCGCGGCTTCTTCTCTCGCACGGTTCCTTTGCATTCGTACTCCGGCGAAAATGCATATACCCCCCAGGGGTATGAGAATGTACCACGGCATTCCCGGCAAAATTCCGAGAATCGCCATCGACGCGCCGGCGATGACATACGTCCTGCCCGAAGTAGTGAACTGATTTTTTATCGCCTCGCCGAGCTGCTCTTCCGTGTTGCTCGCCGTTACGAGCATGCCCGTGGAAAAAGAGAGCAAGAGAGACGGAATCTGGCTCAAAAGTCCGTCGCCGATTGTCAGGCGCGAATATGTCTCTATCGCGCTCATGAAATTTTCATGGCGGATAACCATCCCGGTGATGAGACCTGCGACTAAGTTTACAATCGTGATGAAAATTCCTGCCATCACGTTTCCGCTTACGAATTTCGAAGAACCGTCCATCGCCGAAAAGAAGTCGCTTTCGTTGCGGATTTCCGCGCGCTTTTGCCGCGCCTGCTCTTCCGTAATCGCGCCCGAGTTTAGCTCCTGGTCGACGGCGAAATTTTTCTGCGCCATCGAGTCAAGCGCGAACCGTGCCGCCACTTCGGAAACACGCGTCGCGCCTTTTGTAATCACGACAGTCTGAATCACGATTAAGATGATGAAAATCACCATTCCGACTACAAGACCGTCAGTTCCCGACGTGCTTCCGACGACGAACGTAGAAAACGCGCGAACCATCCGCCCGTCGAATTTTTGTCCCTGCGTCAGAATCAAGCGCGTGGACGAGACATTGATTCCAAGTCCAAAAAGCGTTACGAGCAAAATCAGCTGCGGAAAAACCGTGAGGCGCGAAGGCTTCGGCGTGGAAATCACGGTGAGCAAAAGCAAAATCGAAATCGCCAGGTTCAAAGCCATGAACGTGTCGAGCAAAACCGAAGGGAGGGGAATGATGAGCATGAGCACGACGAGAATCGCACCGACCGCCACCGCGTTGTTTTGAATGAGATTGAGAAAATTATTCTGTCGTTCGTTTGGCATAAGTCCCCACCCAACCAAATGTATATAAAAAAAACACATTGATAAACATATGAAAATATATTCATATGTTTATATCTTCACACATTTTATTTTTACGCCGTGCCGGCATTCTTGTTGAATTTTTTCAAGTGACTGTACACGAGCGAAATCGCCTTGAAATAATTCTCAGGTATTATATCACCTAAATCAACGTCTGTATAGAGGGCGCGGGCAAGCGGACGGTTTTCCACGATTGGCACGTCGTTTTCCCGCGCGATCTGCTTTATGCGCTGCGCCATAAAATCCTCTCCCTTCGCGCTCACCATCGGCGCGGAACTTTGCGCGGTGTCGTACTTTAAGGCGACGGCAAAATGCGTCGGGTTCGTGATGACGACATCGCTTTCCGCCACGGCGCGCGGAATGTTCGAGGCGAGAAGCTGCTTTTGCGCCTGCTGGATTCTCCCCTTCACTTCGGGATCGCCTTCCATCTCCTTGTATTCCTGCTTCACTTCCTGCTTCGTCATTTTCAAAGACTCAATGAATTCCCTGCGCTGGACGAAATAGTCGGGAATCGAAATCACGAGAAAAAAGACCGCCGCGAAAAACAAAAGCTGCATCGCTATCGAAGCGATTTTCCCGATTGCGCCGGCGACATTTCCGTTTCCGTGAATCATGAAAAGCAAGTCGCCCATGTTCGCGCGAATTATGTTGAACGCGGCGAAAACCAAAACCGCGACTTTCAAGATTGATTTCACGACATTGAACGCGCCTTGCCGCGAAAAAATCGTCTTCTTGAAATACTCGCCGACCTTCGGAAGGATTTTCATAAAATTCGGCTGAATCGGCTTCGTGCTGAAAAGCCATCCTTTGTTTTGAATCACATTTCCGATTACACCCGCGACCAGCGCGACGAACGCGATCGGCAAGACGATTTTCAAAAAATAGTTAAAGAACACGACCGCGCTCGTTCCGCTTATGGCGTTGCCTTCCGCGCACCGGCTGAAGAAAAAAACGAGCACTTCGACGAATTGCTCCAAAATCCATTTTCCCAAAAGAAAAAGCGTGAGCACCGAAAAAAGGAAAACAATCGCGCCGTTCACTTCCTGACTTTTCGCGACGCGACCTTCCTTGCGCGCCTTGTCGATTTTTATGTCGGAAGGCTCTTCGGTACGTCCTTCGTCTTCCGCCGCGAACCACTGGAGGTCGATGTATTCAAAAAGATTTTCGCCTTTCAAATTCTTTTTCCTCCCAATGCCAAAAACAATTGTTGCAGCCGTGAAAATCCGGCTTCGAATCCGCGCGTGAAAGCGTCAATCATGCTCGGCATCAACGCCGTCAAAATGAAAAATGCCGTCAAAATCATCACGGGAAACCCTTCGGAAAGAAGGTTCATCTGCGGCGCGGCTTTCGAAAGGATTCCCACCGAAATCGTGATGAGCATCAGCGTCCCCATTATCGGAAGCGCGATGACAAGCGCGTTGGCGAAAAGCGTGCTCAAAGAGCCAATCATCGTCTGGACAAGAACGCCGCCTTGCATGTCGCGCACGATCGAAAACGCGCTGAGCGTCTTGAAGCTCGAAACAAGCGCGCCCAAAAACAATTTTTGAAACCAACGCGTTTGCATGAAAATCAGCATCGCAATCAAATTCAAATATTGTCCCATCAAAGGATTTTCCACTTGGCTCAAAGCATCATAGACTTCGCTCGCGGAAAATCCCATTTGGAACGCGAAGAATTGTCCCGCCGTGCTGAACGCCGAAAAAATGATGCTCACGAAAAATCCCGTTATTATTCCGAGCAAAGCCTCGCCCGCCAAAAGCAGGAAGAATTGCATCGTAAAAAGCGCGTCCGCGTTCATCGCCGCGCCATACGCGGAATAGTCCACTTGCGGAAGGACGATGTATGACATATAGAGCGCGAGCGCAAGGCGCGCGACGGTAGGAACGTTCCGCATAGAAAAAAGCGGAAGCGTCATCAAGAGAGCAAAACATCTTACCGTCGCCAGCAAAAACGCGGGCGCATTGTTCAAAACATCGTCCAGCATAATTCAGTATAAAATCCAACGCAAAAAATCAAAAACACGCTCCCAGCGAGAGCCGCGCCGTCGAGAAGTCGCGGCCGATGGTCGCCAACGAGTGTGCACGACAAACTCGCCCAAGCATTCTAAAACTCGCTTACGCGCCTTTTTTCCCTTCGCGTCAACATCCCCCTTTCATTCAGAAACCCTATCGCGCGAGCGCGGGGATTTGTCCGAAAAGCGTCATCGTATAATCGCGCAGCGTGGCGAACATCCAGCCGCCCAAAAGCGCGAGCACCGCCAGAATCGTCAGCATCTTCGGCAGAAAAGTCAGCGTCTGCTCTTGAATCGAAGTGGTCGCCTGAAAAATCGCGATGACAAGTCCGATTATCAAGGCCGCGCCCAAAACAGGAGCGATCAAGATCAAAACCTGCAAGATTCCTGAGCGCATCAAAATCATGATTTGTCCCAAATCCATTTTTCACCTACCTCAAGACCGAAATGAAAAGCTGCCTCGTCAAAAGCCCCCATCCGTCCACAAGCACGAAAAGCATAAGTTTGAACGGCATGGAAATCTGTACCGGCGGCAGCATCATCATTCCCATCGACATCAAAATGCTCGCCACAACCATGTCGATTATGATAAACGGAATGTACAAATAGATTCCGATTTTGAATGCCACCGTCAGCTCATGCAGAATGTATGCCGGCACGAGGACATGCGTCGGAACATCTTCGAGCGTGTCAGGCCGTTCCATGTTTCCCATTCCCATGAACATCTCGATGTAGCTCGTGTCGCCCGCCATCTGCGAATACATAAAATAGCGAATCGGCTTTTGCGCGCCGTCGAACGCCTCCTGAATGCCGATTTCCCCGTCGCGCATCGGCACGAACGCGTTGTCATAAATGTTGGTAAAAGTCGGCCACATCACGAAAAGCGTCATGAAAAAAGCGATTCCGTTCAAGACGCTCGTCGGAGGGACTTGCTGCAACGAAAGCGCGCGCTTTATGAAATCAAGCACAATCGAAAAACGCAAAAAGCACGTGAGCAAAATCAAAAGGCTCGGCGCGAGCGTGAGCAGCGTGAGCAAAACCAAAAGCTGCACGCTGAACGCCACTTCCTCGCCGCTTTCAGGCCTCGTTATGTTTATGTCGATGTTCGGGATTTGGACTGGATTCACATCGCCTTCCATCTGCATCGTTCCGCGCGAGGAACCTTGTGGAAAATTCGCATCATCCTCGGCGCGCATCGCGTTCTGCGGAAAAATCGGAGAAGCGAAAATTGACATTAAAATTGCGAAAGCGAAAATTCTTGAGAGATTTTTTTTTGTAAAAAAATTCGCCGTCACCCTCATTCCTCCGAACCGAGTTTCTTTCGCTGCGCTTCGAAAAATTCCGAAATCTTCGCGTCAGTTTTTTTCTGTCCTGAGGACTGCGCGTTTTTCGGATTCAAAAAAGTCGAAAGAATGTCGCTGAAATTGCGCGCGCGGGCGTTGTTTTCGTTTCGGTCGGCGTTGAGGTTCATCGCGTCCACAAGTTCCTTGTCCGTGATTTCTCCAAGCAAGTCAATCGAACTGTCCGTCACGCCGAGCAAATAGGCATGCTCCAAAAGCGTCACGATTTGCACGGACTTTCCGGGCGCAATCGAAATCGCCGCGACTTTTCGCAAGAAAGTATCATCCTCCGTGATTGCGCCGCCCATCTTCTTTTTCATGAAATTCATCACGAAGTAAATGCATACGACGACGACAATCAATACGAAAACCATCCTGAAGAAAACCCAGACGGTCGAGCCGCCTACGTTTTGCGGTGAATTTTCGGAAACATAAATCGAAGTCGAGCCGTCCGCGCCTCCAATTCTGAGAGTGGATTCGTCCGGAAGTTGATTTGCGGAATTTTCACCAGACTGAATTTGCGAAGAAGGAGCGGATCCGCCCTGCGAATCTTGAGAAAAAGCGAAAAAACAAAAAAGAGAAAAAGCGCACAAAAGCGCGAACTTTTTTTTCGAGAAATTCAATTTTACCCCACCCATATAAATTGCGCGCCAAATTTTCGGCACGCGGAAAAATCATCGCAGTTCCGAAACGCGCTCCTGCGGAGAAAGGATTTCGGTGATGCGGACGCCGAAGTTTTCGTCGATGACTACGACTTCGCCTTTCGCTATCGGCTTGTGGTTCACGAGAATGTCCACAGGTTCGCCCGCGAGCTTGTCCAATTCGATGATCGTGCCTTCGCCAAAACCGAGGATTTCTTTTATCGGCTTTTTCGTGCGCCCGAGTTCTACGGTCATCTCCATGAAAACGTCCATCAAGAGACCTATGTTGCCCTGATCGCCGCCCATTCCGCCGCCCATAAGCGAAGGATATTGAACCGCCTGAACGTTCGGAGCCGCACCCATAGGCATTCCCTGCATTGGCATACCGCCCATCTGCATATTCGGCATCCCCTGCATTGGCATTCCTCCCATCGCCATTCCGCCCATCTGCATGCCTCCTCCCATCGGCATCGCGCCACCGTGCTGCGCCTGAGGAGCGGCTCCCGCGAGGCTAGCCATATCTGCCGCGTTCAACGCGCCGCCCGCGGCGGGGAATCCGCCTCCGCCCAAAGCCATTCCAATCTGCCATGCCGCTTCGCCCGAAATCGCCTCCCAAAGAGTATACGACTGGCCGTCAATAGTAAGCGGATATGAAAAAAGCGCGAACGTGTTCTGGGGAATCCTTGCCATCGCCTTTGGAACGCTCATCGATTCCGCAGGATTGCATGCGAGTCCCGGAAGCTGCCCTGTTTTGTCTATGGCAGTAAGCTCGTCGTTCGTGTGTGTCGAAAGAGTTTCATTGATTACGGAGAAGGCCATGTCATCAAGCGTGGCGTTTTCTTCCTTGTTGATGAGGCTTACCAATTTTTGCGCGCATTCCGTGGAAATCACATAAAGGTGATCGCCTTTCAGACCTGCGGAAAAATCCGCCTGAGTCGCGACGACGACTTCTGGAATCTTCGACAAAAACTGATCGCGGCTGGAAGATTCCACGATGGGATTTCCGGCGGACACTTCCGCGCCAGTCATCTGCTTCAAATTCTCGACGAGAGGATCCTTTAAATCCCCTGCGAATTTTGTCAGAGTCTCCGTGTCAATATTTACGGACGGCGCTGCCGCGGCAACCTGCCCTGACGCATTGAGACCGTCCATCGGAACGCCCGAAAGCAACGCGTCGATTTCGTCCTGAGAAATTACACCATCACTCATACTGCTTCTTCTCCTTCTACGGAAAGCTCTTCAAACTCTTCGTCGCTTCCGTCTTCGAGTTTGCCTGTTACCTGAACCGCCATTTTTTTGCCCACAACTCCGGGCTGGCAATAATATTTTTTCTTATCGCCTATATTGAGCGTCAGCTGGTCGCCGACCTTTGTATTAGAGAGCTTTACGACATCGCCCGCGCGCAGAGAAAGCACTTCGCGAATGGGAATGTTTATCGAGCCGATTTCCGCCACCACATCCATATTCACGACAGAAATCTTCTCTTTGAGCGTTCCGAAATACTGCGTCGTGCTGCTCCGCCTCACGGAACTGAACCAGAATTGGGAAGAAAGCTTCGAGATAATCGGCTCGATCGTAAGGTAGGGAATGCAGAAATTTATCATTCCCTCTTCCTCCGCGACTTTTGTTTCCAAAGTCACGAGGACGACCATTTCCGTCGGAGGAACAATCTGCGCGAACTGCGGATTCGTCTCAATCTGTCCCAAGCGAGGTCGCAAGTCGATTACCTGCGTCCAAGCCTCGCGCATGTTCGCCAAAATGCGCACGATGACGCCTTCCATTACCGCCTGCTCGATGTCGGTGAGGTCGCGGCTCTTATTTCCCGTAACGTCGCCCGTGCCGCCGAAAAGCTTGTCAATCATGCAGAACGTGATTGCGGGATCGATTTCCAAGACCGCGTTGCCTTTAAGCGGATCCATGTTTATGACGGCGAGCGTCGTCGGAGTCGGAATCGAGCGGATGAATTCCTCGTAAGTGAGCTGGTCTACAGTCGCGACGTGAACATGAACTAGCGAGCGCAACTGCGCCGAAAGGCTCGTAGTGGTCAGACGCGCGAAAGTCTCGTGCATAATCTGCACGGTACGAATCTGCTCCTTTGAAAATTTGTCGGGACGCTTGAAGTCGTAAATCTTAATCTTGCGGGTATCCGACACCGCCTTGTAATCATCAGTATCGGACTGTCCCGTATTGATTGCATTGAGAAGCTGATCTATTTCGTCCTGCGAAAGAACATCCGTCATTCAAAAGCCTCGCTCTTTTTCCGCCTATTGCTGCGTAACGACATTCAATTTGTCAAAGGAAATCTTTCTGATTTTGCCCCTGCTCAAAATAGTGTCGTTAATCTCGTTTCTGAGTTCAATCTTAATTTTTTCCTCGTTGCGCGGCGAAAGTTCTTCCGCCGTTTTTCCGGCGAAATAGTTTCGCAAAAAGTCGCGAATCGGAATTCTCTGCGCCGTGATTTCCGTGGAAGTCACCTTGTCCTCTTTCTTGTAGCCCATAAAAATATTCACGACGATGCTCGCCGGAATCGGATCGCTAGAGCGCGTCTGGATTTCGCCGAGCGACTGATACCATTCCAATTCTTCGGCGACTTCCTTGTAGTCCTCGCTTATTGGTATGGCAGCCTGCTGAGGCTTGTTCGCGCCCATTACGTTCATCGTAATCACTACGACCGCGACAATGAGAATAATCGCTCCAAGTCCTATTGCCACGAAAAGCAAGATTTTGGGAAGGATGCCGCCTCCCCCGCCTTTTTTCTCCGACGTTCCGCCGCCCTCGTCGTCAAAGGTGCCGTCTGTATCATCGTCCGCCATTTTCCACCTCCAAATTTCGACGCACCTAAACGCGCCGTGCGAATCTCGCCTTAAGCGAATTCCGCTTCAATTTTTAAAAATGTCCCTCGTCGAGGATTATTATGTCCACCCTGCGGTTGTACGCGCGCCCCTCCTCCGTATCGTTGCTGAATTTCGGACGCTTGTCGGCGTAGCCAGCGATGGAAAACTTTTCCTCGTCGACCCCGAAATCCGCAAGATAATGAAGAACATTCATCGCGCGCGCCGCGGACAGTTCCCAATTGCTCGGGAACGTCTCCCGTTGATTGGAATCCTCATCCGAGCCTTCATCCGCGATGTATGCGTCCACCGGCGTATTGTCGGTATGACCCTCTATTCTAAATCTTCGGTTTTTTTCGATTAAATCTTTATCATTAAAAAATTCGGAAAGACGCAAAAGCGTTTCCCGCGTGTTCTCGATGTCTAGGCGCGCGCTGCCTGGTCTGAAAAACGAGTCGGCGGCAAGCGAAATGACAAGCCCGCGCTCATCGCTTGTAACCGTAATCTTCGCGCTCTTGATGTCCGGCGCGAAAAGCGAGACGGCCTTTTTTTTGGCCATTCCGAGCGAACGCCCCTTTTCCATCGATGGAAGCGCGCTTACCGTATTCCCCAAGTCGGAAAGCCTGCCTGCCGAAAGCGACATTCCGCCCGTAACCGTCTCCGTCTGGTTCATCTGGAGCGATTCGGTAATAGTGGCGAGTTGAGTGACATCAATTTCCGAAGGATTGTAGAGCATTACGAAAAAACAGAGCATAAGAGTAATCATGTCTCCGTAAGTGCCCTGCCATGCTGTAGAAGGTTTTTCAGGCTCTTTTTTCTTTCCCATCAGACTAATCCTTCAATACTTCCGCGCCAACAGCCTTTCTGCTGACAGGATCAAGATAAGTCAAAAGTTTCTGCGCGATGACGCGCGAGTTCTCGCCCGCCTGAATGGCAAGAACGCCTTCAATGACCATTTCCTTTACGCGCATTTCAGAAGAGTTTTGGGTCTGAAGGTTTTGCGCCATAGGCACCAAAATCCAGTTCGCCATCATAGAACCGTAAAGCGTCGTAATCAAGGCGACTGCCATATTCGGACCAAGAGAGCTTTTGTCCTCCAAGTTGTTCAACATGCCTATAAGTCCGAGAACCGTACCCATCATACCGAAGCCCGGAGCGAAACCTCCCCACTGGTTCAAAATGTTAATCCATTCAAAATGCCGCGCCTCGGTCTGGCTCATCTCGTTTTCCATGATGGTGCGGACCACCGCGCTGTCAGTACCGTCAATCACGAGACGAAGACCGCTCTTGAGAAACTGATCGTCCAAATCTTCAAGTCCGTCTTCCAAAATCAAGATGCCTTCGCGGCGAGCCTTGTCCGAAAGGTTCACGATGTTCTGAACCAAATTCTTTTCGCCGAAATCCGGAATCTTAAAGCACCGTCCCATAATCTTGAACATTCCCAGAGCCTTGTTCAGCGGGGTCATAATGCAAATCGCGGCATAAGAGCCGCCTATGGTCATAAACACGGAAGGAATGTCTATGATTCCTCCCAAAGTACCACCGGAAGTCAAAACCGACATCACTATACATGCCGCGCCGCCAACGATTCCGATTATTGTCGCTATGTCCATTCAATACCTCTCGCGCCGAAAATCACGATTCCTGCGCATTCACGCCGATCCTCTTTCGGTAGTCAACAATTTTTTCTATGACATCTTCGGGGGAATTTCTCACGACGATTTTTTTTCCGGAAAGCATCGTGATGGTCAAATCAGGAAGGCATTCCATCGATTCAATCATGTGCGGATTAACAAAGTAATTCGTCCCGTTGAGACGCTCGACTTTTATCATATCTTAATTATTTCCCCACCAATAAGACACCATTTTGATTTTAACACACTTATTCAAAAATTGCAAGCATTATTTTCAAATTTATCAAATCTTTTCGGATTTCCAGAACACCCGAGCAACGCGAAAGGAAAACGCGCTTTCCCTTGACAAGACGGCGAAAAATCCGCGCTTCGTTCCAGCCATTGACTATCAGTCCTACCGCTAATTTTTCAAAACGGATTTTCCGAACATCCGCCACTTTTTTGAAAAAAAATCGAAAAAAATTCGTGCGCAATCCCGAAAACCGTAATATAATATAATGCGATGAAACCGAAAATCTTCATAATCGAGGACGCTCCCGAAATGGCGGAGCTGATCGCCCTTTATGTAAACGGCGGCGGCATGGAGGCGCAGATTTTCGCCACGGCAGAAGACGCCCTCGACGAGCTGGAAAAAGGTGCGCCTCAAGGTGTCCTGCTCGACTTGAACCTGCCCAAAATGAGCGGGCTTGAATTTCTCGAGAAAATGCGCTCGGAATACAGCAAGGCGATTCCGATAGTGATTGTCAGCGCGCGCGACTCCGACGAAGACATAATAAAGGCTTTGGATTTGGGAGCGGACGAATTCGTCACGAAGCCGTTTTCTCCGCGCGTGCTAGTCGCGAGGCTTGACGCGAACCTGCGCCGTCAGAAAAAGGGCGAGGAAAACGCGGAAAACTCCATCTCTTTCGATGGCTACACGCTTTATGAAGACGCCTGCGTATTGAAAAAAGGCGCGGAAAAGATTCCGCTTTCCGCGCGCGAATTTGAAGTGCTAGACTTTTTGGTGCGCAACGCCGGAATGAGCTTTTCGCCCGAAAAAATTTATTCGAATGTATGGAAGAGTGACTTCGGCGACATCACGGCGGTGGCAGTATACATACAGCGGCTTCGCAAAAAAATCGAAAAGGATCCTTCGAACCCGCGGTACATACGGACGATTTTCCGTTGCGGCTATCAATTTGATTTCCCCGAAAGCCCAAAATAGAAGGCGCAAATGAAAATAAGGAACCACTTTATTTCGCTTACGGCGTTGTTCGCGGCGATCCCCATTTTTTACCTTTTGGGGGAAACGGTTTATCACCATTTTTTCACGCCAGCCGGAACGGTCTTTTCAAAGGCGAGAGAAGTGCGCGCGATAGAGGAAATGGATTTTTCCGACGCGGACACGCAAATGCTTTTGAAGACCGTGCGCGAACGCCCGAGCGACATGGAGGACGCGTTCGTGTTTTCCGACGGAAAGGTGCTCATTTCTACGATTCGAGAATTCGAAGGCATGAGATCTATGGACATTTCAAATTTCCTGAAAATCGCGACGAATCCGAGCGACGGCGTTTTATACCAAATAACTACCCTCCCCTCGAAAAGCGGAGGAACGCCGCTTCTTTACATAACGAAATTCGCGGAAGCGGACTTCCACAAAAATCGCGGGGCGGCGAACATTTCGGAATCGACACGGCGCACAATCATAATATGCTCGGTCATCGTAGAAATCATATGCATAGCGTTCGCGATGATGGTCTCGGCGAGCATAACGAAATCCATCGCTATGCTCGAAAACGACGCGGAGCGGCTTGCCGACGGCAAATTCGAAAACCCGATCTCGTTCCCGAAAGATTTCATAATGTCGAACGAAATCACCGCGCTTTCCCAAAATTTGGAAACGCTGCGGCTCACGCTGAAAGACCAGCAGAACCGCCGAAACCGCCTGATAATGGGAGTGAGCCACGATCTGAAAACGCCGCTTTCAATTATAAAAGGCTACGCCGAAGCGATGGCAAGCGGCATCATGCCACAAAGCAAAGCAGCCGAAACGCT
The DNA here is from genome assembly GCA_910584475.1 of uncultured Treponema sp. GTDB lineage: Bacteria > Spirochaetota > Spirochaetia > Treponematales > Treponemataceae > Treponema_D. The sequence continues at coordinate 185,216 of CAJUBD010000001.1, forward strand.
TGACCTGATAATCCGCAAGGCAGAACAGATAAACGACATGATTGAAGAGCTGATTGATTTCGTAAAACTCAATTCGGCGCAATGGCTCGACAACCTAACCGAAGTGGACTTGTCCGAATTCCTCACGAAGCGCGCGAAATTGAGCGAAGCAAATTTTACGATATTGAGGCGGCGCTTCGTGAGCACAATGCAGATTCCCAAAGGAACTATGGTAAAAATGGACGAACAACTTTTGGAGCGAGCCATTCAAAACCTGTTTTCCAACGCGGTGCGATATTCAAGAGACGGAGACACGATTTGCATCAATTCGGTGATAAAAGACGGAGCCGCCGAAATCTCTATCAGCGACACAGGCATCGGAATCGCGAAAGACGAAGCGGAACTGATATTCGACATTTTCTACAAGGTGTCTCCTTCAAGACGCGAGGAGGGGCTTGGAATCGGGCTTGCCGTGGTAAAAAACATCGTAGACACTCACGACTGGAGCATCAAGGTGGAATCCGAACTGGGAGCGGGAAGCGTATTCACGATAACGATTCCGCTCTCTTCCGCTAACGCGCGACCTTTTTCCAAACCACGCTGACATCGCTTGGCTCGACGCCGCCTGCGGAAGCGACGAGAGTTTTTTTAGTGCCTTCCAAATTTCCGTTCGGCATCATCGAAAGATTCCATTCTATGGGAGCGGCGGTTTCCGCGTAAGGCAAAATCTTTCCCCTGTCTATGTCGGGATAATAAGAGGCGTTGAATTTGTCCTGCTGGACAACGCGCAACTTTTTCGACCCCTCATTCCCAGAAAGAGAGACGCTTATGTTCATCGTCGCGCCGTTCGCGAACACGATGAAGCCGCGCCCGCTCCGCATGAGAATTATTTTCGAAATGTCGCTTTCGCCGCTCCAAGTGCCCGCGATGTTTTCGGCGTTCAGCGCGCTCGGACGCTTCGTGGAAGCGGACTTTGGCGAAGCCTCCATCTCATCCGACTTTCCGCACGCTTCTGCCACGACGCTTTGAATAAAATGCTTCGCATCCGACAAAATCTTGTAATAAGAATCGTATTTTTTCGTGCGCGACGCTACGACTCCAGTCTGCGCGTTTTTCGCGAAAAAAGTGCATTCCCACTTTTCGTCAGAACGGGGACGGAAAATCCTTGCGAAAAACAAAATGACATCTTCCTGCGCCGGAGACATTTCCTTGACAAGCGAAAAAAATTCGCTTCCGTCCGTATCGGTCGAAACATCGGCGTAGAGAGCCTTCACTCCGTCGGAACGCATATCTTGGAGCGAAACATAGTCGATCCCGCGAACCTGCGCCGCAAACAAATCCTGCGTCATGTTCAGCATGTTTTGGTCGTTGACGTTCGTCACCACGCCGTAATAATGGAGCGCGTATTTTTTCTGCCCCGGGTCTTGCGAAAAAGCCGACACGGCGAAAAAGAGAAAAATCGCTGTCGTCAAACAAATTCTTCTACGCACTTTTCTCCACATTCAGACATCAATATTTTTGGCGACTCTTGAACTCGCGGGAAAGCTCGCGGTCCGTGTCGCGCGCCTTTATCGTCTCGCGCTTGTCGAACATTTTTTTACCCTTGCACACACCGAGCGAGATTTTTACGAGTCCATTTTTCAGATAAACTTCAAGCGGAATGAGTGTGTATCCCTTTTCTTCGACCTTGCGGACAAGGCGCTTTATCTGGTCGCGGTGCAAAAGCAATTTTTTCGGGCGGTCGGGATTGTGGTTGAACACCGACGAAAAAGCGTATTCGCTGATGTGAAAATTCCGCATCCAGACTTCGCCTTTTATAATTTCGGCAAAAGAATCCGCAAACGACACGTTCGCGTTCTTTACGGACTTCACTTCCGTACCCTCAAGCGCGATGCCGCATTCAATGGAATCTTCCACGAAGTAGTTGAAACGAGCTTTTTTGTTCTCGGCAATTTTTTTTGTGCCTTCTCCCATAAATTTAAAGTATAGCACATTTTTAGTTTATGTGCAAGCAAAAATTCCCACTTGCAAATTTCGCGCCGCCACTGTATAATAACTCGCATGGAAGAAAAGAGTTACGTCAACAAAAACATATACGACTTGTCATATACAATGAGGAAATCACGCGCGAGGCGCATCCGCAATGCCGCGCTCACCGTAATACTCTTTTTCGTAGTGATGAACGCTATTTTGATTTTCTGCGCCAGCCCAATAAAGCAATCCTCAAGCTCGATGGAGCCGAACGTCATGCGCGATTCGTTTTTGCTGTCCACTCCGATCGCGCTTTATTCCGAAAATAAAATCCGCCGAGGCGAAATCGTGCTTGTCGAGCGTCCGGAAGAAAAGCCCCTTTCAATCGCGCAAAAAGCAGCGGACACAATCTGCCGCGCGTTCACATTGCAAAAAATCCATCCGTTCACAAAGGAAGCACCTTTTTTGAGCCGGATCGCGGCGGTGCCAGGAGACACCATACATATGAGAGATTTCGTCCTTTATGTCACGCCGAAAGACGAAAATTTTTCTTACACGGAATTTGAATTGAACCAAATTCCGTACAGCATAGACATCCGAGTTCCGCCAGTGGGCTGGAACACGAAAATCGGCGTGCGCGGAAATTTCGAGAAAACCACGCTCAAAGACGACGAATATTTTGTGCTCGCCGACGACAGGCTTGCTTCTATGGACTCGCGCATTTTCGGCGCGGTAAAGCAAAGCCGCATAAGGCGAAAAGTCGTCCTGTCGTACTTTCCGCTAAACTCGCTTCGGCTTTTCCGCTCAAAGGCGAACAAATAAAAATGCCTCTATACATACACATACCGTTTTGCCTTAAAAAATGCGACTATTGTGATTTTTTTAGCAGAATTCTAGAAAATTCGCCCTTTATTGTGAAAAATTTCACAATAAATGACTATATTGACGCGCTTTTAAGCCAAATTTCCTTTTTTATAGAGCATTTTTCTGTGAAAAATTTCACATCAATCTATATCGGAGGCGGCACGCCGAGCATCTTGAGCGCGAGGCAATTGGAAAGGCTCTGCGAAAAAATTGCCCCGCTCGCCGAAAACGCGGAATTCACGATCGAAATAAATCCCGGAGATTTGACGGAAGATTTCCTGCGGGCAGCCGCTTCAAGCGGAATAAACCGGCTTTCGCTAGGAATTCAGTGCAAAAGCGACGATGTTTTGCGCGCGGTCGGCAGGCGGACGACAGTTTCCCAAATTGAAAACGCAGTTTCCCTCATAAAAAAATTTTGGCACGGCGCGTGGAGCGCAGATTTTATCGCGGGACTTCCGTTCCAGAGCAAGGAAATGCTCAGGAATGACATAGATTTCGCGGCGGAAAACGGCGCGAGCCATATTTCTCTTTATTCTCTCGCGGTGGAAGAAGGGACTCCTCTCGCCGAAAAAATCGATTCGGGAAAAACGCGCTATGATGCGGACCTTGCCGATGAAATTTGGCTTTTTGGGCGCGAACGCCTTGAAAAAAAAGGATTTTTTCAATATGAAATATCGAATTTCGCGAAAAAGGGCTTTGAAAGCCGCCACAATCTGTCCTATTGGACGCTTTGCGATTATCTCGGCGCGGGCGCGGGCGCGACAGGCACAGTAGGCGCGAAACGCTTTACGAACACGCGCGACATCGCAAAGTACATTGATTTCTGGAAAAACGCCGCGATGGAAACGCAGGCAAAAAACATTCCGGGAGAAAGGGAAATCCTTGATTTCAAGACGCGGGAATTCGAGTTTTTGATGATGGGATTTCGAACTTTGCGCGGCATAAGCGCGAGCGAATACGAAAGGCGTTTCACCGGAGATTTGGCATCAAGGCTCGGCGCAAACAAAGTGGACGGAGTTTTTTCGCGCTGGGAAAAAAAAGGACTTGCGCACAAGACGACAATTCAAGGCGAAACTTTCTTTTCGCTTACGCGCGAAGGAATTCTTTTTTTGAACAAATTTTTGCAGGAAATATAATTTTTTTGCGGAAAACATAATTTTTCAGGCGCGGATGGTTTTCAAAACACCGTCAACGAAAGAAACTATGGTGGAAGGCTTCGCGAAATCCTTGTCGCCGTCTTCTACAATCAAATCCACTTCGCCTTCAAATTCCGAGCGAATCTGCGTTATCTTTGTCAGGACAGGCTTTCCCGAACGGTTTACGCTCGTAGAATAGATTGGCGCGCCGCACAGTTCTATGACTTTCCGAAGCCATTCGTCACCAGGGCAGCGGAACGCGGTAGTCTCGCGCCCCGTGATGCTTTTATAACGCGAATTGTTTTTGATGATCGCGGTCAAAGGTCCCGGCCATTTGGAAAATATTTCGTCCGGCAATCTTTCATCGGTATAATTGTAGACGTCTTCCGGAAAGGCGAGCAATTCTATCAGCGGCTTTTCTTCCGCGCGACCTTTGATGGAGGCGATGAGGCTTTCCGTAAAAAAATCTTTTTCGTCGCACCGCGAGATTCCGCTGAATCCGTAGACGGTGTCGGTCGGCAAAATCACGATTTTTCCAAATTTCAAAAGCGAGGCGGCGCGTTCTGCGGAATTTTTTTCAGACTTGCGCAACGTCATAGATTGGAATTCCCTCGACGGTTTCGGTATGGAAGCGTTTTTTCTTCGGCGGAAAATACGAAATGTCAAACAGAAGCAAGGCGACGAAAAGCAGGATGCCCACTACCAGCCCCGCGCACTTGCAGTACCATTCGCTCAAAAATTCCACGGGCACGCTTTTTAATACAGTGCCAGTATCGTACATAGCAGGCTCTGAAACCACAAGTCCCTTTATCTTTACAATTTTTTCGTCGTCGAAAATATAGTCCATCTTGCGCGCATAAGCGGCGATGACATCGGCATCGTCACGAATCGCGGTCCTTTCCAAATTCAAGTCGTCATTTATATTCTGCACTTCCTGCATGTGCGCGCTGATAATCCGCTTTTGGGACTCGAGCTGTCTCAACGCGAAGACGCCGTTTTGCCCGTAAATCACGGAGAGAAAAACATAGACTAGCAATCCCGCCAGCAAGGAAAAAAGATACTTGGCTGAATTCATTATGATTAACCTATCGGCAGGAAATCCGCATTTCTGAAGATTTTTATAAAGGGCAAATTATTTAAAAAAACGGAAAATACTGTTGGACTTTTTTTCAAAGTATGATATAATTCTAGCGTAAAATTGTCAGAATAGAGATTATGATAAAAACGACGCTAGAGCGCGGCATTTTATCATCATAAGCTTGAAAAAGCGGCAAGCAGACACAAGCCTGCGACTGCCTTCGCCCTTGACTTTTTATGGGAGAAAACATACGGAAAAAACGATGTTCGTCCGATATATTATATATACGATAAGGGAAATAAGGGGAATTTTATGAGTGATTCAAAAAACTTAGACAGCTATGGCGATTGGGTGAAAAAAGAGCCACGCGACATAAACGGCGAAGATTCGGCCGAAGACGAGACGGCTGTCGACATTTTTGACTTGCCCGATTTCGGAGAGCCAGACTTGGACGCGAGCGCATTCGCGGAAAAGCCATTCGCCGCAGAAGATGCCGTCGAAGACGGGGACACCACTCTTAGCCCCGAAGAACTCGCTCACATAACCATAAATCAGGAAGTCATAGAGGAAACTGCTGAAAAATTTGAAGAGCCGGCGATCGATCCTGCCGCCGTCGCTTTGGGAGACGTCTTTAGCGAAGAGGCGAAATTCGCAGGAAAGTCTGAAGAAAATTTTGACAGCATTGAAGTTTCAGCCGCCGCAGACGAGCCTTTGCCAGAAGAGATCGAGCCTACGGCGGAAATTGCCGAAGCGAGCGCGACAGAAGACATAAGCTTTGACGCTATGGCTGACGGCGAGATTGATTTGGATAGCTTTATGGACGACTCGGGCGGAAGCTCAGGAGAATTTTCCTTTGAAGACGGCGAAATCGACTTGGACGATTTTATGGGCGAAGACTTTATGGGCGGGGGAAGCTCGTCTTCCTCAAAGGCTCCCCCAGAAATCCAAGACGAGGAAACGCTTGACATAAACATAGGATTTGACGAAAATGCCGAAAGCATCGCACTTGAGGACACTCCGGAAAACGAGGCGAAGCTCTTCCCGAAAAAAGAGGAGCCAAGCGCAGACAGCGACGCGATGTTCAATACGTTCGAAGACGCCGTCGCGGCGGACGTAGCTTTCGAGCCTGCCGCTGAAAGCGAAGCGCTCTCCGCGGATGACGGGGAAATCGACCTTTCGGAATTCGGGTTCGACGATGACGATTCGAACATCGGAATGACGGAAGGTCCTGACGGAGGCGAATCGATAAAGAAGGAAGTCGTAGATTACGACGTGAGGGTTGTTGTTGACGACGATTCGAAGACTCCTTCTGTCCAAGATGTCGTCAATGGAAAAATAGTTGCGGAAGACAAAGATGTAGATTCCGAGGAGGATGAAATTACGGAACAGAACGAAATTGCAGACGGCGCGGCGAACACCGCTTCTCCCGAAATAAGCGAAAAGGGCAAGGAGATCCTTGAAGAAATCATGGGACAACTCGCTTCCCTCAAAGATGAAATCAAAAGCCTAAAAAATGATTTCGCCGCTTTGAGCGCGCGACCCGCAAGCGAAATTCCGGCCATGGAGCAGACCGAGGAAGCGCAGGAAGAGGACACAGGCTTTTTCGGCAATGACGACGGAGACGACACTATCTCGCTTTCGGGAAGCGAGATGACCAACATTCTCAATTCCGCGCAGTTCTCGGAAGAAAACGCGGGCGAAGACCTTTCGGCAGAAGAGGAAATCTCCGAGCCTGTAATAGAAGAGCCGCTCGCGGAAGACACGGTCGAGGAGACTGCCGTCGAAGAATCCGATGTTTCGGATACGGCGGCGGAATACGAGGCGGAAGAAGAGACGAAAGTTTCAGCGCCGTCAGAAGAAACAGTCATTGAAGACTCGATAATCGAAGAGCCTACAATCGAAATCGGCGAGACTATGTTTGCAGAGCCGACCGAAGAACCTGCAATCGCGGAAAATGAGGACGCTTTTATTTCCGATGACGCTTTGGGCATCGAAGATCCCACTTTGGAAAGCCTTTCTGAAAGCGAGGGAAATCCTATTCCTCCGACCATTCTTCCCGAAGAAATCGCAGTTCCGAAAGCCGATTCCGACGAACCTGTCCTGAGAGCGGACGAGACATTTCCAAAAACCGCCGAAAAAGAATTTGACGCGCTTGATTCCGAAGATGTCTCCGATGAGGACTCGCTTACGGACGAAAAATTAAAATATATAAACGATGATCCCGCCATGCAGGAAGAAGCGTTATCCGCTCCAGACGTCGCCGAAATCGTGCAGGAAAACATCTCACTCCAAGACAGCGACGAGGCGACCATCGGGATTGACAGCGACATCAACACGGCGTTTGAAGAGGCGGACGCGCTTGAGTCTGACATTATGGACAATTCTCTTGAGGAAAAGGACGCTTACGAAGATTCTGTTTCCGACATAATGCAGGAGAACATTTCCCTTCAAAAAGACAAGACAGAGGCGTCGGTGGGAATTGGAAATGACATCAACGCCGCGTTTGAAGAAGCGGACGCCGCAGAATCCGACATTATGGACGATCACCTCGCGGAAAAAGATGCTTACGAAAAAAAGATAAACGAACTCGTTGACGACGACGAGGGAGACATTCTTGGTCTTGACGACGAGGAAAATGCGACGAAAGAGCGAAGCGCGGACGAAGACGCGACAATCGCGGAAATTCAAGAGCCGGCGGTCGAGAACTTTCAGGAGCCGATGATAGAAGATTCCCTCGAAGAGACTTCGGTGGAAGAAGCAGTAATTGAAGAGGCGGTCGCTGACGAAACCTACGAAGAAGAGTCGAACGCGCCCGAGCCTTGCGAAACGCAAGTCGAGCAAACGCGTCAGGCTTCGATTCCAAAGAATTTGAAGGAAGAAGTGATTTCCGTGCTTTCCTATATGGACCAGCTTCTTGAAAATCTTCCGGAAGACAAGATCGCCGAATTCGCCAAGTCCGAGCATTTCGTAACGTACAAAAAACTTTTCGACGAGCTCGGTCTCTCATAATGGGTTTGCTCGAAAAGGCGGCCGAAACGCCGCCTGCAAATCCATCTTTCTCCGATTTTCAGCAATGGGCTGAAGCCTCGCCTTTCGCCCATTGTGGCGTTTTGCGCGCATCGCCGAATTTTATGCTTTTAAATCGCGCTCATGGAATCGACAGTGAAACTGCATTGAAGTCAATTTCCACGCGCGACTTTTGGGCGGGAAGCGCGGCGGGCGATGAATGGATTTTGCTTGAACGCGGCGACGGACAATTCGCGGGCTTTTTGCAATTTTTGGGAGACGGCGCAAAAGAAAAAGCCGAGCACATAGCGATTTTGAAATTGCGCGAAAACCCACCGGCGTTTTTTTTAGCATACGATACAGATTCTTTTAAGAACATTCCAAGCGAAGAAAATTTTCGTGGCACACTGCTTCCGATTTTGGAAAGCGAAAAAAAACTTTCATTCCGTGAAGGAGATGAAAAAAAAATCTTAAGCCTTGCCGGAAGCATGGGCGCGCTTTTGTTCACAGTTTCGCTTGAAACAGTCTTTCAAGAAATTTTTTCTGGCGACGAAAAGAATTTTTTTTTAGAAAATCCGAAAGCAAGGGAAATTCTTTCAAACACGATTTTTGAAGAATTTCTTTTTGAGACAAGAAAAGAATTTTCATGGCCTGATTTTATTTTTGCGAAAGGTTTCTCAAAAATAAAAATCGCGGCGATTCTCACGAAAAAAAACTTCGAGGAAATCGCGCGGCAAAGAATTTTAAACGCCGGCAAAAAGAACTTCCCTGCGCCGCTAGCGATGAGAATCGAAGTGGGCGACTTCGCGCCAAAATGCAGCGCGCGAGAAATCATTTCGTACATTCTGCGAGGCTAGACTTGGCGACGGAATTTCTAAAGGCGAAAAACGGAAGCGACTGCGCCAAGGCGAACGGCATTTTCCTGCACTCGCAATACAATCCGCAACTTGAGGCGGAAAGGTTCGCGCAAAACGTTCGCGCGGATTTCGTCCCAAAAAACATAATCGTCATAGAAGGCGCGCTCGGTTATTGCGCCGCCGAACTGAAGAAAAAATTTCCTGATGCAAAAATAGGCGTTATTCGTTTTTGCAAAGATTTTTTTGCGTGGAACGGCGCGTTCGACTTTGTATTTGACGCGGCGGATTTTTCTAAAAATGCTGAAAATGAAATCTCTCTTTCAGAAAAAATTTTCAACGCGCTCGGCGAAGAAGGAATTTTCAAGACGCTTTTTTTGGAATGGCCTCCAAGCGCGCGCGCGTTCAAAAACGAAACGAAATGCGCATGGCGGGAAATAAAATCCGCGATGGAAAAGTCGCGCGCGATTCTTGCGACGCGCGAGCATTTCGGAAAAAAATGGCTCAAAAACAAAGTCAAATTTTTTCAAAGAATCAAGGACATCACGATTTTTGAAAAAGTCGATTTTCCGATTTTCATTTGCGCGTCAGGTCCGAGCCTCGAATCCGCGATTTCGCTAATAAAAAAAATGCGCGAAAAAATTTTCCTTGTCGCGCTTTCTTCTTCGATTTCAGTCTTGCTCCACGAAGGAATTTTCCCTGACATTTGCTTTTCCACGGACGGCGGGTTTTGGGCGAAAAAACACCTTGCTTCTTTGGCGCGCGTAAAAAAAATTCCGCTCGCGCTCGCTGTCGAAGGCGAATGCGATTCTGTCATTTTTGAAAAAAACGAAATACTGCCTTTGTGCTACGATGACGATGAACTTTCAAAAAAACTTTTCGCCGCGCTCGACATTCCTTTTATGCAGGCAAGGCGAAACGGAACCGTGAGCGGCACGGCATTGGAATTTTTTTTGGCACACGGCGAAAAAGAAATTTTCTTTGCGGGACTGGACTTGTCGAACGGAAAGACTTTCGCGCACGCGCAACCGAACGCGCTTGAAACTGATGCTGCGCAAAAAGATTTTCGCTTGCAGACGAAAGCCACGAGAATCGCAAGAGCCGCCCTCCCCTCCCCTAGCCTTGAAATCTACGCCGCGTGGTTCGCGAATTTTTTTTGGAAAGGAGAGCAAAAAGTTTTTCGGATTTGCGGCGAGAGAAAATTTAAAAATTCTCTTGGAAAAATAAAAGACATTTCACCAAGCGAAGCGGAATCCATCCTGAAAAATTACGCACAAAGAAATCCGCGGAGCTCAATTCGACAAGCAAATTTTGAGGAAGCGAAAAATCGAAACGGCACTATAAAAAAAACGCTCGAAGAATTTTCAAAAAGCGAAGAATGGCGGAGAGAGCTTTTTCCTAGCGAATGCATTTTGAGAAACCGCGCGGCGAGCGACGAGGAAAGGCGAAAACATTCAAATGCGATTTTTGAAAAAACCGAAAATATTTTGAAAGAGATTTTTGGAAAATTAAAATGAAAAATTTATTTTACAAAGAAATTTTGGTCGCAAGAAATTCTCAAAAAATTCCCGCCTTCGCTTCGGGGAAAACGGCGCATTCAAAATACGATCCAGAGCGCGAGTCGAAAAATTTCGGCGCGGAAAGCGACGGCGTGAAATTCGCCATAATTTTGGGAATTGCGGGCGGCTACCACATAAAATCTTTTTTGGAGCGAAATCCAAAATGCAAAATTCTTTGCGTGGAAAAATCGCGAGATGACTACGATTTTTTAAAAAGCGAAATTCCGTGCGTAAAAGAAATTTCATCGCGCAAAAATTTTTCCGCCGCATTTCCAGAAAATTTACAAGAAGAAATCTTTAGAAATTATTTTCCGGCAATTCACGGCAACTTGCGCATTTTGACGATGCGCGCATGGGCAGACGAAGACAAAATTTTTTATGAGGAAATATCGAAAAAAATAGAAGACGCGATAAAAAAAATCGGCGCGGATTTTTCCGTGCAATCGCATTTCGGCGCGTTGTGGCAAAAAAACATTTTCTGCAATTTGAAGACGCTTCAAAAAATGCAAGAAAATCTTCGCCATAAAAACGCGCTATTGCTCGAGAAAATCGACACGAAAAAAATCGCCGCTGTAATCGCCGCAGGTCCGAGCCTTGACGAGAGCATAAAAAAAATTAAAAACGCGCGCGAAGAATATTTTGTCATTTCGACCGACACAAGTTTCAAAGCCTTGATGAGAATCGGAATCATTCCCGACGCGGCGGTCTCAATCGACGCGCAATCTTTGAGCGAAAACCATTTCATAGGCGAGAAATCGCGCGCAACGATTTTCGTCTTGAGCCTTGATTCCGAGCCAAGCATCGCGAACGCGCTTTGCGCATTTTCATCAGACATAATTTTTTGCGCATCGCGCCATCCTCTCGCATCGTTCGCCGCGCAATTTTGCGAGAACTCTTTCCCCCTCCTTGAAAGCGGAAGCGGAACGGTTACGATAGCGGCGGCAGACTTCGCAAGAAAATGCGGTTTCAGGCGAATGCAAGTTTTCGGCGCGGACTTCGCCTACTCTCGCGGAAAGCCATACGCGCGCGGAACTTATTTGGACGAACTTTATCGCGGCGAAGAAAACAAAATCGAAAGCGCGGAAAAAAAATTCTCAAAACTGATGTTCCGCACTCCGCTTGAAAAATTTTCACTCGGAGGAATTTCCGCCACGAAAAGCCAAGTGCTTGACTCATACAAAAAAACTTTCACAGAATGGCTCTGCCAAAACGCAGAAAATTTCGAATGCGAAAATTTCATTTGGAGCGCGAATCTCAAGGAAAATTCTTTTTCAAAGGAAAATTTCTTTCCGCCGAATTTCAAATCGACATCTTTCAAAGACGCGCTTTTTCGCGGAATCGAAAGCGAAATCGAAAAAATGAATTCAAGTGAAGACGAAATCGACGCGGAATCGCCGTTCGCGAAAATCGCGCTTCCTTACCTTGCATTTTTGCGAAAGAAAAATTCCAAAACATTTTGCGCGACAAGCGATTTTCTGCTTGCATTGAATAAACTTTTATGGTATAATAAGAATTTATGAAGAATAAAGGCATTTCCATTGCGGCTATTTTGATCACCTTCGTTTTTGTAGTGACAATCGTGGCTTTAGGCTTGAGCGTTTATTCCGCCTACAAGGTTGGCGCGGAAAAAGCGGCGGACAGATTTGAAAAACTCTCTTCTAAAACCATGGAACTCAGCGGCATATATCCTTGCGGCTCGAAAGAATTCTTGAACGCATTCAACGAGGCGGTCGCCACGCCAAGTTTTTATGAACAACTGCGCCTTGAAGTCGACAGCGTCGAAGTATACATTTATCCTTCATTTCCAATGAGCACGCCATCTACATTCGCAAAAACTTTCAGCACACGCATCGTCGGCAGCGACGGAGCGCGAATCGCGCTTTCGGCAAACATATACGCGCTCTCTCCAGCTATGATATTCCATCGCGCAAAAATCGCTTTCATCGTAATCTTGGCAGGAACGCTCGTAGTGGGCATCCTGTTGGTATTCACCTATCTTTCCGAAGCGAGCGAAAGCGAAAAAATTCCAGAATCAAAAATAGACGAGCCGATTTTCAGCGATGACGAGGCGACTGAAGATGACTTGAATCTCACGGAAGAATATTTGGACGAAGAAAACGTGGATGACTTCGAGCGCGAAAAAGGCGATGAAAAAAAATCCGAGCCAGAAACCGCGAAGGAAAATGTGGAACAAAGCGCGCCTACGGAAGCAGAAGAAAATGAAATTGAACAAATAGACGACATTTCCAATTCTTTGGATTTGGCGGAAGAAAATTTGGCTGATGAGAATTTAACGAAAGAAAATTTGTCGGACAAAGATTCGCACGAAGAAGGCTCATCTCCAATTGAGACCGCCTCTTCAAACGAAGAGAAAAATTGCGACGAGCAAAAAAATGAGCAAGGGCTTTTTTCGCCCACAAGCGGTTTCGGATGGGAATCATACCTTGACACGCGGCTCGGAAGCGAGCTAATCCGCGCGGCATCAAGCGAATTGGAAATGTCCCTTTTGGTGATAAAAATTCCCGGCATGACGCCTCAGTCTGACTATTACGCTGAAGTGTGCAAAACGCTTTTGGATTTTTTCCAATTCAAGGATTTCATTTTCGAATACAAGGAAGACGGCTTCGCGGCGATAATTCAAGGAAAAGGAATCGACGAGGCGATGGAAAGCGCGGAAAGCCTTTATGCCAATTTGAAATCGACCCTAAACAAAACGCGTACAGACACGCGCCCTCTCATCGGCATTTCAAGCCGCTCGCTGCGCTTGATTTCCGCCGAACGTCTCAAGACCGAAGCCGAGCAAGCCGTAGAGCATGCGGCTACGGACAACGAGTCTCCAATCGTAGCGTTCCGAGTGAATCCTGAAAAATACAGGAAATTCATTACAGAGCAAAAAGAAGAATAATTAGTTCCGACATTATTCTTCAAGAATGTCCTCTCGCAACTCTTCGGGAATCTCGTCTTCATCGCTTGGAGTTTGGCTTTCTTCCCATGCGGTGATTTTTTCCTGGATGCTTTTTATTTTCTCTTCGTCTGGAAATTTTTCTTTGAGCAAATCAAGGTTCGTCTTCGCGTCCTCATATTTTTCCTGGCTCAACAATATTATCGTATAGTTTACTAGAGCCTCGCTCAAGTCGGGATTCGTTTCAATCAGAACTTTGTACATCTCTTCGGATTTTTCAAAATCGCCGCTCATCGCATAGACATACGCGAGGCTTTGCTTCACTTCGAAATTCTTGCCGTCAGCCGCTTCAATTTCCAAGTAGATTCTTTTCGCCTCGTCCCAGTTCTTTGCGAGCGCGAAAGAACGTGCGGCGTTGAAATAGGCGGCGTTGTGAAGAGATTCCGACGACGCGGCCTTCGTGTAGAATTCCGCGGCTTTCGAATAATTTTTCATTTTGAAATATTCGTCGGCGATGGAATAATACTCGCCATAAATGTTTTCGATTACGACTTTTCTTTCGCCGGGAACATAGATTCGCGTCGTCTTGCAGCCGAAGAAAAACATTAAGAAAAATCCCGCTAATAATTTTGCAAGGCAACGGCAATTTTTTTTGAACGAATTTTTTCTCATCGCGCTATCGGCCTTCCAGCACCATCGACTCGATTTTGGAAAGCTGCGAATTGTACAAGCCGTTAATCGTGCTTCCATAATTCGCAATCAGGCGGATTATATTGCGCGGATTTTCCTTTTTGTCCATGCCGTTCAAACGGTCGCCCGCATCGCCCAAGCCCGGCATGATGTACGCCGAAGAATTCAGCGCGGGATCCATCCAAAGCGTGTAGCAAGTGCAGTTTTCGAGCGCGCGAGAAATGCGGAGGCTTCCTTTGAGCGCGGAAATTATGTTGAAAAATTTTATCGAGCGAGGGCGCACGCCTTGAGACAAAAGATATTTTACTACAGTGACAAGCGAGCCGCCAGTGGCGTTCATCGGGTCGGCGAAAATCAAATCCTTTCCGTCAAGTTCTTCAAGACTGAAATACGATTTTTTCAAATCGAGAATGTACTGCATGTCCACTTCGCTTTTCGTGTCATCGCGGTTGATTTTAAAAAGCGCGAACGGCGTGACGTAGCCATGCGAAGAATATTCTTCGATTTCCTTTGACATTATTATGCTCGGCAAAAGCGCGCCGCGAAGCATAACGCACATCACGGAATTTTCGATTTCAGTGTCAATGTTCGGAATTTTATGGACAGAATAATTTTGCACGGGCGTTTTTACGGGAGTGGGCACAACGATGTAATTTTTATTTTTGGAACGTGATTCTGTATAGGCCAGCCGGAAAAGCATTTCGTAAGCGCGCTGCGTATAATAGATGAACTCGTGCGTGTCCGTATCTACATTGCGCAATTTTGAAATGACGCGGCTCGCCTCGGCGTGGCTTCCCTCTTCGCCAGTCTCGAAAGAAAAAACTTTTATCGAAGGATGCGCGCGCAAGATTTCCTGCATCACGTGTCCCATCTTGTCGAACTGCTCGATGGTCGCATTCTTGTCTAGCGGCGAAAAAGTTTCAATCGTCTCATCGTACATTTTTGAAAGCCGCGCCAAATCGTCTTGATCCTGCGCCGTGAGATAGCCGTCAAGATCTTCGGCCTTCAATATGATTTTATCGTCCGCCATTTTTCCTCCGAAACCGCAAAACTAATTCAAGGCAAGAATCTTCTGGAGTTGTCCCATCGAAACTTGGATGTCCGTTATGCGCAAATGAGTGTCGTCAAGAATCGTGGCTTTTGAATCCGTCAAAAGTAGCGCGACATTCAAAAAAGACATCGCCCTTTTTACAAGGCCATTGCATGAAAATTCCATATCCAAATCAATCGCATATTTTCCGCTTTGCAAAAGCCGCAGGTCGCCTTGAATGAAATTCAGCTGGAAAATAGAACTTGAAAGCGAAACACCCAAAAGGCTAGTCACGAACGAAAGCGGACTGTTCATATATATGCGGACATTGTTCGTGTTTGGATTTCCGACAAATTTGTAGACTTCGCTGGACTTCCATTCAGCGGCGTTCGAGTTCGCGCCGCTATTCGTCAAAACCGACGACACCACCTGCGACTTCATCTCCCTGTCGTAAAGCGTGAGCTGTGGCGTCAGATCGCGGGAAATGCAAATCAAATCGCTGCCAGGAACGCAAAGCTGCAATTTGGAATTCGACTCTGTATATACAGTGTAAATGCCCGCCGTGTTGACGTTCTCGATTTCCTTGTTCCAGTTTTCCATAGAAGAAAGGGCCATTTTCGTCGCCGTGGAAATCGTTCCGTCACATGCGATTTGCAAGCGACTCTTGCCAGAAGAAGAGCCGCTTCCAATATAAACCGTGTCAATGCTGTCGGTGATGTTTTTGATGTACTTGTCCGAAATGTCGCTTCCAATCACAGTCTTCAGAATATTGTTTGTGAGTTCGGAGTGGACTTTTACAGGAATGCGGACATACACATTCGAATCGTGCTCGAGCGTGTCGAAGGCGTTCACCTTCACGCTGTCGCCGCCCAATCCTGAAGCGCACGAAAACAAGATAGTTGTAACAAAAACAGTTGCAACACCCGTGACAATTCGGTGAAACGCGCCGCAAAACGACGCTTGCGAAAAACTAAATTTTTTTTCAGACCTTTTCAATTTTAACGCTCCATATTTTTTCGTCGGCTTCGATTTTCGAGCCGTCCTTGGCATTTTCATTGAATTCGATTTTCACGCAAAGCGTTTCGCCCGCGACGAAATCCGAAAACATTTCGAACGCGCTTTTCAAATCCTCATCGCCGAAAACCTTCAAGGCAATTCTGTCGGTGACGGAAAGCCCCTCTTCTTTGCGAAGATTTTGGATTCCGCGGACAAGGTCGCGCGCAAGTCCTTCTTTTTTGAGATCGTCGGTGATGTTCGTGTCAAGCCCCACGGTCAAAGTTCCGTCGTTCACCACTTTCAATCCGGCCTTTTCGATTCGCTCGACGATGATTTTTTCTTCCGTGAGTTCCACGGACTCTCCTTCGATTTCAAGCGCAAGGCGCGAGCCTTCAAGCACGGACTGGATTTCTTCCTGCGAAAGCGAGGCGATTTTTTGCGCGGCAGCCTTCATCAAAGGTCCGAGCTCTTTTCCGAGCGTTCGGAAATTCGCCTTCGCCTTGTACTCTACAAGCTCTTCCTCGCGGTCGTGGAAAACCACGCGCTTTACATTGAGTTCCTCGCGCACGGAATCTTCCATTTCGGCGAGCACTTTTTTTTCGTCGGCGTTGCGCGTGACAAGCGCGACAGAAGAAAGCGGCTGGCGGTTTTTTATGTTGAACTGATTTCGCAAACTCCGTCCCATCGAAACCGCCTTTTGCACGGTCGCCATTTTAAATTCAAGTTCTTCGTCGTGCCACGCCTCGTTGTAACGCGGATAGTTACAAAGGTGGACGCTCGGCGCATCGTCCGAAGTCTTGAGGTTCTGCCAAATGTTTTCCGTGACAAACGGGATGAAGGGCGCGGAAACTTGCGCGAAAGTTTTCAGCGCGATGTAAAGCGATTCGTAAGCCTCGCGCTTGTCCGCGTCGTTTTCGCTTTTCCAGAAACGACGGCGGCTTCGGCGAATGTACCAATTGTTTAGCTGCTCTATGAAATCCACTATCGGATCGATTGCGCCCGAAAGATCGTAGTCATCCAATGCCGCGCTCACGTTCTTTACGAGCGACTGCGTTACGGACAAAATCCATCGGTCGAGCGGATTCTGCGGACGCGAATTTTCAAACTCGCGTCCCGTAGACACGATTTCGTCGATGTTGGCGTAGGTAACGAAAAAAGAATAGGAATTCCAAAGCGGAATCAAAATCGATTTCAAGACTTCGCGAACTCCGTCATCGGAATAGCGCAAATCGTCCGCCTTGACGACAGTCGAATGCATCAAAAAAAGCCGAATCGCGTCCGCGCCGAATTTTCCAATCGCTTCTTCAGGATCTGTATAATTGCGGAGCGACTTCGACATTTTCCGTCCGTCGCTTGCGAGCACGAGACCGCTCACAATGCAGTTTGAGAACGCAGGCTTGTCGAAAAGATGCGCCGCCAAAACCGTGAGCGTGTAGAACCAGCCGCGCGTCTGATCCAATCCTTCGGAAATGAAATTCGCCGGAAAATGCGTCTCGAAAAATTCTTTGTTTTCAAAAGGATAATGAAGCTGCGCGTAAGGCATCGAGCCTGACTCGAACCAACAGTCGAAAACTTCGGGAATGCGGCGCATTGTGCCCGAGCATTTTTCGCACGCGAACGTGATTTTATCCACGAACTGCTTGTGCAAGTCTTCAGGATAAACGCCGCTCAAATCCTGCAATTCCTTTCGGCTTCCCACGCAGACCGTTTCGCCGCATTTTTCGCATCTCCAAATCGGAATCGGATTTCCCCAATAGCGGTTGCGGCTCACCGCCCAATCGCGCGCGCCCGCAAGCCATTTTCCGAAGCGGCCTTCCTTGATGTGCGCGGGCTGCCATTTGATTTTTGAATTCGCCTTGAGAAGCGCGTCATTGTGCCCTGCGACTTTCACGAACCAAGAGCCGATTCCGCGATAAATCAAAGGCGAAGAGCATCGCCAGCAATGCGGATATTGGTGCAAAATCGTATCGCGCTTCACGAGCTTTCCCTCGCGCTTGAGGCGTTCCATTATGTCTTTGTCGCAGTCTTTCACGAAGCGCCCTTCAAAGTCAGGAACTTCCGCCGTGAATTTGCATTCCGCGTCAATCGGCTCGACAAAAGGAATTTGCGCGTTTTCGGATTTGCCTTCGTTCGCCTTTTTGAAAACCTTGCTGTCGTCCTCGCCGAACGCCGGCGCGGTGTGCACGATTCCAGTTCCGTCCTCGGTGGAAACATAGTCGGCGTTGAAAATGCGGAACGCGCCGTCAGAGCCGTCCTTGCATTTTTCAAGCGAAGCGAAATAAGGGAAAATCGGCTCGTACTTCGCGCCAAGAAAATCGCTTCCCTTTTTTTCGTAAATAATTTCGTAATCCGCCTCGTTTTTGTAATAGGCGGAAAGGCGAGACGCCGCCAAAACATAAAAATCGCCCGAAGCGACATCGCGCACTTTGACATAATCGATTTCCCCTCCCATCGTAAGACCCAAGTTCGAAGGAAGCGTCCACGGAGTGGTCGTCCACGCGAGGAAATAAACGCGGCCATTTTCCATGTCATCGTCGCGGAATTTTTCGGGAGAAGATTTCGCCTTGAAGCGAATCGTAATCGCAGGATCCTGCTTTTCCTTGTAGCCTTGCGAAAGTTCGTGAGTGGAAAGGACGGTGGAACAGCGCGGACAATAAGGAAGAATGTATTTTCCTTCATAAATCAAGCCCTTTTCCCAAAGAGACTTCGCCACCCACCAAATCGATTCCATATAGTCGCTCGACATCGTTTTGTAGTCGTCGTCAAAATCTACCCAGCGTCCCATGCGCGTAATCGTCTTGCGCCATTCGGCGGTGTACTTCAAAACCGAAGCCTTGCATTTCTCGTTGAACTTGTCGATTCCATAAGCCTCGATTTCGTGCTTGGAATTTATGCCGAGTTCCTTTTCGATGAGATTTTCGACGGGAAGACCGTGGCAATCCCAGCCGAACCTTCGCGGAACATGCTTTCCGCGCATCGTCTGGTAGCGCGGAATTATGTCTTTAATCGTGGACGGAATGAAATGCCCGAAATGAGGAAGCCCTGTGGCAAAAGGCGGTCCGTCATAAAAGACAAATTCCTCGGCTCCCTTGCGCTGCGCGACGGACTTTTTGAACGTGTCGTTTTCCTTCCAATATTTTAAGACTTTTTCTTCCTGCTTCGGAAACTCCGCTTTGGGATCAACGGGCGTATACAAAGTTTTTCTCCTGAAAATGTTAAAATATTACAAATTATACCACAAAATAAAAAATTGTTCTACTGGTGGCAAGGGAAAAATTTTAGCCGAAAGTAAATTTCATTCGTTGATTTTATCTTCGCGGACTGCGAATAAAATCAAGCTCGGCAAACACGGCGACATAGCCCGCAAGAATAGCGTCTCATTCCTGCGACAACTTTCCGAAATTCTTATTTCTTTCGCGAAGCGATTGGATTATCAAGTTGCCCTCTTCGAGACGGTAAATTTCGTCCATGTGGAAATCCAAGTCGGAAGGAGGAAAAGGCGGATCTGGATTCGGGGCTTTTTTCGACATCGCCTCGCGAACGAGCGCGGCCACAACCTGAACGCCGTTCTCGTCCTGGACGCGCTTCAAGTACGGCTCGCCAAGTCCGCAAATCGTCGCCGAAGAATCAAGTTCATAGACTTCGGGGCGCGAGCGTGATTTTTGAATGTTACGAATCGTAACGCTTCGTCCGTTCGTGCAAGTGAAATTTTTTCCGCCGCTTTGAATGTGCTTTACGACCGAAAAAGTCTTTCCGCCGTCCGAAAAAAACGCGGCTTCCTGCGTGTATTCCATTTCGGTTTTCCAATATCGAATAGTGTAAACCGCGTCACGCGTGATGTAAATGGAATAAATATTTTCGCCGCTCGTAGGAATCGAAACTTTCACGCCTTCAGTAGGAACGAGCGAGCACCAAAATCCCAAAAGCGCATCCGAAGAATTTTCAACTCCCCCGCCTTCAAGATTCGAGCCATCCGCATCGCCCAATTTTATCGCGAAGTTCAAATACAAATTTCCGCCGATTATCGCAAGCGGAATTATCGCCGCTTCGCGCACGCCAGAATAATAAATGAAAATTTCCCATGCGGAAGCGTCGCCTTGCGCCACGCTAGTCGAATCTGCCCCGCGCAAAATCGGTCTGAATTCCACGCGGATTCTTTCCGCCTCAGGGCAAGTGGAGTCGTTCAAAATGCGCGGTTCGGAAGAAAAAGAAGCCGGCTCTGCCGTGCGATCCAAATACCAGCCGTAAAAAGTCTTGAGCAAAATCGAAATGTATTTTCGCCGATTTCGCGCCGCATTTTTCTCTTCGTCGCTCGCGTCCGCGCTCGAAAGAATTTTTTGTACGCGGCTTTCCAAAAAGCCGTCGCTTTCGGCGAACATCACGAAGCGATCGTCTCGCTCCCAGACTCCCGCGAAAGCGTCAGGCACGCCAAGCGAAAACTCACCGCCTGAAATTTGCGCCCGCGCGAAAAAAATGTTCGCGAAAAAAAGAGGAATCGCGATTTTTAAAAATGGCTTCACATTTTTATTATCGGAAAAATGAAATTGAGTTATGAGCGAAAAATAATAATTGATAACTATTCGTCATTAATTACCAACTCTATCGGGCAATGATCGCTTCCCGTCACATCCGCCAAAATTGTCGAAGACTGCACGCGCGGCAAAAACGTCTCGTTCACGCAATGGTAGTCGATTCGCCACCCGACATTCTTTTCGCGGGCGTGGAATCGGTAGCTCCACCAAGTGTATTGCTTCGGTTCAGCGCAAAAATGTCGGAATGTGTCGACGAATCCGCCTTGCGTGAACTTGTCCATCCACGCGCGTTCTTCGGGCAAAAATCCCGCGTTTCCTTCGTTCGACTTTGGGTTCGCCAAATCGATTGGCTTGTGCGCGATGTTGTAGTCGCCGCAAAGCACAACGTCTATCTTCTGCGCTACCAAATTCTTGCAATATGAAAAGATTTCGTCGCAGAACGCCAACTTGTATTCCAGCCGCTTGCCGCCTTCCTGGCTGTTCGGAAAATACGCGCTGATGATTGCGAGGTTTCCATAAAATGCGGTGGTAACGCGGCCTTCATCGTCGAAAAGCGAGTTTCCTAGATTTTCGATTTTGTCGGGCGCGGCTTTGGAATAAATCGCGGTTCCAGAATATCCGGGCTTTTTGGCGGATGAAAAAAAGGATTTGTATTGATTGCCACTCAAATCTTTCACCTGCAAGAGTTCGTCGTCCAACTGCGAGGGGGAGGCTTTGGTTTCCTGAACGCATACCACGTCCGCTCCGCAATCTAAAAGCCACTGCGAGAATCCCTTTTTTTGTACCGCGCGAATTCCATTCACGTTCCAAGAAATTATTTTCATAATTTCATTTTAATTCAAATCACGCGATTGTCAATAGCCTCGAAAACCGTTATAATGAATTATGCGAATGGAAAATTTGACGCTGAATCAGATTTTGGATGGAGTATACGTTTTCGCAGGACCGACAAATGTCGGCGTGATTGCACTTGAAAATCGCGGAGCGTTCGAAATTTATTTTGTCGACACAGGCGAAACGGCGGAATACGCGCAAAAAATTTTCGCCGAATGCGAGCGCGTTTTCAAAAAATTTTTTGTGAAGGCGATCATCGCGACTCACGGACACGCCGACCATGTTGGCGGGAACGCTTGGCTCGTGGAAAATACTGGATGCGAAGTGTGGGCGACGCAAAAGGAAAAATCCATAATGGAAACGCCTGAGATTCAGGGCGCGATTTCCTCAGGCGGATTTCCGCTTCCCGAATTCCATTCGCCGTATCACCTAGCGCAAGTTTCGTTCGTGGACAGGGTGATTCGCGGAGGCGAAAAAATCGCGCTTGGCGGCGACTTTGAAGCGGAGTTCGTTTCGCTTCCGGGACATTATCTGGAAATGATCGGCGTTCTTGTCAAATGTCCAAATGGACAAAGCGCGTTTTTCGCAGGCGACGGAATCTTCGGGCGCGAAATGCTCGCGCGATATTGGATGCCGTTTTTGTACGACGTGAAGCAGTTCAAAATTTCGCTCGAAAAAATCGGTGCGATAAAATCGGATTTTTATGTTCCGAGCCACGGCGGAGTTTACGATGAGATCGCGGAATTGATGGAATTCAATTTGCTTTCCACTATTTCAAACGAAAAGTCAATCGAGCGGATTTTAAAAACTCCGCACACTTGGGAAGAAGTCCTAAAAGAATTCGCGGACGAAAACGGAATACCGCTGCGCTTGAGCCAATACACGCTCGTGGGCAGCACGATTCGCTCGTACCTCTCTTACCTTTACGACGAGGGCTGGATAAAGTGGCGATTTGAAAACAATCTTATGCTGTGGTTCGCCACGTAACGCAGTAACGACGTAACGCAGTGAAACAAGTAGATTGTCGGATCAAGTCCGACAATGAGTCGCAAGCCTACGGCTTGCTTACCGAGTTTTCTGCGAAAACTCGCTCGCGACGGGAGGCGAAAATTAGATTGTCGGGTCAAGCGCGACAATGGCGGCATGTCATCGCAAGGCGGCGTTCGGGACAAAGTGTCTCGCGATTTTCAGCAATTCTTCCGCCTGCTTATCCGAATATGGCGCGACCTTTTCCGCTTCAGGCGAAAGGCACTTTTCGTTTTGGAATTGCGCGAAAAACCACGAAGCATCGCGCGGCAAAAGAGAGGCGATTTTTGCCACTTCGTTTTTTCCAAAAAGCGGAGGATACAAAACAGTACGGAATTCACGCCGCTCTGATGGAAGCGCGGAAACGATCTTTATCGAGCTCAAAATTTTTTCGTCCAAGCCCTGCCCTTTCGCGCCAAGCTCATCGTAGCGTTCTGGCGATGTCTTCACGTCAAGCGCGATGTAATCTGGGGCGATTCCCTCGTCACAAAGGGTTTCTTCCAAGCGTTCGGGAAAAGTTCCGTTCGTGTCAAGCTTGATTTTGTAACCGAGCGCGCGCGCATTTAAAATCAGATTTTTTGCAAGCGAAAAATTGCAAAGCGGCTCGCCTCCGCTCAAGACAAATCCAGTCAGAACCTCGCGCCGCCTTTCCAAATGCGCGGCGACTTCATCAAACGAAACAAACCGCGGCGAATCTTCGCCTTGCCCCGAAAAATCCGCATCCACCAAAGGCGCGTTGTAGCAATAAGGGCAGCGCAAATTGCAGCCGCGCAAAAAACACGCCGCCGCTACCCTCCCCGGAAAATCGAGCAAAGTCGTCTTTATGAGGACGCAATTTTTTTCAATCGCGCTCACGCCGCAACCGCAGAAAGAATTTCTTCGATGTCAGGAACATTGTGCGCGCGAGAAATCTCTTCGCCGCGCTCGTCGTAAAAAATCACGGTGGGCGCAGAAAAAACGCCCATTCGCGCGGCTTTCGAGAAGCCCTCCTCAGTGTCAACATCGACCACGCTTCCTTTCATCGGCAAACCAAGAACGAAATTTTTTACGGGCGGACAGTTCGGACAAGTTTTCCTCGCGAAAAGTTCATAAGATGAAATCCTTTGGGGCGAAGCGGTGTCGTAGAAAATTTCAGACTGCCCATAAGACGGGATTTCGTTCTCGCGATTTTTTTCAATTGAATTTCCTTCGCCAGAAAATTCAGGGCGCGACAAATCCGACGCGTTTTCATCGACATTTTTTCGTGCCGGCTTCGTGGAAATCGAATACAAGTCAGAATCGCGGAAATCAATTTCCTTGCGCTGAATTTCGGAAAGATTTTCATCGCGCGATTTCAGGCGCGGCGGAGCGGCATCAGGCCGCTCGTCGCAATCAAACTCGAACATTTTCCGCTTTTTGAATTCGTCCGCCTTGCCTTTGTTCCAGTTGCGCACTGCGCGATAGTAGCCAACGATGCGAGCGTAGACTTCAGTCTGCGCCTTGCATTTGGGACACTCGAAATGCTCGCCTGAAATGTAGCCGTGCGCCGGGCAAATCGAATATGTCGGCGAAATCGTCAAATACGGAATCCTGTAGTTTTCCATAATCGTCTTCACCAAGTCGCGACAAGCCTTCCAGTCCTTGATTCGCTCGCCCATAAAAGTGTGGAAAACCGTGCCGCCAGTGTATTTTGTCTGCAAGGCTTCCTGATGGTCGAGAGCCTCGAAAATGTCGCTCGTAAAGTCCACCGGAAGCTGCGTGGAATTCGTGTAGAAAGGCTCGTCCGTGCCGCTCGTGATGATTTCGGG
The DNA here is from genome assembly GCA_910584475.1 of uncultured Treponema sp. GTDB lineage: Bacteria > Spirochaetota > Spirochaetia > Treponematales > Treponemataceae > Treponema_D. Next base: position 209,460 of record CAJUBD010000001.1, read on the forward strand.
AAAACGCTCCTTGTCGTGCTTTGCTAGGCGGTATGAAGTGCTTTCGGCGGGAGTCGCCTCCAAATTGAAAAGTTCGCCAGTCTCTTCCTGGAAATCCTGCATCCTTTTTCGCATGTGGTCGAGAACACGCTCGGCGAAATCCTGCCCCTCTCCGCTCGTGATGTCCTTGCCCAAAAAGTTCAGGCAGCATTCGTTCATTCCGCAAAGTCCGATGGTGTTGAAATGGTTTCCGAGCGTCTTCAAATAACGCTTCGTGTACGGAAAAAGTCCCGAGTCGTAAAGACGCTGAATCACCTTGCGCTTCACGCAAAGGCTCTGCTTTGCCAAGTCCATAAGGTAGTCGAGCCGCCTGAAAAACTGGCTTTCGGTCTTGCAGAGGAATCCGATTTGCGGAAGGTTGATTGTGACGACTCCGAGGCTTCCGGTGAATTCGTCGCTTCCGAAAAGCCCGCCGCCTCGCTTTCGCAACTCGCGCTTGTCAAGCCGCAGGCGGCAGCACATCGAGCGGACGTCGGACGGGTTCAAGTCGGAATTGACGAAATTCTGAAAATACGGAGTGCCGTAAAGGCTTGTCATCTCGAAAAGCAAGCGAGCGTTTTCGCTCGTCCAATCGAAGTCCTTCGTGATGTTGTAGGTGGGAATCGGATACGCGAAGCCGCGCCCGTCCGCATCGCCTTCGAGCATGATTTCGATGAACAACTTGTTTATCAAGTCCATTTCCTTTTGGCATTCGCCGTAAGTGAAATCCTGCTCCTTGCCGCCCACGATAGCCTTCTTGTTTTTCAGGTCGTCGGGACAAACCCAGTCCAACGTGATGTTCGAAAACGGTGCCTGGCTTCCCCATCGGCTCGGAGTGTTCACGCCGTAGACATAACTTTGAATGCACTGGCGGACTTGCCTTTCGGAAAGATTGCCCGCTTTGACGAACGGAGCGAGGTAAGTGTCGAACGAACTGAACGCCTGCGCCCCCGCCCATTCGTTTTGCATGATGCCCAAGAAATTCACGATTTGGTTTACGAGAGTGGAAAGGTGCGATGCGGGCTTGGAATTAATCTTGTCCTTTACTCCGCCCAATCCCTCGACGATGAGCTGCCTCAGAGACCAGCCGGCGCAATAGCCCGAGAACATCGAAAGGTCGTGGATGTGGAACGCCGCAGACTTGTGCGCCTCTGCGATTTCCGCAGAATAAATGTTGTTGAGCCAATAGTTCGCGGTGACCGTGCCCGAATTGTGCAGGATAAGCCCGCCGAGCGAAAAGTTCACGTTCGCGTTTTCGTTCACGCGCCAGTCGCTTTGGGCAAGATAGCCGTCCATCGTCTGATTTATGTCGAGCATAAGGCGTTTCGCGTCGCGCAGGGCATCATGGCGCGCGCGATAGAGAATGTACGCCTTCGCCACTTCCACCTGCTTTTCCTCGATGAGCGCGCTTTCCACCAAGTCCTGGATTTCCTCGATTGCCGGAATGGAATGCGCGCGCCGCCCCGCGAGCAAGAGGCGCAACTTTTCTTCCACCAAGTCGGTGATTTTCGCAGCGCGCTCGGGATCGGGATATTTTTCCACCGCGCAAATCGCCTTTCCAATCGCGCCCTCGATTTTCGCGCGGTCATAGGGAACGACATCGCCCGAGCGCTTTACGACGCTCTTTATGAACGAGGCGGCCTCTTCCTCGCCGCTTTTTCCAAGGAAACTCTTCCACTCAGGAAAGAAAGAATCTTCACCCATTTGCTTCTCCATTAATTATACATCGATTGACTTCACTTCGTTTATGAACTCTTCCAGATTCTCGAAATGCTTGTATGCCGAGGCGAACCTTATGTACGCCACCTTGTCAATTTTGTTCAGCCGCTCGAGCACGAGCGCGCCCAAATCCTCCGTGGAAATCTCGCGGCTCGCCTTGGCGCGCATCACCGCCGCGTCCTCGATTTCCGTGACGAGATTCTCCAGCATCGATGTGGACACGGAGCGTTTTTCAAGCGCGCGCGAAATGCCCTTTTCGAGCTTCTTCGCGTCAAAAGGCTGCCTCCTGCCGTCGCGCTTCACCACCATGAGCGGCTTTTCTTCTATCCTTTCGTAGCTTGTAAAACGGTAGCCGCAGCTCACGCATTCCCTGCGGCGGCGGATGTTTTCGCCGTTCGCCATCGTGCGAGATTCTATTACCTTGTCGTCAAGAGAGCCGCAATAAGGACAGCGCATTTCTCCTCCCAAAAAGTGCCGCGCGAAGAGTAGACTTGCGTGGCGGCAGAGCGTATCAAAGCCACCACATTTTCCCATTATATCACAGGCGGCGCGGATTTGCAAGGAAAAAGTCGAATGTTTTCACCTTATTTTCTTGAAGCAAATGATGAAAATTGAATAGTTGGTAAGTTGCGGCAAGCGGAAGCATTCCACATTACACAGGGATGCATTCCCTCTGCCACGGGGAATCGTTCCCCCTTGCCACACGAAGTTTCGACAGGCTCAATCACAGCGCAAACCTATTCGCCCGCCCACTACCCACTACTTATTACTTATTTTATTAACTATTCCACGACTTCTTGCAAAATCCTGAGGAATATGCTATAATTAATAAAGAAAACGTTTTTTATCATCACATTCAGGAGTAAAATATGAAGCCCACACTTTTGGTCTTGGCGGCAGGAATGGGAAGCAGGTACGGCGGCGTGAAGCAGATCGACGCGGTAGGAAAGAACGGCGAGTGTCTCTTGGACTTCGCATGCTATGACGCTAAGCGCAGCGGCTTTTCCAACGTCGTCTTCATCATCAGAAAGGACATCGAAAAGGACTTCCGCGAGCGGCTCTTCGACCGCATCGCCGCGCATTTCGACGCGGACTATGTTTTCCAGAGCCGCGAGTCGCTTTTGACGGAAGAGGAAATCCGCAAGACTGAGATGCGCAAAAAGCCGTGGGGCACGGTGCACGCCGTGCTCTGCGCCGAAGAAAAAATCCGCGCTCCGTTCGCAGTGATAAACTCGGACGACTACTATGGGCGCGAGGCGTTCAAGACTTTGGGCGGATACCTTTGCGCGATTCCCAACGACTCAGGCGAACACGCGATGGTGGGCTACGTCCTCGAAAAGACGATGAGCAAGAACGGCTCGGTGTCGCGCGGCGTTTGCACCGTGGAAGACGGCGAGCTTTCCGCCATCGTGGAGAACACGAAAATCTACTACGACGAGGGAAAAATCGTGAGCGAACTTGACGGGAAGAAAGTCACGCTTTCGGGCAAGGAATGGGTTTCGATGAACCTCTTCGGCTTTTCTCCCAAAGCGTTCGACACCTTCCACGAATATTGGGCGGACTTCAAAAAGCGCGGGCTTTTCACCGAAAAGGAGGAGGCTTTGCTTCCAGTGGCGGCGAGCGACATCGGAAAAAGCGGCAAGGGCAAAATCAAATTCTTCGCATCAAGCGAGTCGTGGTTCGGAATGACATATCCCGAAGACCGCGAGCTAGTTCGCGATGAAATCGCCGCGAAGATTGCCAGCGGCTATTACCCCGAGCAGCTTTGGGGATGAATAAATTAGACGCAGATTGCTATCCTTAAATTTATCTGTGTTCATCTGTGTCAAATTAGAAGGACAAATAATTATGTTGAAACTCAACGCACTGAAATTTGAAAAGGTCTGGGGCTACGAGCTGTGGCTCGCATCCACGCATAAAAACGGCTTGCAAAGGGATTTCGCAGAATACTCAGGCGGCGAATATCCGCTCCTCGTAAAGATAATAAACGCGGACGAAACGCTGAGCGTGCAAGTCCACCCCGACGACGCGACCGCCGTCGCTCTAGAAGGAGCGGGCAACGTCGGCAAAACCGAATGTTGGTATGTCCTCGACGCGAAGCCCGGAGCGAAACTGGTCTACGGCTTGAACGGCGAGCACTCCTCAGGCGAACTTGCCGAAGCCATAAAGTCCAACTCGCTCGAAAGGTATCTTAACGAGGTCGAAGTGAAAAAGGGCGACTTCGTTTTCATTCCGTCGGGCACTGTCCACGCCATCGGCGGTGGCTTGCGACTCTTGGAAGTCCAGCAGTCCTGCGACCTCACCTACCGCCTCTACGACTGGGGAAGGCCTCGCGAAGTGCACATCGAAAAGGGACTTAAGTCAATCAAGGAAAATCCGCTTTTGCGCGTCGCGCCTTTCGACAAGGATTTTGAATGCGACTATTTTTCTTTGGAAGAAATTAAGGTTTCCGGCGCGTACTCGGCGTTCAACTCGGGCAAAAAGGAAAGTCCGCGCGACACGATTTTGTTCTTCATTCTCGAAGGAAGCGGACGCGTACGCGGCGGCGAAACTGATCCAGGAAAGGCGGAAAAGACGCCCGCCGCCGACTTCAAGGCGGAAGACATCTTCGCGCTCGGCGGAAAAGAAAAAATCACATTCATGGCAGAGGGTGCGCGGATTATGAAAATTTCGTGCGGACAAAAATGACGAATGAAATTCTTCTCATCGCATCCCTTTTGTTTTCTTACGGCGCACTGCTCTTCATGTTCCGCTTTTTCGGGAATGGGGGAGTATTCGCTTGGATCGCGCTCGCCACGATTTTGGCGAACATCGAAGTGGCGGTGCTCGTGGACGCTTTCGGAATGGAGCAGACTTTGGGCAACACGCTCTTCGCATCGACATTCTTGGCGACGGACATATTAAGCGAATTCTACGGAAAGAAAACCGCGCGGCGCGGAGTCTTCGTCGGGATTTGCGCGAGCGTCGCGTTCATATTCTTCTCGACCATCTGGGTTCGCTATGTCCCCTCCCCCAACGACGGCGTAATGGACGCGATGAGGACTCTTTTTTCGAACACGCCGCGCATTCTGCTCGCAAGCTTCGTAGGCTTCGCGGCAAGCGAAATGTTCGACATCTGGGCTTACGAAAAATGGCGCGCGCTCACGGTACGGCTTTGCGGCGACGGACGGAAATTCCTCTGGCTTCGCAACAACGGCTCGACTTTGATTTCGCAGGCGATCAACATCGTGCTTTTCAATACGCTCGCTTTCGCGGGAATCTTCGACAGGGCGACGCTCGTTTCCGTGACGGCATCATGCTATGTCATCTACATTTTCACGAGCCTCTTGGACACGCCGTTCATCTATCTGGCGCGGGCGATTTTTGAAAAAGGCGGCGGGAATAAGGAATATTGTGGCAAAACCGCCCCGCACTTGCAATTTTTTTGCAATAGTTTTATACTGAAAAACAGCAGGCGATTTCGTTTTGCGTTCATTCATTTTTTGGAGAAAATTATGGCGAAAAATCTCGACTGGAAAAACCTCCCCTTCGCCTACATGGAAAGCGGGAAAAGTTTCGTCGCCCATTACAAGGACGGCGCATGGGATGACGGCGCGCTCACTGGCGACCACACTATTACGATTTCAGAATGCGCGGGCGTCTTGCAGTACGCGCAGACTTGCTTTGAAGGACTGAAGGCGTACACCACCGCCGACGGGCGAATCGTCACATTCCGCCCCGACTTGAACGCGGCGAGAATGCGAGAGAGCTGCATCAGGCTTGAGATGCCGGTTTTCCCCGAGGACAGATTCGTGGAGGCGGTGCTCACGACGGTAAAGGAAAACATCGAATTCGTTCCGCCCTATGGAAGCGGCGCGACTCTCTACATCAGGCCGTATATGTTCGGCTCGAGCGCGGTAATCGGAGTCGATCCCGCCGCCGAATACCAGTTCAGGATTCTCACCACACCGGTAGGTCCTTACTTCAAGGGCGGGGTAAAGCCGATTTCCGTGCGGATGTCGGAACTTGACAGGGCCGCCCCCCACGGCACGGGAGACATCAAGGCGGGACTCAACTACGCGATGAGCCTTTACAACATCGTTGACGCGCACAAAAAGGGCTTCAACGAAAACATCTACACTGACCCTGCCAGCCACACTTACATCGAAGAGACAGGCGGCGCGAACATAATTTTCGTCACGAAAGACGGAAAGCTCGTCACTCCGAAGTCCAATTCAATTCTGCCTTCAATCACGCGGCGTTCGCTCGTGCAAGTGGCGCGCGACTATTTGGGAATGGAAGTGGAAGAGCGGCAAGTGCACCGCGACGAGCTGTCGAGTTTCCAAGAGATCGGACTTTGCGGAACGGCGGCGGTCATCTCGCCCATCGGAAAAATCACCGACGGCACGAAGGAAATCCTCGTTCCGAGCGGAATGGAAACGATCGGACCTGTGCTCGGGAAACTGCGCGACACTTTGACAGGAATCCAGATGGGCACGGAAAAAGCCCCCGACGGCTGGATTTACGAGATAAGGCAAAGCAAGGATTGAGAAATAAATAATTTAGTATGCCGGTATTGCAAGACCGAGTGTGTAAGTATCGAGAATTAAAATACCGTTACACCGTGCGTATTCTTTGCACACTCCCAACTGCCCGTCAATACTCTGTTCAGTCTGATTTTCTGAGCCGCACCTTGCATAAATGACTGCGACATATTTTTATGGACACTCAAAAAGAAAAGCCGAGAGCGAAATTGAAATCGCTTTCGGCTTTTACCGTCTACCCGATAAATTGCAATTTATATTCTTTTCAGATAATATTCTATTCCCAACCATTGCCCGAACTTAAAGCCAATATCAGGCAACTTGCCGCAAAACTCAAAACCGTTTTTAATATGGAAATTTTTACTGTTTTCGTTGTCTGCCGTAATGATTGAAATTATTCGCTTTATATTCTTTTCTTTCGCCCGTTTTTCCAATTCGGCAAGCAACAGCGTACCTATGCCCGAACCTAAATTATCTTTATCCACATAAATCGATAAATCTGCGGTGTAACGATAGGCGGAACGCTCGTTGAATTTGTCAAGGTATGCAAAGCCTTTAATTTTATTGCTTTGAACAGCCACTAGAAAAGGGTATTCGGCGGTTATGCGTTCAATGCGGCGTTTGTAATCGTAAAGACCAAGCGCACTTTCTTCAAATGTAACAACGCTGTTCTCTATATAATGATTGTATATATTCAGACATTGCACAAAATCCGTCTTTTCCATATCTCTGATTTTTATCATAAGAACACCGCTGAATTGTAATTCACCTTATACAATCGCTTATGTATTGAATAGGAACATCCATACGCCTTGCGACCTGTTCAGGTGTCATTCCACTATCTAAAAACCGTCGGCAAACAGTTTTCATATTTTCTCCGACCTCAATTATATTTCGGTCAAGGTCATAAAAGCGAACAACCCGTTGTCCCCAAGAATGTGTCTTTATTTGGTGGACATAAACTATATCAAAGTTGTGCAACTTACTTGTAAAATTATCAAAATCGTCAACTTCAAAATACAACTCAAAATTATTACCGCCATACGAGATTGAATCGGTTTCAATAAATTTTTTATAAGTTTCTTGTGTTTGCAAAGCCAAACCGCCCGATAATGTTTTGTTTGCGCCAAAGTCCGCTACAATCCGTAACCCAAATAGTTTACTATAAAATTCGACTGATTTATCTATATCGGAAACAACCAACATAACAGCCATATCTTTCATTTCATCAACCTCTCAAAACAGAAATATATTCTTACTTTTTGTTCCTTAAAATTAAGCACCGCAGGAAGTTTCAACTTCCGAGGACGCTTAATTAGCCCGCGCGAGCGGGCAGTAAATCGCGAGTTTTTGCAAAAAACTCGTATTAAAATCAGCAACGCAATTTTAGCCGCTGATTTTAAATGTTCCTTAAAATTAAGCACCGCAGGAAGTTTCAACTTCCGAGGACGCTTAATTAGCCCGCGCGAGCGGGCAGTAAATCACGAGTTTTTGAAAAAAAACTCGTATTTCTCTTGATAATTAACAATTTGATAAAATCATTAAATAATGTGGTATCCGTTGGCTCGAACATTAGCCATTTCCCATCGTGGTAAGTATGCGCATTATCGTATATTTTTTGAACTTCTTTTGAGTAACTGTCTTTTGCGGCCTCAAATTTCAACCGCTCGTCTTTGCCCAAGACAATCATAAAACCTACGCAATTTTCTCTTGCATATAAAGCACAAAGCGTTTTGCCGCCACGCCGATATTTGTATTCGTATTTCCACGCTTTACCGCCCTTACCCCATAAGCGTTCCATATCATAGTGTTCGTCGATTAAAGCGCACAGTCCATTCCATACATCGCAAAGAGATTGACCGACCAAAGCCGTCATTTCATCATTGTTAGGTATCGTATCAAGCATATTATACTTCCTGCCTTTGTGCAATAAAAAATTACTGTTTATCGCTCTGCTTGAGCAGGATATTATAATGCATACTCAAAGAATTTTCAACCGTTTACCTGCCCTAAAAACATGCGCACGCCTAACCCAAAACAACCGAGCGAACACTCCTTCAAGTGTAGCACGAAAGCGGCGGAATTGCAACCGTTGAACTTCGCGAGCCTTCCCTTCGCGAAGCTCCAGAAGTTCTCGATTCCGTTGACTCAGGCGTTTGCCGCGCGCGAACTCGTTCTCGCTGTGGAAGACGCGGTAGTGGTCGTAGCCGTTGAGCACGAGGCCGTAGTACGCCCTCCAAACCTCCGTTCCACAAGTCGATGGCGGAGGCTTCGTTTTCAAGGCGCTTTTTCGCGGGCTTTCCCAAAGCATTCTCTTTCACGTTGGAGAACTGATTTTTGTCCCATTCAATCGGATGTCTGCAAACTGCTTTCCTCACCTCGGGCTTTGTGAGCATTCCTCCTCACTCCTTGCCATTTTTCCATTTCTTCATCGCAAGAACAATTACGGCAAGCAAAACGACCAAAAACACGACACCGCCCGCAATCGGCAATGTGGGCAGACGTGAACCTCGTTGCGAAGCGAGCGTGTTTGTCGCTTCCGCTTTTTCAGTATCTGGGCTTTCGGCTGCTTCAAAGTGCACGGCTTCCTCCGCTTCGGCGAGGTAGCCGCCGAAAAGCCAGCCTGTCGTGCCGCCCGCTATCGCGTTGCCGTCCTTGTCCTTCGAGCCGCCGAGCACGCTGACCTGCACCCAGCTTGACGCGATGCCGTCTATCGTGTCCTCCCTGCCGTACGCGAGGACCTTCACGCGCGTTCCGGCGGCTAGCGTGGTGACGACTTCCGCCGTCGCCGTGCCGTCAGAGCGCAGGCGCAGGTTCTCGGTAACGGTCGCAGTCTTTCCCAATGCGGGCGCGGGCTTTGGGACGGCGGCATTCTCTGTGGGCGTGTCGGGTTGTCGCTTGCGTCTGCTGTCGTATTGCCCGCCTTATTGTTTTCCGAAAGACGAATCAAAGGCGGCTCTATCTTGTCATCGAAATCAGAGCTGCCGTCCGCGTGGCGCGGCCATGTTACTTTGGAGAGGTCGCATTTGTTCGTCCTGATTAGGTTCTCGTACTCATTGCAAAATGAATCATCAACAACGACATTTGTAAACATAAGAGTTCCGTTTGCATGATAAACATACATAAAATCGCCATCAAAAACTATTCTAAGCTCAAACTGCTCTCCAATATCAGGAACAAGCGAATAAAGGCTGTTGAAATCATTGTCCGCTTTGTTCATTTCACCTTTATTTTCTATCTCAAGTTTTACAAGGTATCCGTTTTCTACCGAAGATATGCGTAACACATAGGCTGAAAAATAATAATCGTTGTCAAACATGTTTACAAACAAATTATAAAATGATACTTCTGGACAACCATAGAAATAACTATCGTTATACCAAACTTCATCATATACTCCCCTCCGACTTTCATGATAATTTATTTCCTGCTGATTTTCTTTATAAAAATTTTCTCTGTCCTCGTAATACAACAAGTCGCAAGAGTCCTTGTCTATCCATCTTTTATAGTTTTCATTTAATTTTATGGTTGTTTTTTCCACATCAAACAATTCCTCTGTTTCAACTGGAATGACAGCATATGCATCGGTCAACCTTTTCTGTCCATCAATATTTAAGCATGCGCTATAATCAAAATCTAATTTGCTATTTTTTCTTTCATCTTGCGTTGAACAATCCCATAATTTTACGATTGTTCCCTTTTTAAGAGTCCCTTCAAAATGATAGTAACCGTCATAAATCTTGCAGTCCTTGATGACTTTAACATCTGCCGCGAAACACAATGTTTGCAAAAACAACGCCGCTGATACTAGAATAAATTTTTTCATTTTTTTTCTCCTGTCAATGGATTTAGTCTATTATTTCCCCAACTACCATGTCCTTGATTATCTTTCGAAGCATAATAATAACCTTTTGAATTACCAAATCTTAAAGAATAAACACCACCTATAATTCCTCCATCATTTTCATGCAATTGATTATATTCCATATTGAGGACTTTGCTTCTAGAATCATCATCCATCCCTGTTTTACACTCTATAACTTCCAAATGCAGATGTGCAGCAGACGAATATCCTGTATTGCCAACTTCCGCAACAACGTCACCAACTTGGATTCTCTCTCCCTCTTTTTTCCTGAATTTCGACAGGTGTCCCAACAAATACAATTTATCATTGTCCCCCTTTATCACCATGCAGCGACCATAACAAGGCCTGTTTTCTTTGTAAGTATTTTCTATAGTTCCTTGATATGTCGTCGCCCAGACGATGCCATTCACCAAAGCATAAATACTCGTACCCTCATAACCTGCAAGATCTATTCCCGTGTGATTTCCTCCGTAGCCTTCCGTTACTCCAAAGTCATAATTAACAGCCGCCCAATATAACTGCGTTCCGTTCATGGTCTTCTTTATAGGAAACCTCTCTATGTCATAGTCATTCGTCTGTCTTGGAATGGTCGGAGCAAACCCCGGATTTGACTTGACTTCTATGTCAGAATCATTACCTTTCGCAAAACGGGGTCTTATCGTCATACCCGCATACGGGTTGAACTCAAACAGTCCCGCCCTTTCAAAATGCCGCAGACTGTACACTGGATGCAAAAAATAGAAGCTGTTTCCTGTCACGAAGATTTGACTCAGTGCGTTCTCCCATAGGTCAAAGTTCGAGGCCTCGACCCTCAGGCAGCCAGCAGTTGTCGGCTCGAACACTTTCCTCATCATTTCATCCGGTGTGTCTGATGTTACTCCGAAGTAATGCAGTATCATCGCTAGGCAGGTTATGTTGCAGCTGTTCTTTGCCTTCGAGTCTGTTTTGCCGTTGGGAAGTAGTTTTCCAGCTAATGAATTACCTTCAGAATCTACCTCATTTGTATCAACTGGATATTTTTCATTCCATACTGTTTGATTATTACGTTGTGAAAAATACGGAACTTCAAGGTTTCTTAGAATATTCATTCGACGCCCCCGAAAAGCCAGCCCATTTCTTCATTGTAAAAATCAATTTCTGCCAAACAGGTGTCACTATATTTTTTACCTTTACTAATCTTAGATACAAAAATATAGCCGTTTGAAAACGTTTTGTATTCTCCAATCTGAAAAGCCATGCAATCGTCTCTTAATTTATATCTATTGTTTGTTTCCAGTAATTTTCTCGAAGGGTATTTACTATCCAGCGTCCATTCATCAGCTACTTCTATTATTCTATTGTTTGAAAAATATAGATCCTTATTTGCCGCATATCCATTAATTATCGCGAATTTGGTTATTTTTGGTTTAATCGCGCATACATACATCAAATCGTCTTCCGTGTCTTCCACATAGCTCGTCGCGGGATTCTTGTCAAACGCGTTCTGTATCGTATATCTGAAAACATCGTTTTTGTCAATCAGAGGTGTTGAACAGTCTATGTGTATATCTTCCTCATTTGAATATGTGTTCCTTAAATCTGCCGTAGAAAAATCATCGTTCCAGTACACTGCCGCCTTGTGGTTCACGATGCGTTCATACCCCGCCATTTCATAAAGGCTTTTTTCTTTTTCGTATCGCTCTATTTCGTAAATCATTATCCCCGCGATTTTGTTTTTCTTGATGATAGGCATGAAATTGGAATTCAGTTTTGAGCGCGTGACGCTTTGTCCGTACACTCTGAAGTCGGCGGCATAAAAATTGGCGAAAATCAGGTTGGGCGCGGACGTTCCGTTTGCATAGTATCCTTTCTGGAACATGCAGGGCGTTCCGTCGGCGGTCTCGACTGTCTTTAAAAAGACCCTGTACAAAACCTCGTCCGTCTCCGCGAATGTCTGCCTGAAGATTTGGATTGGGCTGCCCTGCGCGACTTCGACTGTCGCTGGAAAAACATCGTTGTTGTCCTCCAGCACTCCGTAAAACTCTTTGTTCAGTTCCTTTAATTCCGCTTCGGGAATTCTCATTTCCGCACAAGCCTGCGCAACGCTTATCTCTTCGATGCGCCCTTTGTTTATGTGCGGTGTGAACGCGAACAGTTGTGTTGTGGACAACAATGCCGCAAAAATCTGGATATATTTTTTCATAAAATTCTCCCATAATAAGAAAGTTCGCAACGCAAAACGTTTTTAACCAGCGGACGAGTTTTCACAGAAAATTTGAAGTTAAAATTTGTTACAATATATTTGGCGCAAATTAAATCTCCGGCTGTTTTTCATCTTGCTTTCTTCACTTCCTCAAAATCCAGCGCGTCAAAATCAAATTTTTGCGCCTTGTAAATTTCAGGATTCACAGAAACGCAGATGAACGCATTTTTCCCTTGAACATATTTTTCAAGCGCGCGCACGATGTCTGCGTTTTTCACTTTTTGTAAATTCTCGTCGTAGTCAAAATAGTATTCCGCATCGCAAACCGTCCACCAATATCGCGCCTGCGCCAAAACGTCTTCGGCACGCTCGGCGGAAATTATCTGACTGTCCTTTTGTGACTGAAAAATCTTTTTGAAATCTTTTTTCGGAACGATTTTTTTCGCGCGGACATATTTTCCGATAATCTCATCGGAAACCATCGAATAGAATTTTCTTGTCCTCGACGCAATCGAGTTTTCCGCGTCGGACATCACGGCATAAAAGCTCACGGTGGAAGTACGCCGCCTTGTGGAATATCCTCCCCCGACATAGTCGCTGGAAATAATTCGCAAGTCTTGGTCGGAAGAAAGCGTTTTCGCAAAATCGCTTTGCGGCAAATTTATGTAGGAAGAAAAAACGTCAAGCGCATAAGTCGAGTCGCGATCGAAATCCGCGTCCGCGCCGCGAAAGTAAAGTGAAACTTGCGCGATTTGCGGAGAAATCTGCTCGTCCGCCATCACGAAAAATTTTGTTTGTGAAAAAGGCGCGCTGTTTTGGACTGCGCATTCGCTTGAAAAATCAAAATCGGATTTCTGCCAGTCGCCGAAAATTTCCTGCGCCAAAACTTTCACTTGTTCCGTATCTACGTCGCCGCCCACGAAAAGCGCGGCATTGTTCGGAACGTAGTATTTTCGCTTTATGCTTTTCAATTCGGAAAGCGTCGCGTTTTGAACTGTGTCCGCCGTACCGCTTGGATCGAGCTGCCATGGCGCGACAGGAAAAAAAGTTTCGCGGAAAAATTTTCCCAAAATCGTTGTGGGCGAATTGAGCTTTGCCGAGATTTCCGAAACTACGACTTTTTTTTCGTCCTCGAATTCCGCCTCGTCCAAAAGCGGCTCGCGGATGGCGGCGTTCCAAAATCGCATTCCGTTTTCCAGCTGCCCTGAAGGCACGGTGAAAAAATAATTCACACAATGCTCTCCAGTCGTTCCGTTCCAGTCGTCAATTCCCATGTCGGCAATCGCCTTTTGCACCGCCGTGGAATTCGGATAGAGCGAATTTCCTTTGAACATCATGTGCTCGTACAAATGAAAGATTCCGGCGTTGTCGCTTCGCTGCGTTACCCCTCCCGCGCGGACGGCAATTTCAATGTATGCGAGCGGAACTTTGTGATCTTCTTTGACGAAAACCGAAAGCCCGTTTTCAAGCTGAAAATATTCAGGATAAAGAAAATCATCCTGCGCAGTTTGCGATGATTTTTTTGCGCAGGAAAACATCAACGCGCAGAAAAAAGCGGGCGCGAGAATTTTGAAAATTCGCGCGGGACTATTTTTTATCATTTTCACCTCACACTAAATCCAATTTGCAATTCATAGTCTTCTGAAAACTTCGGATACATTTTTATCAGACACATTATATTTTAACATATACTTTTTGTCCATCATCTTTTTCAAAAGGAATTATAATAATATCGTTTATGCAAACATCTTCATACAACTGTCCATTATAGACATCCTTTATGACGATTTTTATTTCCTCTGCGCCCGTCAGAAATTTTCCGGGCGTTATGTCCTGATAATTCGGAGTGTCTTCGAGAAGGACATCCTTATAAAAAACACCGTCTATATATACCGAAACAATCCGAGGACGCGAATTTTTCTCATACAAATCAGGACGACCGTAATCGACATATCCGGCTGATATGAATCCTTTCAGCCTCCCATGCGGCAGTAACTCTGCCACGCTGTCTGGAACACAAAACGAAATCCACTCCCCTACTCCGTTTCCCTTTGCGCCTTCCGCCCACGGCTTTCCCCATTGTACGGCATTGTGGGGAAAATCAAAGCCAGTGTTCTCGCAAGAATATGATTTTCCGCCCTCCCTCAAGAACGAGCTTTCCCGTGCACCCATAGTTCCAAGGTGCCGTTCCCATGAAACATACGCGTCTTTCACTCCATAATAAAAATCGCCGTGTTCATGGATGAGCAAAAAGAAACTGTCGGACTGAAAGAACATCGCCTTTTTTTCTGCGGAATCCGATGCCTGCATTTCCACGGGAAGCGCACCCCATGGAGAATCTTCGCTTTCAACAAAACGCGTATCCGATTCTGTGTAATAAATATATGGCACGCCATGCTCAAGTTCTTTTCTGTAATGCAACTCCTTGTCATACCTGTTGAAGCGGCTTCCCAGCGAACGATTTTTTATGCGGATTACATCAGGACCGATATAGTATGACACCGACGAGTCTCCCATGAAAAATGAAAATTCCTGAAAGCCTTCAAAGGAATCTCGCTCGGAAATAGCAGGAAGCCCTGCAACCGCCAAAAACAAAAAAAGCAGAGTACTCGTAATTTTTCGTTTCACTTGATTTTTACTCTCATTTTTTGAATTCGCCGATTTTCTTGTTGCACAAAAACACTATGACCGCCATGGAAATAATTATCGCGTAGCCAATCCAACTGAGCAAGTCTGGAATCTGGCGGAACAAAAAGTAGCCCAAAGCCGCGCTGAAAATAATTTGCGTGTAGTCGAAAATGGAAATGTCGCGCGCGGGCGCATGATAATATCCGTATGTCATTCCGTACTGTCCGCCGCATCCTGCAAGCCCCGTTCCGAGCAAGATCAAAACTTGCGCGAACGTCATCGGAGCGTGATTCACGATTATGAACGGAACGCAAAGCAAACAGGAGAACGATGAAAAAAACGCGATGACGACGCTGCCGTTGATTTTCATCGCGCCCAATTTTCGCACGCAGGCGAACGCAAAGCCCGCGCCCATTCCGCCCAAAAATCCAACGAACGCCGGAAACGATCCGATGAAATTCGAAGAAGGCTTTATTACGAACATCGCGCCGAAAAACGCGCCGAGCGTAGCGAGGAAAGGCACGAATTTTATTTTTTCGCCGAGCAAAATCAGGCTGAAAATTATCGCGAAGAACGACGACATCCTGTTCAAGATTGCCGCGTCCGCAATCGGAATCCTGTCGAGCGCGTAGAAATTTCCTATGATTCCAATCGAGCCGACCGAAGCGCGAAGCAAAAGAAATTTGAGCGAGCCTTTCGGAATGGAAATATTTTCGCGGTTTTTCGCGAGCATCGGAAACGTTATGAAAACAGAAATCAGATTTCTGAAAAAAGCCTTTTGCATAAAGGGCAAGTCGCCCGCAAGGTGAACGAGCGCGCCCATCACCGCAAAGCAAAACGACGAAAACACGATTCCCAAAATACCGCGCAAAATGTCCGTACTGTGTGCGTTTTCCAACGACGCGTTCATTTGAAATCTTTTACTCCGTCCAAATCAAGCGTGGCAAAATAATCTTCAATCGTTTCGCGCCGGCGAATTTCCTTGAACGAACCGTCGCACCGCAAAAGGATTTCTCCGCAACGAAGCTTGCCGTTGTAGTTGAAGCCCATCGCGCGTCCGTGCGCCCCGGCGTCATGAATGACAAGCAAGTCGCCGATTTCAATTTTCGGCAATTCGCGCTGGACGGCGAACTTGTCGCAATTTTCGCAAAGGCTTCCAACCACATCGTAGACCTCGCTTTTCACAGCGTCTTCTTTTCCGCTCACGGTCACTTCGTGATACGCGCCGTACATTCCGGGTCGCATCAAGTCCGCCATGCTCGCGTCCACTCCGATGTATTTGCGATAAATGTTTTTTTCGTGAATCGCGCGAGTGACGAGCCATCCGTAAGGCCCCGTAATCGGGCGGCCGCATTCCCATTTTATTTCAAGTCCGTCAAGCCCTTTCGCCACAATCATCTCGTCGTAGAGCGCACGGATTTTTTTCGCGACATAATCAAGCGGAACTTTCTTTTGTCCGCCACGATAAGGAATTCCGATTCCCCCTCCCAAATCGAGAAATTCAATTTTTATGCCGAGAACCTTTTTCAATTCAACCGCAAGTTCAAAAAGAATTTTCGCGGTGTCCACAAAATATTCAGGATTTAGCTCATTTGAGGCGACCATCGTATGCAGGCCGAAACGCTTCGCTCCATATTCGCGCGCCTTTTTGTACGCCTCGAAAATCTGCTCGCGCGTCAAGCCGTACTTCGCTTCCTCAGGTCTCCCGATAATCGCGTTTCCTTCCTTGAGCGCGCCCGGATTGTATCGAAAGCAAATCAATTCGGGAAATTTTCCGCCGAGCGAATCGCGCAAAAAATCAATGTGCGTGATGTCGTCCAAATTGATGATCGCGCCTTGCTTGAACGCGAAAACAAATTCGGCGGCAGGGGTTTCGTTGGAAGTGAAAATTATTTTTTCGCCGGTGATTCCGCTCGTCTCGCAAAGCATGAGTTCCGGCAGACTTGAACAGTCCGCGCCGCATCCGCATTCCGCGAGGATTTTCAAGATGTAAGGATTCGGGCAGGCCTTCACCGCGAAATGTTCCGTGAATTTCGGAAAGATTGAAAACGCCTCGGAAAACTCGCGCATATTTTCGCGAATCGCCCTCTCATCGTAAATGTAAAACGGCGTGGGAAATTGCCGCGCCAAATCTTCAAGCCGCCCGTGCGAAAGCGGAAAATTGCTGCTCATAATATGCCTCTTGATTTTTTGATGGAAACATTGTAACAAAAAATCTAGAAAATTGCAATCGGAATAAAATAGAGCAAAGGACATGTCTTCATCAATGGAATTTTTCGAGCGCAAAGCAAAATTTCGCCGCGTTATGACGACACCGCCCATCAAAAAGCCGCTTGCGAAAACAAGGGCGAAATGATATTATATGGCGAAAAGCCGATTTACAAAGCGACAGAAATTTAAATTTTGAGAAAGTGAAAGCAATGGAAATAAAATACAGCGACACGAAAATTTTTTCTGAAAGGCAATTACAAGATTTGTTTTTGTCGGTCGAATGGTCGTCCGGCAAATATCCCGAAAAGCTCGCGCTCGCCATGAAAGGCTACGATACGGTCTATTCGGCTTGGGACGGCGAGAAACTTGTCGGCATGGTTTGCGCGATGGACGACGGCGCGATGACGGCTTATGTTCATTATTTGCTCGTGAATCCAAAGTATCAAGGGCAGGAAATAGGCAGGACGCTCATGCAAATGATCAAGGAAAAATATTGTGAATATTTGAGAATTACGCTCATCGCCTATAATGACAAACTGCGTTTTTACGAAAAATGCGGCTTTGAAAAGTCGGAAGACTCAAGCCCAATGTACATAACGAAAATATGAGAGACGAAAAAACACGGACAAAAGAATAAATGTCACAGCGAAGAAAGGCGAGTTTTCCTCGCCTTTTTTTGTCGAAATTTTTTGTCCATGCCCTTGCATTTTTTTCAAATCCATGTTATATAATTAGTATGATATTAGACTAATTAGGAGGGGTGCTATGCTGATGGACAACGAGATAAACAGGCTTTTGAACGAATATTGCGTCTTGCGTGACAGGCAATATGCGGTCTATGCACGATGTGCCAAACAACATAATCTGACTACAAACGAACTGTTTGTTTTGGATATTTTATGGTTCGCGCCGAGCGGTTGCACGCAAAAAGAAATATGCGAAAGGCTTTCCACAAACAAGCAGACGATAGCGGCAATTACAAGCAGGTTTATGCAAAGGGGGTATATTGTATGTGAGGAGGTTGCCGAGGACAGGCGCAACAAGCGCATACTCTTGACCGACGGCGGAAAGGAATATGCCCGTGCTATTATCCCCCCCACAGCCGAAGCCGACAATATCGCTTTCGCCGCATTGGGGCTTGAAAACGCAAGGGAACTTGTGCGGCTGACCACCGCATTGACTGAAAATATGGAAAAAGAATTTTCTTTAATAAAGGGGTAACAATATGGAATTTTATGAGGTTGTACATAAGCGCAGGTCTATCCGTCAATTTATGGACAAGGCAATACCGCAGGAAATACTCAAGCGCATACTTGACGCAGGGCTGAAGGCTCCCTCGTCCAACCATCAGCGCAGTTGGGAGCTTGTCATATACACCGACAAGGAAAAAATCAAGGAGCTGGCGCACATCGTCAAGCCATACTCTTGCACTATTCAGGAGCCGAAATCGCCGCAACAGGACATGTTCAAAATCGCCTATCCTCGCCAGCGCACGATGATTGAGGAAAGCGTGTGCGTAATCCTGCCGTATTTCAAGTGCAAATACGAACTCACCAATCCTAACGGCTACGGCTTGATGGACTACGGCGCGGCGTGGGCTTTAATCGAAAATATGCTGCTTGCGGCGACCGCCGAAGGGCTTGGCTCGGTCGTGCATATTCCCGTAAAGAAGGAGGGGCAACAAATAGACGAATATGTCGGCGCAAAAAACGGCTACCTGTTGCCTGCCATGGTAATGTTGGGTTACGCCGCGCCCGATGCGCTGACACCGAAACAAGTGGAGGTAACCGTTGAAAAGAAGGCGCATTGGAACAGGTGGTGAATACGGGATATGGCTACGACCGCACGAATGATTTGGTATTATTTTGCGTACTATGTAAGAAAAATCTGCGTACTTGATATTTTTTTTGGATATGGTACACTTTTTATATGATACTTTGCACATTAACAAGGGGAAAATTACCATGAAAAACACAGTCTACGATTTTTTTGAATGGGTTGCCAAAAAGCGAAGGGACGCGCCCGCAATTATAGAAAACAACCGCACAATGACATTCGGAGAGCTTTCGGATTTTGTGGACAGTATCGCCGGCGCGTTTCCCGAGGAATTGCACAGTGTCGGTGTCGTGATGAGCCACTGCGCGGAAATGGTCGCGGCGATTTTGGCTGTCCTCAAATGCGGAGCGATGTATGTTCCCGCCGAGCCAACTTTCCCTGTCGGGCGCATTCGCTATATGATGAACGAGGCGAATGTCAACTTTATTTTAACGGAAAAACAGTTTGAAGAAAAACTGGACGGCTTTGCCTTGAAGTTGTTCGATCGCCACATCCGCGGACTTGAAAAGCCGAAGTCCATACGAAAAAGCACTGTGCGTGAAAATTCGCCAGCATACATACTTTACACTTCCGGCACGACTGGCACCCCAAAGGGCGTTTGCGTTACGAAAAGTGGCGATATAATGTTGCAGTATTCCGTTTGCTCGTTTGATATTTTTGTGGAAGAAGTATTCGCAAGCCTATTGAATGGTGCGGCTCTTGCAATTCCATCGTCGGACGATAAAGCCGATGTACATACGCTTATGAACTTCATAGAAAGACACAATGTTACCATTTTAAGCGGCTTTCCGTACTTGCTTGCCGAAATGAACCGCTTGCCTGAAATTCCGCCGTCCTTGCGGCTTTTGATAAGCGGCGGCGACATTCTTCGCGGTTCATACATAGGCAATCTTTTGGACAAGGTGGATGTGTACAACACATACGGGCCGAGCGAGACGACTGTGGCGACCACATATTACCATTGCAACGGCGGCGAAGTGTTAGCGGACGGAACATACCCTATCGGCAAACCTATATTAGGTACGGAAATCCACATTTTGGACAAGGACGGCAACGAGCTTCCGCGTGGAGAGACAGGCGAAATTTGCATTTACGGCGGCGGCGTGTCGCTCGGCTACATAGGAGATCATGCCGAAGAAAACAAGGCTTTTGAAACGACTGCGGGCGGCGGACGCTTTTACCGCAGCGGCGATTTAGGATATGTCCTGCCCGACGGAAACATCGCCTTTTTACACCGCAAGGACGACCAAATTATGATTTACGGAAAGCGGGTCGAAGTCGCCGAGGTGGAGTCGCGCCTTTATCAATGCAAGGGTGTGGAGCAAGCCATCGTCCGCGCATTGACCGATGAGAACGGACTTTTTTATATGACGGCGTACATTGTTCCCTCCGACGGACAAATTGAAGTTTCCAGGATAAGAAAAGAGCTCGCGGAGAATTTGACGGAATTTATGATTCCAGAATTTTTTGTCAAAATGCAAAGCATTCCGCTCAACGCGAACGGAAAGCCCGACAAAACGAAATTGCCTGTTGTAATGAAGGAGGGCGCTTTATTATGACGAATGTCACAATAAAGCGGGCGCGCATTGAGGATTTGGAAACGCTTTTGTCTTGGCGAATGGAAGTTTTGCGCGAAGTGTTCGATATTGACGAAGACACGGATATGTCGGAACTTGAAGAAAGCAGCCGTGAATATTATGTGGGCGAATTGCCGCTCACACCGAACGGCAAAATAGACACTATGGCTTTACCCGTATTATTAAAGGCGGTATAAAATGGAATTGAAGGAACTTACAAAAAGCGATTTTCAAATATGGCTTACTATGCGCCGCACCGTCTTAAAAGAGGTTTTCGGCATTGCCGACGGCGATTTGTTAAACCGTATAATGCAAGAAAACAGCCGATACTTTACGGAACAAGAAATCGGCAAAACACATATAGCATTAGTTGTTTATGAAAACGGCTCGATAATCGGTTGTGGCGATATGTGCGTACATAGCGAATTGCCCTCTCCCGATAATCTGTCGGGTAAGTGCGGCTATTTAATGAATATCTACGTTGCGCCCGAATACCGCAGACATAAAGTCGGGCAAGCCATAATCAAACGGCTTTTATCAAAAGCACAAGAATTGAATATCACAAAAATTTATCTTGAAACTACGGAACAAGCACGACCTTTTTATATGGGGTTAGGCTTTAAGTCCATTGATAATTATTTAATTTCGGGGGTATAAAAATGGCAAGAAAAAATTTCGGTCAACGTGCGGGAGTAACGCCTACGCCTATGCTTTTAATCGGTACATATAACGAGAACGGAACACCGAACGCAATGATAGGCTCGTGGTGCGTTACCGCTACTTGGGAAGTAGTCGAACTCAATTTATATAAAGTCCGTAAAACAGTTGAAAATATCAAACGGCAAAAGGCTTTTACCGTTTCTTGCGTTACGAAAAGAACGCTTGCACAATGCGATTATCTGGGAACTGTTACGGGCAAAAAAGTACCCGATAAATTAAAGCGCACGGGGCTGACGGCAATGAAAAGCGAACTTGTAAACGCTCCGTATTTTGCGGAATTGCCCGTTACTATGGATTGTGAATTACTGCGTATTGACAAACAAGAGGACGATATTTCTTTGCGAATACTCGGAACTGTCAAAAACGTATCTATTGACGAAAGCGTATTAAAGCAAGACGGAAAAACGCTTGATTTCGCAAAATTGCAACCCGTTTGCTGGGATAACTTTTCCAACGACTATTTTGTAATCGGGGAAAATTTGGGGCGTTGGTTTACGCTCGGCAAAGTGTATGATAAAAACCGCGCAAATGGCACGGCTTTTATCACTTCAAGTTTGTAAAATTGAAAAGCAATTTTACAAACTTGCTTATTGACTTGTGCGCTTTCGCGCACGCTAAAAAGTCAAGGGTGAAATTGCAATTTCGCCCTTGACTTTTTAGGATGAGTATAATCACGAAAAATACAATTAAATAAAAGTATGAAGATTAGTTTGACCTTACAAGGCAGTTATGCTATACTTGATATAAAAATTATACCGTATGCGAGGTGAACTATGAAACAAGCAATGACCTACGAGGAATTTTTAGTCAAGGTTAAAGAAGGCATATACAACGAACAAGGCGAATGCCCCGTTACGCCCGTTCTCGTTATGCTGCAAGGCAAATGGAAAAATCAAATATTGTATGAATTGTGTATGTCCGATACCGTGCGTTTCGGACAACTCAAAAAGGCATTGACGGGAATTACAAATACAATGCTCGCCTCCGCTTTGAAAGAACTTGAAGCCGACGGACTTATAAGCCGTAAACAATTCAACGAGATACCGCCGCACGTTGAATACTCGTTCACGAAAAAGGGCAAAGACCTTATGCCCGTATTCTACGCAATGATGAATTGGGGGTTTGAATACGGCGGCAAATGATTTCAAATCAAGGCGATACAATAAAAGCCGCGCGAATCGCTGTATGCAGGACATGGCTTTGAGCCTATGCAAGATTATTTGAAATTGGATGAATATCGATGAATAACGAACTCATTATAAAGACTGTCGAGACGAAAGGCATAATCTCAAAGTCGAATCTGCCGGTGTGCGATTTTTCCGTCAACCCGTACACAGGATGCGAACACGCCTGCAAATATTGTTACGCATCGTTTATGAAACGCTTTACGAACCACGCCGAAGACTGGGGCGCATTTCTTGATGTGAAAGAGTGGGGTGAGATTAAAAACCCCGAAAAATACAACGGCAAGGAACTGTTTATCGGCTCGGTGACGGACCCGTACCAACCTGCGGAGGAAAAATATAGGCGTACAAGAACGCTTTTGGAGCAGTTGCGGGGAAGCGGCGCAATCCTTTCCATTGCAACAAAGTCGGACTTAATTTTGCGTGACTTGGACTTGATAAAAACATTTGTGAACGCCCGCGTGTCGTGGTCGATAAACACCCTCGACGAAGATTTCAAAAGCGATATGGACTGCGCCGTGAGCATCGAACGCCGCATAAACGCCATGAAAGAATTTCATAAAGCGGGTGTCCGCACGGCTTGTTTTATGTCGCCCATATTCCCGAAAATCACCGACGCGAAGGCGATTATAAAGGCGACGAAAGAGCATTGTAATTGGGTATGGCTTGAAAATTTGAACTTGCGCGGCAATTACAAGCCTGTTATTCTCAATTATATAGCGGAAAGAAATCCCGGTCTTGTACCGCTCTATCACGATATTTACAGCAAGAACGACAGAACCTATTGGCAGGAACTCGATGCCGAGATGCGCGGGTTTTGTGAGTCGGAAAACCTGCCTTATGTTGTGAATGACGACAGCGTAAAAAGAGCGTTCGACGAGCCGCCTATCGTCGTAAACTATTTTTACCACAGCGAAATAAAAAAATCCGCGGGAAAGGAAAAGCACAATGGGCGAACTGCATGAAGTTGAAACCGTAAAGCGCATTATTGAGCCTCAAATTGCCAGACAGAGCAAATAAAAAGGCAGAGTTGCCCACCACCTTGTTGGAAATTCTTGCCGCAGAAAAAAAAGCGAAACTTTCGGGCGGTATATTTATCATAAGGTGCAAATCGAATTAACATATAATTCCAACCATATCGAAGGCACTCGTTTAACGCACGACAAGATTGGTTCGCTGTAGGCGATTGCAAAAGATTATCTGATACCGTGGGCGATATGTTCACGACGCAATCTGAAGAAGTCGCCGATAAAATGAAAGAACTGCTTTTTGAGTACAATGCAAAAAAAGAAAAGTCGTTCGATGGCATTTTGGATTTTCATTATAAGTTCGAGTGCATGCATCCATTTCAAGACGGTAACGGAAGAATCGGCAGATTGCTTTTATTCAAAGATTGCTTGAAGCACAATATCGTTCCGTTTATAATCGACGAAGAATTAAAACTGTTCTACTATCGCGGCTTGAAGGAATGGCAAACCGAGCGCGGCTATTTGCGCGATACTCGCCTTGCGGCGCAGAATACATTTTACTTATAAGACACTGTTCTGAATTTATGTTTGATCCAAAAAGTCGCTTCCAATGTGTGGAAATGAATGAATCTGATTTTCGGGTCGTCGATGCCTTTCGGGAAAAACACTTTGTCGCTTTCGTTCCACAATTCCTGCATAGTACGTTTGTCGGTAATAATTTCGACTTCTCCAATCAATGTCAGAGAATCGCCGCCATTTTGGAAGCAAATGCTCGATTTGGTATTCGACTCAAAATGCTTGGCTTTCCCTTGTTTTTCACTCCTTTTTGAAGTAACGAAATAAATGTCGCGAAATCCTTTGTCTTTCAGCTTATTAACGCAACAGGTTCGAGGGTATCCTTTTTCGTTTACCGACGAAACAAACATGACAGAGCATTTCCCGACTAATTCATCGGCATACGATTCGACTTCCGCTATTCTTTGTTTTTGTATATCGCTTGCCTTCATTCTTTACACTTCTTCTGTGTTATTTTACCGTATATATAATAGTTCGAAGTAAAGTCATAACCACCGGCATAGCCGGTGGCTTGACGACCAGCCCTAAAAGGGCCT
>CAJUBD010000002.1 GCA_910584475.1 uncultured Treponema sp.
TTAAACCACCTTATAAGCTTTCCTAAAAAAGTCCAAGTTCACTTTGGGCAGGACATAAGTAAAATTTTGTATTTAAGTTAAAAACACGAACTGCCGACCATAAAAGTGTATGAAATGTAGCATAGACGAATTCAAGAAGTATTACAAATTGGTAAAAGAAAAGAAACTTACCAACAAGGTTGCCGCCAAAGCGTGTCATTACACGCCCGAACGGTTCTCAATACTCCGAAAGAAGTTTGAGAACGAGGGAGACAAAATCTTTGTACACGGACAGAAAGGGAAACCCAGCCACAACAACAAATTTGAAAAGACGAAGGAATTTGTCATACAAGGCTATCTGCAAGAATTTGACGAAAAAACGAATCCAATAAGTTTTCAATATTGGACTGACGAACTCAACGAGGAATACGGAATCAAAATTTCATACAGCACAGTCTATAATTTCCTCACGGAAGCGGGAATTTCCTCTCCAGAAAAACACAAGACAAAACGCGAGCCGGTGCAAAGAATCCAATTCCGCAGAAAGAATTTCGGAGAACTCATACAATGGGATGCCACGCCCTACCAATGGTTCTTGTGGTGCGGCGACACCCGTTATTACACCCTGCACGGCGCACTTGACGATTCCACGAGCCGCTTTCTGGCTCTTTATATGACAGAATTTGAATGTTCCTATGGCTATCTTGAATGCCGGCGGCAGGTTTTGGAGAATTTCGGAATAGAACTTGAGGACTACAGCGACAAATCGCCCGTGTTCTCCAACAACTCCAAAGACGCCCTCGCGCTTGACAAAGACGAGCAACTAGCCGGAATCACAAGAAAGCAACCGTTATGGCAGAAAATAGACGACGAACTGGGCATAGAACTTCACCTAGCGAATTCCCCTCAAGCGAAGGGAAAGATTGAACGCGGATGGAAAACTGTGCAGGACAGACTTCCCGCCCTTTTCAAAAAACACAAGATTCACAACATCGAGGAGGCGAACATATTTTTGAAAACCGTTTTCATAGACTACTACGAAAAGCATTTCGGAAAAACGGTGGTGGGGCGGATTTCCGTTTTCCGCAAGATTCCAAAGGAACTGAAACTTTACAATGTTCTTTGCGTAAAGGAGAGACGAACCGTAAACAAGGCGGGCTGCATTTCCTTCAAGAACATGAGGATAAAAATAATCGGCATTGAACGCTATGGAATTGTAGGCGAACTTTGCATAAACGAAAAAGGGCTTTGGTTCTTGTACAAGGGAAAGTCCTATGACGTTGAAATCAAGAATGAAATACACAACCTAGCCGACAACACCGCCCAAACCTTGGAAAACATCATATACAAATATATGTACGAGGAGCAGCACTTCAAGGCGGCATAAAAAAAGCGCCGCCAAAGTCTGACCCAATGGCAAGCGCAGTTCAAGAAGAAAAATCCTTAAACAAGAATTTATTATATTATAATTCTTTCAAACGAATTGTCAAGCACATAATGCGTTTTCAAGGATTTCCATTCTTTTGCCGACATTTAGAACAGGAACAATTATGAATGAAGAAAGTTTTATTGACAGATTGGAAAGGCTTTTGAAAGAAAGGAATCTACAAAAAAAGGACTTGGCGGAGGCTGTGGGTATAAGCCGCACGGGAATCAGCACTTGGAGAGTGTCTGGCGCATTGCCGAGGGCGGACATCGCTATAAGGACGGCGCGCTTCCTGAACGTTTCCGTCGAATACCTTGTTTTCGGCGACATAGACGAACTCGACAAGAAAAACGACGGTCTCGCGTATGAGGTCGCGAAACTGCCGCCCGAAAAGCAGAAAATCGTTTCTGCCCTCGTTTCCGCCTTGAAAGACTGTTAAAGCAGAAGGTTGACCATATAGGGAATCTTAATTCCGAATTTCACTTTCAGTATTATCAATATCGCCCGCACCAACAGGAACAGAAACAAAAGGACTGCCGCCCACGCTATTATCCTCGCCCTCCTCCGCAACTTGGCTTCGTATTCGCCCAATCTCTTCGAGTAGTCTGCCAACTTCCTGTTCGTATCGTCCAAACAGGAATTCAAGGCGTTCAAGTCCGTCTGCAATTGACTTGCTTTGCTCGACTGAATCCGCAATTCGTTCTCTGCTATCGACAATTGCACCGTCAAGGCTTGCGACTGTCGCCTCAAGTCGTCCAGCGTAACGTGAATTTCGCCCGACAATTCCCGAATCGTCGATTCTTGCGGTCGCGCAGTTTGTGAAAAACAAAGCGCCGCAAAGAACGACGACACAAGCAAAAACAAAAACAACTTTCTTCCCATTTTTTTCTTTCCCCCTCATTTCATATTCTCCCATAAAAAATGCCGCTCAATACCCCAGTTCTTCCAGAATGTTGTCCGACACCTCTTTTTCCTCTTCCCTTTTCTGCTGAACATAGCCGCGCAAAACGCTTTCCTCGGTGTATGTGTTCGCGAAAATGAAAATGAATTCCAAAAGGTCTTCGTCAAGTTCGCTTATTGGAACCGGCAACTCCCGAAAATAAATCATCGCCCACATCTTCCTGAACGCCCTTTCCGTCAGGATTTCCGACATCGGCTTCCTTTTCATCTCGCCCAAATTTTTCCTGCACCTCGTTGCGAAACGTCCATGCCTTCACATAAACTTCGTCAATAAAGTTCATGTCCGGCATGTCCCCCCAAGTAAAATTCTCGTTTTTCTTTTTCGCGCGGTTGAACCAATCAGGGCCGCTTTCCACGACGACATCAAGGAACGCGACCTTTTGAAAGTCGAAATTCGCGTTCCTGTCAAAACTTTCAGCGGGAATTCCGCCGCGCATAAGAGCCGCGCGCCGCTCGACCTGCATGATGTCCTTCTGCTTGGGAAACTTGACGACGAATTCGCCCCTGCTTGTCTCTATTTTTTCCGTGACGGTCTTTCCGTTCAAAAGCGTGTAGAAAATGTCGCGCCTCTTTTCTTCCATCAAGGTTTCGTCTTGCTTGATTTCTTCCGTAATTTCCATTCAATGCTCCTGAAAATGCGATGCTTGCGACGGCGCATAACGCTCCGCCGCAAGCGCATGTATTTTTTTATTAAATAGCGGGTTCGTAGTCCGCTCCATTGTCGGTGAATATTGCGTCAAAACTTGCGTCCGTCTTGATGTAGTCAGCCGTGCTTCCCGATTCGCTGTATGAGGTCGGCGTAAGCCATTGCACGGAACTTATGACGGTCTTGTGCTTGTCATCCCGAATTTCAAGGTAAGGAATTTTTGTCACGACCTTTGTGTCAAGCAAATTTTCGCAATTCGGGTTGAACGCCTTTACGGAATAAGTTCCTCCGCCGCGAACCGAAATTCCTTGAGTGGCGACTTCCTTTGTCGGAATGAAACCGGAAAAATTTACCGTCACATCGATTCCGATGACATCGATGCTCACCGGCGCGATTTCGCCAATGCACTTCGCCTTGTTCGTCTGAAGATTCTTTCTGATGTTCCAGTTCTGGACGAATCCGACCTTTTGGGGATTCGAGCCGTTCTCGTCCTCCATATCCACATAGACCCAACAGTTCGTGCTTTGCGCGAGAACATCTCCCTGCGTATTGTATTTGCTCATTTTTTGTCATCTCCTTTTTTTTGTTAGACTTCCACTGTCGAACTTTGATAGACACGGTTTGTACCCGTGATGAACATAAAGTTGTTTGGCGCGCGGATATACCTGTCGAAACTCAAATACGCCTTGTCGCCGTCAAACCTCACGCTGATGTTGAACACATTTTCTCCGTCGTCGCTTTTCGTGATGAGGTCGTTGTCATACCATTCTTTAGCTTTGTTCTTAAGAATCTGGACGACTGAACTCTCGCTAGGTTCCTCATTTGAGCCAACTTTCCGCACATTCGCCTTGCGCAAGTCCCTGTCCATGAACAATACGGAACGGATCATCGAACGTTCGTTCATAATCAGGTTGTCGCCCTGATAGCAAGTCATTCCGCGGATGCAAACAAGTTCCCCGCTTTCATTCTTGCCGAACGGCATGATTCCGCCCGCAACCATTTCTCCAAGTTCGGTGTCCTTGTACTTCGCGCCGAACGAATTCACCTTAATCGTCTTGTTCGTGAGCGGCACACTCGGTGTCATCGCGGCTTCAATTCCCGCCATCTTGCAAGCAAGCAATGCCGGAGAGATTTCTTCCGCTGCGCCCGTAAGCGGATTGTTCGCGTTTGCGTTCGTGATTATGACAGAGCCTAGTTCGGTGTTAAGCCCCTTCGCCTCCGCCAAGCCTTCGGAGATTGAGGTTTTTGACGGCATTCCGACAATGAAAGTCCGCTCGCGTTTTTTGGAAACGGTTGACATGGAAACGCAATGGTCGGAAATCAGGGAATGCACGTTTTTGTTCGTCGAGGGGGTCGCCAAAATTTGCACGTCCTCATTTTCCAAAAGTTCAAGCGTTTCTATGTAGTCCGCGACTGTTGACGTTCCGGCTTCCGCCCCATTGAAATACACATAGCCGACATCGTTTTCAGGCAAGACGCGGTTC
This sequence comes from uncultured Treponema sp., assembly GCA_910584475.1. GTDB lineage: Bacteria > Spirochaetota > Spirochaetia > Treponematales > Treponemataceae > Treponema_D. The sequence goes on from CAJUBD010000002.1 coordinate 4,496, forward strand.
TTTCCAATCTCGACATCTCCGATGATGTCAATGGATTTGAGCGCGTTCGCGAGCGCCTGAACGTCGGATTTGAGGACAGCGGCGGAGCCGCCGATTTCCACGCCCGAAACATAGTCAAGCCCTTTTGTCGGCGCGTTTTCCGACTTGTCAATCAACTGCGCGGAATAAAAACCTGTGTCATTGATTCTTGTAATCAACGCGTCCAAAGTTTCCACTTCGTCAAAAGACACCGCAAGATTCTCTTCTTCCACATCGCTGGCAAGCGTCAAACCGATTTCATTGATTGTGCATCTCGCGCCGCTTCCGTCTCCGGCATACATAATCGAAAATGATTCCTGCTCGATGTTGTCAACGGAATATTCATTTCCCTTGTACGCCACTGTGATTTTTCTTCCCCTGTTCGTGCCGTCGTCAAGCCATTTCTTTATTTGGTTTGTGTGCGAGCCAAAATCGGCGGACTTCACCGTGATTATGATGTCATTTCCGTTTTTGAATTCCGCCTTTGACTTTGTGCCGTTGTTGACGCGCATTGCATAGACATACTGCGGAATATAGGTATTTGAACCGTTGAAGGCGTGTGCGATTCCGTCAAGCAATTCGCCGCCCATGAGCGCGTCCTTCGCGTCCGCAAGGCTTCCGAATTTCAGAAGTTTCCGAGGCTCTCCGCCCATTGACGAGCCTATGATGCAAAGGTTGCCGGTCGAGACGCCCGAACCCGCGCTGACATTGTTTTGTCGCGAATAGACGCCCGGAATGTAGTGCTCGGTGGACTGCCCCGCGCTCTTGAATTGTGCTGCTGAAACACCCATATCTTCCCCCTTTTTATAATTTGATTGCAAGAACTTCTTTCACGAGTTCCTGCCACTCGCCGACCGTGTGAATCTCGTTTCCGTGATTCAGCCTCAAAAGAGCCGCTACGCCGGACTTTTGTTTTTTGACCTGCAAAAAACGCGCGAGCGTATACTTTTTTTCGTCCGTCTGATTCTCGACCGGCTTTGCGGTCGGTTCATCAGGGGTTTCTTTTGTCGCGGAATTTTCCGCATGACTAGTTTTTGACATAGTTGTCCGCCTCCGTTATTATTTCGGTGATTTTTGTCAAATCCGTGTCTATGATTATCTGCTCCACGCAATAATCCACATCAAAGCCTATGTGCGCTCCAGTTAGTGTAATTTCAAAGTCGGCGTTGTAGTTGTTGCTTCTCCTGCCTATGACCGTGCCGTCAAAAATCGCGACGGCGAAAAAGGGATATTTCCGTTCGAGCAGAAACCTCAAATTTCCCGTCACGAATTCCCTTGTCTGCTCGTAAATCTCGTTTTTCAGTTGATTGTTTTCCGCCCAAATCTCGATGCTGATTGAATCGCGCCGCCTTGTCCTCACGCTCCAGCCGTAGCATGTCCCACCGTTTTTCTGCATCGCCCCTAAAATCGCCGACTTCGTTTTTTCGTCAACGACCGTGCACAGACCGGGGATTCCGACTTCCTTTTTCGCGCCCTTTTTGTTCGTCCTTGTTTCCGTCGTCTTCGTGATGGTTTCCAAATCCTCCCTGTCGATTCCGATGGCATTGTAGGTCGGCGGCAGGTCTAAATTATGCGGCTTTCTGTCCTCCTGCGTTGTTACGACCACTGCGGGAAACGAATCCGCCGCGTTAAGTCCGCTATGGAACATCAGTTCCGCAAAAGGATGCTCGTTGGTTACGCTGACATGGAAATTTTCATAGGTGTTTTCAAGATGTATGCTTTCAAAATATTCTTTGAGCAGGGCGCAAATCGCCTGTTCCAAAATCAGACCTCTGTTAAGGTAGCAAATCATCTTTTACTCCGAAAATAAAAAAAGAGCAGCCCGAAAATTCGCGGAATATGTCCATCAAATTTTCAGGCTGCCCTTTCGGTCATACCAACTAAAATTCTTGAAACAGAATTTGTTATAAAATATTTCTTGTTCTACAACATTCTATGCCTATTGTCTTTGGTTGTCAAGAGATGTAAAGAAATTTGGCAAAAAAAATATCCAAGCATTTCATTTGCGGATTACAAGCCAATTTATCCTTCATCACAAAACAAGCGACCATCCCCCGAAAAGTCATCGCAGATTTTCGTGTCAATTGAAATTATCGAAATCTTCTTTTTCCATTTTTTCTTTTTCGCAAGCGAAATGTTTAGATTTTCTGTATATCGTCTTTACAACTATAAAGAAATAGATAATATGGGATTTTCCAATAAATTAACATTTTCAGAAAAATATTTTTTCACTAACATTGACACAGCATTTTCTATTTTATTAACATCTTGCCATGTGGAAGCCTTAAAGCAATTTCCATCAAAATAAATTGAACTGTAGGATTTTTTTATATCTCGGCAACTTGTCAAACAATTAAAAAGCACATCTCCCGAAAAAGACCTCTTGCACAACTCCTGTTCTATATCTTTTATTTTGTGCGTTATGGAAATTATATCCTTGTTAATCACCATATATTTATACTGCTTGCAATCCAATTCAATAATATCAAAAGTTTCGGACATAAGCAAAACTCCTTATAACAAATTATTTGCTATATTGAAAATACAATTGCTTATTTTCGATACAATTTCATCAACTTCTCTAAAAAAACCTACGGTCTTCAATTCGTGCGGACGAGCGTGAAAATACACATTCCTAATTGAAGTATAACAATCATACCCATTTTCGAGGTATTCAACGGTTTTTTCGTTTATCTTATTTTTATAAAGATTTGACTTGAATTGGCTTTTATGCATATTCAAGCCAAAAAAAACGCCAAAACCGTTGTGTGTATCTACAACTTCATCCGTATTCTTTTCTATCGCAAAAGTCAAAACATATTCCAATGCCTTGCAAATAGGAGTAATGAATAAAGTTTTATCATTTAATGTTGATATATTGCATTTATTTATAGTAAGCGAATCATAAATAAACTTTTTTATTTCTTCAGTAAATTTTAAATCAACAGAGCCAAAAAGATTATTATATTCAGTATCTATTAAATCCTTGCCTACAGCCACATATTCTTTTTGACATTCAGCATCAATCAAATCTTTGAATGGCGTTTTATCACACAAAAAATAACGGACTTTATTAAATAATAAAGACGGTCGTCCTTGAATAAAAAGAGTTTCATTCCCATAATATGTAATTGTAAGTTCAGACTTATACTCGCCGTGAATCTTGCATACCCGATTGCCATTTTGGGGTAAATTTTCACTGCATTCGTTCTGAAAAGACTTTATCAGATTATCAAAATTATCTTCAGAAAAACCTCTTATAGTAAAAGAAGTTTCACTTTCTGACAAGGAACATTGTTTTATTATTCTGTCGCGTATCTGATTCGTAAACTCTTGATTTTTTCCCTGAACATTAAAACTCTGCCCCTTTACCTTGAAATAAATAACCAACAATAATTCCTTGTCGTCTGTTTTTATTTTTATTTCACATTTATCTTTATCAGTCGGCAAGGAATCTGGTTCTATTTTAAAATTATTTACACCAAATAGTTCCTTACAACATTCTTGTATAACCGTTATTACATTCAAACAATTTAAATTATAAGTTTTAGCCATCAGTTCTCCTTTTTCAAACACAATCGTTTTTTAAGCCATACGTACATACGGCAAATGCCGATAAAGCGTTTTTTATGAAATTTAAAATGTTATAATTTTATAGTCTGATATTCTATTTCATTTTTTGCATCTTGTTTGTATTACCAAGAGCCACTACGATATGCCGAATATTTACTCTTGCTTTTTCATCATAAAAGCCTAAGATTTCTTTAATTCCTTTACAAATTTAGGTATGAATATATTTATGAAACTTTGCAGTACAAAATTCAACTCGAGCTTTTTTTCTTTTGAAATTGCTTGAATTTTTTCGGCAACGAGTTTCCCGAATTCCCCAACATTGCCATCTTTGAACAATTCTTTTAGTCGTGTCGTAATTTCATCCGTAAAATATTCCTTAAAAAGTCCATAGGACAAAAGCAGATTTCTGTACAATTCGCTGTATTTTTGCGAAAAATCCTCATCCCCTGTCCTAAAATGCGCGTCAGGAAAGAAAAGGAAACGTTCCATATTTTGCTGAAGCATTGAGTTGGATATGTCAGTCATAAGATTTTTCACATCACATTCTTCCATAGCATGAAACCGCTTCGCCAGTTTTTTTTGTTGATTCTCTATCAGTACTTTCGTCTTAAGCCTTGACAATGTTAATAACGCCGCCACGCAATGAGTGAATTCGTGAGTTGACACCGCCTTGCGGAAAATCTCGTTTTTTTCCAAAGTTGTAGTGTACATATTTTCATTGAGAATTATATAGAGCGCAAACATTTCATTTTTTTCGTTGTATTGCCAAATGAAAACACCCTTGTAGTTTTGCTTCGAGAATTTATACCGTTTTACGATTACAACACAACTATCCATATGGTACTTTTGGAAAGCCTTGTAATTAGCGGTGAAAACCATCGATTGGTCTTTCAACTTTTGTATCCCAAGGTCTTTAAGCAATGGGCGGAATAAATTCACCGCCCAATCCACAGTCCTTTCTTCCAATCCTGTAGCACTCATTTTTGTGGGCTATTCCTTATCCGATTCATTTCTTTGGCAAGACTATCAAAATCAAGATTGATTTCCTTTACGGCATTTACAGCGTCACACACATAAGCGGGTGTCAACTCATCCGAAGCCTCTATGTTGATTATTCCGAGACTTTTTATGTCTTTCTTGGCTTGTTCAACATCATAAACTTTCATAAAAGTTAGCCCCCTTGAAAATTGTCTTTCTTAACAATCTTCACTATCGACTGCTATCTAACTATATTAACAAATGACACAAAAAATGTCAACAAATTTTTCATGACACAAATTTTTCATGACACAAAAAACTTGCCTTAAAGTCCATACCATAACCTTACAAAAAAAGAAAACGGAGACACATTGATTGTTCTTTTTCAACGCTACCACACATACTATAAATATATACAATATTTTAAATATGAAAACAAATCATATTTTGAGTTTGTAACATAGACCTTCCCAATAGCAAACGCATTGCAAAAATTGCATTGTGAATTAATTTGGTCATTACCATATTCCCAATAACAAAAAAAGAGAAGCGTTGCACTTCCCTTTTCAAAATCCTATGCGACTTTCAAGCCCGCCTTGATTTCAGCCTGTTTTTGCTTCGCATATTCAACGGTGCAACCGCCCCACATTGGATTAACCGAGCCATTTTCAACTTCAAAAAGTTCGCCAGTTTTATAAGACAAACCATAAACTTTTCTATTTTTCGACAGCCCGACAATAACTTCATTGTCATTCATAAAAAATTTCAAGTCTTCGAATTTCGGCATTTTCATTACCTCCATCTAATTTCATTATACCTATTTTCGGAATTCAGTCAACCAAAATCAGCCCAATTTCTCCAATAAATTTTGAAAATGGTCGTATGTCTTTTGGTCTATGTCGCCGGCATTATAGGCGAGTTGGATTCCCGGCAGAGACTTTCTTACTTCCATTCTGATTGCCTCTCCATAAGGCTTGTATGTCGCTCCGAACGGATTTGTGATTTCGGACGGAAAACTTCCGTTCTTTGAAAGTTCGTTGCTCATTCCATAGAGTTTCTTCTGCGCCTCGCCCATAGAATCGGAAAGATTCCTGTATTTCGGATTCGCGTTTACGCTTCGCCAAACTTCGTAGAGCGCGTGTCCGTAATTCTCTTTCGCGACCATATTTGCGGTGGTGTTCAGTTGGATTTCCGCGATAGTTCCGTTTGGCAACCGAATATTCATGTTTATGTCCGAATATCCGACCGAGGACGGATTGGCGAAATTGTTCTTTATGCGGACGATGTTTTTGTCGGCGTTGAAGTATTCAAGCATCTTCGCAACATCCGCAATATTCTTGCAGCAGAAAGTGTGTCCGTCAACATCGCGCAAAGTTCGGCAATGGTAGATTGGTTTTTCCGCGTCCGTATCGTCCACAATCTCATTGAATTTTTGCGCATATTTTCTTGCGTCCATTTCGTCCGCCATCAACTTCTCTTTGGCGCGTTCCTGCCCTTTAAGCGTTTTGCGCTTCAAAAGAATCGGTTTGATGTCTTTGAATTTCTCCATAACGCTCTCGCTGTATTTCGCAAAGTCGGGCATCGCCGCTTTCGCCGCTTTCCACATTCCGTCAAGCGTGTCGCAGAATTCGGGCTGCAATCCGTCCGTTCCGTCGCGGAATTTCGGCTCAAGCCGCCTTGCGTCATAAAGTTTTCTGATTTCGTCCTTTTCGTTTACCTTCGACAGAACGCGCTTCACATTGCCGTGCGGAACATGGACATCCTTGTTCCCCCTCTCGTCCGTTACCGTAACGCCGTCCTTTCCGACAGCCATTACAAGCCCGTTGTGCTGCCTTCCGTCCTGTCCAACAAAGAGGATTGTGTCTCCGACAGTCCTAGTTCCCACACCGTCTTTCCCAGCATTTAAATTTTGCACCCTGCCATTATCTCCGCCTCCCTGCGAATGCGGCATCTCGTCCGGGCGCACCCAAACGGTAGTTCTCTTTCCATTTTTGTTCGTAATCTGCTTCTTGACGAGTTTTGAAGTGTCCTTTATTCCCTTCTCCGCGCAATAAGCGTCGTAAAGCGATTTTTTCACGACAATTTTCATTATGGTTTTCCTCCCGAACTATTTTAAGAAAAAGGAATCGAACAGTTCCCGAATCGACTTCCTTATTGACATATAGCGATTTAAAATCTCTTCGCGGCTTTCGACCCCTCCCACGAATATGTCCGCCTCGCCGTTCGCCGCCGGCTTCAGCCCCATGTTAAGGCTTCTCATGAATTCCGCGAATTCCTTTTGAGTTCCTTCCAATTTTTTCGCGAACTCAACGGCTATGGGGTCGGGCTTCTCGCCTATCAGAACACCCTGCCTTGAATAGTCGTCAGCGTCCGCGAACTTCTTGTTTTTCTTGATGTCAACGGCGATGTTCACGCCTTCGTTCAGTTCCTTCGCAATCGAATATCCCTTCATTCCCTTGTTTTCGACCAACGGAACGATAGCCCTCACGAGTTTCTGCCGAATCTCCTTTCCGCCGGGCGCGCCCAAAGAGCGCAGGTTGTTCTCGCTGATTACAGACCCAATCAAAACGGTCTCCAAGAATTCCTTGCCGTTGTTCGTAACTCCGCCTTCGTTCGTGTAATATGCCGGCAAGTCGGTTTTCTTTATGACATTGCCGTCAATGAGAGTGCTAAAAACTTCCCGCATCGCCTTGTTGTCGGCGTAGAGTTCGCCCAAAGTGTCGTACTGGTTTATTTTGCCCGCCACGCTTTTGACGGTCGCGGCGTTCACGGTCTTTGAGACTTTCACCGCGACTTCGACCGGGCTTTGCGCCTTTTTGCCCGATTCGTTGAATTTCGCGAACTGCGCGGTCGAATACTCGCCGTTCACTTTCGTTTCAAAGACCACGCGCGGATTCTTGAACTTCGCCACGTCATCAGAAGAAAAGCCGAATTTTTTAGCCTTTTTCTCCAACGCCGCGATGTACTTCTTGTCCGTGCCTTTTCGCGCGGCAATCTTGCTCGACATCGTGCGGTTGTTTCCGCTTATGACAACTCCGTCCTCCGAAACCACCACGGGATTGTCTATGCCCAACGCCCTTGAATCGAAGTCACTCGCTATGTCAATCACGGCTTCTTTCGCCGCCGAATCGTGCTCATAGTCGCGGTCGTTTATCGTGCTTCCGTCCGCGTTTGTCGGGAATCCCGCCGTTTTCTGAAAAGTTCTCTCGTCGTGGCTCGCGCTCGGAGCGTCCGCCTCCACGAGTTTCCATTTGCCCTCAAGTTCAGTGCCGTCCGGCAAGGTGATTGAATCCTCGTCGCCGTCAACGGAAATTCCTCCGGTGTATTTTTCGCGGATTGATTCGATTGTCGCTTCTTGTGAAGAATTTTGATTGACTTTTTCGGCGGATTGTGGTATAGTTGATGTAGAGGTTGGGGTTTTTGAAATCTCGCCACCCGCCGTTGGCTTCTCGTCAGCGGCATTTTTATTTAATTCCATCACTTCCACAGAATAAATCTTGTGTCCATTTTCAACGCTTTCTTTGACTGTGATATGCGCTATCGCATTTGTTCCGCCGTTCAATTTTACATCAGAATCAAAACGCTTTATAGACTTTAAGTCGGGAGATGCTTTTTTGTCAGGTCTACTTTCCACCAAATCAGCATTTTCAAACAAGTCAACAATTTTATTTGCAACTTCAAAATGCTGGTCAATAGAAAAGCCGTTCGCTTTCGATTTTTCAACGGCTTTTTCACTCGACATTTTATTTATCGAATCGCCTGAAAGTCGCGCTTTAATTCCCGTTTTCTTGTTCGTGTAAGTTCCGAGTTTGTCTTTGAGATTTTCCTTTAATTTCTGCCTTAAAGTTGCCGCATAACCTGTTTTCCGCCCCTTTCCTTTACCGTCATCGCCGCCCTTTTCTTCGCCCGAACCGCCTTTTTTCGCCGATGTCTTCTTTGCCCGCTTCTCGCCCGCTTCGTCATTCCTGCGTTTTAATTCTGCCTCACCGATTTTGACGATTTCCTTTAAGTGGTCTAAATGCTCGCCCTTGTAGCCGCCGCTTGCAATCAGATTTTTCCACTCGTCTACATCTTCCTTCAGTTCTTTTGTATTGTCGCGCTTGCCGCTTGCAATTTCTTCTTTGAATTCTTCTTGCAATGCTTTGTAGTCAGTTTTAGGCTCTGCCTTTCCACCCTCCAACTTGTCGTTGAGCGCGGAAACATAGTCCGAAAGTTCCCTTACAAACGGAAGCGGTCGCCCCTGCGCGTCCGAGAAACGCTCGCGGTTTTCAAGGATGAGTTGCAGGAGTTCCCTTGAATCAGTGCAAGCAGAGGCTTTCTTCTTTAGAAGCGCAATAGCCATTTTCGCGCCGCGCGAATGGCTGTCGTATTTCGGTCGCCATTTTCCCTGCGCAACCTTTATGTATTTCCTGCCCTTCCATTCTCGGATTGTGCCGACCGGATAGCCCGCTTTTTGAACGCAGGTGGCTTCAAATGCAATCAAGGATTTTTTCAGTTCCGCCCTGTCCTTTTCAAGCGAATCAAGGTGCGCGAGAACGCGCTTTTGAAATTCCTTGAAACGCCTGTCGTCCGCGCCCTTTCCAAAGCGTTTCTCGTAGCCAACACCCGACTTTCTCATATATTCCAACAAGACTGATTTCTTTATTGTGATTCTTGCCATTGTGAATTCTCCTTTGAAAATAAAAAAAGCCGACCTTTCCCTTGATTGACAATCAAGAAAATAGGTCGGCTTTGCTTTCACAAACACCTGAAAAAAAATATGTATTTACTAGTTTACTCCCATATCGTTATTTTTTCAATGCCCATTCGCCCATATCTGCAAATTTTCCATCATTTCAAAGTCAAAGCCTTTCCTCAAGGAATCCATGTATTCCGCCATGTTCAACGACTTTGCCACGACCCTTTTTCCGCGATGCGACTTTGAAAGCACATAGTCCTTGAATTTTCCAAAGGGCATTATGTCTATCTTTCCCAAGAATCCGGGTCTGTCATACTGCGACAGATACGCCGCCTTTGCTTCCGCAAGGGTGTCGAAGCCGAGCATGCACTTGTCCTCGTCGTATTCGTGAGTTTTCGGGTTGTTTTGGTGCACGATATAGACATATTCTGCGTTTTCATTGCCGCCCAAATAGCAGTCCAAATGGTCGCTGTCCACGCCCTCCGTTCCGCGAATGTAGCCATAGTCGTAGTTCATCTTTGTCGCCCATTCGTGTCCGTCCGAATCAACGCCGCGCCTTACGCTGCCTTTCCTGTTTTCAATGCTTATGTTCAGCCCTCTGAAAGTGGCGCGTCCCTGCAACTTGTGTCCGCTCCAAGTGAGCGATTTCCGCGTCATCTCGAATTCTTCTAGCGAATCGTATTTATTCATTTTCATTGCCTCCGTTCTATCCTGTTCAAAACCGTCTGCAAACTGTGCCCCCGTTTCCTCACGCTTCCCGCTGGAACTGCAAGTGCGCTTTCAGTCTCGCCCGTTTCGCTTCCGCCGCTCAAATTTGCGACCCGCCTTTTCCTTTCCGCATATTCCTCATAGAAATTTTTGTCGCGCTCCTTGCCGTCCGCCGCGTGGCTCGCCAAAGCCCAAGCCCAAAAACTGTCCGCGTGTCCTTTTTCGTTTCGCTCCGCGTCATACCGAAAATTGCCGCCTGTGGTAGGAGTTCTTTTTATGCTGTGTATCTGCGCATGAAAATCCCTGTCGTTTTCCAACAGGAATTCCTGCCGCTCCAGCCCGAATTTTACCGCCATCGCAAGGGCTTCTTTCGATTGCGCCGTGAACGTCACTCCCTCCACCCTGTCGCCCCAGCGTTTGTTCAATTTCTCGGCAAGCGGCAGCCCCATTCCTGTGCAGTCCACACACGCGCGGAAAACCGGGAGGTTCGCCAAAAGACGGTTCATCGCGTCTTCCTGCGTCTCAAATTCGGTGTTCCTCATCTCGACCCGCAAGACGCTTCGTTTTTTGCCCGCGTTCGTCCTGCCGATGGCATAAATGCTTACCGCGTCGTGAAAGCGTCCGACATCATAGCCGACAAAAAGCGGCGCACCATGAATTTTGGGATTATAGCCCAATATCAAGTCATCGACGCTGGCAAAAGCCCTTATCTCGCGTCCCAAACAGGATTCCTCGCTGCAATATTCCTCGTCTCCCAACTTTTCATATTCCGCACAGTCGCACTCCCTTTTCCCCGGCGTGTTGGAATAAATCAATTCAAGGGAAATGTATGAACTTGCCGAATCGATGAAAGTGCATTCGCATTCCTGCTGAAAATCCTCAATCATTGAGTTCGCGAATATGTTTTTCAAGGTGTCGTTTCCGAAAGTCATCACCCTTTCTTCAGTTCCCATGTTCTGCGCTTCTTTCGTCGCCCGCTCCACATCCGTGCACAACGCCTTCGCGAACCACCAAGGGATTGTGTAGCGTTCGTAAGAGGGGAATTTATCCTTGTCCGTGCATATCTCGAAAAACTTTCCGACAGTTCCAAGCGGAGTGCTTCCGACCTCAATGCATCCGCCGCGCATAATGACGAACAGTGCCGCCGTATAAATCTGGTCGCTCACTTTCGGCAGATAAATCGCGTACTCGTCAAGCGATATGTCGCCGCCTTTTCCGCGCGGCGGTCTGCAAGGAAGGCTGATGAGCCGGCTTGTGGTTTTTCCGTTCGCGTCCAAAAACTCCATTTCCGTTGAATTCGCGTGTACAAGTTTCTTCTTGTATTTCTTCGGGATTGAATCGTAAAACGCCCTCGCGTACCTTATCTTTTCCACCGCGTCCGATTCGTTGTAGGAAACGAACTGCTTTACATAGTTGGTGCGCGCGGGGTCTTGCGCCTTTACCATTCCTTTCAGAGCGGTCGCGAAACTGAAGCCCGTACGCCGCGATTTCAGAATCGAGATGTATTTCTGGCGGCTCTTTATGAAACGGTCTTGCCAAAAATCCAGTTCCATTGTTTTTGTGTCATATTTCATGAAGGCGTAGATATAGTTCAGTTTCTCTTCCGGTGTCCACATCTTCAGTCTTCCTCCAGCGATTCCAAGTCCGTGTTGCCGGTCGCCCTTGCCCCCTGCACATAGTCGGTCGAATCGTCTATCTTTTTGTTGTTCTGGATAATCTTTGTTTTGAGTTGCAAATTCCCCTTTATGATTTCCGCCGTAGTCTCGACCTCCATTCCGTCCGAACTGCCGCTTTGGCTTTCCTTTTCGGCAAGCGCGATGATTTCATTCTGCACTTTCGCCTTGTCGATTAGTTCGTAGACGACCTTTCCCTCGCCGCCCTTCATGTCAATTTTGTTGATGTATGTTATCGCGTCTTCGTCCGAAATCTCGTTTATGTCTTTCAAGTCAAGGCAGGTGTATTCATCGCCGTCTCTCGTACGTCGAGTTTTGTTCTCAAGAAATTTCTTTGGATTCATTGTGGCTTGCTTCAATTTCATTCTCAAAATCGCGTTTTTCGCCTCTTTTAAATCTGTTTTTATCTGTTTTTCTTCAAAATCTGCGATAAAATCCTCGATTTCCGGGTGTTTTTTCCGAAAATCATAGGCGGTTTTCGCCAAACTTTGCGAATTTTTGCATTTTACGCCCGTCTTTTTATAGGATTCGGACGCATTGTGATAGGAAGGCGCGCCGTAAAGAGTATAGAAGTAACAAAAAAGCCGCGCCCTTTCGTCCCGCACTTTCCCGAAATCTATAGAGCCGTCGTTGATGTTCACTTCGATAGGCTTTCCAGTTTTCGGGTTCACTTCATAGAGGATTGCTATTATTTCCTTGCTCTTTCTTCTCGTAGTCGCCATTTCCATATTCCTGATTCTTGCAATCATGCAAAGCATACGCCTTGTGCAGCCAGCCGCCCTCGCTCACGACAGCCTTTTCTTCCGGCTCGCATACAAAGGTCTTGTTATAGCCGCCCGCTATGTACTTCACCGCGCGACCACAACTTTCACACACCTGCATTTTTCCGCCTCCAAAAATTTGTGAAGCCCGTCGCCTTTCAGCGTCTTCACATAGTTGTATTTGTTCGTCTCGCCGTCATTGAAGATGTATGAGAAGGAGCCGCAAAAATCGTCCTCAAAGCATTTCTTGAAAATCTTCAAGTGTTCCGTAGAATCCTGCGGAATCTCAGTCGGGGGAGTGTCGAAGCCGTCAAGTCGGTTTGATTCGACTATTGAAACGAGTTTCGCCTTTTCAAAGGAAAATTTTATTGAGCCTGTGAATGATGACTTTTTCTTTTCGGATACATAGCCAACAATATAGTCAAAGCATGTTTTCATCAACGCTTCCTTTTTATATCATTGGTCAGAAATGATATGATTTTTTATGAGACAGATTTTTGGATTTTTCTTCCCGAATATTTTAACTCCAAACGATTATATTTTCAATAACTATTTTCTGTCGGGCGGCTTTTTGACGCTTGAAAAATGCCAGCAGTTGCAATGCTCGCACAGGTAGACAGACTTGCACCTTTTCCACAAGTTCATTTCCTTTATGTCAAGCGGGGAAAGATTTCTGTACGCCTCTCTTCCGACTTTGCGCCTTGCGAGCGCGTTCCTTTGGCTCACGCGCCGCGCAAATTTCACGCAGTCGGTGTAGGTGGCGAAGCACTTTTTGTTCGTCGCCGCGCATATTTTTATCACATACTTATTGGGATTCATCATCTTCGCCCCGCAATTTTCTTGACGCTTCGCTTTTTCATATCTCTTTCACCTCTATTCCATACCTTTCAAGCATTAGTTTCCGCTTTATCACGAAAATCTGATACGCCGCTCCCTTGCGCAAGCCTTTAACGTCCTCGACCGCCCGCGATGTTTTTATCCCGTGCCGACAATTCCAATAGGAAAAATCCGCGACGTAATATACAGGATTCTCGCATTCGTCGCTTGAAGTCTTCTTGCGTTTTGGTATCAGCAAGAACCTCACCTGCCTTTCGAGTTCGCAAATTTCGCCCGCCCTTTCAAGCAGTTTCAGTTCCTGCCACCTCGCCGCTTCCTTTTGTGAATCGAATTTGATTCCGTCGACTTCCACTTTTTTCGCGTGAAATTTATTCCCTGTCCTTGCGGTCATTTTTTTCCTCCTTGCTCCAAATGCTTTCAAATCTCTCGTGTTTCCGGCAGTCGCCGTGCAACTTTCGGATATGTTGCAAGGAACGCCGGCAGTATCCGTTCTTGCAGTTTTCACAGCAACCGTTTTCTTCCGCTTCATCTATTTTGTTCAGTATGTTGATTCTCGCGAGCGCGTACTGGGGAATGGCGTTTGCGACGACATCCCTTATAAAATGAATCTCGTCATTGTTGAAGTCTATCAGCATTTCACACCACCTCGAACCATTCCGCTACATTGCCGTCCTCGTCTTTCTCCGCGCACTGCTCCACATAAAGAAACGGAAAGCCGTCAATGTTCCTCACTTCCAAGTCGCCGTATGTCTCAATCTCGCTTTTCAACGCCTTAATCAGTTCGCTCGCCTTCATCCCCCGCTCCCCGCCGCATTTCCCCCCTAATAACAAATTGAAGATGTGGCGTTCCGTCAAATTCGAATATAGCCTTGAAATCTATTATCCTTCTTAAAAACGGCAATTCTCTGCCATCGACTTTCTCAACGACTTCAACCCTAATTATGTCTTTATGCTGTAAAAAGCCAAAGACATTTTCAATTTCTTCCGCCGATATAAAGTAGCCAGTCTTATCTATCATTTTTTTATTTTCCACTCCCCGCCATCAAGAGGACGAGCAGTTCCTCGATTTCCTCTTTCTGCGCGTTAAGCCTAACGAGAGTGTCGCTCCTTGTCCCTGCGGTCTTTCTCTCGATTTCCACAGAATTTCCTCCTACGCTGTCCGCAAATTCCAAGAAACTTTTCGTCAGCCGTTCGAGGTTGCCAATCACCTCATCTATTTTCTTGAGTTCGCTCCTCAAGTACGCGGCCATCCTGTCCGCGTCCCTCTCGTTCAATGCAATCACAATTTCCTCCTCTACTCAATCCTTATATATTTCAGCCCTCGCTCCACGTGGCTTTTGACAAGCCATACGCCGAACGCGTTCTGCTCCACGCCTCCGACGGAAATCCGCACCTGCCAATTCCCGCAGCCGTGGTGCGCCGCCAAGTCCTCCAAATGGTTTATCAAGTCGTTCACCGTAAGGACTTTTGGTTTCCTTTCCTCGCACTTCGTCATAAATACCCCTCGTACAAGTTGCAGAACAAGCCTCTTGACTTCTTGACCGCCCTCTTGCCGAAGAATAGCCGCACGATTTCGCGCTCGCGTCTCTTCTGCGCTTTGCTCACCGAAAGGTAGGCGACGAATTCGTTATGTCCGCCGCTCTCGATTAAGAAGCCGACGTTCGCGCCATCGAAACGGGCGAGGTGAACCATACCGCCCTTGTACCTGTCGTTCCAAGCCCTCCGCATAAGTTTCTCAACAAGATTCTTGTCTGTCATCGTCTATCTCCTTGATGAGCATGTCCGCCTCTTCCTCCGTGTCGAAGTCGAAAGCAATGGCACCCTGACTGAACCATATCGTAAGGTGCTTGCCGTTCTTGGCGATGCACTCCACCTTGTCGGGCACGATGAAATGCGTAATACCCTTGGATTCTATCTTTATCATTTTTCATCTACTCCTTTACAAGATTCGTCATTTTATTTCACCTCCCACCGAATACGAACGCCAATGCCAACATTCCTAAAAGCCCAAGTATGACCAAGGCTGTGGAAACCACAGAGACTGTGTACGACACATTGTCCGCAATCGTAAGTTGGTCAGACGTCTTGTCTCCTCCCGCCTTTCGGCTCTCGA
Source organism: uncultured Treponema sp. (assembly GCA_910584475.1). Classification (GTDB taxonomy): domain Bacteria; phylum Spirochaetota; class Spirochaetia; order Treponematales; family Treponemataceae; genus Treponema_D. The sequence goes on from CAJUBD010000002.1 coordinate 19,835, forward strand.
AGTGTTCGCAGTGGTCGCAGAACCTCTTGTCTGCGCAAGTTCCGAACTGTTTTATGCCGGTGATATAACTGTATTCATAATTTTTCATACATCTCCATCCGCGCAACTTGAACTTGCAGTTGGCGCATATGTGCTTTTCGCTTTTGTCGCTCATTTATTTTCCTCCTTCAAGTTGAATGTCAGCATTTCATTGCCTCCTTTCCTCATTGTCATCAACGTAGCTCCAGCCATCAGCCCAAGGGTCAAATCCGTCCGTGTAGACCAAAACGCCGTCATCAAAAGTAACGCTTCTCATTTTTTACCCCCTTGCCTCCTTTCCTATGGGCGTTCCGTCAAGCAGTTTGTACTCATCGAACAATTCTTTTAGCGAACCAGAAGAACCCTCCAGCCGCACGCTGTAAATGTAATAATCCGTAATAAGCGACTTTGCTTCGCTGTCTCGAAATCTCACCCAAATAGACGGCAGTTGATTTTTCGACAAATTCAAGCCTTCGTGTCTGCAGTACCAATCAATCAGTTCTTGGCAGGTGTCGAACGGAACGAGTTTTCGCTCCTTTTCTGGCGGAGTTACGGGATAGAAGAATTGATAGTTCATTCCTCTCATCGTTTCAAACGGGCACGCACAGTCGATTGTTCCGACCATCGTATAAAGACCATCTTCGTCTTCAACGTTTTTCTTCAAATCCGTCAAATAGTCTGCGAAGTATCCCTCACAACCGACCCACTGTTCCAAGTTGTCGCACAATACGTCAACTACCTTTTCACGCTCGAATTTCATAATTACCTCCTAACAATCTTCGTTGATTACTGCCGGCCATTGACGTACCACCTCTCCCCGCAAGAGGCATCCGTTCGCCCTCTTGCTCCGCCTAACGCCGTCCGCGCCCCAAGTTCCCCACTGCTTGAAGAAGAACGGAACGCCCCGCTCCTCGCACTGCCGCCTTATGTTCAGCACCCATTCCTCTTTCATCGGGCGGGCTTTCGCGCCGCTCTCACCGCCTACAATCACCCAGCCGATTCCCGACAAGTCCAACTCGCCCAAGTCCTCAAGCAACGGCTCGCAGGAAAGGAAGCGGAGCGGCGGATTGTCCATTTCGTTCCCGATGCACTGCAAATAGAAAATCCGCTCCTTTGCCGCCCTGTTTTCCACCGTCGTTCCGTACCAAATGTTCTTTCTCGGATAGTTCCACTTGCTGAAGAATTTTTCCATTTCCCGCGTCCGCTTCGTCAGAATTTGGTAAGTGTTGTTCGGCGTTGCCTCAATCACGTCGATTACCTTGTCGATGAAATTCCACGGCACGTCCTCGTGAAAAAGGTCTCCCATCGAGCAGACGAAAACCATGTTCCTGCCCTTGAGTTTCAGCGGCTCGTTGAGGCGTTCCGGGTGGAGCGTAACTTTAAATCCGTCCTCGTAGCCCTTCGCGCCCATCGCCTTTAATCTTTGAGCCATGTTCTCCGCATAACAGTTCTGGAAGCCCTCCGAACACTTCGTGCAGCCTGTCACCGGATTCCAAGTCTTTTCAGTCCATGCGATTTTAGTGTTTTTCATCTATGCCTCCTACAACTCAAATTTGCATTTGAAAACGATGTTGAAAGCGAGCCGTATCCTTTGTTTCAATGGCAGAAGTTCAACATATTCTTTCAGTTCAAGGATTGCCTTTCTCCAAAGTTTGTTCACGCTCTTTCTCACTTGCCGCGTGTATCTCTCACCCATCTTTCCTAACTCCCCTTTATGTTCAGTTTTCTGAACATCGCGCACATGACATCAACCACAATCGAATTCCCGAACTGCTTGTAAAGTTGGCTGTTGGAATTCACCGCCGCCATCTTGTCTATGTCGGAATCTTTCACGCCCATCAAACGCCCGCACTCTCTGGGCGTAAGTTTGCGGATTCTGTAGTGCGTCCTGTATCGCTCCGTGAAAATCGGCGTTTGTCCGCCGCCCATTCCGCAAGCCGCCGTTATGCTTGGGCTTATGCCGTCTTTTCTAGGGTGCTGGTGTTCTTGCAGTCCGCCTTGTATAACCTCGCCTTTGACGACCGGCAGAATAGCCGTCTTGAATCCTTCAGGCCTCGTGGTGATAGTCGGGCAAACTCCGCTCTTGTCCACGGACTTGTTGAAGGCATTTATCGTATCACCTTCCTCGCAGTCGTTGTTTTCCAATGTTTCCATCGCTTGCCTGTAAAACCGTTTTTCTTCCGATTCCGGCACAACGTCATCTTTGTCTACGCCAATCAGAGGCTTTGTCAAGCCATCGCGGTTCTTCGGCGGCTCGTCCTTCATTATGTAACTCGGAACTACTGACATTATGGAGTTGCACACCGCATCTGTTTTTTGGAAAGTTCTGAATTCGCTTGCCGTCGTTTGCTTCTTATTGTTCTGATAGATTCGGATTCCGTTTTCGGTAACTTTTGCCCGCAATTCCCTTTTTATCTGTCCCGTCAAAATCTTCGGCATATGCCCTCCACCTGCCCCCGTAGGTATGGTAGGACACAATCCCTCTTTATCGTAAACGCGATTCGCGCTTTCAAAAGTGTGGTCTATCGTGTTGTCCATTTGCCCTATGATTCGGCAAGTTACATCTTCGTTCATAATCTTCTCCATCACCATTGTCGCATTGTGGGCAAACATATGCCCCGTGTTCCCGCCAGTAATTGCATGTGCCACATCGCAACCGACATCTTTCAGCGTCGCTTCTTCTGCCGGAAGGAACCTGCTGTGCGTGTCGTCACTCTTGTCCATCGTGGCGGGTATCAGCGTCTTTCTCATACTCAATAACTCCATTCATTTCGATGACCATATTGTCGCCGTTGCCGGTCGCGCCCTTGTAGTATCTCGCCGGAATCGTGGAAGCAAACTCGCAGCCCACATCTCTAACAGTTCGCTCGCTAATCTGCAAGAAATTCCCGTTGCTGACACCGTTCATTTTGCACGGAATCAGCGTTCTCGACGACGAGCGTTCCGTCCGAACGCAGGTTCGAGATTCCGCAGTCGTACCTCGCCTTGATGCAGTTCGCAACTTCACGCCGTCTTGGGTTACTGATTGTTCCGTCGGTGCAGATTTTAATACCCCCCCCCACACACAATCGCTATGCCATTTTTTTTCACTCTCGTCCGCTTCAAGTTCGCCGCTTTCCACTAACTGCGAAATCAACTCTTGCGCCTTCTCGCTTTTCAAGTAATACTTTTCGTCCACCTCGTCTTCAAGATAATCTTTAAGACGCTTTTCAAGCGGCACGGATTTTGGAAACTCATAGTAGACCTCGCCAAGGAACGAGAACATGAACGCCCGCTCGCGGTTCTGCGCCACGCCGTAGTCCTTCGCGTTCAGGATTTCAAGGTAACTCGTGTAGCCGAGTTTCTGCAGGAACGCCCGCCAAGAGTTGAAGTCGCCCGCGTTCTGCTCGCTTGTTACTTGCGGCACGTTCTCCATGAAAAGGCACTGCGGCAACTCCGCGCCCGATTCGTACAGTTCCCTCAAAATCCGCTCGACTTCCCAAAGCAAGCCGCTCCGAGTTCCGCTTCCCTTCGCCATTCCCGCCATCTTTCCCGCCACGCTCAAATCGGTGCAGGGAAAAGAGTAGGTGAGCAAGTAAAAATATTTGTCCGTATCGCAAATTTTCAAGTCCGCGCCGTGAACGTCGCGAATGTCCGACGGCTTGAAATTCGTTCCGTGAACGGCGTTGTAACTTCTCACCGCCGGTTCGTCGAACTCGCACAAAAAGTAAGGCTCGAAGTCCGCGCCTATCCTTTCAAGCGCCATGGACTGGCTTCCATAGCCGCCGAAAAGTTCTATCAGGCGGATTGGCTTGTCAATGTGAATTTCTGGAAAATCAGAATTAAACAAATCGCGCATGTTCTTCAAAGCCCCTTGTTAAAATGGAATGTCCTCCGGGAATTCCTCTCCGTCAAATTCTTGCGCCGGTTGTTGCGTCTGCGGTCTAGGTTTAAACATCGTTCCGCCTTGCTGATAGCCGCTTGAATATCCGCCGTTTTCATTGTTGCCGCCGTCGCCCTTTCCGCCCAAGAGTTGAACTGTGTTCGCGACGATTCCGACCTTCGAGAATTTTTGCCCGTCCTTTTCCCATCTATCCTGCTTCAGCCAGCCGTCAACGGCTACCTGCTTGCCTTTCAAAAGATACGGCTTGAGATTTTCCGCCGTCTTGCCCCAAATGGTGATGTCGAAGTAACTCACCTCGTCTGCCCATTCATCGCCGCGCTTCGCGCTCCTATTCACCGCTATCGATATGTTCGCCCTAGCCGTTCCGTTCGCGGTGTATGCGAACGAGCGTTCGTCAGCCCCCAAGTCTCTCGTAAGCCGTCCAATCAGAACGACATGGTTTGTGTCAGTCATTGTTCTTTGTTCTCCTTCGCCGTTTCCTCGGCTCTATTGTCACGTCAACGCACCAGCCGTTGACAGTCTTTCCCAAGTCAAGTGCGCATTCGTATTCATACTGCGAGCACTTCAAAAACTGTCGCGCATCCTTCTGTGTGTCGAAAAACAATGTCTGCTCTGGTTTTATAAGCATTATCATTTTTCAAACAAGCCCTTGTTTTGCGGATTCCGCCAGTCCGGCGCGTCCTTTTCAAACTCTATGAATTTTCCGTCCTGCCGGAAGCGGCTCAAAAGGTCGTTGTCGAAGAACCTCTCGAAGCACCGCTCGCAGCCTTTCTCTCCGTGCGGACAGTCGCGCGAAAAATGCGTGTTCGACAGAATCATGAACGGCTTGTTCCTCGTGTGCCGCTTGTCCAGTATGTAACTCAAAAGGTTCAACTCGAACTCGCTTCCCTTGCTCCTCCCCACCTCGTCAATCACCAAAAGGGGCGCGTCTATGAGCGAATTCGCGAACTGCCATTCGGTCATGTCGTTTTTTCCAAGACTGCGGATTTTCAGCGAAAGTTGGAACATCGTGTATATCACTCCGCCCATAGACTTAACGCCCATCGCGCCGAGCATTGATTTTCCTGTTCCGTTTCCGCCCAATACAATCAACTTTCCCGCCTTCCTTTCGACAAGCGTTTTGACGGCGTTCTTGAATTCGCCCTGCTTCGCGGTCTGCGGCTTGTAGTCGTCAATCGTCTTTTCGTAGAATTCAGGCTCAATGTTCGCCTCGGCATACCTACGAATCCGCTCTTTCTCGGCTCTTTCGTCCGCAAGCCGTTTTTCTTCCGCCTCCTTTTCCTTTTCGCATATCGGGCAACAGCCCTCTATCAATTTTCCGTTCCTGTCTTTCATCGCCGTTATTCGCACTTCTCCGTGCTTCTCGCAGTTGAAATTCATCTCAAAAGGCTCGAAGAAAAAAGGCGACGGCTTAAATGTTAATGCATTTTGCATACAGTCCTCCTAAAGTCTTATCCTGTCTTCCGGCAATCCGCCACCGCCTTTGTCGGGCTTTTCTTTCGCATAGTCCTCAACCTTGAAGTTGTCGGGAAGAAAGTTGAGTATGAGTTTTTTCTGCCCGCTGCAAAGTTGGTCAAGCCTCAACTCGCGCTCCCACCAAGTCTTGCCCGCTCGCTTCAACTGCAAGACCTTGCCGTAGTTTTCCAACGCGCCCAAAAATTCGTCGCTGTGAATATGCAGTTCGTGTATCCCCGACAAGGCAAGCCTAAAGTCACGCTGGATGAAACTTATGAAGTTGTTGTTGCAGTTGGGGATTCCGATTCTCGCGCACAAGTCAAAGACTTGCCGCGCATAGTCCGTGGATGAAGAATCGGGTGGTGAGCCATCGGAAATATAGTCATCAGAATTTTCACGCGCGAATTCTGTTTTTTTGTCTTTATCTGTGTTTAAAGAGTGCGTGTGAATTTCTTCATCTTTATCTCTATCTCTATCTCTTTCTTTATCTTTATCTACCGTGGCGTTGCCACGGTCAGCCACTTCTGTCTGTGGCTCTTTGTGGTTGTTTGTGTCAAGTTCTGAAGCGTTTTCATTTTTTGTGGCACTGCCTCTTACTTTCGTGTCGGAGTTTCGCTTTTGGTGTTCCCTTGCGTTGGCAATCATGACGCGCATTTCCTTTGAAACCGTGTTCATGTCCAGCCGGCTCAAAATTTTAAGGCAGGAAACCGTGCTTTTCGCGTCGCCCTCCAAAAGGTGCAGTTCAATGCAAGTGGCAAGGATTTTCTCGACTTCCGACTGCTCCATTCCGAAATCGAAACTTATTGATTCGGCGGCATACGGCAGTTCGCAAGCCGTGTTTTTCGAGGTGATGGACTGCGCTATCAAATACAATGAGTGCTGGTACACGAAATATCCGTCGCGCCCGTACTTTTTGCGAAGCACCTTGATTTTTGGGTCTTCAAATATGTTTGTCGAAATTTTCAGAAAATCCATAATTCAATCCTCTTGTATATTACGCCTTGCCTTCCCAAGTTCCCTGCTCCCTCAAAATCTTTTCAAGGTGATAGGGGCACTCGAAATTCTCGCCGGTGTTGTTGTCCTCGCAATGAACGAAAATCAAGTCCTTCGGCAGGAAGTCCTTGCAGACATAGCCCGAACAAAAACTGCTTGTCTTTCCGTCGAAAGATATTTTCTTGTCGGGAACGAGCAACTGGACGGGATTGTCCGCGAACAGGCTTCCGATTTCCTGATAGTTCAGCGCCATCATGTTCATCAGCATCGCGAACGGCTTCCCCAATTCAAAGAGCCGCTCGAACACCGCCTTCTTCAGGCTGAACGGCGGATTGGAGACAGCCACGTCCCATACCGGCGGCTCGTACTTGAAGAAGTCGCGCGGCGATTTGTCGTGAATCCAAGACTTCCACACATAGACATTCTCGATGTTCTTCAGCCGCCTGTAGAATTCGCTTTCCTCCGAATCGAACGGACACCAGACGTACAGCGGCTCGCCGCTTGCGCGGAATTTTCTTCTCGCCATTTCCGTTACGCGCGGCGCAATCAGGCGCACCAATTTCGGCGGCGTGTAGCGTTCGTCATTTTCACTGAACGCCTTGTTTATGCTTCGTTTCATCTTTTCACCTCCAAAGTAAGGAGGCGTGTTTTTTCATAGACAAATTCGTCCGCCACGAACTGCCTTTTCAATTGTTCAATTTGCGTCTCCGTCGCTTCAAATGTGAACGAGGGAACATTGCTCATTCCAATGCTTCTCGCGCTTTCCACAACACGAACTAAAATCTCGGGTTCAGCAGTCACAGTAAACAAATATTTTTTCTCGCTTGTCGCTTCTGTTTCCTGCTTTGGAAGTTCGGGCGCGGCTAGCGTTTCGTCTGCTGTTTTCGCAAGATTTTCCCTTATCTCCCTAGCCCTTTCTTTCGCCGCCTCATTGGACAGGGCGGTTTCCCCGGCGTTTTGCGGTTCTTCCGTTTCGGCGCGCCTCCGCTCGCGTTCCGTCTTTTCCTGCGCTAGGCGCGCTTCCTCTTCAGCCCTGCGTCTTTCCTCTTCCGCTTTCCGCGCCGCGAGCCGCTCCCTGTTCGCCTTCAGTTCCGCGCCCCTGCTCAACGCCATCTGCAAATTCAATGTCGAAAGGTAGAAGCCCTTGAGATTTTCCGTGTCCTCGCCGAACGAATCCAGCGCGCCCAAATCGCCCTGTATCTTTGAGATTATTTCGAGAACCTCCTTTTCAACCGCCGCCAACTTTGTGCCCTTGTTCAGCCATTTTTGGTTGAACACCCTTTCAAGGGACACGAGGGAAAAATTCTGCGAATCCCAAATCTTTTGGATTTCCGCGCGTTTAGCCTCTTTTTCCAAGCGTTCCTTTTCCTTTACGATTGTTCCAAGTTGTGCGCTTGCGGTCTCTATAAGTTTCACGGATTCGGAAACTATGTCCTTGAATTCGTTGAACGGCTTCATGAACTCCCTTTCAAGATTGATTCGCTCTTCGTTCAGCCTTTTCGCAAGGTTGTTGAGGTTCGCCTTGTCTTCTGCGGCTTGCTTTGCGTCGCCGGCGTATGCGTCAAGCGAAAATTCTCGCATTTTCGCCTTTATCGCGTCGCGGACTTCCCTCGCGTTGGTAACAAGAATTCCCAAATGTTTTTCTCGAATCTCAAAATTTGGAACTGTCACTTCCGACACTGCCAATGATTTTTCTTCCGTCATTCTGCACTCCTTTTGTTTTGCTCGATTTTCATTTTCCATGCTCCTTCCAGTACCCAAAGGCGATGTTGAAATCTTTACTCGAAATCTGCTCGACGACCTGATTCAATGCCAATGCGATGTTGATTTCGAGCATCGCGCCCGCGCTTTTCTCGAACCCCGGAATCGCCACAAGCCTGTCGCACTTGACCAATTCGCTTATGTCCTTCTTCAGGTATTCGGCGCGCGGAAGCGAATCGGGCTTCGCGCACCATTTTTTTTCCAGTTCCCGCGAAAGCCTCACGGGATTCACGACCTCGGCGGCGGGATATTTTCCCAAAATCCATTCTTCCGCCACGCCGAACTTTTCCTCGTAGTCAGGGGCGTTCGTCCTCGCCCCGCTTATGTAGATTTTCATCGCTCAATCCTCCAACGCCTCTTGCGTGAGGCTTTTCATCGCGCCGTATGTGCGCTTCGTAGTTTTCATAAAGTCGTCAGGAATCGGCAAATGCCCCGCCTTGTCAAACGCCCTCTTGACTTTCGGTTTTAAATGCGGGTACTTGTTCAGGAAACAGTCCCAGCCCTTTCGGTGGAATTCCTCGTGTTCTTCCCTCGTCAATGCAAGAATATTCCAAGCGCAATTTACAAATTGGGGAGCCGCGCCGCGCGAAACGATGTGGTGGAAGTCAACGGGGCTTCTTCCGCTTGCCTCGCTGTAAGTTACAAATTCACGCATTTCTTCAATGCTCCTGAAGTCGTTCAAGTCAACCTTCTGCTTTCCGCGCCATTCCTCCCATTCGTAGATTACGCTTCGGACATCGGCTTGCAAGTCCGGCTTTAGGTCGCACACATTGGCAAGATGATAGAGCAAGCCGTCTATGAACCTTGCCGCCGCCATCGTGTTGCTTTCCGAAATGTGAACGGGTCTCAACCTTCCACTCACGCTTGACGGCGTTTTGTCCGCGTACTCTTCCAAGAGGTCGAGGTACAGGTCGTACATCTCCTCTTTGGTCGGCTTCCGCATTTCGGGCGTTGACGACATGAAGATTATTTCAATCAACTTCCAAATCGCGCCAAGTTGCTTGAAGGTCTTTTTCTGCAAGGGCGCGTCGATTTCGCATTTGAGCAAAATTTCCCGCTTCGTGCGTTCCTCGCGGCTTTTCTTTGAATCAAACATTTTTTTTATGAGCGGCAAGTCCCTGTCGTCCGTCGCCCGCAAAACGATTTGGTTCTTGAAGAAAATTCCGTGAAAAAACGCCGTAACTTTCATACAATCACCCTAAAACAACTCGTCTGGAGTTCCCGCTTCCGCAGTCCGCCCGTTTTCCCACGCCGCGTCTATTTCTGCCTCTTCTTCCGGCGTGAGTTCCATCGCCTGATTCGCAAGTTTTTCCGTCTGTGCGCCGCCCTGCGGAATCTGCGACGGCTCTCCTTTCGGTGCTTCAATTTGCGGCGGCGTTTCGTCCTGAATGAACGCGACATTGCCCGTTACTTCACGCAATTCTTCAGGCGCGACTTCCGAAATCTCCTCCTTGCGCACAGCCTCCAGCGCCTCGACCGAAATCGGGCAGAGTTTCAGAGCCTTTATCACGCAGGTCTTCAACGCCATCGCGTCGAAATTTTTGTTCCAATTGTTCTCCTTGTCCTCTTCCTTGTAGCCTTTTGAGAATTGGTCGCGGTGTCTCTGCACATCTTTCTTTGACATCACCGCGAATTGGATTCCCTCGTTCTCCAATTCAACAAGGCAGTAGTAACCTATTATCTTCCCGCGCTCCTTCATCAAGTCCATCGTGTGCGACAGTTTTCGCCCGCACCCAAGTTGAACCTCGAAATGGTCATTCTCATAGACCGGCTCCGCCGCGATTGTCTTTATGGTCTTCGAACGGCGGGCGAGCGCGATAAGACACTTGTAGCCCATTTGGAAATGACAGGTCATTTTCTTTTCCCAGCCGCCCCTACCGTTTGGAAATGATTCGTTGTAGGGTATGAGGTACGCTTGACCGAGCACACCTCCGAGTTCCAAGCCGTAACTCGCCGCTTCGACAAGGCTTCTTTCAATTGATTCCTTCGTGCATTGACGCAAAAGCGGCACTTTCGGATTCGTTATCTCGCGAATCGCACTTTGCAGGAATCTGTCGAGATTCAGCGTCTGCAAGGGAATGACTTCGTTGAATTTGCCCTTGCGCAATGCGAGCCACTCGCCGAGCGTTCCGCCCTTCTGCCTTTCTTTCGTTTTCTCAAGCGCGTTGCTTCCGTCTGTTTTCATATTTTTCCTCCAAATAAAAAGTCAAGAAGAAAGTTTGAACTTTCGATTGACTTTTTAATGTGCGCGTTAAGCAACTTGTTGCGACGCGCACTAGTATATAAGCAAGTTTGCGTTGCAAACTTGTCATGATAAAAATGCCGCGCTATTTCAGCGGCGTTTTTATCATATCTCCTTAAACCATCAAAGGTATTCCCAGCCTTTGAAGCGATTTCGCGACCTCGCGGGTCGCCCTTATGTCGGACAAAGCGTCATGCGCCTTTTCCATTTCGATTTGAAAGTGGTCGCAGACCGTTCCCAACTTTCTGTTCGGGAGATAGGGCATCTTCCTCGCCTCGCCCGCCCTTTTCACCTGCTTGAACACGTCCGCCTTGCCGCAGAAATAGTCCTCCATCCTTGCGCCGTTGCGTTCCAAGACCGCCTTGACATGATTCCAGTCGAACTCGTCGGAGTTGTACCCCGCGAAAACCATCTTCTCATACCTGCTGCCGTCCGCCGTGTAAAGCCTTGTCGCGTTGTCCAAGAACCTTATAATGTTCTGCGCGATTTCGCTTTCAGGCGGGAAAGATTCAATCTGCTCTTTCGTGTAACCGTGGACTTTTCCCGCGTCCTCGTCATAGAGGATTTTGTCGGAAAGCGGGTTGAAGTTAAAGCACCGCTCGCCGTAACACTTGCCGTTGTCCACGAGTATGAAGGCAATCTGGAATGCGGAGGCGTTGGTTGGGTCAAGCCCCGTCGTCTCCACGTCGCACCAAAGGAATCTCATCTACACCTCCTGCTTCTTCAAAAAGCGCAACTGTTCGTCTTGAGATATGACTTGGGCTTTTATGAATTTCAGAAAAAGTTTTGAACAATCATCGCACAGGTCATACCCGCCCAATTTTAGACAATATCTGCGGTAGTCATCGACAACCTCCGCATTGCACCTGTCGCAAAAAATCCTTGTCATCACGTCGTCTCCGTCTCGTTCAACGCCACGAGCCGCCCCATAAATGTTTTCCGCGCGTTGTTCCAGAAGATTGCCATCGCAAGGTTTGAATTCTTGCAGTTCCTGAACCAATCACGGTGCTCATTTGCTTCGAGCCATTCCAAGCCTTCCGTTATGGAGATTCTCTTGTCGGTGTCGAAACTGTCGTAGCAATCATCCTCGTTGAATTTTGTCAGAAAGTTTTCGATGTTCTCGTTGCACATCGCAATCTTGCTGACCAACTCTTTTGTTTCTATTTTCAATTTCATTTATTTTCCCACCTCGCACGAAAGAATCCGCTTTCGCTTTTCCCCTATTTGTTCGCCGAAATGCGCATGACCTTTGACACGCTTGTTTTGGAGTAGGTCTCGAACAGTCCCGCCTTTTTCAGCGCGTCCGAATCTGCCAAAGTCCGTGTCTGCTTGTTGTATGTGATTCTGTATGCGCCGCAAATTGCGGTGGTCTTTTCCGCGTCCTCGTTCCCGCTCGCTTCGTTCATTGAAAGTTTCAGCCGCTCCTCAAGTGCTGTTTTCCTCGTGTCAAGTTCCTTCATCTTCGACTTGACTTCCTGCAACTCGTCGATGATACCTTCCGAATCCGCGCCGAGTTGAATGCTTTCCGCCATCGGAAGCAACTTCACCAAGTCCGCCTCGTTTTCGTTTCCCGTGGGCGCGGGCGGATTGTTTGTGAGGACATTGTTGCTCCAAAAGTCCTCTTCCGTTTTTATAAGCCTCTCTATGAATTCATCGTTGCGAGGAATCACATAATGATTTCCCTCGTACCTGTCCAAGATGTAGACGGTGAGTACGAAGAACGGCAGACCAGTTACCGCCATGTAATGCTGAACTTGACAGTAATAACAGTCGGGGATTTCGTCCGCCGTGAATCCATCGCCCGTCCTTGATGTCTTTATCTCGTGCCCTCCGAGACCAGACACGATGTTGCCGGCGATTTCCTTTTTTCCGTCAACGAACACAAGCCCGTCAAGGTTCGCGTTCATGAAAGGGTGTTCCCTTGAAGTGAGCATTCCTGGCACGGTCTCAATCTGAATTCCCAATTCCTCTTTCGCTTTTTGCCGAATCGGGTCTTCGAGTATGTTGCCCCATTCCGTGGCGGCGTTTCCCTCGAAGTGCGACATGTCCTTTTTGGCGAGATAGACGGAAAGCGGTGTCGCGTATTTGTTCAAGCCCATTATCGCGCCAGCATCGCTTCCCCCAATTCCGTTCCGGCGGAGTTCGAGCCACTCCGCGCGGCGCATTCTTGAAGTGTCCGTGAATTCACACAGACCGCTTTCGACAATTCTCTCGTACATAAAAATCCCCCTATGCTTCTCTCCAAATTGGGCGCGCTCACCACCTTGCTTTATCGTTTTTTTTTACTTGGCAAACCCCAAAATCCAGCGGTGGCATTTTGACGCTGAATTTAAGATTTGCGAGTGTCGCGTTAAGCAAGGGAACTGCTGACACTCTAGCGTGGCGCGGGAATCGAACCCGCCGTCACATGGGAGGTATGTGACGCGCCGTTCCACGCAGATGTTGTTGCCGTCTTGACGCGCGGCATGAAGCCGCGTGATTTCAAGATACAGCGCATTGCTACGCAATGCGGAAAGCGGGGGCGACGCCACCGTCACTATTACTGGCAATGGAGTCGTCGCTAATGCCACCGTAGTGGACAACACAGAAGTAGGTAGCATTCGACGCACAAGGCGTTTTTAGCCACCACCACCAAGTCTCGTTTTCAAAAGACTTTATTCTGTGCGCCTCGTCTCTGAAATAGGGCATGTACACATCGCTTTCTTGATTGAAAACATTGTCTTTGGAAAGCAAGGAAACTTCTTTCAGCGAATCGCCGAAAGTCTCTTTGAGCGCGTCCGCAAAAGGTCCAGACAGATACTTTCCCAGCGGAGTTTCTTCAAATGCTTTTCCCGATTTATTCGCGTCAATGCAGTGTTGGAACAATATGTTTTCAAAACTGAAAGTCTTTCCGTTTTTGTCGTGGATGAAAATCGCGGGAACGTCTTTCAAGTGCAGCGCGGCAAAATGCTCGCCGTCAATTTCGCACTCATCGACATCAAGCGACGGAATATAAATCTTGTCGCCGATTCTTTGCTCTCTCGCTCCGGCTTTTTCAACTTCCCTTTCCATTGTTGGAAGCGGCATTATGCAAAAGTTGAATTCTTTCTTTTCAGGATTGAATTCGTACCTTTTCACAAATCCGCCGGTTTCCGCCGCGACCTTCTCAATCTCTGCCAGCATTTTTAGCCTCCTTTGCGATTGCCTTTTCAATCGCCCTTATTTTTCTTCCGCACATCTCATAGCGCAGTTCCGCCGCTTGGTCAGTTCCGAATCCATTCGCGCAAAGCAACGCTTCCAGTTTGTCGGCGAAAAGCAGTACTTTGCCGTCCGCGCCCCTGCACCGCCAAAACCACCCGAATTTCCACACCTTCATTTGCCGCCCCCTCTGTACACATAGCGGACGTATCGCGTAGTATGTCCGTATCGGTTTTTGCAGGTGCGCCACTCGCTTTCAATCTGGTAGCCCCTGTCGCGCAATATGTAAATCACCGCCGAAAGCCTTGTGATTCCGAAGCCGAACGCCTCCATGCTGGAGATTCCCCTTTTGTGCCTCTTTATGTACTTTCCGACAAAATCAATCTGTGAACTGTCCATGAGCACTCCTGTCATTCGCCTTGCATGCTGCGCAAGGTTTCTTCGACTTGCACGAGCCTGTCTTGTAATTGCCCTATGGTTCTTTCAAGCCGCTTCTTTTCTTTGAGCAGCATTTGCGGATTCTCTATGTCGTCGTCCGTTGCCTTTGGCTTCTGTTTCGCGACCGCCTTGACCTGCTCGACTGTCTTTCCGTTTTCAGCCGCTTGCTTGGCGAGCATCATGTCTTTGGCGGTTGCGACAACCTTTGCCATCTCGTCCGAAAGTTCTTCGCCCTTGACGCACATCGACCGCAAATCTTTCGCCCTGTTCCGCGTCATCTGCAAGTCCGACTCAACGACATCCTCATATCGCTCGCCGTTCTTTTCGCAGGATTCCTGAATTTGAAAGAGCAGGTCGCCGAGCCGTTTTTGGGCATCAATAATTTCTTTTTGAATTTGTTTCGCCTCGTCAATCAGGGCTTTTGTCGCGTTGCTTCTTTCGCGTTTGTAAATTCCTTTTTCAATGGCAATGTCTATGAAGTCATAAAAGGCAGACCAGAAAATCCCGCTGTGGCATTTGACATTTTTGACACCCTTTTCGGTCGTCAAAACATGGTGGGTGAATTCGTGTATCGCGGTATAGATAATCGCATTGTCTGAATTGAAATTCTTGTTGTGAAGGATTATTTCTTGCGTGCCGGGCTTGTAGCAGCCGTTTACCCTTGAAGACTTCTTTCCCGACTGAATGACCGTAAAATCAGTCCCACATTGATAAAGTTTTTGAAGTGATTTCTTAATTTCCTCGTTGGTCATTGGCGTTTCTCCTTGAAAATAAAAAAGGGTCTCGTGCGCCTTTGCCACACACGAAACCCCATATTCCAAGCGTCCGAAAACGCCTAAAACTTCAACTGTTGTGCTTGCAAAGGTATCCTAAAAAGTCGGTTTCCAATCAAAGATTGAATTTCTAACTTCGTAAGATACCTTAAGTTTAGTTTATAATTGCGATAATGAGGTTGGATTTACATTTTACAATACCTTTTAAATTGGAAAAAGCAATGCGTGAAATTGAGTATCAGATAATCGGCTCTGTGGAACATATACTGCCGAATGGAAGAAAATTGGTGAGGATTGATTTTAAAAGATAATTTTTAGTTTCGAGTTTGATTTGCAAACTCGCTTGTTTATGGTTCGCGCCGCAACAAGTTGCAATCTCATACAAAATTTTTTCTATTGCATTTTATCTGACTTTTCTGTATAATTTTTTTTAGAAAAATTTTGGAGAAATTTATGTATCTGACTTGCCTTGATCTTGAAGGAGTTCTCGTTCCTGAAATTTGGATTGCCTTTTCGAAAGCCGCGTGCATCCCTGAACTCGCGCGCACTACTCGCGACGAGCCGGACTACGACAAGCTCATGGCGTTTCGCCTGAAAATCTTGGAAGAACACAATCTTGGCTTGAAAGAAATTCAAGATGTGATACAGACAATCGATCCGATTCCCGGCGCAAAAGAATTTTTGGACGAACTTCGCTCGGTTTGCCAGACGATAATCTTGAGTGACACATTTAGCCAATTTGCCGCGCCGCTGATGAAAAAATTGGGGCAGCCGACGATTTTTTGCAACGAACTCAAGGTCGAGCCAAGCGGAAAAATTTCTGGCTACAAAATGCGCTGCGAGCAATCAAAACTTTCCACGGTAAAAGCATTGCAAAGCGTAGGCTTTGAAACAATCGCGGCTGGCGATTCGTTCAACGATCTCGCGATGATTCGCGCGAGCAAGGCAGGATTTCTCTTCCGCTCCACCGAACAAATCATAAAGGACAATCCTTCACTGCAAGCTTTCACAGAATACAGCGAACTTTTGTCCGCGATAAAAAAAGAGATCGCATAAAAAGCCGCAAATCTTCGATTTGCTTACGAGTTTTTGTTTGCTCGCCGAAAGGCTCGCATTCTTGTTCGCTTCGCTCACAAGAACCACAAAAACTCGCGCATTACCTGCTACCTATTACTCATTACCTAAATCAACTTTTCACTAAAAAAGTCCCGTAATTTTTCCATCGTCGTCAATGTCAATGTTCATCGCGGTGGGAGTTTTCGGCAAGCCTGGCATCGTCATGATTTCACCTGAAAGCGCGACTACAAATCCTGCGCCGGAATAAAGTTGCACATCGCGAACAGGGAATGTATAGCCGCTCGGCGCGCCAAAGAGTTTCGGATCGTGGCTGATTGAGCTTTGTGTTTTCGCCATGCAAACTGGAAAAATTCCGTAGCCTGATTTTTCGAGCGCGTCGATTTTTTTCAAAGCGGCATCGGCAAATTCCACTCGCTCCGCACGATAAATTTCTTTTGCAAGCGTTTCGATTTTTTCTTTTAGCGAAAGAGAATCCTCGTACAAATAATGAAAATTGTTTTCGCCGCGTTCCGCAATTTCCGTCACAGCGCGAGCAAGATCGATCGCTCCATCTCCGCCTTTTTCCCACGATTCGCACAAAATCGCACGCGAATTGTTTTGCTCGCAAAGTTTTTTCAACGCAGCAATTTCTTCTTCGGTGTCGGTCACAAATTTGTTCACGGCGACGACAGTCCTCACGCCGAACTTGGCGAGATTTTCCAAATGTACTTTGAGGTTTTCAAAGCCGCGTTCCACTGCAGAAACATCGGGCGAAGCGAGCGCATTTTTCGCAACGCCGCCGTGCATTTTCAAAGCGCGAATTGTTGCCACGACTACAACCGCATCCGGCGCGATTTTCGCCGAACGGCATTTTATGTCCATGAATTTTTCCGCGCCCAAATCCGCAGCGAAGCCCGCTTCCGTCACAACATAATCCGCGCTCGCCAAAGCGCAAAGCGTCGCGTTTACGGAATTGCATCCGTGCGCGATGTTTGCGAAAGGCCCGCCGTGCACGAACGCCGGATTTTTTTCGAGCGTCTGGACAAGGTTCGGTCGAATCGCGTCCTTGAGCAAAGCAGCCACCGCGCCAACGCATTTCAATTCTCCGAATTTCACATCTTGCTTTGAAAAATTTTGAGCAATCGTAATGTTCGCAATTTTTTCTTTCAATTCAGAAATAGTTTTGGAAAGGCAGACAATCGCCATAATTTCCGAAGCCACGGAAATCTGAAAATGATCTTCGCGCGGCATTCCGTCGATGCGTTTTCCCAAACCTGAAACGATGTTACGAAGCTGTCGGTCGTTCAAGTCTAAGCAGCGTTTCCACGAAATCGTGCGAGGGTCGATTTGCAAATCGTTTCCCTGCTGAATGTGATTGTCGATGAGCGCGGCGATAAGATTGTTGGCGGCAGTGATCGCGTGAATGTCGCCCGTAAAATGCAAGTTGATGTCCTCCATCGGAACAATCTGCGCAAAGCCGCCGCCACAAGCCCCTCCCTTTACGCCGAAGCAAGGTCCGAGCGAAGGTTCCCGCAAAGCCGCCGCCGCGCGTTTTCCGATTTTGCAAAGCCCGTCGGTCAAGCCAATCGTAACGGTGGACTTCCCCTCCCCCGCAGGTGTCGGCGTAATCGCCGTCACCAAAATCAATTTTCCGCGTGCATTTTTTTCGCGCGCCGTTTCCTGCAATTCGCGCAGTTTTGGAAAATTTATTTTCGCCTTGTACGCGCCGTAAAGTTCAAGAGAGTTTTCTTCGATGCCGATTTTTTTCGCTACTTGCGAAATCTGGGTCATTTTGTTTTTCTGCGCAATTTCGATGTCAGTCATTTTTTTCTCCGTTCACTTTAATTTGAATTTCTTTGTCATTGTCGGGCCTGACCCGACAATCTGTATTGGAAGCATATTCCCGTGGCAAGCACGAAAATGACGAAAAAAGCGAAACTTCCCCTGCCGTCATTTTCCTGTATTCGCCGGGAGCGAGATTTTCGTCCAGTGCGAGTGCGCCAATTTGAACGCGTTTTAAATACGAAACTTCGTTTTCAAAAACGCGAAACATTCTCTTTACTTGATGAAATTTTCCCTCGCAAATAGTAAGGAAAACTTCGTTCGCATTTTCCGTGAATTCGATTTTTGCCGGAAGCGAAACGAATTCGCTTTCCGCGCCCTCCGCAGGAATTTTAAATCCGCGCGAAAATTTTTCTTGTAATACGCCGCGCTCTTCGGGCAAAATATTTTTTTTCAAGCGCACGAAATATTTTTTTTCGCATCGGGTTTTTGGCGAAATCAATTTGTGCGTAAGCGCGCCATCGGTGGTAAAAATCAAAAGTCCTTCCGTGTCCGCGTCAAGTCTGCCGACCAAATGCAGGTGCGAGACGAAATACGGCGTGCGGTAATTTTCATCGAGCTGCTCAAACACAGTTTGCCTTTCCCCCTCCTTTGAAGTGCAAACTGTTCCCGCGACTTTGTTCATCATAAGGTAAACATTTTTTTCAAGTGCGAGCGGATTTCCGTTCACAAGGATTTCATCGCGTTCCAAATCAATATGTATATCTGGAATGTACACGACTTCTCCGTTTACACAAACCGCGCCAGAGTGCAAAATGCGCCTCACATCGCGTCGCGTTCCGAGTCCAGCGTGAGAAAGAATTTTGTCAAGACGTTCCATAAAATTTCCTTAAATTTTCAAACAGCTTCAACTTTTCGCTGTTTGAAAACGCAACTTCGCACTTAAACATTTCGCGACGAGCAACGCGAAGTTTCAAGCAGAAGTTGCGATGAATGATAAACGAGTTTTTAAGGAAACTCGCGTTAAAATCAGCATGCAAGTTTTTCGCAAAAATAAATAAAGCGAAAAGCACGACGGCAACTCGCAAGACTTGCGCATCATTTTAGTCGCTGATTTTAAAATTTCCCGAAATCAAATCTTAAAGCCGAGCCCTGCTGCTTTTACGAGCTTTGATTTTAAAAGCGTGTTTTCCTTTTTCAACTGCGTCAATTCGTAGGCTTGAGTTCTTATTGTTTCAATCAGTTCTCCCGTGGAAAGTGCGCCGCTTCCGAGCAAATCTTGAAGGCCCGCCATTTTAGCCTCATAGTCGTCTGACGCTTCTTCCGACATTATCTCAAACGAATTATTTGCGCCGTCCGCCGGCGGCTCGAAGTCCCCGCCAAATTCCAAAGTGTCGCTCGCAAGAATTTTTTCCGCAATGCGATAGATTGCCTGAGAAAGAATGCTTTGCGGCTTGTATACCACGATGGGCAGGCGCGAAGCCAAAGCCTTGTCTTCAAGAGAGTCGCGGTACATTACGCCCAGATGCTCGATTTCCACATTCAAATATTCTTTGCACGAACGGCGGATTCGCAACGCGCGATCCGCGTCCTTCGGGTCTTCGAGCATGTTCATCACGAGCCTTGGACGAAAAATCCGCAAGTTTCTGTCGAACGCCGCCGCGCTTTTCGGATCTACTTTCGCGATTTCCGCGAGCATTTTCGGAATGTAGAGCTGCTGCAATTGTGACGAATCTTTTTTGAGATTTGAAAACCATTTCGCCGTCGCGCTTCCCGGCTTGAAACTCGAATTCAAAAGCCTGAAAACCGTGTTCTTTAAAAACAAATATCCGTTCAAAATCGCAGTTGTAGCGGGCGCGCTTACAACGATTCCCTGCGGCGAAAGCAAGAACAAATCCAAAATTATTTGGTGTGTTCCCGCACCCAAGTCTATGATGAGATAATCGGCATCGATGGTCTTAAAATTTTTTATGAGGCGAGTCCGCTGCGGTGCTTTGAGCGCGGTAAGCCCCGGAATTTCGCTGTCGCCCGCGATGAACTTTAGGTTCTCGTATTCGGTGGGAGCGATGACATCCGAAAAATTTCCACCGCCCATAAGCCAAGTGCCAAGTCCGTTTTTCGGAGAAGGCTGACCGAGAACAAGATGCAAGTTTGACGCGCCCAAATCCAAGTCGGCGAGCACGACTCTTTTTCCGGTCTGGGAAAGCGCGACTGCCAAATTTGCGGAGAGAAGACTTTTTCCCACGCCGCCTTTTCCGCTCGCAACAGGAATTATCTGCATGATAAGAATTGTATCAAAAAAAGAGCGAAATGTAAATAGCGCATTACGCAATGCGTGAATGCTCAACAATGCACCCTTTGCGCTCATAATATTTCAGCATCTGTGGAATTTTCTTCCGATTATAACTAGTAATGCAGTCCGCGAGAACATGAACGGCATAGCCACTCTGAGCCATGCTTGTGCAAGTCGCCTTTACGCACGCCACGGCATCCGCGCCCGCCACATAAAACTCCTTGATTTTGTTCTTGTTTATGAAATCGACAAATTCCTTGCTTGTGAGCGCGTTGGACTTGTTTTTCACAAATACATTTTCAGACGCAATTTTCATTTCGGGAACGAAGTCCACCCCTTTCGTATTAGGCTTGAATTTAGGGATGAAGGGCGACAAATTATTGTGCTTAATGTAGGCAATGTGCATGTTTTTGCTGACCGCCCATCCGATGGCGGCGTTGATATTGTCGATTACATCCTTGTAGTTTTTCGTGATGTCGTTTTGAATGTCTATAACTACCAATGCCCTGCTTTCCATACATTAACTCCTTTATTTACCCATAACCGCATCCACGCTCGCAATGCACGCCGCGCGAAGTCCTGATTTTTCCAAAGCGCAAACTCCGCGAATTGTGGTGCCGCCCGGAGAGCAAACCGCGTCTTTCAAGACTCCAGGATGCCCGCCAGTCTGCAATTGCAAATCCGCGCTTCCCGCCATCGTTTTGCCCACCAGTCGATATGCTTGTTCACGCGCGATTCCATATTTCACCGCGGCATCGGCGTAAGCCTCAATTATCAAGTCCATAAAAGCCGGTCCACATCCGCTTATCGCGCCGCCAATTCCCATTAACCTCGAAGGAAGCGTTTCCACCAAACCGAGCGCGCCGAACAAATCTTTGAGTGTTTCAGCCTCGCCCTCGCCAAGTGAATTTTCTTGTTCAAACAAAATCACGCCCTGCCCAATTCGCGAAGGAGTGTTCGGCATGACGCATTGAATCCGAATGGAATCGAAAATGTTGCCAAGCGCATTTTTGTAAGTCGCAAGCGTCCATGTCGCCGCTATCGAAACCAAAACCTTGTTTTTGAGCGCGTCTCCGATTTCTGACAAAACGCTTTCAATTTGATACGGCTTGCAAGCGATGAAAATCACATCGCAATTTTTCGCCAAATCTAAATTCGAAGCGCACGGAACAAAGCCGATTTTCTTTGCATTCTCACTTAATTTTTTTTGATTGGGCGCAAACGCAAAAATATTCTCCGCCGCAATTTTTTTCGACGCGACGAATCCCGCCGCAATCGCCTGCGCCATATTTCCCATTCCGACAAAACCAAATCGCATTTCACTTTTCATAAGATTTATTCTATTACAAATCAAAATTTCTTGCAACAAAAAAATATCGCAAAGTTGACTTAAGTTTATCGCAAATCGCGTTATCGCAAGTATGCATATTTTATCGCAAACCAAAATATCGTAACTGAATAATATTTATCGCAAACTTGTGAGAATTTATCGCAAATTCTTAAGAAATATCGCAAATCGCGTTATCGCAACCAAAGCCATTTCAAGATTTTATCGCAAGCGCGCATATTTTATCGCAAAATTTCTTGTATTTATATAGAACTTGTGATAAAATAAATTCTATGAAAATTGATTTTGAAAAAATTCCGCAAAATATTATCACAAATTTCAAAGGAGGAGAGAAATTTTATCGCAAAAATGCACGCAGCTCCTTCGATAAAAATTATACATGGCAGGGATGAGCGAAAATATAAAAATAAAAAAGGAATACTACAAGAGCTTGGACATCATCAGAAATGTTTCTTGCTTCGCCGTCCTCTTTTATCACCTTGACATATTGAAGGGTGGATGTCTTGCCGTCTGTTCTTTTTTTACGTTAAGCGGATATTTATCTTGCATAACAAATTTCAACAAAAGAAAATTCTCGTTTTTTAAATATTACAAAAATCGTTTTATTAAGATTTACATACCAATTGTAATAACTGTCTTCGCGACAATTTTTACAATATCATTTTTCAAAAACATAAAGGCAGTAAACTTAAAGCCAGAAGTCGCTTCGATACTTTTGGGATATAACAATTTTTGGCAGCTGAGCGTCAAGCACGATTATTTTTCGACGCACATAAATTCGCCGTTCATGCATTTTTGGTACATGGCAATTTTGCTGCAATTTGAATTGGTTTTTCCTTTCGTTTTTGTCGCCCTAAAAAAAATTGCCGACAAGTCAAGCGAAGGAATTCCTGTCATAATCACGCTAAGCCTCGGAATAATCAGCGCGATTTTCTTTTACAAAATTTGCTTCACTTCAAACATAACAAGCGCATATTACAATACTTTTTCGCACGCATTTTCTTGGCTGCTCGGAATATCTTTGGGATTCTGTCATTGCTACAAGCGGAATTTGTTGCCGATAAAATTCAACAACGAAACTGCCGTAAAAATCGTCTTTGCGCTTTATATGTCATTTTTATTCTTTTTGTTCATTTTCGTTGATGGCAAAAGCGAAGTGTTCCCCCTCGCCTTGACCATAACTACGATTCTTACGACAAGTCTAATAGATTATGGCGCATTGATAGCAAACAAGGACAACACGATTTTAAAATTCGTCGCCTCATTGAGCTATGAAATTTATCTGGTGCAATATCCAATTATATTTATATGTGAACATATATTCATACTTGAGAAGTTTTATTTTTTGGAAATTTTGGCTATTCTTGCCCTCACCTTTGCCTCGTCCTTTTTAATTCATTTCGGGCTGACGAGAACTGGCAAGCACAAGGCACTAAAAATAATCACGCTTGTCGGGATTTTCGCAATCACTGCGCTTGGCATTTACAAATTTACGACAATGCAAGATTACACAAATCAAATGGACGCGCTCGAAAAAGAATTGGAAGAAAACAGGATTCTGCTGGAACAAAAAAAATCGCGATTTTATGAAAATGAAAATTATCAGCGCGCAGAAATTTCGCAAAAAAATGAAACGCAAATTCTCGAAAATTTGGAGTCAGAAAACGATGGATTTTCCCAAGAGGAAAATCTCGACGAAAAAATAAAAAATCTCGCAATCACGGCGTTTGGCGATTCGATTATGCTCGGCGCGTCTAACAGCCTTTATGAATTTTTTCCGAACATCTACATAGACGCAAAAAAATCGAGAAGCATTTGGAGCATTTACGAGCCGCTCGAAGATTTGGTCGCCGAATCGAAATTGGGGAATCCTGTCGTAATTCATTTGGGAAGCAATGGCGATTCATCCCAAAATACGAAAGACGCGATAATGGAGCTTATCGGCGAACGCGAAGTTTTTTGGCTGACGGTTACGAACGATAAAATTGTAAAAATGAATTCGCGCTTGAAAGAATATGCGAAAAAATTTCCGAACTTGCATATCATCGATTGGGAAAATTTTTCAAAAGGGCACGACGACTTTTTTGCGCCCGACAATTTGCATTTGGTAAAAGACGGACGAGACGCTTACGCGCAATTCATTTTCGATTCGCTAAAGAATTTTTATTTTGAAAAATCCGAGGCGGAAAAGAAAAACGCGCTTCTCATAAAAAAAGCAGAAGAAGAGCGGCTTGCAAAAATCGCTGAACTGCAATTCGAGATTTTGAAATCGCTAGCCAAAAGAAAAAATTCCAAAAACGAAATCATCGCGCAATTCATTTGCGAAGATCGCCCGCAAGATTATATCGAATCGCGCGTAGCAGAATTGCAAGAAAAAAATTTCATCGCGCAAAATAAAAAAGGACTTTTCGTTTTGACGAGAACCGGAAAATCGGAATTGAAAAAAATGCAAAGCGTGGACAATGTAAATTAGACGCAGATGAACACAGAAGGGATGGATGGGACACAGATATAATTATCAGCGCAAAATTCTCAAGTGGTCAAATCAATGCCAATTGCGGCGCAGACTTTGCATTCAAAATTCACTAGACATAATCGGCAGAATATGATATAATTTCTTAAAATGACAATTTTGGAAAATTTGTCATTTTCAATCATAAGAATTTTTATAGGGAGAAGCTATGTCAAAAAAATACGCGTTTTTGTTTCCGGGTCAGGGAGCGCAAACTCCCGGAATGATTAAAGATGTCGCCCAAGAATTTTCTTCGGCGCAAAAAGTCTTGGACGACATTTCAAAAATCGTTGGGATCGATGTTCCGAAGCTTTTGTGGGAAAGCGACGCGGCGACACTTTCGCGCAGCGACAACAGCCAGTTGGCGATTACTGCCGCCTCGCTTGCGATTTGCACCGCGCTCAAGGAAAAGGGAATCGAGCCTTCCGCCGCGATGGGATTCAGTCTAGGCGAATTTCCAGCGCTTTATATTTCGGGCGTGCTTTCGTTCGAGGATGTCGTGAAAGTCGTAGCGGAGCGCGGAAAAATCATGCAGGAAGTTTGCGAACAAATTGCCGCAGAAAACGAAGGACACGCTCCGGGAATGAGCGCGATTCTCGGACTTTCTCCTGAAAAAGTAATCGAAATCGCGTCGAAAATTCCTGACGCCTATGCCGCCAATTTGAACAGTTCAGTTCAAACCGTAATCAGCGGAACATTCGACGCTTTGGAAAAGGCTGAAGCCCTTGCGAAAGAAGCGGGCGCGCGCAGGGCGGTGCGACTTGCTGTGGCAGGTCCATTCCATTGTCCGCTTATGCAACGTGCCGCCGACAAATTCGAGCAGGCAATTTCCGCCGTAAAATTCAGCGATCCGAAAATCACGCTTTTCAGCAATGTTTCTGGAAAGCAGGAAGCGAGCGGAGAAAACGCGAAAAAATCCGCAGTGCTTCATTTGACGAATCCCGTGCGCTGGACGGACGAAGAATCGGTTTTGGCTCAAATGATTCAAGCCGGAAAAGCGAACGGCGAGGAATGGAGCGTGTTCGAGCCAGGTCCGGGACAAGTTTTGAGCGGACTTTGGGCGAAAACAGAATTTGGCGCGGAACTAAAATGCGTTCCAATCAATTCGGCGGAAAGCATTAAGAATATTTGATATAGAAACTAATTATTGCGAGCGAGTTTTCTTACGGAAACTCGGCAAGCAGGCGCAAGTATGCGACAAATTTCGCTCTTGATTTTTTATAGGAGAAAATATGAAACTTTTGGAAAACAAAAAGGCGCTCGTAACTGGCTCGAGCAGAGGAATCGGAAAAAAAATTACTGAAATGTTTTTGCAAAACGGCGCGGAAGTGTGGGGCTTGTGCACGAAGCCGAGCGCAAACAAAGACGCCTTGGAAAAATGTGCCGCTGAAAACGGAACTGCATTCCATGAGATTTATGCCGACGCTTCAAACGCTGAACAGCTTTCCCAAGTGGTGAAAGACGCGCTCAAAGAGGCGGGCGCGTTCGATATTTTGGTTAACAATGCTGGCATCACGAAGGACGGACTTTCTTTCCATATGAAAATGGAAGATTGGAAAAAAGTTTTGGACGTGAATTTGACTGGCGTTTTCGTCACGACGCAAATCGTTTCAAACGACATGATTCACAAAAAGCGCGGCTCAATCATAAATATGACGAGCATTGTCGGTCTGCATGGAGGCGCGGGTCAAGTGAATTATTCTGCGAGCAAGGCGGGCTTGATTGGCTACACGAAAAGTTTGGCGAAGGAAGTTGGAAGTCGAGGAGTGCGCGTGAATGCCGTCGCGCCAGGCTTCATCGATACGGATATGACGCAGGCCGTGGATGAAAAGATCCGCGAAAATTGGATTTCACAAATTCCGCTTCGCAGAGCCGGCTCTGTAGACGACGTGGCGGGCGCGGTGCTTTTTTTAGCGAGCGATTTTTCTACATACATCAGCGGGCAAGTTTTGGGAGTAGACGGCGGAATGGGTTGCTAAAAATTCAGTAGCGAATGGAGTGAGCGACCACGATGGCAAAGGTAAAAACTAAGATTGGCAATGATTTTTGTCCGCAAGCGTTGTTTCTTTATGGCACAAAACAAGAAGATGGAAAGCCACATTTCGGTCTTTTTTGTTGGTTCGGATATTGTCATTCTTCAGAGGGATTTGGAGTGATGGCTTGCATAGGCGAGGAAAAGCAGACAAAAGATTTGATACGAAAAAATGGCATTTTTTCGGCCAATCTCGTATCTGAACAGATGCTGCCTTTGGCGGACTATTATGGTTGCACCTATGGCAAAACTGCGCCTGACAAGATGAAGTATCTGCCCACTGTGGAATGGGGACAAGTGCTGGATGTGCCGACCATTGCGGAAAGCCCCGTCAGTTTTGAATTGGAAGTGAAGAAAACGATTCCTATGGGCGACGGCTCGGATATTTTTCTTTGTCTAATTCGCAATGTGACGCAGGATGAAAAACTGTTGGACACAACGGTTTCATTTACGGAAAGATTGATGAGGGCCGCTCCTGTATTGGCAACGGGCGAAAAAACTTATTCTTCCATTGACGGAAGATGTCTTGGAAAATGGGGCGAGCCTATGAAAAATATGAATGTAATGGAGGAATTATGAGAAGGGTTGTTGTTACTGGAATGGGCGCGGTGACGCCTGTCGGAAATTCTGTTGAAGAAACTTGGATGGCGGTGCGCGCGGGAAAAAGCGGAATTGCGCCAATTACTTATTATGACACTTCCGCGTCGAACATAAAGTTTGCCGCCGAGGTGAAAAATTTCGCGCCTGAAAATTTTATGGACGCGCAGGCGGCCAGAAAGATGGCGCGATTTACAAAATATGCCGTGGCTGCCGCGAAGATGGCTTTGGAAGACGCTTCGCTTTTGGGCGAGGAAAAAATCCTTGATGCCACCTCAATTTTTATGGGTGTCGGAATCGGCGGATTTGAAATCACCGAAAACAATTGCATCAAATGGCACGAGTCGGGCGGAAAGCGCGTGAATCCGATGACTATTCCGCAACTCATTCCGAACGAGGCGGCGGGAAATATTTCAATTGCATTTGGAATTCACGGAGCGTGCCACACGATTGCGACTGCTTGCTCAAGCGGAACTGACGCGATTGGAGATGCGCTCGACTACATCAGATGCGGAAGGCGCGACGTGGTTCTTGCTGGCGGTGCGGAAAGCACAATCAACGGATTTTGCGTGAGCGCGTTTGACGCTTTGCAGGCACTTTCACGTTCTCATGTTGACGAGCCGCACAAAGCGTGCCGACCGTTCGACCGAGACCGCGACGGATTCGTGATGGGAGAGGGAAGCGGCGTTTTGGTTTTGGAAGAATACGAGCACGCAAAAAAACGCGGCGCGAAAATTTACGCTGAACTCATCGGCTACGGAAGCACGAATGACGGCTACCATTTGACGGCTCCAAATCCTGACGGCATTCAAGGCGCGGCGGCGATGAGCGAAGCGATGCGCGATGCAGGCGTGAAGCCAGAAGAAATTCAATATTACAATGCGCACGGCACTTCCACCAAAAAGAATGATTCGGGCGAGACCACAATGATAAAAAAATCATTCGGCGACGCGGCGAAAAAATTGCACATTTCTTCGACAAAAAGCATGACTGGGCACTGTCTAGGCGCAACCGGCGCAATCGAAGCGATTTTGACTGTAAAAGCGATTTGCGAGGATTTCGTTCCGCCCACAATCAACTTGGAAAATCCCGACATCGAAGGCGGATGCGATTTGGACTACACGCCGAATGTTGGTTTGGAAACGCAAGTGAATTGCGCGATGAGCGCGACATTTGGATTCGGCGGACACAACGGCGTCGTGGTTTTCAGAAAAGTTTGAAAGAAGTATAAATACAAGTGGAAAAACGGCGAGAGCTTGGGGTTGCACTCCAAGCGGTGCTTGGGAAAAGATGGGGTTTTGGGAAAGAAAAACCCACGCTTCCGAAGTAGAAGGGTTTGTTCTCCCCAAATAAAGTTATCCGCTTACAAGCGGAAAAAGTATTGCGGAACTTTCCGCAAAGGAAAAAATATGGCAGTTACAAATAACATTGAATCGCTTTTGCCGCACCGCAAGCCTTTTTTGTTCGTGGACGAAATCGTGAGCGCGGACGAAGATGGTAGCGTGAGCACGCGCAAATTCACCGACGAGGATTTTTTCTTTAAAGGACATTTTCCAGAATATCCTGTCGTGCCCGGCGTGATTTTGATTGAGACTATGGCGCAAGCGGGTGGCGCGGCTTTGAGCTACCAAAAAAAATTCAAAGACGGAAGCCTTTTCTTTTTGGGCACGGTGGACAAAGTGAAGTTCCGCCACCAAGTTCGTCCGGGCGACACGGTGCGAATGGAAATCAAAAACCTGCGCGTTTCCGAGCGAATGGTAAAGCAATCGGGCAAAGCGTTTGTGGGCGAAGAACTCGCCGCCGAAGCCGAGTGGATGTGTTTAGTAGGAAGTGCAAACTAGTTTGCACTTCCTACAAGTAAAATAATTTCCTTGCAACCAACGGCGCACTTGTCGCGACGTATGTGTCTCGTCGGATCTGCGCAATAGCGCGGTCCGACGTGTGAGATAATTTCCATACACAAAACGACCGCGAAGCGGGCGTATGTGTTTAGTAGGAAGTGCAAACTAGTTTTGCACTGCCTACAAGTAAAATAATTTCCTTCATTAAAGATACGCGGCGTGGATTTCATCGAGTCGCGCGTTTTTTCTTTTTTTCAAATCACATTGACAAAATATTTTTTTAATTTTATGATGAAAACTATGATTATTTTCGTCATGGCAATTTTGCTGCTTTTATTTCCTACATTCGCAAGTGCGCAAGTCGTAAACAAAACACAGCTTATAAAGTCGACGCATTGGGTGTACGATGCTATGGCCGCGCTTGAAACAGAAACCAAACGTCCGATGTTCATTGAAACCGCTCCGCTCACCGTCGGCGAAATTGAATTTTATTTCAAATACATTGACCGCGAAACTCTTTCTGATTCGGGTAAAGCGATCTATGACGAAGTGGACAATTTTTTGCATTCAAAGCCCATAGGATTTTTTCCTAAAGCATTCGGTCTGGCGGTAAATCCTTATGCGAATCTTGAATTTTATTATAAGAGCAATCCTGAAATAGATTGGTCATTCAATTATTTTTACAAGGACAATTTACTGACTCTGCCAGTGCTTGTCGGGATTTCAGAATATTTTTCGGCGGGCGCGGAAGTCTTTTTGGGCGCAAATTATGACGCGGCGCAAAGACCTTGGAATTTTACAAACATTCCATTGAGCTATACTGACATGGAATTCAGCCAACCGACATGGGCTTATGGAAGCGTGGGTGTCAGTTTTGAGAATTGGGGAATGAACGCAGTCGCCGCGCGAGAAGGCTTGAGGATCGGACGCACTTTGCTCGGAAGCATAATTTATAACGACACATTTGAGACCCAAGCCTTCATTCAGCTCAACGCATATTCGCCTTATTTTAAATACAATATGGACATCGTTCAAGTCAACACGAACAAATATGTATATTTGCATCAATTTGAAATGCAATTTTTCAAAAGGCTGAAAGTGATATGCCTTGAAGGAACTTTGATAAACGGTCCGTTTGAATTTAAAAATTTAAATCCGTTTATGATAATGCATTCGTTCGGGCTTTGGTCGGAAGATTGGAGCGATGACAGAAAGAGCGCGCAATATATGGCGTTCTTGTTGGAATTTTGTCCGATAAAAAATTTAAAAATATATGGAATGATGGCGCAAAATGAAATCACCACTTTCGCAGAATCATCCTCGACGACTCCGGACAGTTTGGGTTTCCAACTTGGCATTGACGCGTATTTTCCATCGAAGCATCGCGGCATGTGGTTTGGAACGCTCGAAGGAATTTGGACGATGCCGTATCTTTACGTCAAGGCTTCGAAAGACAACACGTTTTATTCAGACCGCCCAAATATGCATGGCCCGAGCGACACGATAAGAAGTTGGATGGGCTCGCCCTATGGCCCGGACTGCATGGGATTCGCTTTGGAATTTGGATACAAAATGCAAAGAAAGTGGGAAGCGAAAATTGGCTACAGCCTTATAGCGCATGGAGAAAAAAGTTTCTCTATGCTGGATAAAGTGAATGAAGATGATAAAGAAAATTTTTATCCGAGCGACAAATATGATCATGCGACCACGGAAGAGGAAAAGCAAAATGCCATAGACGACGCAAAATGGTTGCTGCCATCAGGAACGGTCGAGTTTACGCATAGAATAAAAATCAGCGGCTCTTACTATCTCAACAAGTACGCACAGTTTAACGCGCAAGTTATGTTCGTTCATGTTCAAAACTGCGGAAACAAATCTGACAATTCTCAAACGGGCGTTGAAATGGCGATTTCAGTAAAATGCGAGCCTTTATGAGAAATTCTTTTTTTCAAATAAAATATGAGACGTGCAATTAATCCGCCGCTAATTTACGCAACGCCGCCTGCGCGGCGTTCTCGCCGTCTATCGCGCTTGAAACGATTCCGCCTGAATATCCTGACCCCTCCCCGCAAGGGTAAAGGCGAGAAAGGGCAACGCATTCAAATGTCTCACGGTCTCGCAAAATGCGAACTGGTGTGCTCGTGCGAGTTTCGCTCGCAAAAAGAACGGCTTCGTCACAAATAAATCCGCGCATTTTCTTGTCGAATTCCCTTATCCCTTCCTTCAGGCGAAACGCGATTTGATTCGGAAGCCATTCGTCAAGTCGGCTTGAAACAATTCCCGGCGTGTAGCTGACTTTTGGAAAGTCGCATGAAAGTTTTCCGCGCAAAAAATCTTTTAGCAATTGCGCCGGCGCTTTTTGATCCATACCCGAAGCGTGTAAAAAAGTTTCGTGTTCGAACCAACTCCTGAAATACAACGAGGCTAAAGCTACCGCGCCCGCTTCTTTCGCCTGCTCGAAAAATTTTTGCGGAATATCTTCGGGGCGCGTTTCCACGACAATCGCCGAATTGGACCAAGGGGAATTTCGCTTGGCGCAAGACATTCCATTTAAAACGATTTGCTCGCTTTCGGTCGCGGAAGGCACGATGAAGCCGCCAGGGCACATGCAAAATGTATACACACCCCTCCCCTCGACTTGGCTTGTCAAGCGGTATTCCGCCGCGCCCAAGTTTAAATCAGATTCCCCATGGAATTGAATTTTGTCAATCAAAGTTCTCGGATGCTCCACGCGCACGCCAAGCGCGAAGGTTTTTGCTTCGAGGGATTCGCACGCGACTTTTGCAATCCTCTCATAAATATCGCAGGCGGAATGCCCTGTCGCCAAAAAAACCGCGTCACCCAAAAATTCTTTTTCTGTATTTGATCCAATTTGAACAGCGCGAATTCCTTTGACGACTTTTTTGCCAGAATTTTCTTCTGTCAAAAAATCGACGCATCGCATTCCAAAATAAAATTCCCCTCCCAGCGAAATTATTTTTTCGCGCATCGCGTTTATAATTTGCGGAAGCCTGTCGGTGCCGATGTGCGCATGGGAATCGGTGAGAATTTTTTCGTCCGCGCCAAACTCGCAAAAAATGCGCAAGATTTTTTCAACGTCGCCGCGCTTCGTGCTTCGGGTAAAAAGCTTTCCATCGCTGAAAGTTCCGGCTCCTCCCTCGCCAAAGCAATAGTTGCTGTCGCCGTCAACTATGCCGCGCTTGGAAATCTGCGCGATGTCGCGCTTTCGCTCGCCAGTGGCTTTGCCTCGCTCGATTATCACGGGCTGAATTCCATTTTCCAAGAATCGCAACGCCGCGAAAAGTCCCGCAGGTCCGCTTCCAACAATCAAGACTTTTTTCGCGCCATATGAAATGTCCGCTTTTTTCCAAATAATTTTTCGCTCGAATTTTTCCCGCTCGCTTTCAGTGAATGCTTTGTAGCGCAAAACAAATTTTTGTCTGCCATGTCGCGCGTCAATTGATTTCTTTACAAATTTAAAATTAAAATTCTTCGCCGAAAAATCGCTTCCGCTTTTTTTCAAAGTGCCAATCAATGCTGTTCGCAATTTTTTCTCAATGAAGTTTTTGTCGCCTTCTTCATTCGGCTGAATTGTTATCGTCAAATCTAAAATCATGATTTAATTTTAACGATTTGCACGAATCTGCGCTAGAGGATTTTTCAAATTAGTCCATCTCAATGCACCTAATTCGTGTAGTCAATCTTAAACATTCCTTAATTAAGAGAGTAAACCACCGGCTATGCCGGTGAGACTGTCAAAGTTATACAGTTGCGGAAATAAAAAGCCCATAGTAGAATCTCAAGTGTGGACCGCGCAAGGCACACACAGGAGAAAGAACTATGGGAGACAATGAAAGTATAAACCATACGAAGTATGAATGCAAGTACCACATCGTGTTCATACCGAAGTACAGGAAGAAAAAGCTGTATGGACGGATAAGGCGTGATTTGGGACAGGAGCCGAGACGGCTGGCGGAGCAGAAGGAGTGCAGGGTGCTGGAGGGACACATGATGGCGGACCACATCCACATGCTGATGTCGATACCGCCGAAGCACAGCGTGTCGCAGGTGGTGGGGTACATCAAGGGGAAGAGCGCGATATGGATTGCGCGGATGTACGGAGAGAGGCAAAGATATTTCAGCGGGCAGCACATGTGGGCGCGGGGATATTTCGTGTCTACGGTGGGTCTTGACGAGGAAGTCATCAGGGAATACATCAAAAACCAAGAGAATGACGACCAAAGGCAAGACGAGTTATTTGACTAGCCGCAAAGCTTAACCGCTTTGAGCGGTTAACATTTCAAGCCACCACCTTTGGTGGTGGTTAATGACTGAGCAACAGTAAATCGCGCAAGTCGTCAATAGTAAATAGAGCAACTCATCAATAGGCAATTGAGCAAATCATCAATAGTAAATAACGCACGGCAAGCCGTGCTTACGAGTTTTTATTCGCTCGCACTGCTCGCGTTTCCGTCCGCTTCGCGGTCGGAAAGCATAAAAACTCTCTTACCTATTACCTATTACCTATTACCCATTACCTATTACCTATTACCTATTACCTATTACCCATTACCTAATCTATCTACCTTCCTCTCCGCGTCTTGTCGTCCGGCGTGATTATAGCAGAGACGCTTATTCCGCGTTCGGTAGCCGTCTTTTCCACGAGTTCCTTGGAATATTTTCCGCTACGGCGAGGCTTTGGGTGCGGCTCTGCGTCGCCAATCAAAATCACTTTTTTCGTAGCGTTGTCGCGCCATTCATAGAAATCCATGCAAGCGAAGAGAGCTTCGTACACCGCTTCGGGAATGTCGCCGCCTTCCGTTCCGCGAATTTTTATCGAATTCAAATTTTTGGAAAATTCTTCAAAGTCGCACGTAAAGTCGAACATCTTCACGGGAAGCCCGCGTGTGTTAAAGCTGTCGCCATAGTCGCGGTAAAATAAAAGTCCGAAGCGAATGTCGCCGAAGTTCGCCAGCTTTTCTTGCAAGCGCGAAATCAATTTTTCGCGGAGCAATTCGATGTCGTCCTTCATGCTTCCCGTCGCGTCGATGGCGAAAATCACGTCCACCAAATTTTTCGGATCGATTTCATCGAGTACGGCGGAAATGTCGTCGGGCAATGAATCAGGACCTTTAGAATAAATCATCATGTCGGAAATCTCTTTGAACTTGTCGGCTGCCACGGGATTGTAGTCGTCGGTGAGAACGATTTCCGAAATCTCATCAACTTGCTTTTCTTCGTCTTTTTCATCGCCGGCTCTTTGCGCGACCTCTTCGATTTCCACTCGCGGAATTTTCCGCCTTTCCAAATCGAACATATATGGATTGTCAAAGTATGTGTCCGCACCACCTGAATAGTCGCAATATTTTTTTTCGAACGCGCGGATGTTTATGAAAGTACCTTTCCCGATTCGCACCGTTCCGTGCCTTCCCCATTCATAGCCGTAGACGATTTCGTCGGGAATGAAAATCAAAAACGCGCTGCCGAAGTGCGTGTCGGCTTGCGGAGTGGAATCCACGAGCGAAAACGGCGTGAAACTGCTGTTCTTGTCGAGCACTTTTCCGTCAAGAATCCTGATTTCGTCTCCGTTCACAAAATTATATTCTTTCGCGCGGTAAGCGTAACTGTCTTCTTTGCCAAGCGGATCTTTCGTAGTTTCGGCGAGCATCACAGATTCAAGGCGCGGCTTTTTTCTGATAAAAAGATTGTAGCCGCCTTCGGTTTTTTCGACACGAATGTCATCGGGCGAAACTAGCAAATCCGGATTTTTCGGCGAAGCGAAATCTTGCGAAAAAACTTGTGTCAGGCAAAAAACGGCGGCAAATAGCGCGAAAATAAATTTTTCCATATTATCATTTTCGGCTTTTTTTTTTATAATATTATGATATAATATAAATATTGTGGAAACTGAATTTGAAAACATCGACATACATTCTTTTTTTGACCTCGAGAAAATCGAGGACGAGACAAACACAGAAATCGTAGTGTTCACTTCAAGGCAGCGGAAAATGCTCGACCGTATCCTGCCGCACTTGAAAGCATCCGCTCCTCAACGCTATGAAAGTTTTTCGGCGCGGCTCGCCCATTTGGCGGAACTTGCGAAGACCATCGCCCACTTTCCTTCCCTGCTCGAACGGCAACGGCTGGTGGGCGGCGAGCGAACTCCCACTTCGCTCATCGACTCGCTTTTAAAGCACCAAAACGAGGGCGATGCGACGCTCCATCTTCCGTCCAAGGCTTCGCTGGGAAAAAGCTTTCTTGTGACGAAAATCCACACTTTCGCGACGCTTTCGAACATCTCGAAAAACATAGGAGAGCCGGAAAGTACAGTCATGGAATTGAAGAACGAGGCGGTCAGAATGATGTTCTCGCTTTTGGCGGAGGACGTTTATTTGAACTGTGTCTGCGACAAGACTATGGAAACTGATTTGCGAAGGCAGATGGCGATGTCGCTTCTGCTTTTGTGGGAGCATCGTGCCGACGAAGCCATCGACCAAATCGCGCCGGTTTTGCAAAACGTTTGGATCGCCCGCCGTCAGCTTGCGCCGGCATTCGGCACGATGATGGGCACGAGCGAGCTGCTTTTGATTTCAATGCAGATGGAAGAAACATGGACACATTTCATAAAGGAAAGACTTGGCGATGAGATGGTGAGCCATGCGATGGAAGAATTCCTTTTTGGAATATCCACGGAACAGATAACGAAGCTCCGCTTGATTTTGCGAGAAAAAGAAATCAAGGCGATCGGGCGCGATGAAGTTTCGGACTTTCTCGGCGTGCATGTCAAGACTGACGCGGGGCTTGACTATCGCGATTTCTATTCGATGTATACGGTGAGACGCGACAATGCGCGCGCCCGCGCGAGGCTCGGCATTCCAGGTCCACAAAAAACTTTGGAAGACTATTTCATCCAATTTGTTTTGCAATTCAACAGGGAAAAACAAAAGCGCGACAGTTTTGCAAGACTAAATTCTTGAAAAAATATGGAAGCAGAAAAAATTCTTTGCAGTTTGAACGAAGCGCAGCGCGAAGCCGCCACTTCGACAGAAGGTTTCATTCGGGTGATTGCGGGAGCCGGCTCTGGAAAAACCCGCGCACTCGCCACGCGCTTTGCATATTTGGTGGACGCGATTGGAATCCTTCCTGAAAACATTCTCTGCGCGACTTTCACGAACAAAGCCGCCGCCGAAATGCGCGCGCGAATAAAAAAAATTCTCGGCGAAAATTTCGCAGGTCTTGTCTGCACGTTCCACAGTCTTTGCGTTTCGATTCTTCAGGAAGATTCGAACGCGATTGGTTATCCGAAAAGTTTTTTCGTCCTCGACAACGCCGACATCGACGCGATGCTCAAAATAATTTACGACGAGCGCGGACTCACTTTGCGCGACAAAACTTTTTCCGATGCGCGCGACATGTTCGAAATGCGGAAGACGAAATTCATTCCGAATTATTACGAAGACCTGATCGCGATTCCGCTCGAAACGCTCAAAGAAAAATACGACTGCTCAAAAGAAACAGACGACATTCTTTTCTACGGATATTTGTATCAGCAGAAAAAAACTTTCGCGCTCGACTACAACGACCTCATCGTTTTAGTGCTGCACATTTTCGAGACGAACGAGACGATTCGTAAAAAATGGCAGACACGCCTTGAATACATTATGGTCGATGAGTTCCAAGACATCGACCAAATCCAATATCGTCTGATGCAGACACTATGCGCCTACCACAAAAATCTTTTCGTCGTCGGAGATCCCGACCAAACAATTTATTCGTGGAGAGGCGCGGACACGAAATTCCTTTTGGACTTCGACAAAAATTTTTCGCCGGCAAAGACAATTTTTATGAACGAGAATTTTCGCTCAACGCAAAAAATTCTCGACGCTGCGAATTCGCTCATTTCCAAGAACAAAAACCGAATTGAAAAAAATCTCGTCGCCGCTAAATCTTCGGAAAAAATTTCCGCTTCAATTCCAAAATATCATCACGCAAAAAAGCAGCAAGACGAGACGAAATGGATTTGCGAACAGATTAAAAAATTGCATGAAAGCGGCGCAAAATATGGCGAGTGCGCCGTGCTTTATCGTGCGCATTACGTCTCGCGCGGGCTAGAAGAAATTTTTTCGGAAAATAAAATTCCTTTCACGCTGTATTCAGGCGTTCAATTTTTTGACCGCGAGGAAATCAAAGACGCTCTTTCTTATTTGCGGATGTGCGTTTTCGGCGACGACCTTTCGTTTAGAAGAATCGTGAACAAGCCCCGGCGCAACATCGGAAAAACTCGAATGGAGGCGCTCGAAAATTTCGCACGAGAAAATGCGACATCCCTTTTCGATTCGCTTCGCTCCTTTGTGGAAAACGGCGATGAAATTTTCAAAGGGACAAGCGCGAAAAGTTTCATAGAACTAATAGAAAAATTTTCACGGCAAGCAAACGAAATTTCCGCAAGCGAATTGCTCGGCGCGCTCGTCAGCGAAAGCGGATATGAAAAAATGCTCCGCACGGAGGGAAGCCAAACGCGGCTCGACAATCTCGCGGAACTAAAGCAGTCCGTCCATGAATTTGAAATTTCTTGCGGTGAAGATTGCGACGCGCAATATTTTTTAAAACGCGTGGCGTTACTTTCAGGGCTTGACGCGGGTGGGGGAATCGACGCGGTGAAATTCATGACGGCGCATACGGCGAAGGGATTGGAATTTCCACACGTCTTTTTGTGCGCCCTCAACGAAGGAATTTTTCCCTCGCAAAAGACAAAGACTCCGTTCGCCATGGAAGAAGAAAGGCGGCTGTGTTTTGTGGCAATGACACGCGCACAAAAAACGCTTTGGCTTTCCGAAAGCGAAGGCCGAAATTTGAACGGCGGCATCCGCTACCCTTCGCGCTTCATATTCGACATCGACAAAGAATTTTTGGAATACACCTCCCCGCTTTCGGAAAATTTCATCGCGACGGCGAAAAGCGAAATCAAGAATTTTGACCGCCTGATTCAATCGCGCGAGCAAACTGAAAATTTAAAGGCGGGAGACGGAATAACGCATGCGATTTTAGGACGCGGAAAAATTCTTGAAGTCTTAAAAGGCGAAGGCGCGTTCCTTGTCAAATTCGAGCAGGTTTCCACGCCGCGAAAAATCCGCGCGAGCGCGGTTAAGCCAATGCTTTGAGAAACGCATTCTACGGCAACACGACTTCATCCAAAATTCCGCTGATTTGCGCGATGGCGATTCCATAGTTCGTCATCGGAATTCCGGCGGCTTTTGCCAACGCTTGACGATGCAAAACATAAGCGCGGTTGAACATGCACGCGCCGCAGTGGATTATCAAATCGTAAAGCGGTGCACCGTTTTCGTCGGTGAGCTGCGCGGGAAAATCCGTGCCGCGCACAAAATCGATTTTTATTCCAGGCACGATTTTTTTTAGCATGCGAGGAATTTTGATTCGGCCGATATCTTCGTCTTGCGGAACATGCGCACAGGCTTCGGCAATCAGGACGCGCGAATCAGATTTGAGATTTTTTATCGCGTGCGCGCCTTCCTTGAATGAATTTATTTTTCCTTTCGCCGCCGCCATCAAAACCGAAAACGAAGTGAGCGAACTTTGCTTTGGTCGCAATGAATTTATGAGCGGAAAAACTTGGCTGTCGATTATAATCAATTTCGGCGGAAAGGCGAGCGTCCGCAAAGTCTGCTCGAACGAATCCGCCGTGCACGAAATGGCGATGCATTTTTTGTCGAGCAAATCGCGAAGTACTTGCACTTGCGGCAAAATGAGACGGCCTTTCGGAGCCTGAATGTCTTGCGGCATCACGAGCAAAACTAAATCGCCCGCCGCGCACAAATTTCCAGTGAGAGATTTTTCGTCGTCGGTTTTCGCCTCATCGCGAATTCTTTGAATTAGGTTTTCGATTCCTTCGCGCGAAACCGCGCTCACGCGAACAGGAATTTTCTTTGTAAGCGATTCGATTTTTTTTTCGGCGAATTCAATTTGTGACTTTGAAGCCAAATCGATTTTCGTGAGGACCGGAATAATTTTTTTTCCGCTTTTTAAAATTTGTTCCAAAAAAGAAAATTGCTCTTCGGAATTTTTTCTATTTTCATCAAAAGAATTTTTTTCTTGAAATTCATCCGCGCCAAAAACTGCCAAAATCAAATCCGCGCTCGCCAAAGCGTCCCGAGTTTTTTCGAGGCGTTTTCCGCCGAGCGTAGTCTTGTCGCAAAAGCCCGCTGTGTCCACAAAAAGCACTGGCCCAAGTCCTGAAATTTCCATCGTCTTTTTTACAGGGTCGGCGGTCGTTCCCGGCTCGGGCGAGACAATCGAAAGATCTTGATTTGTCAGCGCGTTCAAAAGGGAAGACTTCCCACTGTTCGTGCGCCCGAAAATTCCGATTTGGATTCGGAGCGAATTTGGAGTTTGTGTCATATCCATTCCTCATTTTTCAAAAGGTTCAAATTGTCAAATTCGAGCACTGTCGAAAAGTTGTCCCGCAACGAAGTGAGAAACAACAATAAATAAACGAGTTTTTGGAAAAACTCAAAGTTAGAATTGCTACGCGTGTTCCTCGCAAAAAACAAGGATAAAAACTCGTGGCAAAACTCGAAGCTAAATTGAGCGATGATATTTTTGTCGCCAAATTTAACATTATATTTTCATTTAGTGCCGAACCAAACTAAATCCCCATAACCAAGTCCACTCGCGCGTCCCATTCTTCATGCGGCACGCTTTCCACAATCTGCGCGCCATAGCACACGCCGATGAGTTTCGCCCGCCTTTCCGAATTTCCTGCGTTTTCTTTCATTACGCACAGTTCAGGCAACTTTTTCAAAAACTCATCATAATATCCGCCGCCTCGCCCAAGCCGAAATCCGTTTTTCGCGAACGCAAGTCCAGGCACGAGCACGACAATTTCTTCGCCGCAAAATTCCTCGCAAAGTTTTTTTATGTCGGCTTTTTCGCATGATGGCTTCGGCTCGAAAATTCCGAGTTCGCTTTCTTCCGTTTCTTCGATTGGATCGCGTTCTACAAAATAAAAATCCATTCTGTCACCGCTTCTGTCAATTTCGATTGCAGAATCTTTTTCATCGTATCTGTCAGTCTCCGTTTTGCAATGCATTTTTGTTTTGCCGGCAATCTTCGGAAGCAAAACTTTTTTTCTGGCGGCGAGCGCGGCGCGCAAAATAGGCAGGATGTCCACTTCATCTTTAAGCGGCATAAATCCAAAAATTGCGCGCGCATTTTTGTACGTTTCGCTTTGGATGAATCGCATGCAAAGTCCCGCGCTTTCGAAAGCCTTCGCGATTGGATCGAGCGACGAGAGAGTTTCGCGCATTTTTTTGCGGAGAAACTTTTTTTCGATTTTACAATTGCAAATTTCTTTAGTCAAATTCTTTTCTCCAAATTTCGACGAGCTTTTCAAGCGAATAAGACGCGTTCGCAGGGCTTGTCGATGGAAGTCGAATCACGCTTACGCCGTATTTCTTTTCGAGAGTTTCGCCCCAAAATTTTTTGTAGAGCGAAAATGCCGTGCCGCCGTTCAAGATGATTTTTTTGATTTTCGCCGCGTCAAGGATTTTTTCGATTTTATTTGCCACGGCGTTTTTTATGCTGGCGTCGCTTGAGCCGCTGATTTCGCAGGAATGAATCACGTCCCAAAGCGCGATTTTGTTTCGCAAGAGGAATTCGTTTTTTTCCAGAATCGTCTCGGGAATTTCCTCGCCCGCAATTTTTGCGAGCACGCGCCAAAATCTGTTTTGCGGATGACCGTAGTAAAAATCGTTCTCCCGCGACTTCGCTGAAGGAAGCGAGCCGAGAATCAGGATTTTTGAGTCGTCCTTGAAAACTGGCTCGAAAGGATGTGTGACTTTTTCAAATCGCTTTTCCATGAGAGTAGGATAAATCAATTTTTAAAAATGAGCAAGCCGTTTGCGCACACTGTGTTTTTATTTTTTCATCAAATATTCCGCCACTGCTTCGTATGCTGGAATCGAAAGCGGATCGATGTATTTGTTCGAGGCTAAGTGCGACGACGCGAAACGCACGATTACCATTTGCGCGGCGGGGTCGATGTAGATCGCCTGCCCGTGTACGCCACGCGCCATATATGCGCCATGCGAATTGTTCGTGCGCCACCACATGTCGCGGTATGACCAGCCTTCGAGTTTCGGATATTCGCCGCCCTTTGCGAACGCTTCCTGCGCCGCGAGCACTTCGTTTTCCGTGCCGCCTGTGGCGATGTCGTTCGCCGCTTCGGCTGGAATCACTTGCTTTGTGCCGAGCTTTCCTCCACGGAGCATCATCTCGCCGAACGCCGCCATGTCGCGAAGATTCAAGCTCAATCCTCCTCCTGCCATCGCGATTCCCGCAGGATCGACATTGTAGTAGGCATCGAACGCCGCGCCCATCGGCTGCCAAATCAATTCCGAAAGCAACTGTGCGATTCCTTTTCCTGTAGCGCGTGAAATTATCCAGCCGAGCAATTCGGTGTTTACGGTTTTATAGGCGAATTCTTCGCCGTGTTTTTTTCCGGGAATTTTTTTGAGCGTGGGAAGGTATTCATAATAACTTTGAGGTCCTGAATAATT
Source organism: uncultured Treponema sp. (assembly GCA_910584475.1). Classification (GTDB taxonomy): domain Bacteria; phylum Spirochaetota; class Spirochaetia; order Treponematales; family Treponemataceae; genus Treponema_D. The sequence continues at coordinate 60,611 of CAJUBD010000002.1, forward strand.
TGCGGGGCGAAAAACGTTGCCCGCCAAAGCATACGCCCAAACTTCCGCGTTCGGATTGTTGTAGTCTTCGCTGTAGGAAATTGCCGTGCGCATGTCCATAACTTGCCGGACGGTCGCGCCTTCATATCCCGAGCCTTGAAGTTCGGGAATGTAGTCCGTGACAAGCGCGTCCGCATCGAGTTTTCCTTGCGCCACCAAAATCGCCGCGAGCGTTCCCGCAAAAGACTTGCTCACTGACATCGCCGCGTGGAGGCCTTCGGGCTTTAGTCCGGCGAAATATTTTTCGTAGACGATTTTTCCTTTGTGCACGATGATGATTCCGTCTGTGTAATTTTTGGCAAGCGAATCTTCCCAAGTAATTTCTTCGTCGGAATCCCATGGCATGAATTTTATCTTGTCGATGTTCTCGTCAATTTTCGCTTTGAACTTGAAAGGTTTTTCGTGCGCCGTCGGAACATCGCGCGTGGGATAGAATTCGCGCATGTGGTTCACGCTGTAGCGAAGTGCGGGAAACTCGAAGAACGAACCGTCGGCAGCGGAAATGATTTTGGATTTCTCGGGAGGGAAGCCTCGCATCCAGCCCAATATGTTCGGATCGCTTTCGTTGGCGTTTAGAACGCCTTGCGCAAAAACTGTAGCCGTAATTGCCATAGCCGCTCCAAGTAAAATAATTTTCTTCATTATACAATCAAATATATAAAAATATTTCTTAAAAGGCAATCCGATTACAATTTTTTTAATTTCAAAAGCATTGCTTAATTTTCAACATCGCAGAAAGTGCGCTTGAAACTTCGCCTTGTGGCTCGTTGCTAGAACAGTTTCCTGCGGTGTTGCAATAAATAAACGAGTTTTTTGTTCGTCTTAAATCATTTTTAATTCCCACTTACGCATTTTCAATTTCTTTCAATAAATCTCTTCTTGTATTTTGTCTTGAATTTTCGCGGCGCAAAGCGAAAGCTCCTTTTGGACAATCGCGTTTATTTTGTTGATTTTGCTTTCATCGAGTGGAGTGCTTCCTTCCGTAAAAAAAAGAGACATCGGCATCACGCGCAGTTCCGCGACTATTTTTTCGAGCAATTTGTAGGTGACGAATTTCGCGCCAGTCTCAATCACGCTCAAATGGTTCGGCGTTATGTCAAGCCGCTCGGAAAGCTGTTCTTGCGAAAGTCCGAGTTTTTTCCTGTATTTTTTGACGTTTCCCCCGAAAATTTTCCTTATATTTATTTCTTCCATAATTTCTAGAATTTTCCAGAATTACTTTAAATATAAACATAATCTAAAAGAATTAAAATATAAAAAATCAATTCTTTTTGCTTGACATTTTATTCAAAAAGAATTATTATTTTGAACAATCATTCAAAAAGAATGAATTTTTTCAAGGAGTCAATTATGAAAATGAAAAAAACATTGTTTGCACTTTTAGCATTCACGATGGTCTTGAACGGAACGGTTTGGGCGGCTAAAAAGCCGAAGGTTGCGAAAGCCGCGCCGCTTCAACTTGATTGGCAGGGACGCGATGCCGGAATTGAAATTCCCGATTGGACGAAGGCGGTGGCGGAAAACAACAAGCGCAAAATCGTCAAGGAATTTGACCTTGATGATTATATGGTTTGGGTTTTCAACGCGCGCGGAACGAACTTGGATTTTTTGGAAACTTGGACGGACAAAGTTGAATTGCAGTCGAACGTGGCGCAGTCGATTTCCGCAGAAATTGGACGGGCGACTCAGGCGACGATGCAGGCGGAGCAAAATCTGAATGAGACGAAAATCAACCAGGCGATCACCGACGTTACGACGGTTCTTTCCAACGTGCGCGTGAATGGACTTGAGCGTTTCGGCTCGTTTTGGATAAAAAGCGGCATCGCGAAGCCAGGCGTGAAAAAAATCAGAAAGGATGATGACTGCGACATCACCTACGCCTATTACACGGTTTGGGGCATTCCAAAAAAGGCGTTCAAAGCGCAGTTGGACGCGGCGATGCAAAACCTTCCCGAAAACACGGCGCAAGATCCGCTTTTGATGAAAATGATTGTCGCTTCGATTGAAAAGACGATTTTAGGCGACGCGGACGCGAGCCTTGAAGGAACGACTTACGATGATGTGAAGTGAGAATTGGTTTTTTGAGGGGAAATCGTGATTAGGCATTTTAAGAAAAAAGCAGTTTTCGTGTCGCTTGTCTTTGCTTTTGGCGGCTTTGGATTTTCCAAAGAAGCCGTTCCAAATTGGGTGAAGAATTTCAATTTGGTCTACGGCGCACCAGATTATATCGGCTATATGTCGACTGCTTCAAGTCGAGACGAAGCGCGTGAAAAATCATTGGATTTGCTTGCGAATTATTTTGACGCTTCGATTCAAAGTCAGACAAATTCGTCTTCATTTATGGCAGAAGAATCGCGTAACGGAGAAATGTCGTGGTATAAAAAAAATGTCGTTTCGCGAAATGTCAGCGTAAAGTCCGATGTGGAATTTTTTGGCATTGAATACGAATTTTATTTTGATGCGAAAAAACAAGTGCATTATTGCGCGGCATTTATAAACAAGGTGAACGCCACGAAGTTGATTTTTCAGCGGATGTCGAAAAGCAAAAAAAGTTTTTTGGGCTATTACAATCTAGCCATTGAAAAGGAAAAGAAAGATCCTTTTTCCGCCATTCGTTATTATGCGAAAGCATCTGTGTTCGCAAAGGAATATATTTCCCTTGCCGAGCATCTTTCGCTGCTTTCTCCAAAGACTGAAATTCCAAAAAGCGACAGCGAGAAAATGCTGGGAATTGATGCGAAAGTTTCTCGACTTACGCCGCAAGCAGCCATAGGAATTTTCACTGAAGGCGAGAGTAATGGCGCGATTGAAACAATGGTGCGCGATATTTTCGCGAACGAAGGTTTTGTTCTGAAAAGGACAAGACAAGACGAAGATTATTTGATGTCAATCAAAATCGAAAAAAACATCGTTTCCGATGGCGAAGTTTTTACTGCGACCCCGAGCATAAGTATCGAAGTTTTTGACAAAGAAGAAATTCTATTTGGCTATAGCAAGACTCTCGGGCGAAGCAAAGCGTTTGCCGAGCGCACTCTCGAAAAGCAAATTGAAACAAAAATTTTAAGTGAGATAAAGGATTCCCTGATGCGAGAATTTTATGAAAATATATAACATTGCTGAAAAATAGGAGTGTTTAAATTTTCCGCCAAAATACTGTCGCAAAATTTAACTTTGAGTTTTCTGCGAAAACTCACTTATTTGTCATTGCCAGGCTTGACCCGACAATCTATTTTGTACTTGCCCGCGCCGCAACAAGTTGCTAACGCGGACGAAATCAAGTTCCTCGGAAATTGAGATTTCCTGCGGACTTAATTTATAAGGAGTCAAAATCTTTACAGGAGTTTGTATGAAAAGAAAATTTTTTATGATGATTTTTGCCGCGTTGGTTTCTTTTGGCGCATTTTGCGAAGAAATGACGATCGCATTTTTCGACCCGATTCTTGTGTATTGTACGCCAGATGAAAAGAATTGGATTCCCACGGTCGTAAACAATGCGCTTGTGAGCCAAGTAAACAGGTACTCGGATTTACTGCCGTTTGACTCTGCGACAATCACGACAACGCTCGAGCAAATCAAAAAAAGCGAGGACGCCGCCTATGACGAGCGAATGATCATAGAGGCGGGAAAACTTATAAATGCAAATTATTTGTGCTACATAAAAGTCATAAAAATCAGCAAATTGTTCAATGTATATTTTAACATAATCAACGCGACGACAGGCGTTCCGATTGCCACTTATGAAGACGACTGCACTATGGATGACCTTTACAAAAGTGGAAAAGATTCCATTGTGAACAAAGCTGTGCTGAAAATGCTTGAAGAAGACTTGGGAGGCGCGCATAGCGTGAAAGGCATAGAGGCTTTCAAAAAAACTATGGCATGGAAATCCAGCGGGAAAGACGTTACCAAGCGCGACAATGATTTCAGGGTAGCGTTTTTACCTCCCGCGCTTATAAATTGCGACAATGTGTGGATGCGGGAACTTCTTCCAGGGCGACTTGTCAACGCATTCTTTTCGTATTCGAAAATTACGCCTTTAGATCAAGGCGTTGAAAAAGGCGCGATTGAAAAAATAAAAATGAGCGAAAGCGGAATTTACGATGAGGCTACGATTACCGAAGCCGGAAAATTGGTGAGCGCACCTTACTATTGCTATGCCGCAATTACTCAGACGAAGCCAGGCGTTTATCAAGCATACTTCAATTTGATCACCACAAAAACAGGAAAACCAATCGCCATATATCACATTTCTTGTTCCGCCGATTGGATTAGAGGAATAAAAGATTTTAATGTTGTGGATCTTGCTGTTTATACAATGCTCACCGAAGATTTTGGCGGAGAATACAATAACGAATCCACAGAAAGTTTTGGTAAAATTTTGCAAAAACAATTGAAGACCAAGGACATTTCTTTGGCGCAGGAAAAGTCAAGTCAAAAATACACTGTATATGAAGACAAGCCTTATGTTCCGCCGAAAGAAAGAAACGGCATACAAAAATCTCAAACTGGCGGAAATTCGAATGGCGGCGAACTAAGCGATTTTAGAAAACGCTTGGGTTTATAAAAAATTAAGAATGCTTTTTGGAGAAAAGGAGAAAATATAAGCATTCCATATTAAAATGAAATAAGCAAAGGATTTTACTTTTGTTTATTTATATGTTATGTTCCGCTTTTTTCGGAACTCAATACAATTTTATTTTTCATTAGGAGGTCTATAATGAAAAAGATTTTTACGGTAGTGGCAGCACTTGTTTTTGTTGCTTCGGTTTTTGCGCAGGAATCCAAACCTGTAATTGGTTTGATTTCTACAACTACGCAGTTGGATCAGACTACTGCAACTGGCTATTGGGGAGATATTTGGGAGCCGGCAGTAATCGATAAAGAAACAGGAGAAGTAATACAGCCCCGCCGCCTGGCTCATCCTGCTTGTTCTCCACTGTCAATTGATTCGATTTTTCCGAGATTGACAGCGGCGTTTTCGCAAGAAATTGTAAACTCCGGTCGTTTTAATGTTTTGGCCAATAAACGCACTGGAGTTGATTATGTATTTGAATCTGAACTGACAGATTTCTCTGCGTCTAGAAGTCAAAGTTCTGGAAGCATTTCTTATAAAATGAGTGTTTCAGTAACATTGACGGATACAAAAACAGGACAAACTATTCTTGTTCAGACATTCTCAGAACCAAGAGAAATTTCAAAAAGCGGCGGCAGTTTTTTCTCTACAACAAGATATACATCTTCAGACCCTAACAAAATGCCCAAGAATGTGGCAGAGAATGCAATCTCCGCGATTGTGAACAAACTTTACCCGCCGATGGTTTTGAATGTAAGCAACGGAGTCGTACAGATTCCAGCCGCAGGATTGAATGTTGGAACTATAGTCGAAGTTTTCACACAGGGCGAGGAAATTATAGACCCTTATACAGGTGATTCACTTGGATTTGAAGAAACGTTGGTCGCTGAAATTTGCGTTTATTAAATAAGCGGAAAAATCGCCAAAGCAAAGCCCGATCCAAAAGGCGAATATGTGGATGCCCAAATTCAGCGGGGAATGGCAGTCCGTGCCACGCTAAAAAAAGGCACGAAGGCTTTGAACAACATAAAGAAAGCGGCAAAAGGAAAGTAAGCTAGATTCTTTTCATAAAGGCATTTCTGCTTGCCGAAAATTTTTATTAAAAATAAATTCCTCCATAAAAAAAGTTTTCCCTCACTGTGCATTTCCAATGCGTGGTGAGGGTTTTTATTTAATACGCCAAATTGCAAAAAAAATGCGGATTTGCCTTGTGGCTCCTTGCTAGAACAGTTTCCTGCGGTGTTGAGAAATAAGAATGTTTATCTGCGACCAATTATTTCACAGCTTCAAAAATCATATCGGCAATGAAAACCGCCGCCAAAATCCAAGTAACGACCGGAATGTCTTTTGATTTTTTTCCGGCGCATTTCGCGATTACGTATGAAATCATTCCCCATGCGATTCCTTTGGAAATTGAATACGAAAATGGCATCACCATAATCGTTATGAACGCCGGGATTCCTTCAGTAGGATCACTGAAGTCAATTTCCGTGACGGACTTCATCATCAAGAAGCCGACGAAAATCAAAGCCGGAGCCGTGGCAGCCGCAGGAATGAGCGCGAAAAGAGGAGTGAGAAAAAGCGAAAGCAGGAACAGAATGCCAGTGACCACCGAAGCGAGACCTGTGCGTGCGCCTGCCGCTACTCCCGAAGTGGATTCCACAAAAGAAGTTACCGTGGAAGTTCCGAGGCATGCGCCAACGACAGTTCCAACTGAATCGGCGAGCAAAGCACCTTTGACATTTTTTACGTTGCCGGTTTCATCTTTGAGATTTCCTTGTTCAGCCACGCCAAGCAAAGTTCCGATTGTGTCGAAGATGTCGGTGAATAAAAAAGTGAAGAGCACGACAATGAATTTCAAAAGCATCGCGCTCGAAGAAAACGCTTCGCCGAATGCAAATTGGAAAAACAAGGGCGCGGCGGGAGCGGAAAAAGGTTTCCAGCCTTGCGGAACGCTCGTTACGCCGAACGGAATTCCGACAATCGTAGTGATTATGATTGCAATCAAAATTGAACCCGGCACTTTCATCACGTAAAGCGCAATTGTAAGAATGAGACCAATGACCGCGACAATCGCCGCTTTGTTGTCCGCCGTGAAATTGACAAAACCAATCAGCGTTCCAGTTTGAGTGGAAACGATGCCAGCGTTTGCCAAGCCGATGATTGTGATGAAAAGTCCAATTCCTGCTGCCACCGCTTTTTTGAGCGACGTCGGAATCGATTTGATTATCGCCTCGCGCACGCCAAAAACCGAAAGCAAAATGAAAATGATGCCTTCCACGAAAACCGCCGTGAGCGCGAATTGCCAAGAGCATCCCATTCCGAAAACTACGGAAAAAGTGAAAAACGCGTTCAGTCCAAGTCCAGGCGCGAGAGCCACAGGAAGATTCGCGAGGAATGCCATCACCAGAGTCGCGATTCCAGAAGAAATCGCCGTGGCTGTGAAAACCGCCTCGAACGTCATTCCGTTTCCGCATTGTCCGAGAAGCCCAGGGTTCACGGCGAGAATGTAGACCATCGCGAGGAACGTAGTTACGCCACCCACCACCTCGCGTCCGACTGTAGTTCCGTTCTCTTTTAGTTTGAAGAACTTTTCCATAATTAAAACTCCTTTTGGAAAAAGAATGTTTAAAATCAGCGTCTAATTATCGCCGCTGATTTTAATTCGAGTTTTCTTGAAAAACTCGCTTATTTAAGGAATATTCTATTTTATCACAAAGTTAATTTTTACACAACAGATTTGTAAAAATGGAAGGGAAACTTTTTATTCTCAAACTATCAAAATTGTCTTTAGGATTTGGCAAATCAAACATCTTTTCTTATTGTACATGTTGACATAAATATAATGTTACCTTACAATAATAAATGTTGTTGTACTATTAAATATCAATGGAATAAATTTATGACAAGAAAAGAGATTGTTGACAATTTGATACATGAATTGTACATTTTGTATTCCTCAAAGAAAGCGAAGAATTTTTTGGAATTCTCGAAAGGGGAAAAAAGGATTTTAGTCTTTTTGGATGAAAGCGAAAATCCTATTTCTCCCAGCGATTTGGCAAAACATTTTGGGATAAGCAAGCAAAGAGTTACTTCAATCCTTAATGCCTTGAATGAAAAAAAATATCTTGTTTTGGAAATGAACAAGGCAGATCGCAGGAGGATTGTCATCAATTTGACGAAAAAAGGCAAGGACTATATTTCGAAGGAAAGCGCGAAAATTACCGATGAATTGAATTGCCTTTTGGAAAAACTGAGAGTTTCGGATTTGGAAGTTTTGAACAGTCTTATGTCAAAGATAAATAATTGTCTGGCGGACGATTTGTAAAAAATTTGATTCGTGCGGAGGGTTATGCCCCGACGCTTGCATCAAGATATGCTGATTGAAATTAAAAACATCTTGAGGAGAAATTATGGCTTTTATTGAATTAAAAAATGTTTGCAAAACTTATACCATGGGCGAAGTGAAGATACATGCCCTTAATGGCGTTTCTTTTGAAATTGAAAAAGGTGAGCTCGTATGCATATTGGGACAGTCTGGAGCCGGAAAAACGACTTGCTTGAATATACTCGGCGGAATGGACAGGCTGACGGACGGCGAATTGATTGTCGACGGAAAGCGCATCGACAAACTTTCTGAAAGAGAATTGATAAAATATCGAAGAAACGACATTGGGTTCGTTTTTCAATTTTACAATCTGATTGGCAATATGACTGCCTTGGAAAATGTGGAGTTAGCAAATCAATTGTGCGCCGATCATTTAGACCCGAACAAAATTTTGGAAAAAGTCGGGCTTGCTGACAGGAAAGATAATTTCCCTTCGCAACTTTCTGGCGGAGAACAACAGCGAGTCGCCATAGCGCGAGCTATATCCAAAAATCCAAAATTGTTGCTTTGCGATGAGCCGACCGGCGCGTTGGACTATAAGACTGGAAAGCAAATTTTGAAATTGCTTGAGAGCACATGCAGAGAAGACAACATAACGGTCATTATCATTACGCACAACTCTGCAATAGCGGAAGTGGCCGACAAAATCATAAAATTCAAAAATGGCGCGGTAAAAGAAATCGTGCTAAATCCGCATCCGAAAAATATTGATGACATAGAGTGGTGATATGAAAAAGAACTTATTTGCAAAACATATTTTCAGAAAAATAAAAGGCAGCCTGAAAAGATTTTTTTCTCTGGTTTGCATGTCTTTTCTAGGAGTCGGTTTTTTTTCAGGCATTCAATCCACCGGACCTGACTTGTTGAAAACTTTGGATGTGTTTTGCGACGAGCAGGAATTTTACGACATAGAAATTGTCTCCACAATGGGTCTGACAAATGACGATGTGGAAGCGCTTCAAAAAATCGAAAACGTCGAAAGAGCCGTCGGCACTTACAGAAAAGATGTCTATCTGAATTTCGAGGGCAACGCGTTTATCGTAAGGCTGATGGACATCAATGACGAAATCAATAGATTGATTTTGGAAGACGGAAATTTGCCGAAAAACGAAAATGAAATTTTAGTCTCCTCGAAACTGCTTGATGAAAATGAATTGGAAATTGGCGATGCGATTGTATTGGACGATAAGGAATATAAAATCGTCGGCACGGCTTTAAGTCCGCTTTATTTTTACAGCGAAATGCCTTCGACAAATCTTGGCAATGGGAAAATTGACTATTACGCTTATTCGGATATGCCAGTCGAAGACGCTTTTTCTAATGTCTATATAAAAGTTTTAGGCGCGGAGCAATACCTCACGAACAGCTTCAGGTATCTTGAAAAAATTGAAAGCGTGATGAGCGACATCGAGCAAATAAAAAAAGCGAGAGAAGACGCAAGGTTTGAAAGCGTCTACGGCGAATATTTGAAAAGCGCGACTTCAATGGGAATGGCCGTGGACATATCAAATTTGGAAAAGCCGCATTGGTATGTTTGGGATAGAAAAGAGAATGACAGCTATGACGGACTTTTGAGCGCAAGCAATAATTTGGACAAAATCGGCGACGTATTTCCCATTATATTTTTCGCCATCGCGATTTTGGTCAGCTTGATTTCCATGATGAGGATGGTGGAAGAAGATCGCACGGAAAACGGAACTTTGAAATCGCTTGGATTTAACAATTTTGACATTACGGGAAAATACATTGTCTATTCACTAATTGCGACCATCGCTGGCGGAATTCTTGGAATGATCTTAGGTCCGATTTTGCTTCCGAATCTCATTTGGAATATCTACAAAGAGCTGTTCCACATACCGAAATTTTCTTATGAAGTGAACAATGTTTCAGGGGCGATCGGATTGTTGATTTGCATTTCCTGCATTTGCGGAACGGCGATATTTGTGTCTTCTAGAAATTTGCGAAATGTTCCCGCCACTTTAATGCGTCCGAAGTCTCCGAAAAACGGAAAGAAAATTATTTTGGAAAAGATAAGATGGTTGTGGAAGCGACTTAGATTCTCCAACAAAATTACTGTAAGAAATATTTTCCGTTACAAAAGCAGAGTCATTACGACAATCATAGGAATCGCTGGCTGCACCGCTTTGATCCTTGCGGGCTTTGGTCTGAAAGATTCTTTGAAAGATGTCGTTGACTATCAATTCAATTCGATTCTGAAATATGACAAAATATTTGTCTTAAGGGATGGTGCCGACAAAGAAAGTGTGATGAATGAATTGCGAAAAAATAATTTTATAAAAAATATCGTAGAAGTAAACATGGAAACTGTTACAGTTAAAGGCGAAAAGGGCAAGCAAGAAGTGACTTTAATAGTTGCAAACAATTACGAAGATTTGAAAAAGGCGATCATCTTGAATGATGTGCACAGCGAAAAAACAAATTTGATTCCGAGCGACGGGAAAGCGATTATAAGCGAAAAAACTTCAAGGCTTTTAAATTTGAATGAAGGTGACGAAATTATTTTAATCGATGAAAAAAACAATGAGCATAATTTGCAAGTAGAATATGTCATAGAAAATTACATCAATCAGTATGTTTTCATAACGAGAAAAACTTACGAAGAAAAAATCGCCGACTACAAAACGAATTCGCTTTTGCTTGATTTCAATGACATTTCAGAAGACGAGAGCAAGCGTTTCAATGAAGAATACATTAAAAAAACTGAAATCATTTCGATCGTTGACAATGCCGATGTCAAGGAAAACATAAAAAAAATTCTAGGCTCGATCAATTCAATCGTGGTGATTTTGATTGTCGCCGCCGCGTTGCTCGCGTTTGTAGTTTTATACAATTTGTCGAACATCAACATAAGCGAACGCAGACGAGAAATTGCGACGCTGAAAGTCTTGGGATTTTATCACAGCGAAGTTGACAATTATATTACAAGGGAAAATGTGATTCTGACAGTCATAGGAATCGCCATAGGATTATTTGGCGGAAGTCATTTGAGCCATTTTATAATTTCAACTTGCGAGCCTGATTACATTATGTTTGTCAGGCATGTGGACAAGTTGAGCTATGTAGCGGCGGCGCTCATAACAATCGCGTTTACTTTTATAGTCAATTTGATGACACATTTCAATTTGAAGAAAATCGACATGATTGATTCGCTGAAAAATGTGGAATGAAAATCTCGGCACATCGTATGTATGGAAGTCATTTTATTTCCGTCCTCCTAAATTTTAACAAGGAAGAAAACGCAATGAATAGGCGAGTTTGCGCGCAGGTTTTACAGTTCGCCGCCAAAAACTTATAAGCAAAGTTATGGTTTGCGACACATCTCGGCGGCTATTTTAGCCATTTAGATTTAGGCAATTTTTCAGCAAATGATGATTCTCAATAAATTCCCAAAACGATTGGCACCGACCAATGCGAACTGTAACTCTCAATTTCGGCGGGCGACTCTTCCCATACGGACTGCGCGGCGAAACTGTGCGGAATGCGCACAATGTTGCTGTTCAATGCGGAGGGCTTGATTACATTTTGGTTCAGCGAAAACGCAATGTGCTGCGCGTCTATATTCCCAAAATAATATCTCGGCGGATGTCGCTCGTTTTGGAACTGCTCGAATTCCATTCCCGCTCCGAGCGCGGCATCGACCGGCACCCATCCGAAATCTTCCAAATAAAATTCGCTCCACCAATGGTTTCGCGTTCGCTTGTCGGCGTTCACCAAGACTCCGCTCAACATTCGCGCTGGAATTCCCGCCGTGCGCAAAAGGGCGGTATAGACGACCGCAAAATCGTAGGCATCGCCGCGCTTTCGCTTTATCAAGTCGAGCGGCTCGCGAAGTTGCCGACGGTCTCTTTCATCGAGCTTGAAATTTTCCGTCATATAGTCAAAAATCAATTCCGCTCGGCGATAAGGATTCGTCACTTTTAAAACGATGTTCGGAAGCAGTTCCGCAATTTCATCGGCATTCGCAGGAATGATTTCATCGGCACGAGTGTACATTCGGTAAAGCATTCGATTTTTTTCATTGAACGCATGAACGTAATCGCGATTTATTTTCGTTTCAGCTGAAGAGCGTTCGATCACGAAAGTCTGCTTTGCGTTGAAATTCCCTTCCGAAGAATTCGCTTTGGGAGAATTCAAATTCAGGATACTCTGAAAAATCGAAGTGCCGCGATAATTCAAGAGCGCGGGGGCGGGAATGCTTTCGCTTATGCTGACTTGGGTTTGCTGGGAATATGCGGCAGGATGCGGAAAATGCAATGTAATTGCGCTGCCGTTTGCCCCTTTTATCGAAGAAATATTCGCCTCGACTTGTACCAAATATCTGTGCCGCGTTTTGAAATTTTTTTCGCCGATTCGCTTTCTTATTGTAAGCGGGTACATCGCGGTCTGCCCATTTTCAGTCGCTATGAAGAGAGAGCCGTTTTGTGCGCCGTCTGGCACTCTCACGCGGATTTCTGTCTCGCTCCAATATTCGAAGTCGAAATCGTCATCGGAAGGCAGGATAAATCCTTCCTGTTTTGAGGCGAGCTGGAAAAACGCATCGTCGCTTTCGGTTCTCGTCGCGGAATTTTCCGTTGAATTCAAATCCGTAAAATTTTGCGCCTGTGAATTTTGTTCCCGACAGGAAAAATAAACGGCGGAATTTTCTTTGGAATTGCCAAAGTTTTTTCCCATAATCGTAATCACTTGTCCAATCGAAGGATTTTCAGGCAGAACTTCTGTGATGACGGGAACGGTGAGCGTTTTGTCATCAGGCGCGGAAACTGGAATTGCCAAGCCGTTTACGAAAAATTGCGGATTCGACTTTCCGCCGCGCGTCACGACATATACCAAGCCGTCCTCAGCGTTTACAGGAATCGTGATTTTGATTTCGTCATTTTTCCATAAAACATAGCCGCTTTCGGTAATTCTGTTCCCGCAAAATTCCACATAACTCGAAGCCCTTTCGTTTCCAAAAAAATCTCCGCGCACCGTGAGAATCTCGCCTGGAGCGCCCACGCTTGGAACTATCGCCTCGACGCTTGGCTTTTTCGTAACCTGCCTCGTTAGCAAAAGCAACAACAAAACTCCCGCTAATACGCCTATGACAATGGCAGCTAGATGCATGGCGGGATGCTTTCGAAGCGCGTATGAAAGGCGAGTCACTTCAAAAAGTCCGGAGAATGAAATTGACTGAAAGAAACATTTGCAGCCGAAAGCGAACCTAAATTCGTAAGCTCCGTCAGGCGAATCGACATACCGTTTTCTTCGCTTTCCTCCGATTTCAGCACTTCAAAATTTGACGCTTTGAGTTCAAGCGGCTTGGCATTTTGCGACGCGCTCACGGCTACGGCCAAAGAATTTTGCTCGTTCGCTTTTGTAGCCGTTTCCGCATGAAGCGCGACATCGGGAATTCCGCCTTCGACAATGACATCGCTTTTCACGATAGGCGTAATTTCCTGCGCTTTTGAAATTATCGGCAAATCCTGCGCCGCAATGTTTTCGTCTTGCGTGGAATTCATTCTTTGCGGAAGCATAATCGCGAAAACTGCTGCTGCGGCGGCGGCCATCGGGATGAATGTTCGTTTCATTGGCACAGCGGATTTCTTTGGTTCGCTTTGTGAGACAATTTTCTTGAAGCGCATTCGGCTTTGAAGACGCTCGAAACTTTTTTCCATAAAATCATCGCTCAAATCGAGAGAAGCCGCGTCTTCGAGCAAGATTTCACGCATCGCGCGCAATTTTTCCAGTTCGGCACGACATTTTTCACAGGAGACGATGTGAGCCTCGTAGTCGCGCACGAATTTTTCGGGCAATTCGCCATCGATATAAATCGAGTGAATGTCTTTTTCAGGACAAGTAAACATCGTCTTCTCCTATCAATTTTGAAAGTTGTTCGCGCGCCCTAAACACGCGGACTTTTACATTTCCTTCCGTGATGCCCAAAGCTTTGCCAATTTCCTTATAATTCATATCGGCATATTCGCGCAAAATCAAAACCTGCCTGAGATTTTCCGGCAACTTTTGCAACGCTTCTTTTGCCTTTTCGATGGTTTCTGCCCGCAACAAGTCCGTTTCGCCGGAAGTGCCAGCCTTGCGTTCTTCGTAGAATTCACGCTGCAAAGCCTTTCTTTCGCGTCCCTTCCGCTTGACATAATTCAGCGAAGCGTTTTTGACTACACGAATGAGCCAAAATGTCGCATCGCTTATAGTAGGAAAAACCAATCCTTTTTCGTGCGCTTTGATATACGAATCGTGAACGAGATCTTCTGCCGCCTCGCTGTCGTTCACAATTCTGAACGAAATCCTGAACAGCAGGTTCATCGTCGCGTCGTATATCTTTCTGAAATCAGATTCATCGGAAGCGTTCAGGGCGTGATTTTCCGCCGAATTCTGACTGCCTATATCATTTAACAATTAAGTCTCCTTTTTGTTACAAGTAAAAAAATGCTAAAGCATTTTTTTACTACGAGTTTTCACTTGCTCGCAAGGCTCGCATTTTTTGCTACGCAAAAAAGCATAAAAACTCGCGCAATTGTCATTGAGAGGAGCGAAGCGACAAAGCAATCTACAATAAAATGGTTTGCTTCGCTTGCGCTCGCAATGACATCGCCGCATCCTCAATTATCCATTCTCAATTTCTATTTGTTTCTTTTCCAAGTCGTTCCGTTCGGCGTGTCGATTATCGAAATTCCCCGCGCCGCCAAGTCGTTCCTGATTTTGTCCGCCGTGGCAAAGTCCTTCGCCTTTTTCGCTTCGGCGCGCCTCGCCAAAAGCGCGTCGATTTCCGCGGCTTCGCCGTCGTCGGAATGGTTTTCGGCATTTTCGCTGGACCTTTGCTTTGAAAGCAAGTCTGCCGCGCATTCGATTATTTTCAAGCCCAAAACTTCGTCCATTTTTTTTACGGTGGCAAGGATTTTCGCCGCGTCGCTTCCGAATTTTCCGCCCGCCGCCATTTGCATCGCGGAAAGAGCTTTCGGCGTGTTCAAGTCGTCGCAGAGATTTTCACGGAATTCTTCCATCGCGGTTTCAATAGCCTTCTTTTCATCGATTTCACTTGCGCTTGCGATTCCCGACTTTTCAATCAGACGCGCGATTTTGCTCGCCAGGGATTTCCTTGAATTTTTCGCGCCGTCCATCGCTTCCCACGAAAAATAAATTTGCTTTCGATAATGCGAGCCGAGCAAAAAATATCGATAGTCGAGCGCGTCATAGCCTTTGTCGATGAGCGATTGCAGCGTGAGGAAATTTCCGCTTGATTTCGACATTTTCGTCGCGCCTTGCAAAACCAAAAATTCGTTGTGAAGCCAAAAATTTACCCACGGTCCCGCCTCGCGTTCTTCTGCCGTCATCGCGCCTTCGCTTTGCGCAATTTCGTTCGTGTGGTGGACCGGAATGTGGTCGATTCCGCCAGTGTGGATGTCGAAATGCGTTCCCAAATATTTTTGGCTCATCGCCGAACATTCGATGTGCCAGCCTGGATATCCGCGTCCCCACGGAGAATCCCAAGTGAGCGCCTGATTTTCAAATTTCGATTTCGTGAACCAAAGCACGAAGTCGTGAGGATTTTTTTTGTTTTCGTCGATGACAACAACTTTTCGCTCGCCCGCGCCGGCTTTGAGTTCATTCAAATTCAGTCCGGCGAGTTTTCCGTAGTCGGGAAAAGTGGAAACGTCGAAATAAAGATTTCCGCCGGCAAAATAAGTGTGTCCGTTCGCCTCGATTTTTTTTATCAGCGCAATCATTTCTTCGATGTGGTCGGTCGCCTTGCAGACGACATCTGGGCGGCGAATGTTCAGCCGTTCAATGTCACGGAAAAATGCCTCCGTGTAAAATTGCGCCACTTCCAAAACGCTCATGCTTCGTTCGGCGGCGGTTTTGAGCATTTTGTCTTCGCCCGAATCATCATCGCCAGAAAGATGCCCGATGTCGGTGATGTTCATCACATGACGGATTTTATAGCCAAGAAATGTGAGCGTTTTGTCGAGAATGTCGAGGAAAATGTACGCGCGTAAATTTCCGATGTGAGCGTAATTGTAGACGGTCGGCCCGCAGCCGTAAAATCCGACGAAGCCTTCGTGAATCGGCTTGAATTCCTGAAGTGTTTTTCCCATCGAGTTGAACAATTTCAGCGACATTTTTTACCCCGTTTTCATCTAACAATTTCAAGCGAAGTCGAGAAATCTTTTTTTGAAAAAAAATCCGCCTCGCTTGCAAATTGAGCACAATTAACCTATAATAATTCTATGTCAAATATAGAACAAATCGCACAAAAGTTCAAGTCTTGCGACAAAATCAAAATCAGTTTCGATGAAAAACTTTGTCGTCATACTTCATTTAAAATCGGAGGCGAAGCCGCACTTTTTGTGGAAGCCGAGGATGTCGATTCGCTTTGTTTTGTCATGAACGAAATTTGGCGCGAAAAAATTCCATATTTTGTTTTGGGCGGGGGAACAAACGTCGTTTTTGCCGACGAAGGTTTCGCGGGAATCGTTGTTTCCACGAAAAAAATGAACACGATCTCAATTTTGGAAAATGTTGAAGAAAATGAAAGCGACGCGAGTTTTTGCGGTTTTCGCGAAGCGAAAATGCGAGTTGCGCTAGCAAGCGAAAACTCAGTCGTAAGTCCGCAGGATTTGCGACTTATCTGCGAGGCGGGCGCGAGTACGAACTCTTTGGTGAATTTTGCATGCGAGCGCGGAATCGCGGGGCTTGAAGAATTTGCGGGGCTTCCCGGAACTGCGGGCGGCGCGGTTTACATGAACGCGCGTTGTTTTGAAAAAGAAATTTCAGACGTGGCACGAAAAATTTCTTGGATTGAATGGGACGGCGAAAAATGCGTCCGGCGCGAAAAAATTTTTTCCAAAGAAGATTGGGGCTACAAAAAGTCGCCTTTTACCAGAACGCGAAAAATTGTCACACGAGTGGAATTCGTTTTGCCGCAAAAAAATTCCGAAGAAAAAATTGATGCGAGTTTTTGCACCTTTCGTGAAGCGAAAACGCGGGGTGCGCAAGCAAGCGAAAACTCAAGTGCAAGCATGAAAGACTTGCGGCAGAAGTCATTGCAAGAACGCGCGCGCGAATTCGTTGCGCTTCGAAAACAAAAAGGACATTTTGAATTTCCGTGCGCGGGAAGCGTTTTCAAAAACAATCGCGCGTTCGGCGAGCCTTCCGGAAAAATCATCGAAAGCCTCGGATTGAAAGGCGCGCAAATCGGCGGCGCGCAAATCGCTCCTTTCCACGCGAACATTATCATAAACAAAGGCGGCGCGACTTGCTCGGATGTGCGCACCCTCGTAGAACTTGTCAAGCGCGAGGCGAAAAATCAGCGCGGTTTTGATTTGGAAGAGGAAATAATTTTCGTGCAATTATAGTTTTCTTAAAAGTTTTGACAAGAAATCCATATTCACAGGTTTTTCGATGACTTGGTTCATTCCGCTTTTATATGCTCGAAGTTTGTCGCTTTCCAAAGTGTTCGCCGTGATTGCAAAAATCGGAATTGATGCCGCATCTTTTCGGTCAAGCGCGCGAATTGCTTTCGTCGCTTCATAGCCGTTCATTCGAGGCATTTGTATGTCCATTAAAATCAAGTCGTAATAATTTTCTTCGCTCGCCTTAAAAATTTTAAGAGCCTCAAGTCCATCGCAAGCCGCGTCCACTTCGATGCCTCCTTCGTGGAGGATTTCCAAAGTTATTTCGCGGTTTAACTCGTTGTCTTCCACCAAAAGCACGCGCTTGTTTTCCTTGTTTGAAGAAGTCCATTTGTGCTTTGTAATTTCTTCGGAAAGATCTTGCTCTTGCTGTCGGCATTCTTTGAAAGGAATCTTTATCGTGATTGTAGTGCCCCTTCCGATTTGGCTTTGCGATTCGGCAGTGCCGCCCATTGCCTCCACGAGTTTTTTCGTAATCGTGAGTCCAAGTCCTGTACCCGCAATTTTGCTGGCCGTCGTATTTTGCCCTCGCACGAAAGGCTGCCACATTCGTTCAATAAGATCTTCGTCCACCCCGCAACCTGTGTCGCTGACGATGAATGTGTAGCATTTTTTTTCGGAGCACAAGTCAGTGTTTTCGCTTTCGGAAATGCTAAATGAAATCGATCCGCCGTTTGGCGTGTAGTTCACCGCGTTCTGCAAAATGTTCGAAAGGATTCGGTTCAAATTTGGCGTATCGGCAAAAATATTTTCATGCGCGATTTCCAAAGAAAGATTGTAGTTCAATTTTTTTTCGGCGATTTGCGAGCGAAAAACATCGGTAAGAATTTCCGCCTGCTTTCTCAAATTGCATGGTTCCTCTTTGAGCTTGAGATTGCCGCTTTCGATTTGTGTCATGTTCAAAACTGCGTTTATCAAATTCACGAGAAGATTTCCAGAAATCCTGATTTTTTCGAGATAATTCAAAACGCGGTTTTTGTCGCCGTCGATGTTTTTCTGAGCCAATTCCGCAAATCCCATAATCGCGTTGATCGGCGTTTTGAGGTCATGGCTCATGTTGAACAAAAACGAGGACTTAGCGTTATTTTCGAGCAAGGCGTTGTTCAGTTCAAATTCCATTTTGAGCGTCTGCATGTTTTCGTCTTGAATTTTTTGCATTTGCTCCGTAACATTTTTAAGTGCTTGCACCGCGAATTGGCTCTCGCCTTTTACTGGCGCGATCGAAAGCTGTATGTACTTGTAGTCGCCATTCCCATTGGCACAACGGAAAATGTAGAGAATGCTTTTGTTTTTGGTGATTTTGGATTTTATATTTTCAATGTCGATCGATTTCAAATAAGTGGCTCGGTCTTCAGGAATTATGTATTTTTCGGCAAACTCATTATTCGTGCCGTAAAAGTCGCGCTCTACATGCGAGCCTTTGAAAGTATCGCGAACGATTTCTTCGGCGACTGGCTCGTCCCAAGCATAAGGCGTCATCGTACGTTGTTCCAAGTTCACAAGGTAAATCGAATTGTAGCCGTTGGAAAGTCCTTCTATTACGCTTTGCTTGCGACGGTCTTCCATTTGCAGACGATGCTTTTCCGTAGCATCGTCAATGAAAACATAGAAAACATCTCCGTAAACTTCCGTGTGCACGAAATGGCCGTAGTCCACAATCCAACGCACTTGTCCGTCCTTGCGGATGATTCTGTATTCAACATAGTCAAGGTCGTATACGCTCGATTCGATTTGTTCTTTTATGCTGCGCTCGACTTCTTCGATGTCATCAGGATGAACCATCGTCTTGAACGAATTTTTCGTAAGCGCGCGAAATTCGCCTTCCGTTTCACAGCCGAAAATTCGCAATGTCGCGCTGTTCACATAAATGAAATTCTCGTCGCCCGTGGCTCGGTAAATGAAAAATCCCCCGGGCATGCTTTCTGCGAATTGCGTTTCAATTGCGAGCGCCTTGTCGTCCAGTTTTACGGAAACGTTGCTCATAGTTCCTCTTGCGAAAATTGTATCACAATTCGCTGAAAATATCTAGTGTAAAAAGTGCGCGGCGGAAAGATTGGGCGCGGATTTTTGCTTCTGCTTTTTTGCCAAAACCTGCTCGTTTGAATTGTCCGCGCGCTTGCTTTAATTCGCTCAGTTTCGCTGCCAGAAATTTATCTCACGCCGTTGCCTGCGAAGCTGATTTCTTCACGAGCCTTAAAGATAAGAGAAATCGCAAGGCTTGACAGCGAGGAGAATGTGTGGTAGAATTCTCGAAGAATTCGCAAAAAAAGCGAAAAATAATTTCATTTGGAGGAAAAAATGAAAAACACATTCACCTGTATGGGGGGGGTATTAACTAGCCTCCTTTTGGCACTTCTCTTCTCTTTCGCGTCGTGTGACAACGGCAGCACTTCAAGTCCGCAAAAAGACTATTTGGACATTGACTATTCGCTCGGCACTACGCCCGCCGAAAACTTGAAATTTGAAAACGAAAACTTTTCCATATCACCCGACGAAGAAGGCATTTACATTAAGTATACGCTTCCACAAGGACAAACGGTTCAAAGCTGTACCGCGCGCATCGACGGGATCGGTCTGGTTCACGAAAACTTCGGCTTGGAGGGCCAAAGCGAGGGCGAGCTGTTTTATCCTTTTGTCACGCCCGGTAAGGAATACAAGGTGCGCTTCATCTTCAACAAGCCCGAGAAAAAAGACCCAAGCGACGACCGCTTTACGGTTTACGATGATGGCGAAACTATGGTCGGCTGGTTCGAGACGACCGTAAAAGCCGGCGCGAATAGCAAAGGCGAAGTGCGCTTGGAAAAAGGCGGCGCGATAGACATAGACAAAAATGGCGATTTTAAGTTTAAGGAAAGGCCGAATTTCCGCAACGAAGATCTGCTTACAGGAAGCGGCTACGATTGGATTATAGAAATCGGATTAAACAAGGGCATTTCTTGGATGCATGGCGACAAGCGCAGGTCGTGGTGGATGACGACCGCCACAATTCCGCAGACAAAAATCACAGAAACGCGCAACCTGTATAGTCATTTATCGCAAGACGATGCGAAAATTGACTTTATCTGCGTCCGGCCGGCAATGCAATACGAGCACAACGGCAAGGAATACAGGTACCTGTGGGACAATATTTTTGTCAAAGATTGCGATTGTACCGCTTTGGCGGAATTGTTGACAGAAATCGACATTTCTTCTCAAGCGAATAAAATTGTCGGAACGTGGAGACTTAATTACGAAGGTCTTGAAAGCAGATATGACATAAAAGTATATGAAATAACCTTAACCATTGATTCAGAGAATGTGAGATCAAATGAGGTCGTTGTATATCAAAAGCGTAACGGAGATGAATTCACTGAAAAGGAAAAAGAAGAATTTGACGTAGGTAAAGATGGTACTTCAATTTCCTCTGATAACAAAACAATTACTGCAAAATATTCCGAAACAGAACCCATTTCTGAATATTTTGCAGACGAAAAATATGACCACCCCGATTACACCCGTCATTACACGGTAAAACTTTTCAAAGGCGGAAGCACATTGCGAATAATCCGCTCTGGCATAAATGAGGGAGAAAAATATGAATGGTGGGATGACTACAAAAAAGTAAAGTAACTGTTCAAAAAAGAGCGGCACGAAATCGTGCCGCTCTTTTGCCATGTGGCTGCGCATGTAAAAATTATCGCGCGTTGTCCGATCCGACTTGTGCGCTCAAGAGTCGCGCGTTGTCCATTTTTTTCCAGTTTCTCGCCACATCATAAGGAGTCTCACCTGAAACGTTCTTCGCGTTTTTGTCCAGCCCCAAATCCAAAAGGCGTTCGAGAGTTTCCTGGTCTGCAAGGCGGGCGGCGTAATGCAAAAGCGTATTGCCGCGCATGTCGGTCTTGTCTTTCGCATATTTTACGATGTAGCCCAAAAGCTCAGCACTTCTGTCTTTGAATGCGAAAGTCACGGCGTTGTCGCCTTTGGAATTTATTTCGATAAAAGGATTCGCGCCTTTTTCCAAAAGCAAGGCAGCCTTGTCTTTCTGTCCGCTCGCCACCGCCAGCGAAAGGGGCGTGTAGCCAAACGTGTTTCGCGTGTCAAAAGGATAGCCGTTAGCCACGAGTGAATTTATCACCGAATCATCGGCGCGCGCCTGAATCGCTATGTGCACCGGCGTGTTTCCGTCCGAATCCGTCAGCATCTTGTCTTTGCCCAAAACCGCGTACATCAAATTTTTTTGCTTCGGAAAAGTGAGCGCGAGCGGAGTCATTCCGTTTTTGTCGCGAGTGAGCGGATTCGCTCCTGCCATGCGAAGCTCGTCGATTATTTGCCTTTCGCCCAAAAGTGCGGCATCGTGATACGGCGTTCTTCCGTCCATGTCTTGAATCTGCGGATTTGCCTTTGAGGAAAGCAAAAGTCTCACCATATCATAGCTGTTCGCCCGAACCGCTCCGCTCAATGCCGTGCGCCCTGTGGTGTCGAAGCTGTTTGGATTCGCTCCGCGCGCGATGAGGAAGCTTGCCATCGAAATGTTTCCTTCGATCGCGGCTTCGTCGAGCGGTGTCTTTCCGGCGATGTTCTGCGCGTTTACATCGATGCCTAAATTCGAAAGTTGCTCTGCGACGGAAAGCGCGTCCCACCTTACCGCCACATGGAGCGCGGAACTTCCCAAATTGTCGCGTTCTTGAATGTTCGCACCTTTTTTCGCAAGCGTCATGATTGTGCTTGGATTGTCGGATTTCGCCGCGCTGAAAATCGGAGTTTCGCCATTGCTGTTTTCGGCGTTAACATCGCAGCCTTTTTGGATCAAAAGCTCGAGCGTTTCTTCTGGAAGCCGCCATTCCGCCGCATAGTGCAGGACGGTATTTCCACTTCCGTCTGTCGAAGAAATCGTTTCGGAATTCAAAATCCATTGTTCGCTGCCGTTCTTACCTTCAAGCGCAAGACGCAGGGGCGAAATATTTTTTGTGTTCGCGGAAAAAATGTCCGCGCCACGAGAAAGAAGAAGTTCTCCCGCGCTGCGATTGTTTTTTTGCACCGCAATGAAAAGCGCATTTTCTCCGTCACGATTGCGGGCGTTTATGTTCGAGTCGAGATTCGCTATGTATTCGACTTTTGAAAAATCCGCGTTTCGCTTCAAAGCGACAATGAGAGGCGTGTTTCCTTCCGAGTCCGTCGAAGAAACGTTCTTTTCGACAATCAAGGATTTGTACATATTGTCATTGCGATTCAAGACGCTTATGAGAGGCGTTTCTTTTTTTGCGTCCTCCGCATGAATGTCCGCGCCGTTCATGGCATAGAAGCGCACTTGCTCCGCGTCGTTGTGCTCAATCGATGCCGCTATCGGAGTGAGACCTCGTTTGTTCCTGACATTTACGTCCGCTCCCGCCCGCATTAAATTTTCGAGGATTTGCGTGCGTATCGCCGTCATCGATGCTATGTGCAAAACCGTGTCGCCATACATATCCTTTTGGTTTATGTTCGCGCCGTGAGAAATCAAAAGCCCATAGATTTCCGCCTGCTTTTCAGGCGGTATCAAAATCAAAAGAGGAGTTTTTCCCAAACTGTCCTTGCTGTTCACGTCCGAGCCTTTTGAAATCAGCTGACGGGCGATTTCACTGTTGCCGTATCGCACCGCCTCGTGCAAAGGCGTAGTGCCCGAAATATCCTGCGCTTTTATGTCCGCGCCCTTGTTCAAAAGATATTGGGCGATTCCCGCGTGCCCGTAAATCGCGGCAAGATGTAGCGGAGTTTGTCCATCGTCCATTCTAATGGAAAGGTTTCTTTGAATTACGGCATCTTCAAAATACTTCGCGTCGCAATCGACTTCTTCCGCCCCCGCGAGAAGCAAGTCCGCCGCAATTTCCGCGCAGACTACCGTGTCGGGATTTTTCAGCGCAAGGGCGAGCGGCGTTTCTTGCGCCGAATTCTTTTTGTCGATGTCGAGTTTTTTGTTTATGCAATATCCGAGCGCCTTTTGATTGCGCGTTAGGACAAAGTAATGCACAATTCCGTTTCCGTTGTTCACGTCGCGCAAAATCGAAGTCTGCTCGTTTATCATTATGTCATAATATATGTTGCTTTTTGCAATGGCAATTTCAAGCGCGCTTTTTCCTTCGGCATTGAGCGCGAAGATGTCCGCGCCCAAAGATGTAAGTGCTCTCGCGGATTCATACGAATCGTTTGCTATCGCGACATGCAGCGGAGTGTCGCCCCTATTGTTTTTCAATTCTGTGTCCGCGCCTTTTACTATCAAAAAGGTCACCAAGTCGGACTCGTTGAGCTTTGCGGCGACATGTAGCGCGGTATCGCCGTCTTCGTCGACATTGTTTATTTCGGCTTGATTCGTGAAAAAACTTTTTGCCTTTTCGATTTCGCCGGCCATAATAAATTCTTGCACCGTGCTAGGTGCCTTTTTCGCAGATTCGCATCCACTCAAAAAAAGCACGAGCGCGAAAAAAGAAAACGCTGTCAGAATGGCAGGTTGCTTCGCAACCACGAGTTTTCTTGCGAAAACTCGCCCAACTGGGTTTATGGCAAACAAATTATTTTTCATTGAGCATACCCCGCAAAAAATTTTCAACTTTTTCGCCATTTAAAAGCGCAGCTTCGCAATGAAATGTCTCGCACGAGCGCGCAGCAAGAAGTTTCAAGCGGAGTTACGGTCAATCAATAAGCGAATTTTGAAAAAAATCCGGGTCAAAACTTGCCGCGAAATTTTAACGACAAATTTTGACATCTGTTTTAATTTTCGGAAAGAAAAGTCGCGGAGTTTAGAATTTACTTTTTGTTTTTGCGCTTGTTTATCGTGCCAAGCATTTGATGCGATGAAAAATTATATGGATAGACTTCCAGAGCCTTGTTGTACCATTCAATTGCATTCGCCCATTTTTTCTGCTTGAAATAACTGTATCCGATTGCCGCACAAATCAAATGCAAATCCTGATCTTCTACGCGAATATATTTGTCTTTTAAAATCGAAAGCATCTTTCTTCGCCCCGAACGGACTTTTCCGATGGGCCACGGCGCATATACATCTTGCGCCACAACCAAAAATTGCGCTGTGCCGTTCGAGTAATCCAAGTTCACGGCCTTTTTCGCATACGAGCGCACTTTGAGCGCGTTGCCTAAAATGTACGTCCAGTTTTTCGCCGTGCAGTTCGCGGAAATCGAATGCGAGACAATGGAATACGCGTCGCTTCCTTTTTTTATGTCAAGCGCGGCTTGTCCGTATTCGATTGCCTTGTCGAAAGCCGCGCCTGCCATCGCGGCGGAAGAATCGCCAGATTTGCTTTCCACATTTTTCAAATCCTCGAAAAGCGACAAATCAAAATTTTCGATGCAGGCGACACCGTAATAATATTCTGTGCGCGCAAGATGGACGAGACGGGAATATTTGTCATGGAATTTTTCGGCGGAAGCAATCGCCGCTTCGTAAAGTTTTTTGCGCTGGCCGACAGAAGAAATTCCGTGATTGTAATACAAATTCATAAATTCGATTTCTTCAGCCGTATAGGGCACATCGCGCTCAAAAGTCGAGGGAAGTCGCTTTTGGGATTTGCCGGAAATTTTTTCATCAGTCTCGTCATCAGATGCAAGCAATTCTTCCATGGATTGCCCCGCCAAATCCGCGTTTGAAAGAATTCGCTTTTTCAATTCCTCTTCGGTTTCTGAAAAAATTGTCGCCGCGATAAATAAAATCGTTGTCGTTAAAAAAAATTGCTTTGAAAAAAATACACTTGTCATACAACACCTTGTCAAAAAACGATTTGACGGATTCTGAATTTTCAATTAATATATATCAAAATTCAATTTTTTTCAAGTGTCTCCTAGCGAGGAAAAAATGCAGATAAAACTTGATTCGTTGAGAAAATCTTATAGCACCCCCCTTGGACAAAAAGTTTGCGCCGTGCAAGGAATCAGTTTGGAAATTCCTTCGAACACGATTTACGGAATCATCGGAAAAAGCGGCGCGGGAAAATCCACTTTGGTTCGCCTGATAAGTTTGCTCGAACGCCCCGACGAAGGAAGCGTTTTTTACGACAACCGCCGCGTTGACAATCTTTCCAAACAGGATTTGATCGAACAGCATCGCCGCACTGGAATGATCTTCCAGAATTTTAATTTGTTCAGTTCGAGGACGGCCGCGCAAAACATCGCGTATCCGCTGGAAATTTGCAAGACGGAAAAAACGAAAATAAAATCGCGCGTGGAAGAGCTGCTTGAACTTGTCGGGCTTGCAGGACGCGGAGATGCGAGAATCAGCACTTTGAGCGGCGGACAAAAACAGCGCGTGGCGATTGCGCGCGCGCTCGCGAATTATCCGGACATTCTTTTTTGCGACGAGGCCACGAGCGCGCTTGACCCGCAGACCACTCGCTCGATTTTGGATTTGATTCGCGACATTCAGAAAAAAATGAATTTGACCGTGGTGATGATAACCCATCAAATGGAAGTCGTCCGAGATGTATGTTCGCTTGTGAGCGTGCTTGACGAAGGCCTCGTAGTGGAAGAAGGAAGCGTCGAGCAAATCTTCACGTGCCCGAAAGCCGCCATAACAAAAGAATTTATGTCGAACATTCGCGCCGAAAATTTCGTGCGATGGTCGCATAAAAGCGGCGGCTACATTTTGCGCTTTTCGGGAAATGGTCCTGACGAGCCTTTGATAAATTCGCTGATAAAAAAATTCGATGTGGAAGTGAATATTTTCGGCGGCGGCATTCAAAAAATCCAAGACTCGAAAGTCGGAATTCTCAGCGCGGACATAAGCGGACGTGATTTGAAAAATGCAATTTCTTTTCTAAAAGACAATGGCGTTGCCGTAGAAAAAGGGGATTAAAATAGCATGAAATGTTGCGTCATTTTTAAATTCGAGTTTTTTGGCGAAAACTCGCTTATTTAGCCGCAGCCCTTGACTTGCTAACAACTTCTCACTTCGTTGTGAAGTTGCGCTTTTTTAATATAGTGAAAAAAGTAAAGGAATTGAAACTTTTTTGCTATTTAAAAATTTAACGGAGTTTTTATGAAGAAAAAATTTTTATCAGCAATTTCGCTCGCAATTATTTTGGCGAGTTGTTCGAGAAATTCTACGAAAGATGAATTCGGAATTTTTCACGATCTTGATGAAGCGATTTCAGCGGCAGAGAAAAGCGACAAAAAAATTCTTTTGGTTTTTACGAAATTGGATTCAGGCGGCTTCAACGAAACTTTGGTGAACCAAGTTTTGCATGCGCAAGATTATCAGGAAAAATTGGGCGCAGAATTTGAAACTTGTCAAATCGATTTTTCAAAGGAAGATTTTTCGAGCGAAGAAAATTCTGGCGATGCGAATTCTTCGCAAAAAAAATCAGCGAAAAAAACAAAAACTCAAATCGAACGCGACATGCGCACGACTGTAATTTACGGAGTGGAGACCCCGCCTACAGTAATGATTTTAAGTCCGCAAGGCTACGTCATCAGTTCTATAACTTATCTTTCTTGCATCAACGCTACGGAATTTTGCAATATCATTGAAGTGGAGCGCGAGAAAATCAACGCAATGGAAAAATTGGTTTCGACTGTGGAAAGCGCGAGCGGCTTGGAAAAAATTTCTGCAATCGATATGCTTTATGAAAACACGCACACAAATTATCGTTATCAATTGCGCGAGCTTTGCGATGAGGTCATTCGACTCGACAAAAAAAATGAAAGCGGTCTGGTGGGAAAATATTTGCTCGCGCGAGCCGCCACCGAAGCGATGGATTGTTATCTTGAGCGCAAGCCGGAAAAGGCCGCCGAATGTTATACGAAATATGTTTCGTCGCAATTTCTTTCGGTGGAACAAAAGCAGCAATGTTATTACGCCGCCGCCTACATCACGGGCAACGAGCGTCCAAGCGTCGAAGTTTCCGAAAGAATTTTGAGTTATTTAAATTCGCTCGTAGAATTGGATTCGCAAACTCCGTTTGCAAAACAGGCGCAAATTCTCGCCGAACGCCAACGCGAAATTTTGAAACGTCAAAAAACAGTCGAAGCTCAAAAAAATGAAGAGGCTCAACAATAAATGAATGACGTTCCGTCCGCCGATTCAATTTCAATTCCATTTCTTGTAATTTCTGCGATAATTCTAATCACGCTTTCAATGATCTTTTCGATTTCTGAAGGAGCGTTTTTGAGCGTGAACAAATTGCGTTTGCGCCTTCGATGCAAGGCGGGAGACAAACGCGCTCTGCGCGTGGCGCGGCTTTTGAAAAACAAAGAGCGCATGATAAACACAATGCTTGTTTCAAACGATTTGGTCAACATAATGCTTTCGGCGATTCTGACTTCATTCGCGATGAAAGTTTTCGGAAGCAAGGCTGTCGCAATCGCGACGTTCGTCGCAACGATTTTGCTTTTGCTTTTCGGCGAGATTACGCCAAAATCGATTTGCGCCCGTCATCCAGATCCTATCGCTTATGCGCTTTCCGGATTTGTCCAAGTAGTCGTGATTGTGATGCGCCCGATTGTAATTGTGTTCACGGCAGTTTCGCGCTTGGTGCTTTTGCTTCGCGGAATCAAAGTCAAAAAAGAAGAAAGCAAATTCAGCGTAGAAGATATGAAAACTTTTTTTGATGTGGGCGCGGAAAGCGGAATCATAGAACACGGCGAAAAGACCTTGATGAATAGAGTCTTTAAATTTTCCGATCTCGAAGCAAAGGACATAATGATTCCTCGCAACCAAATTGTTTTCGTTCATATCGACGACAGTTTTGAAAAAGTTTTGGAACTTTCAGAGCGAACGCGCTTTTCTAGATTTCCGGTTTTTCGAAATGACATCGACGACATAGTTGGAACGATTTATCTCAAGGATTTGCTTTTTTATTCGGGCGACAAAAAAAATTTTTCTTTGAGAAGCGTTATGCGTCCGCCGCTTTTTATCTTGGAGACAAAAAATATGTCTTCGATTCAGCAGACATTGCGCGAAAATCGGCAGGCGATGGCAATCATAGTTGACGAATATTCTGGTACAGAAGGAATCCTCACGAAAGAAGACATAGTTTCGGAAATGCTTGGCGCGTCCATTTCCGAATTTTCGAAAAACGCGAACATCCCGTCGGTCATTCCGCAGGACAAAAAGGAATTCACGATTGACGGCGCGACTCGAATTTTGGATTTGAACGAAGCGTTGCGGATTTCGCTCGAATCCAAAATCAACGAAACTATTGCGGGCTGGTTTATGGAAAAAACAGGAAACATCGCGCGGGTGGGCGACAAAGTAAATTTTTCAAATTGGGAATTTTCAATCGGAGAAGTCGAAGGCTTGCGCATAAAAAAAATCCGTCTCAAGCAAATCGAAAATTTTAAAAACGAGGAGCATAAAAAATGAATTTTCCGAAAATTGCTTCGACGGTCCTTCTTCTCGTTTTTTTAGTTTGGATTACGGCTTTTTTCGCAGGCAGCGAAACGGCGTATCTTTCGATGACGAATATTCGGCTTCGAAAAATGCTTCGCGAACGAAAAGCCGGAGCGAAAAAAGTACAGTCGCTTTTTTCCGATATTGACGGACTTCTCACTGTAATTTTGGTCGGAATAAATTTCATCAACACTCTGGCTTCCTCAATCGCCACGGCTCTTGCGATTGAACTCGTGGGAGAAGGCGGAGTTGGAATTGCCACAGCGGCTGTCTCGTTTTTTATTACGGTTTTCGGTCAAATTGTTCCAAAGACAATTGCAGGATTGGAAGACAATGTGGAAAAAGTCGCCGCGCGAAATGCCGCGCCGCTGGCGTTTTTGAAAAAATGCTTTTTTCCTGTAGTGTGGGCATTTTCGCAAGTTTCCAGAGGCGCGGCTTTTTTAGTGCAAAAAATTTGGCGTTCTGAAAATTCTGCCATCACCGAAGAGGAATTGAAAATTTTGATTGAGGCGAGCGCGGCAGACGGCACACTTGAAAAATCTGAAAAAAACATGCTTGATAAGATTTTGGAAATTTCGGATTTCACTTTGCGCAACATTATGAAGCACCGCTCGCTTGTCACTTACATAAATGTCTCGGATTCTTACGATACGGTTGTGTCCGCGTTCAAGAATTCTGGCTATTCGCATTTGCCGGTTTGTGCGACAGTGCATGGTGATGAAATCGACTCTAAGGATAATGTCGTCGGCGTTTTGTATTACAAGGACGTTTTGTTCGGCAAAAAAAGATCGCCGGATTTTTCCGTCGCGAAATTTATGAAGCAGCCGCTTTTCGTGCCCGAAACTTTTTCCGTAATCGAAATGATTCAAGTTTTCAAAAAAGAAAATCGCTCGTTCGCTGTTGCGCTCAATGAACAAGGAAGCACGGCTGGTATAGTTACGCTCGATGACGTTATGCGCGGGCTTTTCGGCCGCATGAGCGACGCGGGAAATCACAACGAAATTCCAGCCGAAGCACGAGTGAAAATAATTTCTCCGAAAGAATTCTTAGTTCCGGGAGACATGCATTTGAGCGATGTGAATTTAATTTTGAATATGAATTTGCAAAGCGAAAATTTTTCCACGCTCGGCGGATGGCTTTTGGAAAAATTCGATGCGCTTCCTTCAAGCGGCGAAGCATTGCGCTTCGGAGGAGACTTGTTCGTAGTGGAAGATCAAAACCAAAGGCGAATCACGCTCGTGCGAATTAGAAAAATGAATGTTTAAGGAGAGATGATAAAAACGCCGCCGAAATAGCGCGGCATTTTTACAACCGCCGCTTTGCGAAGCAGCATAAAAAGTCAATCATGAAAGTCGAAATCCTTTTGGATTGCAAAACTTTCTTCTTGACTTTTTATGGGAGTTTGCAAGAATTCATCCCAGTGCGCTTAAATCTAATTTGTCGAATCCGCTCAAAAGCAACCTCGCCGCCGCCTTGATTTTTTTCAAAGAATCCAAATCTGCGCCTTCAATGTTAAGCGGCATCACAGGATCGTGCAACGAAAGCCTGAGCAAAAGCCAGCCTTCAGCACCGTCGGCGATCGTGCCGCTTTTGAACGAAATGCGCACACCTTCAAAAGATTCTGGCATAGCGTACCCTGCTTCTTGGGCGCGTTTGCGGAAAGTGTCCAAAACTTGAGTTCCATATTCTTTGAAATTTTCGTCCAAAATCTTAAATCGAATCTCTTCTTCGTTTCCGGGAGGGGGAAGTTTTTCAATCAAATCTTTTAAATTTTTTCCATCGCGCCGCGCTTTCGCCAAAGCGACGACCAGCGTGATAGCAAGATACGCGCCGTCATCAAGATAATAGTTGTCTTTGAGTGCGCCGTGTCCGCTCGTTTCCATCGCAAGCGGAACATTCACGCCTTTTCGGCAAAGTTCCTTTTGCTTGTTGATTACATTTTTGTAGCCGCGCATGTATCGCAAATGACGCAAGCCCAAAACTTGCTCCAAAAAATATGTGAGCCGATCGCTTGTAACACTGTCGGTTACAATTGTCGCGCCTTCATTTTTCGGAGCCAAAATCGCGCTTATCAAAGCGATGATTGCGTCACGGTTTACTTCGCTTCCATCATCTAGCACGGCTGACATTCTGTCAACGTCCGTATCAAAAATCAAACCCAAGTCTGCATGATTTTTCAGCACGGCATTTTGAATTGCTTTCATCGCATCTTTATTTTCCGGATTTGGAATGTGATTCGGAAAATGTCCGTCCGGCTCAAGAAATTGGCTTCCCTGAATGTTCGCGCCAAGTGGTTTTAAAATTTGCTCGGCAAAAAATCCGCCCGCGCCGTTTCCAGCGTCCACCACAATTTTCAAACCATCGAGCGGATGACTCGTCATTCCAGTTTCCGCCATAATCGCGGTGCGCAAATGCTGCGAATACAAAGAAAGCAAGTCGACATTTTTTTGCGGAGAATTGGCGATGACATTTTCATTTTTATCGCAAGCGATTTTCAAGATTTCCGTGATATCGTCATGCTCAAGTCCGCCGTCCTTGTCAAAAAATTTCAAACCATTTCTATTGAAAGGCAAATGACTTGCGGTAATCATAATTGAACCATCGAATTTCGTCTGCTCAAAAACGATTGACATAAACATCGCAGGCGTGGTGGCAAGTCCGCAATAAAAAATTTCCACGCCCGCGCTTGCCAAACCGCGCGAAACGCCCGCCGACAATTCTGGTCCAGAAAGCCTCGAATCCATTCCGATTCCCACACGCAATTTTTCGCAAGGTTTGTTCAATTTTTTGGAAAGCCATTCGGCGAATGCTTGTCCGATTTTGTTGCAGATTTCTGGAGTGAGATTTACGTTTTCGCCTTCCACGCCCGGCAAAGCCACGCCGCGCACATCGCTGCCATTTTGAAGTTTTAGAATTTCGTTTGACATTTCTTCCTTCTATGATTTTAAATTTTCATTTTCCAAAATTCATTATACCACGCTACGCAATTTTTCGCAAGATTTCCGCCGCGAACGACGCGATTTTCTCAATGCCCGCCTCATCGCTCGGAAGCGCGAAAAGGCTTCCCGCATCACATTCGGGATTGTTGCGAATGACTTCTTTTTTTTGCGCCAAATAAAAATCAAGCCGTGCAAAAAATCCTTCCGTAAAATTTTCCGCAAGCAAATTTAGTTCCGAAATAGGAATTTTTTTTTGCCAAATCGCCGAAACGAATTTGAAAAAAGCGAGCGACTGATTTT
This sequence comes from uncultured Treponema sp., assembly GCA_910584475.1. GTDB lineage: Bacteria > Spirochaetota > Spirochaetia > Treponematales > Treponemataceae > Treponema_D. Next base: position 92,631 of record CAJUBD010000002.1, read on the forward strand.
TCAATTTTGATTTTTGCTTTTGAAAAATTTCAAGGCAATTTCTGTTGAAATATTTTTCAGAAAAAACGAGAATGCAAATTTGCAAAAGCGGCTCGCGTTCATGCGCACGCGCAAATTCTTCTGTGAGAAGTTTGAATTTTTTTTGCGCATTGGACGAATTGATTTTCGCGAAAATTTCTTCGTCCAAAAAATTCACGCGCGAATAAAAATCATCGGCGTATTCATACACGGCGCACAACAATTCTTCTTTGCCAGAAAAATAATTATAAAGAGAAGCTTTTTTTATTTGTAAACTTTGCGCTATGTCTGAAAGCGAAACTGCGCCAATTCCGTTTTTAAAAGCGGAAAAAAGCGCGGCTTCAATTATTTTCGCGCGCGTGATTAATTTTCGCGACATTTTTCATTGATACCAGCGAACGTAATCGACTTGCATTTGGCATTCTTGCAAATCTTTCGGAATGTCGCCGCCGAGATTTCCGCCCATAGCCACATTCATAATCACATAAAAATCTTTGTCGAACGGCCACGCCCAAAAAGCGTTTTCGCCTTCATCATGCGGATTTTCATAAGACGAAAACGGAACGCCATCGTAATACCATGTTATCGCGTCTTCCGTCCAATGAACGGCGTAAGTATGCCATTTTTTTGCGACATTTTTCAAAACTGTAAATTCGCTGTGAATCGGATTTCCACCGTAACCCGCGCGACAATGAAGCGTGCCGTAAGTTTTGTCGCCCCAGACATTCGCCGAATATTCCATCACGTCAATTTCACCGCTTCGAGGCCATTGACCGTATTCTGATTTGTTCGGCATCATCCAAAGCGCGGGCCAGCAGCCTTTTTCTTCCGGAACTTTCGCGCGGAATTCTATGTATCCATAAGTAAACGCTTTTTTTAAACGTGAAAGCAAGCGCGCGCTCGTCCATTTGCCGTCAACTTTTTTCGCCCTGATTGTGAGCACGCCGTTTTTCACGAAAGAATTTTCCCTGTCATTCGTGTAGTTTTGCAATTCGGAATTTCCCCAACCATGCGCGCCCGTATTGTAATCCCAATTTTCAGGATTCACCTCTTCGCTTTCTCCGTCAAATTCATCCGACCAAACCAAAGTCATCGACTTCACAAATTCTGGCGTGGCGCTTTTTTTCTCGCAAGAAAAAAACAAAATTGACGCAAGCGCAGTCAAAAAAATAAATTTCTTCATAAAATAATTATAACACAATTTTAAAAATATTTTTTAAAAATCGCATTTTTTTGTTAAAGGGGCGCCGCTTTTTTTCGGCGATGTTGAATGACAGTATATGACGTTTTGAATATTCTATGTGATATGCTAAAGAGAAAAATTTTTCTCTTTACAAAATTTCATTTTTTTGCTATAATTTCTTTGCTATGAAAATTACTTCGGTTTGCTTAAGTCCTACGATTCAGAGAACTGTTTCGTTCAAGACTTTCATTTTGAACAAGGTCAATCGCTCGGAACGATACGGCGTATGGGCTTCTGGCAAGGCCGTGAATGCCGCCCGCGTTTTGAACCAACTCGAACAAGGTTGCGTGCGTGTCGTTTGCCCGCTCGGCGAAGAAAATTATCGACGTTTTACCGAATTTGCCGAGCGAGACATTTTGCTTTTGAGTTCAGTTATAATTCCCGGAAACACACGCGAATGCTGGACGGTTTTGGACTCTACTGCGCACACGACGACAGAACTTGTTGTGGGCGAGTCGGCTTTGGAAAAATTGCCGGAAAGCAAAGTCGAAGAATTCATAGATGCGATTGCCGAAAGCCTTTCGGACTCCGACGCGCTTTTGCTTGCGGGCAGTCGTCCAGAAATTTGGCCTGATGATTTTTCCACACGAATTTGCCAGATGGCCGCCGAGCAAAATAAAATCACTTTGGTGGATTTTTGGGGCGAAGATTTGAAGCGCACGCTCAAATCCTGCGAGCCTTCAATCGTCAAAATCAACGAAGAAGAATTCTTTTCCACGTTCGGAGGCAAGGGCGGAGCGACAGGCTTGAAAACCGCGCTCGTTTCCGCAAGCAAAAAGCACAGTTCTATTTTTATAGTGACGCGTGGAGAAAAAAGCACGTTTGCCGCGCATAAAGGAAAAGTGTTTGAAGCCGAAAGCGAAAAAAATCTGCGCATCATAAATACGACTGCATGTGGAGATGCCTTCGCAGGCGGTTTTTTACACGAGTTTTTGAAAACCGGCGAAATCCAAGCCGCTTTAGAAAAAGGCACTTGGTGCGCCGCGCGAAACGCGGAAAACGAATGCCCCGGCTCAATAAATTAGGAACAAGATAGATAATTCACGATTGAAGGATTTTGTCATTTTTTATTGCTTTTGCAGAAAATCTAGATGGATTAGCAGTATTTGAGAGTGCGGAATTTGAGCGAAAAAAGCGCGGATTGCTTGCCATTCCTAACGCCGCAGGGGAATCTTTTCACAATAAGCCTTCTTTGTTTATTTCGCAAAGCAAGTCTTTCTTGCTTCGGTCGAAATTAGTCGCGCGGGTTTGCTGTGCTTTTCAAGTTTAGTTTTATGAAACTTGCAAACATGCCTACTACCCATTAACTTGCGGCGCGAAGCATCGCTATTTCCTTCACTGCCTAATTCCAAACTCATAGCTTTTTACAATTTTGTCATAATAGCCGCGATTTTTTTCGTAGCCTTCGGTGAATGCCGTGCACGAAAAAAATCCGTAAAAATTTTCGGCGGCGCGTCCGAAAGTTTTTATGACGGTCAAGTTGTGGTCGGTTTTCGGATTGTATGTGCGCGCGCTGATTTTGATTTTTTTGCCGTCCACGAAAACTCCAAGTTTGCTCCAATCCGAAAACGCGTAGCCGTTGCTCGCGGCGAAAAGCCGCAAAATTTGCGCCGTCACGAAGTCGCTTCCTTTTTGCGCGATTTCCTGCTGGAACGCGAAGCCGCTCAAAATCACGAACGCGTCATCTCCAAGCGTCCACATATTTTCGCTTTGAGTTTCCCAATTTTTGTCCGCGCTGATTTCCTGATGAAATTTTTGATTTTCGTTCAGCTGCGCATCGTATTCAATTTGCATTGCTTTTCCGCTTTTGATTTTTTTGGCAGACTTTTTTTCGCTTGAATTTTTCATCGCGCTTGACGGAACAAATTCCGCAAAACTTTTGTCCTGCGAATCTTCCAGCCGCCCGATCGTGCATACCACGAAAATGTCGTTTCCGGCGTAATCCACGATTTTTTTCAAATTGAAAATCGGAACGATTGGATCAAAAATCATCGTAACGTTTCCGCCGAACTGCGCGTAATTTTCGTGAACGACTTTTCCTTCTGAAAGAAAGTCGCCATTGCTTTTCGAATAGTCGGTGAATTCGAGCGCACCGAGTTTTATGCGATGCGCCGTCAAATCGTAAAGCAAGTCGTGAATGTAATTTATGATTTGCGTGTCCTCTTCGAGCGGCATAGTGACCAAGCGTTCGCCGGTGAGTTCTAAATGCGCAGCATTCGGATTTATGGAAAAGAGGATTTGCAAATTTTTCGCAGGAACAATTTCGCCTGAATCAATTTTAACTTCCGGCGCGAAATATCGCACTTCGTAAGTCGCTTCGTCGTAAAACAAAAATCCGATGTAACTTTCGCGCGTAAAAGAATAGTCGCGGTAAAAAACATATTCGCCCGAAGCGTCTTCGATTTGGCGCGAGACGGCGGGAAGCGCAAAAAGCGAGTTTGCGACAAAAAGAAAAATTTGAATTGCGATGAACATTTTGAAAAATTTTCTCATTTTATTTTCCCAATTATTTTACTTTCCATTCGGCGAGCCGAAACTCAAAGAACATCGGGCTTTGAAGAGAAGCGACTTCGCTGTAAATTTTATTCGAACTTTCGTTCCTGCCTTTCATTTCGTCATAAAGCGCGAGATAAAAAGTCATCTTGCCCTTTTTCGTTTTGTTTTCTTCCTGCTGAATCTTTTGGACGATTTGATTTTCCGCGTTCGTCGGTCCAAAGTCGTGGTAGAGACGGAGCATCAAATATTCGAGCGAATTGCGGTCGGGAAAATCTTTCAGAGCTTTCGCCAAAAAAGGTTTTACCAAATGCGGCTTGTTCGCCTTGTAATAGCACGCCGCAATCATCAGCGGATACGAAACATTAGTCTTGTTGTACGAATATGCCTTTTCAAACGCTGCGCGCGCCTCGTCAAAATTTCCTATTCGCCACGCAAGCATTCCCAGCGATTCATATGCGAAGTAATATTGCGGATTAGTCTTTACCACCATCCGATAATCTTCGAGCGCCTCGTCATACAAATTCTGCTCGTCGTAAAGTCCCGCGCGATAAGCATAAGCCAAAAAATATTCCGGATTGATTTTTATCGCGTTCGTCCAGGCTTTTTCCGCGTCCTTGAATTTTCCGCGAAAACGCTGATATGTTCCCAAGTCCATATAAAAATCATAATTGGAATCATCAAGCGCGATTGCCTTCAAGACATTTTCTTCCGCCATCTTGTAGTTTTCATCTTCAGCATAAATTTTTCCGATGTAAGAATATGCCACCGCGTTTTGAGGGTCGATTTCAAGCATTTTTTTGAACGCCGTCCGCGCGGCAGAAATTTCGTTCAAATAATAAGAAGTCTGCCCGTAGCCGAAAAGCGCGTCCAAATTTTTTGAATCGCCTTTGAGAGCCTTGAGATAATAATTTTTCGCAGGCTTGTATTTGTGCTTCAAAACTTGTTCTTGTGCCAATTCTGTGTTCGCATAAGAATTGTTCGGGTCGAGCGCGATGATTTCTTTCAACGCGGCGGTCTTCGCGCTTGAGTTGCCTTCCGCCTTCGCCAAAATCATTTTCATTTCTTTTACTTCCACATCGTTCGGAAGTTTCAATTCAAGTTCGGAAACAAGGGATTTCGCTTCCCCGTAAAGTTCAGCGGAAATCATAAGCGAAGCGTGAAGTTTTTTCAAATCCATGTCGTTTTGCAATGAAGGTGGCATTCCCGAAAAAAGCAAAAGCGCCTGGTCAATCGAGCCTGTCTGCAAAACTGCGTTCAACTTTCGCACGAAAGCCACGGCCGGAGAATCGTTTACGGATGGCGCGGTCGGGGTTTCCACTATCGAAATGTCGGCGGGAAAAACCGAAAAAGTGGCGATGCCAAATGCGAGAAATATCGCCGTGATTTTTTTCAAATTCATTATTTTAACTCCAATACAAAACAATCCGTAAAATTTTCAACATCGAGGAAACATCAGTTTCCGAGAATGTTGAAAACGCGATTTTGCAATGAAATGAAAAATCGCAGTTCAAAAAGCGAGTTTTCGGCAAGGTGCTCGCACCGACAAACTCGAAGTTAAAATTGACGCGCCATTTCAGCGTAAATTTTAAATGTCCGCTTAAGTCAGACTGCCAATCCTTACAAATATATCAAAAACGCACTTGAATTTAAAGCCCCACTTTGTTAAAATAACAAAATGCGTTCATTAAGAAAACTGATAGGACTTGCAATCCTTTATGCCATTATAATTGTCGGCATTTTTTTAATTCAATTTAGAAGCGATTCCTTAATAAGAAAAAATTTTCATGGCATTAAAGTTACACTTGCCCAAACAGAAAACAACGCCGATTCAGCCTCTCTGAAAAATTCTTTCCAAATTTCTTACAATGGAATTACGTTCAGCGCGGACGATGGCGCGCCCGTAACCTTTTCCGAAAACGGCGCGGAACGCCCCGTAAAATTGATTTCTTACGAGGAAAAAGAAGTTTCATTTATATTGGGATTTGAAAACGAAATAAAATTGATTTTCGCCTTGGAAAATGAGGGGCAGGAAAATGCCGCGCTAACAATCAGCGCGGAAATGCCCGAAAACGCGCAAAGCGTGAGCTTGAATTTTTCTCCGAACGCCGGATATTCAATGGTCGACCTAAAAGCGCGTTCGGCAATTTTCGCGGACAAAACTCAGGAATTTTCTCTGAACGCAAGCGCGATTTTGGACACGGTGATGACGCTTCAAAGCGGAGAGCCTTTCGCGCGGTATGAGCATTTTGTGGGAAAAAATGAATTTTCGCTTGATTCCATTGAAGGACATGAATTGGCGAGTCAAGGCGTTTATAGGGCAAACTTGGCGAAGCTTGCCAATTCAATTATCCGCGAATTCTTGGATTTGTCGCAACACAACGTGGCTTTCGCCACTACAGTGAGCGAGCAGACTGTAATCTCATTTTTGGCGGCGATGACAGAAGCGGGTCGCCACAACGAGGCCATAAACGCTATTCCTAAGAATTTTACGGAAAGCACGAGGCATACTTATCATTCCGCCACGTTTTTGGGCGGAATGGCGGCGACGCTTCCTACGCTCACAATGCAGATAGAAAATTTCAATACGCTCATCGCGCAGGCGGTACGAAGTCGCGCGCTTGATATTTTTACGATGGAAAATATCGCACCATATATGTATACGCAAGGAAATCGCGGAAATGTCGCCGCGCTTGTAAGAATGCTGGCTTCTATGACAGATTTCGAGCCGACCGTTTTGCAGGCCGCCGGAATCATTCGTGCGCACGCTTATTTTCGCAAGCAAAATTCCTCGATGGCGCAACCGCTTGAGCCGGTGCTGGATTTATGCGCAAAAAAAATCATGGAAGCCTTGTCAATTGAAGCAGAAAAAATTGTGTTGACCGAAAACGAACATCCGCTTTCCGTAATAGAAATGATGACCGTGGCTGACGCGCTCATAGCGTATGGCATTGAAAAGGAATTTTCTCGCGAACAGAGTTTCGGATATTTTATAGTGAATTCGCATATAAATGATGAAAGCGATTTGCGTATTTTGGCGGAAATTTATCCGATTTTGAATCATACGAACAGATACTATCCGCATTTCGAGCTTTTGCGAACGCTTGAATCGGGCAATATTTGGGCATATACGGTTTCGCCCGAAATTGGCTATCGGCGCGATGAAAACCTTACGATTTCGCTTGACGTGGAATTTCCTGTCGGACTTTCGCATTACGCTTTTATCGCCGGAATTGCGCCGTTCCGCCGAATTCAAATCTATAATATGGATTTCCGCACCGACGCCCGATTTGAGACATACAATTCTTCAGGCTATATTTATAGAAGCAATTCACAAATGCTTCTTTTGAAGTCGCGCCATCGGGAGCAGCACGAAATCGTTCGGCTTTTTTATAGGAACGTCGTGGAACAGCCTGAAACGGATGCCGTCTCGGATACCGAGCATGCCGCCGTTCCAGAATCCTGAATTTCGTCAAAAAATTTCAAAAATTCTTAAAATTTTTTCTCTATTTTTGAAATTCCGTGATATAATAGTTTTACACCCACATAATTTAGGAGCAAAATGAACAGAAGAGATTTCCCAAAAATCCATTTTTACGATCAGGATTTTGTCGACATTTACAACAAGACTTGGAACTGGATTTCGGAATATTGGATTGACCCGAAAAAGGGCGTAAAATCTAACGACGGATATTTCATCTATCCAGAAGAGGACGCTCTGATTCTTTCCATGTCAGATTCGATTTTCTCCTCGTTCTTTTTGGTTTACTCCAACAGGAATTTTCCCGCCAGCCGGAATTTAGACTATTTGTACGCGCGGCAGGAAAAAGACGGCGCGATTCGCTCGAAATACGATTTGAAGACGAACAAGCCCGTTCCCGAAAAAAACAATCCCGAAGGCATAAGCTTGCCGCTTTTGGCATGGGCGGAATTCAACCTCTATCACAAGGCGGCGAACAAAAGGCGCATAAAAGAAGTTTTGCCGTATTTGCAAAAATATGTCGAATGGATTGACAAAAAATACAAAAGGCCGAACGGACTTTACGCCGCGCCCGTGGCTTCAAGCGGAATGTTCAATTCTCCGCGCGAAAAAGTTCATTATCCGATTGACTTCAACACGGCGATGGCAATCAACGCGCTTCACATGTCTTCGCTCGGCGACATTTTGAACGACAAGGATTTGAGTTTCACTTACAAAAAAGCGTATTTTTCGCTGAAAACTCGAATCAATTCGATGATGTGGAACGAGGAAAGCGGATTTTACCACGACCTTGACAAAGACGCGAACATTCTGCCGACCAAAACGATTGCGGGATTTTGGCCGCTTTTGGCGGAAATTCCAAACGCCGATCGTGCCGAAATTTTGATTTCCCATTTGAGCAATCCGAAAACATTCGGCACAGACCATCCTTTTCCCTCGCTCAGCGCGGACAGCGAAGAATTCCGTGAAAGCGGCGAAGGCTGGAAAGGAAGCGTCTTTCCGGCGATGAATTTTATGGTGATAAAGGGCTTGGAAAAATATCAGCGTTACGATTTGGCGCGCGAATGCGCAATCAGGCATTTGTATTACATTTTGGAAGCGCTCACGCCCGAAGACACGAAGCAAAAAGGCGACTTGTACGAGGCATACCTTCCGTGCAAAGAAGGCAAGGCGCAGCTCAAAGGCAAGGTGAATTTTCCGCGCGCGCATTTTTTGCAGACCGTCGCGCTTTCCACAATCGCGCTGATGATTGAAAATGTCGTCGGGCTTTTGATAAGCCTTCCGCGAAAAACCGTGGATTGGATTATCCCGAACCTCGAAATTATGGGCATCGAAAATCTTTCGCTCAAGCGCAATCTCATCACGATTCTTTCAAACAAAAGCAATCGCGGCTGGGAAATTCAAATGGAAAGCGAAAAACTTTATTATTTTACGATCAACATTTTGGAGCAAAAGAAAAAAACGCTGCCAATACCTTCCGGTCGCTGCTCGATGTTGATTGATAAGTTGTGAAAAATTGCAAGCGATTTTTCACAACTTGACGAGTTTTGTTTTGCTCACGAAGTTCGCATTTTTGCCCGCTTCGCGAACAAAAAACAACAAAACTCACTTTAGCTTTGAATATTATTATGGCAAGGAAGAAAATTGAAACGCAAAAAGCGCGCGCCAAGCCAGAGGCAGTGATTGAAATTGCTTCGACTGGAGTGCGCCTTTCGATAGTTGAAGTCCTCTCGCAAGAAAATGCGGACGAAGATTCGGGCGGCAAGGCAGGAAATGCGCGGAGCGTTTCTTGGAATACGCTCGACAGAAGCGACACGCCGATTACTTTCGGCGCGGAAATTTTCGCCACCGGCGAAATCAAGCAGAGCTCGATTTCGCAGTGCATTCAAATTCTCGCGCGCTACAAAGAGCAGCTCGCCGCATGGGGTCTTGCCCCGCAAGATGCCACCGTCATCGCCACGAGCGCGTTGCGCGAATCCCAAGACCGCGATTCCATCGTCGACAGAATTTTCGTGCGCACGGGCTTTGTGGTGCGAATTATCGATGGCATTGAAGAAAGCCGCTTGATGTATATCGCGGTTCGCGAATGTTTTAAAAACAGTCCGATAAATTTGGCGGACGACGATTTCATAATTTTGGAAGCGGGCGGCGGCACGACCGAGCTTACGTTTTTGAAAAAAGGCAGCATTGTAGGCGCGCATTCTTTCAGGCTGGGCGCGGCGCGCGTGGAACGGCGGCTTGGACAAATGGGCGCGACGGACACGACGCAACGTTATGTTCGGCAGTTCATTTTGAATTCAAAAAATTCGCTCAACGAAGAATTGAAAAATCTCAAGGTGAAAAGTTTTATCGCCGTCGGAAAGATTCCGCAGATTGCCGCGCTTTATGTCGGCAAGCCGGTATCCACTTTTTTATGGGAAATTCCGCGCGAAAAATTTTTCGAGTTCGCGAACGAAATTCAAAATTATTCCGTGGAAGAATGCATGGCGCGTTTTAAAATTTCGTACAATGACGCGGCGCAAATGCACACGGGATTTTTCATTTACGAAACTTTTTTCGAATTGAGCGATGCGAAGACAATCATCGTGCCGGAAACGAATTTGCGCGAAGGCGTTCTCATCAGCAAAATCGATTCTCCGGACGAAGAATTGCAACAGGAATTCTACAAGCAGATTTCCGCGGGCGCGCTGAATTTGCTGCGAAAATATCATGGCGATGAAAACCACGCCTCTTATGTCGCGAAAACGTCGCTTGAGATTTTCGATGAGCTCAAGGATGAAAGCGCGCTCGACAAACATGCGCGGGTTTTGCTTGAAGTGGCGGCGATGCTTCACGACATCGGAATTTTCGTGCGAATGGAAAACCATCATTTGCACAGCGCGTACATAATTTCCAATTCGGAATTTTTTGGGCTTGGCAAAAACGAAATCACAATAATTTCCGAAATCGCAAAATATCATCGCGGCAACGCGAATCCACAGGACGACGAACTTTTCCAAATGTTGCCTCGCGCCGAACGAATGATGATCTTAAAGCTCACTTCAATAATTCAAATCGCGGACGCGCTGGACCGAGGGCACATGCAGAAATTCGAGCATCTCAAATTCAGCAGGCAAAAAGATTCGTTCATCATCGATACTGGAAACAGGCACAATACAGTTTTGGAACGGCGCGCGCTCGGCGAAAAAGGCGAAATGTTCGAATCGGTTTTTGGCTACAAAGTTATTTTGAACTGAAGTAAAATGTGGAGATTGTGACGAGTTTGCAAAGTTAAATTTTGCGCGACGAATTAGACGAAAATGAACGCCGACAAATCAGACAGGACACGGATTGCATAAAAATTCTGCGTCCCTCTGCGGAAATCTGTGTCATACGCCACTTCGTGTCGTTTTGCTGTAGGAAATTTATTTAACGTCATCGCATATGCGATGTGGCAATCTGTGTCTAATTAAAATTAAGGAGGAAATGAAAATATGGCTAAAGCAAAAATTTCATCCGACAAATTTTTAAACCGCGAACTTTCTTGGATTGAATTCAACGCGCGGGTTTTGAGTGAAGGATTGCGCTCCGATGTTCCGCTTTTGGAGCGGCTTATGTTCCTTTCGATAGTAACGAGCAATTTCAACGAATTTTTCCAAGTGCGCGTGGCTTCTATAAAGCGGCTTTTGAAAAATGCGCCTGGCGTGAAAGACATTTCAGGACTTACTCCGAAGCAGCAGCTTCGCGCGATTTCCGAACGCGCGCACGAAGTGATGAGCGAGCAGCAAGAATGCCTCAAAAATCAAATCCTGCCGCTTTTGGCAAAAGAAGGATTCTCGTACAAGCGTCCCGAAAATTTCAGCGCGGCGCAAAAGGAATTCACCGAAGATTTTTTCAAAAATCAAATCTTGCCGCTTCTTACTCCGCTTCGGACGGACACCGAGCAATTTCCGCAAATCGTGAATTTAAAATACCACGCGGCGTTTTTGCTCAAGCCCATTGCCAGCATTCGCGTGGCGAACAAAGCGTTCGAGGCGAAGCCCGGCGCGCCGCTTGTCGCGCTAGTCCAAATCCCAGACACGATTCCTAATTTGATTTGGCTTCCGAGCGAAAATCCCAACGCCAAAGAATTCACGACGCTTGCCGATTTAGTGATTCAATACGGCACTTGGCTTTTTGCAGGATTCGAAGTGAAGCAGTCGCTTTTGTTCAACGTGGCGCGCGACGCGGATTTTGCGGTGGACGAAGACTCAGGCGAAAATTTCGTCCAGGCGATGCAAGAAATTCTAGTGCGAAGGCAATCTTCGTTTGCCGTGCGAATCGTTTGCAACAAGACGAGCCTTGAATTGCAGAAATTTTTGGCGAGCAAATTGCATTTGACAGCGCAGGACATTTACGCTTTCGATGGTTTAGTGGACGCTGCGACTCTTTGCGAAATTTCTGATGCGGAAGATACGGCACGGCTCAAAAACAAAAAATGGCAGCATTTCGAAAGTGCCGCTTTGCCGCACGACGGCACGTATTGGGATACGCTCAAACAGCGCGACGTGCTTTTGCATGTTCCCTACGAATCGTATCAAAGCGTGGTAAAATTTTTGGAAGACGCATCCGAAGACGCCGATGTGCTTTCGATAAAAATGACGCTGTATCGTACGGGACGCTCTTCGCCGATAATCACTGCGTTGAAAAAAGCCGCCCGCAACGGAAAGCAAGTGACCGCGCTCGTGGAACTCAAGGCGCGGTTTGACGAAGAACTGAACATAGCGTGGGCGGAAGAATTGGAACGCGCGGGCGTCATAGTCGTGTACGGCCTTGTCAATTTGAAGGTGCATGCGAAAATTATGATGGTGATTCGCCGCGAGCAGGACACGTTCAAACGCTATGTCCATCTCGCCACTGGCAACTACAATCCAAAAACCGCTCGACTTTATAGCGACATTTCGCTTTTCACTTCCAATCAGGAAATCGCGAACGACGCCACGAAATTCTTCAACATCGTCACTGGATATTCCGCGCTGCAAACGATGAAATATCTTTCGATGGCTCCAGTGGATTTGAAGTCGAAATTGCTGATGATGATTCAGCGCGAAATCGAACTTTCCACGCCGGAAACCCCGGGACTCATCATGGCGAAAATGAACAGCCTCGCGGACGAGCAAGTGATTTCCGCCTTGTACCGCGCGAATCGGGCGGGTGTGCGCATAATGCTGAACATTCGCGGAATCTGCATGCTCCTTCCCGGCGTAAAAGGGATGAGCGAAAACATCAAAGTCGTTTCAATCGTGGACAGATATTTGGAGCATGCGAGAATTTTTTATTTCCAAAACGGAGCGTCGCCTGAAATTTATTTGGCGAGCGCGGATTGGATGCCGCGAAATCTCGACCGCCGCATCGAGCTGATGTTCCCGATTTTGAGCAATGAAATTTTCCAGGAAATAAAGCACATTCTGGAAATCTATTTTGACGCTAACACAAACATTTTCGAATTGCAAAACACAGGCGCGTGGAAAGCATTGCGACCAAAGCCAGGCGAAGAAGTCCGCCGTGCGCAGGAAATCCTGTACGAAGAATACAAGGCTCGCGACGAGCGGAGCAAGGCACCCAAAGCGCGATTTGCGGTGCGGCGAAAATAAAACGACGCGCCGTCATTGCATCGGCTCGCAAACATTGTCTGCCGCCTATTGCCATATTACCTTGCGGCGCAAAGTGCCGCAATAACTCTCTTGCACCTCCGCCGTTTTTTCATTATAATCATATTATGAAAGTTTCGGAATTTTTTCTCACCACGTTGCGCGATGTGCCGAGCGATGCGGTGATCGCAAGCCATCAACTTATGATGCGCACTGGAATGATTCGCAAGTTGGGAAATGGGCTTTATTCTTATATGCCGCTCGGGCTGCGCTCGTTTTCAAAAGTCGTGAACATAATCCGCGAAGAATTGGGCGCGGTGGGATGTCTTGAAATGAAGCCCACGGTGATTCAGCCTGGCGAAATCTGGAAGGAAAGCGGACGATGGGACAAGATGAGCGGCGATATGCTCACTCCGAAAAATCGCGGCGGGCAGGACATGGTCGTCAGTCCCACTGCAGAAGAGGCGTTCACCGCGCTTGTGCGCGACGGCTTGGAAAGTTACAAGCAGCTTCCTTTTACGCTTTATCAAATCAACACTAAATATCGCGACGAGATTCGTCCTCGCTATGGCGTGATGCGCGGGCGCGAGTTCACGATGATGGACGCGTATTCTTTTGACGCAGACGAAAATTCGCTCGACGAATCTTACAATAAGATTGCCGAGGCGTACAGGAAGATTTACAAGAGGCTTGGACTTTCCACGATTTCCGTGAAGGCGGACACCGGCGCGATGGGCGGAAGCGGCTCTGAAGAATTTATGGTGGAAAGCGAAGTGGGCGATGACACACTGATTTTGTGTCCGAAATGCAAATACGCCGCCAACGTGGAAAAGGCTTCGTGCCAAATGGACGAGGCTTTGGACAAGGACGGCAAGGTGCAAATTCCTGCGACGGCGCAAATCGAAAAAGTCGCGTGTCCCGGAGTGGAAACAATCGAGCAGATGGAAATATTTTTCAAAATGCCCTCGACTCAGTTCATCAAAGTTTTGATTTACAAAGTCTACAATTGCGCACTCGATTTGGAAAAAGCGCAGGGCGCGAAATCGTTCAAAAAAGTTTCGGACGGAAAGAATTCTTACTATCCCGAAAGTTTTTTTGCCGTGGCGATTCGAGGCGACATCGAAGTGAACGAAGCGAAATTGGCGGCCGCGCTCAAGGCAAGCGGATGCGAACTTGCACAGGAAGCCGACGTGATAAAATATTCAGGCGCGCCGCACGGATTCGTTGGACCTGTGGGCTTGGATAAAGTTCCGCTTTTGGCGGACTTCAGTGTTATGACTCAGAATGAAGACGGCTCTTTTACGGCGCGCGTTCACGACACGGTGACAGGCGGCGGCGAAAAAGACGTGGACAATTTGCATGTCGAGCCGATTCGCGACTTTGTTCCGTTTATGGTTGCCGATGTTCGCACAGTCTGCCCTGGCGACAAGTGCCCCGAATGCGGCGCGGAGCTTTACAGCAAAAAAGGAAACGAACTCGGACACATTTTCAAACTTGGCGACAAATACACGAAATCGATGGGCGTAACTTTCCTTGACCAAAACGGAAAATCCGCCACGCCGATAATGGGATGCTACGGAATAGGCGTGGATCGCACGCTTGCTTCAATCATCGAAGAGCATCACGACGAGGACGGAATAATTTGGCCGATGAGCGCCGCGCCTTTCCAAGTGGTCATCGTTCCGATAAAATACGAAGGCGCGATGAAAGAAGCCGCCGACAAAATTTACGGCGAATTGCTCGACGCGAAAATCGAAGTGTTGCTTGACGATCGCGCCGAACGCCCTGGCGTAAAATTCAAGGACTTTGATTTGATTGGCGTTCCGCTTCGGATTGTAGTTGGAGAAAAGAATCTTCCGAATGTGGAATTCAAATCGCGCGCGCAAAAGAATTCAACTTTAGTTCCGCTTGAAGATGCCGCGAGAAATGCCGCCGACTTTGTGCGAAACGCGCTTGGGGAATTGAACAGGTAAGGGCAACAATTGAAATAGTACACAAGTCTTGCGACTTGCACTTGATTTTAATACGAGTTTTCTACGAAAACTCATATTATTGCATTGTCCGCTCAAGCGGACGAAAATAAACTTTTGAAAAACTGAAGTTTTTCAAAAGTTTATTTTTTAAGGAAAAAAAATGGAATCTGTTTCTACAAAAAAAATTCTCGAACTGAACGGACGGAAAATCACCTTGATTGGAACGGCGCATGTTTCTCCACAGTCGGTTCAGGAAACCCGCGAATCAATTCAAAACGATTCTCCTGATTGTGTCGCCGTGGAATTGGACAGCGGCCGCTACGATTCTATGATGAACGCCGAAAAATATCGCGACCTCGACATCATCGCAGTTTTGAAACGCGGCGAGGCACTTTTTGTTCTGGCGAATTTGGTCTTGGGTTCATTCCAAAAACGCATGGGGCAAAATGTCGGCGTGAAGCCCGGCGATGAAATGAAAGGTGCCATTGAGGTTGCCACCGAAAAAAACATTCCGTTTGAATTGGTTGACCGTCCTATAAAAATCACGCTGAATCGCGCTTGGGCGAAAAATTCATTTTGGGGAAAATGCAAACTCCTTTCCGCGCTGATCGCTAGCGCGTTCTCAAAAGAAGAAGTTTCAGCGGAAGAAATCGAGTCGCTGAAAAACCAAAACGAAATGGATTCGATGATGCGCGAACTTTCGGAATTTTTGCCGACTGTAAAAGAAGTTTTGATTGACGAGCGCGACAGATTTTTGGCGGCGAAAATTTGGGAATGCAAGGCAGGCGACGGAAACACCGCGCAGAAAATCACGGCGGTCTTGGGCGCAGGACATTTGCCGGGCGTGCAAGCGCATTTGGAAAAAATCGCGTGCGGCGAAGAAAACACGGACACACAGCAAATATCGTTCGTTCCGAAAAAAACTTTATGTGCCAAAATCGCAGGCTGGATAATTCCAGTTTTGATTGTCGCGCTGATTGTGGCTGGATTTTACTTCGGCGGAAAAAGGCTTGGCACGAAAATGCTCGGTTCGTGGGTGGCGTGGAATTCCATTCTTGCGGCGGCGGGAACAATTCTTGCGGCGGGACATCCTGTCACTGTTTTAGTCGCCTTCGTGGGCGCGCCGTTCACTTCGCTTTGTCCGTTCATAGGCATAGGCTTTCTGACAGGCATTGTTCAGGCTTTTGTAAAAAAGCCGAAAGTCAAAGATGTGGAAACGCTTTCCGACGACGCGACAAGTTTGAAAGGCTTTTATTCAAACCGAATCACGCGCGTCCTGCTGGTTTTTTTGCTTTCTTCTGTTGGAAGTAGCATCGGAACATTCGTGGCGGGCGCAAGCATCGTGAAGTCGCTCACTGCGACGGTGATGAGACTTTTCGGAAAATGATTTCATTCCTTAAAAATTAAGTCCGCAGAAAGCAAGCTAAAAACTTTGCCTTGCGGCTTGTTGCGAGAACAACTTTCGAGGAACTTAATTCCACCTGCATTGCCAGGCAAATTCAATAATCTAGTTTTGCTGGAGTAAAAAGAAAAATGGCATCAACTTTACAATTTGTGGAATATGTCTGCGAGCAAATTGGCGGAGCGGGCGAGATTGCTTACAAGAAAATGTTCGGAGACTACACAATTTATTGTAGCGGGAAACCCATTGGACTTGTTTGTGACGATCGATTTTTTCTAAAGAAAACACAGGCAGGCCAAGCCTTTTATCCTGAATGCGCGGAGGACTCTCCATACACTGACGCAAAACCGCACTTCGTTCCAGACAGAATTGACGATCGAGATTTCATGACAGGATTCGTACGCGTGATATTTGACTCGCTTCCCGAACCAAAACCGAAGAAAAAAAACGGCGCGAAGCGAAAAAACTTTTTGCAAACGGAAAGGCTGATTTTGCGACCATGGAAAATGTCGGACGCAAAAGACTTATTTGAATGTGCAAGCGATGAAGACGTAGGTCCAATCGCAGGTTGGCCATCACATAAAAGCATCGAAGAAAGTCGAAGCGTTATAAAAAATGTTTTTTGCGGGAAAGAATGTTACGCCGTCTGCGAAAAAAATTCGGATTCGCCAATCGGCTGCATCGAACTCAAACTGAATGGACATACCGACATGACTAGTCGTAATGACGAATGCGAAATGGGATTTTGGATCGCCAAAAAATATTGGGGCAGAGGCCTCATTCCCGAAGCCGCTCACGAACTTCTGCGGCACGCATTCAAAGATTTGGGAATGCGAACGGTATGGTGCGGCTACTATGACGGAAATGAAAAATCCAAGCGCGCGCAGGAAAAAATCGGATTTGTCTTCCATCACACTTGCGATGAAGTGGAAGTGCCGCTTTTGGGCGAAATGCGAATCGGTCACACCAACTATATGACAGGCGAGCGATGGCAGGATTTGCAAAAATAAGGCAATCTTTTTGCGCGTCGCTCGTATTTGTGACGGCTCTATTTTTTTTCAAAGTTGAAAATCTCGAGCGAATAATGCTTTGGAGTTTTTTGATTCGTGCGGAGGGGTTCATACCCCGACGCTTGCGTCATAATATTGGGAGGGGTACAAAGCCCGACCGCGATGCCTTCGGAAAGTGCGAAGCGTCTGTTCGATGGATGTAGAAATCACGAACAATTCCCGAAATCACAAGAATGGAATGGAACGCATTTTGTACCTGAAATGCGCAAAAAAAATTGTCCGAAACACGCCTTGTGATTTTTTACAAAAGCGTGGCATTCTGCCAATATTTCTTGCCCCAATTTTCAAAATTCCATTCGTCGGAATATTCATTCGTTTCGTAGTCAATGTAATACAAAAGCCCGTTTTGCGCCACAAAATTCGTCGGATAAAAGTCAATGTTCAAATTATTTTCCTTGGCGCGTTCTGCCATTTCGCGAACCTGCGCAAAATATTCTTGCGGAATTTTTTCAAGTGAATCAATTGTAGGGCCATCGATGAATTCTTTTACGATTCGCTCAGTCTCAATGTCGAACGAAATCATTTTTGGAATGCGAATTTGCGCGTCCAACAATTTTTTGTAGTCGCTCAATTCCGCCTGAATTTTGTCGCCGAAATTGTAGTAACTGCAAGGCTCGTGATGGATTTGCTTGACGACAAAAAATTCCGTCAAGCAAGAAGCGAGATAGGAATAGCCACCCTTGCCTTTTCCAAGCAGGCTCAATATTTTGTAAGCGCGATTGTCGATTTGTACAATGGAATCAGTATGTAGAATATTTTGCTTTGTTTCAGATTTGTCGTTCACTTTGCGCCGCCCTTTTTAGACTGTTAGGCAATCTTTCCTTGTTTGAAAACGAAACATAATTTATTTTCCTTAAAGTAGCGAGTTTTTGAAAACACTCGAAGTGAAAATTGTCGGCAACTTTTCTGACGACAATTTTAAACGGTACTTTTTTTTAACAAATAAACGCGGTTTCTGTTCGCGCCTTGCGCTTCGACAATTCCGCTTTCCGAAAGTTTCGCCAAAATTTTTCGCGCGGTTTCGGTCGAAGTGTCGGCGACTGTGCGCGCTTGCAGATTCGTAATCGATTTGTTCTCAAAAAGATATTCCAAAATCTTTTCGATTTTTTCGTTGCATTCTATTTGAGCATTTTCGCAGAGCCGCGCTACTTTCGGGTTGTTTGGAATATACGGCGTTTCGTCTGCAATCGGCTTGACGGTTTTCTTTGCTTTTTTTGCGATAACTTTTTTTTGCTTTTCAATTTTTTGCGTTGGTTCGCTTGCGATATTTTTTTCATCGTCAAGTTTTATTCTTACGCCAGTTTCGCGAGTTTTCTTTTCTTTCTTCTTTACGGAATCGCATTTTTTCGAATCAGTTTTTTTCGAGCGAACGCGTCTTTTCTTTTCAGGCTTCGACTCTTCGACTTTTATCGCAACTCCATATTCATCATATTTTATGTGAATCGCTTTGTAGTTGAGCTTGTTTTTCGCGCCGCACAAAATATTTTGCAAGAGCCTTTCAAAATATTTTGTGTCCGCCTTGATTTTTTTCCCGTCGCTATAGGCAGAGCGCACGAGCGAATTGCGAAAATAAACTGGATTTCGCGCGAGCGCTTCGCTTGAAAAATCAAATCCAAGATGTTCGAGATATTCTATAAAAAATATCGCAACCGTCTGCGTGTTGTATTTGGAAAAAGGATGGATTTGCCACAATTCAGAAATAAAATTTGCGATATGTTTTGCGATTTCCGACCTTTCCAAATTATCGAAACAGAATTCCCTTTCTTGTGATAAAATTTTTTCAAGCGAATTTGCGATATTTTTCGCTTCAGGATAAAACAAAAGTTCTCCGTCCAAAGCCCATTCTCTTTTTGCGATATTTTTCTTGCGATATTCTCCGGCGTTTTCTGAAATTCCTTCAAAAAGTTTGCGATGAATATCTTGCAAAGTTTCTTGCGATAAAAATTTGCGATAAGATTCTTTAGACTTTGATTTTTGAGATGAGAACTCGTTGGGCGACCTTGCGACTTGCGGAGCTTGCGATAAAATCTCGAACATCCTCGCCGCCACAAGGTTCGCGTGATTTTCGTTGTCGATTTTTTTCGATTGGTTTACTGCCTTTTTTGCAGAAATTTCTCCAGAGATGTTTTTCCTTGCGATTTCCATCAATTCATCGGAAGTTTCCAAACCTTCGACGGCTTGCAATGCAATCGCGGTCTTCCAAAAGAGAATTTTTCGCTTTTCGTCAAGTTCAATTTTCATTGTTATATTATATCACACATTCGAAAAATTTGCGATAAAAATCTTGTCACTTGCGATAAAAAATTCAATAGAATTTCTGCAATGAAAATTATCGCAAACAAAAACCTAGTCGCTTGCGATAGAATTTATAGCAAAAGACCTGCTATTTGATTCGTGCGACGAATTCATCGAACAAAAAATTCGTGTCGAGCGGGCCGCCGCTTGCTTCTGGATGAAACTGTACGCTGAACGCCGGAATGTCCATGTATTCGATTCCTTCGCAAGTGCCATCGTTCGTGTTCACAAAACTCAAGCGCGCACCATTCGGCAGACTTTCATTGTCCACGGCGTAACCATGGTTTTGGCTTGAAATATAGACGCGACCAGTGGCAAGTTGCTTTACGGGCTGATTCGCGCCGCGATGTCCGTATTTCAATTTCGTAGTCTTTGCGCCGCGAGCGAGAGCGAGCATTTGATGTCCCAGGCAAATTCCAAAAATCGGCTTTCCGCTTTCAGAAATTTTTTTGATTTCGTTTATTATCGCCGCGTTGTCGGCGGGATCGCCAGGACCATTGGAAAGCATGATTCCGTCTGGATTCATCGCAAGAATTTTTTCCGCAGTCGCGCCGCATTCCACGGTTTCCACTTCAAGTCCGCGCTTTAAAAGTTCGCGCCGAATGTTTCCTTTCGCCCCAAAATCCCAAAGCACGACTTTTTTTCCTTTTCCGCCGCGCATCGCTTCTTGCGCGTCATTTATTTTCGTGCCATCAGTTCGGATTGGAACTGCGCGGTACGCCGCGCTTTCGGCAAAAACTTTTTCTGCTGGTTTTTCGATTTTCGTGCAATCGAGCGAAACGCTTTGAACGGCTTTTTCGATTTTGTATGATTTTATTTTTTGCAAAAGTTTTTCTTTTTCTGAAAAATTTTCAAGCGCGGCAATCGCGGATTTTGCTTCGTCGCTTTCGCCGCAAATTATCATTCCGTTCATCACGCCCGCTTCACGCAAAATTTTTGTCAAGCGTCTAGTGTCAATTCCGAAAAGTCCGGGAATTCCGTTCGCCTTTAGAAATTCGTCGAGATTTTTTTTGCCGCGAAAGTTGCTCGGATTTTCGCACCACGAACGCACGATGTACGCGCGCGCGTGAATTCTCGCGCTTTCAAAATCGTCTTCGATTATTCCATAATTTCCGATGAGCGGAAAAGTTTGGGTTATGATTTGCCCGAAATAACTTGGATCGGTGAGCGTCTCCAAATAGCCGGTCATTCCGGTCGTAAAAACAATTTCGCCTACAGCGCATTTTTGTGCGCCAAAACTTTTTCCTTCAAATACGAGCCCGTTCGCGAGAACAAGAAATGCTTTGTTGTCCATATCAAAATTCAATTATAACGAATTTTGCGAAGTTTTGCAATAGATTGGAAAGACTAGAAATGTTCGGAATGCAAAAGTTGCGCGAGCGGCGGCGGTCAAAGTCTCGTGCGTTACAGCGGTCGAAGTCGCATGATTTACGGCGAGCAATGATGGCAGAAATCGCTTACATTACGGCGACAGAAGTTGCATGATTTACGGCGACAAAATTTGCGTGCATGGCGAACAAAGTTGTCATTATCGGGCTTGACCCGATAATCTAGTTTTGAATCAAAGCGGAGTTTCAGCAATGCCTCGTTCAGTTTCCAAAAACAACGGCATTTTTCGGTGCGAGCAAAATTTCGTCATTGGAAATTTTCGCGCCATTTGGATTTGCCGAAAAAAGAATTTTGAAATTTTCGCTTTGCTTTGGTCGCGCGATTTTTTGTTCCTCGTCCGCCAAATTGAAAAACACGAAAACTTTTTTTTCGTCGCTTTCCAAAGTCCAAGCAGTGATTTTCGAATTTTTAGTTTCGTAAGGAAGGAATTTTCCGTGCGAAAAAACTTCATTTGAATTTCTAAAATGAATCGCATCCTTGTAGAAATTCAAAACTGAATTTTTGTCCTTTAACTGTTCGGTGGCTCCCTTCGTCTTTGCATTGTATTTCGATTCAATCCAATTTGCCTGCGTTTTTTCCTTCGACTTGCTTGACCAAATGAAAGGCGTTCGGATTTGCTCGTCGGGTTTCGCGCCGTTCATCGCGATTTCTTCGCCATAATAGACGAACGGAATTCCCGGCAAAAACAGATACATCGCGGCGGCAAGTTTTACGCAACGCTCATTGTTTTTGAATTGAAGCGGCGAACGATTTTGATCGTGGTTCGTCAAAAACGGAGCGTCGATAAAATTTGGATTTTTTTGCGCGTACAGTTCATAGTCGTTTAAAAGTCCCGCCGCAATTGAATTGTTCATGCCGTCGGAATTTTTTATCACGTTTATAATTTTCGTTCCCAAGTCAAAATGAAATGTCGAAGGAATCGAGCGCATATATTCTGCGCGAGTGCCGTTTGACTCCCAAACTTCGCCGACCATAAAAGCGTCGCTTTTTACGGACTTCGCATACGAACAAATTTCATTCCAAAAATTCAGTGCGCGCTCTTGACCGTCTTTTACGCTTGACGGAAGTTTTGCCGAATTGTAAATGTGGCTTGCCGCGTCGAAACGGAATCCCGACACGCCCTTTTCAAGCCAGAATTTTATTATGTTTTTGAATTCGTCGCGCACTTCCAAATTGTCGTGATTGAAATCCGGCATTCCGTCATAATAAAGTCCGCTGTAAAAATTTTCGCCGCGCTTGTTCCAAACTTTGTGTTGCCAAATCGTCGCGTTGAAATTTATGTCGGGATTTTCCTGCGGATTCGCCCAGCGATACCAAGAATGCTTTGGATTTTTTTCGTCGATAGATTGTAAAAACCATTTGTTGTGAATTGAAGAATGATTCAGCGGCAAATCCAAAATTACGGAGATTCCGCGCTCGGCGCATTTCGCGCAAAGATTTTCCAAGTCGGAAATTGTTCCGTATTCTTCGTTAACATTGTAATAGTCGTCGACATCATAACCATGATAAGAATGCGACGGAAAAATCGGCATAAGCCAAATTCCGCTCACGCCGAGATTTTCCAAATAATCCAATTTTGAAGCGATGCCATTCAAGTCGCCAATTCCGTCTCCATTTGAATCGGCGAACGAGCGCACGAAAATGCAGTAGTAAACGCCTTGCATCGGCTGCGCGATTTTTGGGCTTTGATTTTTCGCGCAAGAAAAAATTGAAACTAAGAAAATTGAGGTGAATAAAAATTCACAATTTTTTTTTGAAAAAATTTTCATAAAAAAATTATACCGCAATTTTCGCTTTTCGACAAGAACGTCCATTAAAAATTAAGTCCGCAGAAAGTTTTAACTTTATACTTGCTGAAAAAGTGTTTCGCAATGAAATGCCTCGCGACGGGAATGTAGTGTGAGACTTCAAGCGAAATGAAAGAAATAAGCGGAGTTCGCGATGTGAACTCAAGTCAAAAATTTACGCGATATTTTAACGCGAGCTTTCAGCTTTTTTTATGCTCACAGTTGTTTGCGGCGCGACTGATTTCGTGATGAATGTGTTTCCGCCGATGATACAATTTTTTCCGATTATCGTATCGCCGCCCAAGATTGACGCGCCCGAATAAATAGTCACATTGTCTTCAATCGTTGGATGCCGCTTCACGCCTTTTAATTTTTGACCGCCGTTCGTGCTCAATGCGCCGAGCGTAACGCCTTGATAAATTTTCACATGTTCGCCGATGACCGTAGTTTCGCCGATGACTATTCCTGTTCCATGGTCAATGAAAAAATATTTTCCGATTGTCGCGCCTGGATGAATGTCGATTCCAGTGCGGCTGTGCGCGAATTCTGTCAAAATGCGCGGAATTAGCGGAACTCCCAAAACGAAAATTTCATGCGCGAGACGATTCACAGTGGTGGCGTAAAAACCCGGATACGATAAGATTATTTCGGTTTTGTCGAAGGCGGCCGGATCGCCATCGAACGCAGCCTGCAAATCTGTTTCCAAAAATTCCCGAACACGCGGAATTCGTCCGAAAAATTCATGCGTGATTAGGCGCGCTTTTGTGAGCAATTTTTTTTCGTCAAAATTCGCTTCTTCAAGCGATATGGAATTTTCAGGAAGTTTTTTTAACGCCAAAAAAATCTGCCTGTTTAAAATGAGCATGACTTCGCGACACAAAACTGAAATGTAGATTTCCATGTCGCTGGCTTTGAAATCGCGCTCGCGGAAAAATCCCGGAAAAATAATCCGAAAGAATTTTTCTATCAGGCTTTGAATCAAAATAACATCAAGCTCGACTTCATCGTCCGCCTTGTTTATGAAAAAATTTTCTTTCTTATAATGCGCCAAAATGTCGCGAATCGCGCGGTTTTCCACTTGCTCTAGATTTTCTGACATAAAATCAGTTTAACAAATTATCGCGTTTTGTGAAAGTACCCAGCTGAAATCTAGCTGAAATCAGAATGCAGATAGAATGGCGGACGATTGGCAAGTGCGTTGTCGTGGTAATCATCGCTGTCGAACATTTTAAATCAGCAACTAAAATTGCGTTGCTTAATTTAATACGAGTTTTGTTGCAGAAACTCGCTTGTTTGTCATTGTCGGGCTTGACCCGACAATCTATTTTGTACTTGTTCGCAACGCAACAAGTTGCTAACGCAGATGAAATTAAGTTTCTCGGAAATTGAGATTTCCTGCGGACTTAATTTTAAGGAACAGTTAAATTAAACGGCTAGAATATCGCCGCTTAATTTAATACGAGTTTTGTCGGTGCGGAACACCTTACCAGAAACTCGCCTGTCTACTGCAACTTCTCACTTCGCTACAAAATTGCGTTTTTAACAGTGAATAAAGCTGACGCTTTCTTCACTGTTAAAAATTAAGGAAGGCTCACAATGAATCCAAGTGAGTTCGTGCTTGTTATAGTTCAAATGAACGACGCGGCTGTTCTCAATCGCCTCGAATTTTTCCACCGCGCTCCAATTTATTCCGCCTTGCATTTTTATCGTGCAAATCATATTTTTCGCAAGTCCGCTTTCAAGCCATTTTCGCGTCCATTCCAAAAGTCGCTCCGGATAGCAAATCACGTCGCTGAAAACCCAGTCGCATTTTCCGATTTCTTCGGGCGAAAGCGTAAAAGCGTCGTGCGCCAAAAATTCCACGCGTTTATTTTTCATCAGACGCCAATCCAATTCCGCGCGGTCCACGGCAAGAATGTTCGCGCCCAAATTCGCCAAAACCCAAGTCCATCCGCCGGGCGCGGCTCCCGCTTCAAAGCAACGAGTTCCTTCTCCTGGAAATTCCACGCCAAAAAAATTGTTCGCCAAAGCAAACGCTTCCTGCAATTTCAGATACGCTCGACTCGGCGGGTCAATGTGATTTTCCTTGAAAACGATTTTTCCGGCCGGCAAAAAACTCGAAGTCTTCGCGCTTGCCAAAATTGTGCGTTCGTCCAAAAGCGTCCACAATCCGATTTCGCTTCGAGGAATTTTCACGGGAAAATCGCGCTCGCGAAAATTTATGTAAGGCAGTTTTTTTTGGATCAATTCGGCGCGGCGAAAAAATTGAAATTGATATGACGCCCAATTTCGCTGAATGCTTTTGAGCGCGGCGGCCGCTTCGCCAATTGATTCGAAGCGCAGCAAAAAAGGTTCGAGCATTTGCGTTCGCGCGAAAAAAATATTTTTTTCACAATCAGAATTTTGCGTCAATGAATTTTTAGGAAAGTTTTTGAAGTAGAGAAGCTTGCCGAAATTTTCACAAGGCAAATTAATTTTCAGCCGCTCGACAAGTTCGGATTTCAAAAAATCTTCCGCATCATCGAACGGCAAAAGCGCACGTCCCGAAATTTTTTCTATAGAAATTGGCATTGAGAATCTACAATTTGGTTTTCGCTTTCGGATTCCTTGCCACGCGCCTTTTTCAAAAGAGTGATATATTTGTTCAACTTTTCGGAATCAGGCGAACGCAAAACCAGCATTCCGATAAAAGTCTTTCCACTGTCTTCCCTCACCCAAACAGGCTGGCAGATCAAAGTCAATCCGCCAGCCGCATTGTCCGAGGTTTTCAGCAAAAGAGTATATTCTTCTTCAAGGCGCACATTGACCGGCACATTGTAATTGATCTTGCAGCCATGCAGACTTATATCCAAAACGGCTCCAGGCAAAGGAGAAAGTTCATCACATTGCACGCGACCCAAAACAACGTAACGCTCAAAGTGGCGTTTTTCCACACGCATATTACTATTTTACCGCAAAAATGCTCATAAGTCAAGGCTCATCATTCGATCGTATCCATTCTAGCGACGTCCTTTTCGTAGTCCACGCCAGCAACGTCGAACCCATTCGTCACCAAAAAGTCGTGCTTGTAGCCTTCGATGTCGCAGTATTCGCGCAAATTTTCATCGTTCACCGCCGCCATCGCTTTGTCGGCTTCCGCCTGAACGTCGTCGCGCAATTCCCAGTCGTCGATGCGAATGCGGTTTTCGCCGTCCACAGGAATTTCGCCCATCGCGCTGTCCGCGCCAGTGTAAAGCCGCTCGGCAAAAAGCCGCTCCATTTGTTCGATGCAGCCTTCATGCAAGCCTTTCGCTTTCATAATCTTGAACAAAATTGCAAGGTAAAGCGAAATGACTGGAATGACCGCGCTCGAGCGAGTGACAAGGCCTTTGTTCACGGAAGCGAAAGCAGAGCCTCCCACGGATTCTTTTAACTGTTCGTTCAAATTATGGGCGGTTTTTTCCAAATGATTTTTCGCCTGACCAATCGTTCCGTCACGATAAATCGCATGTGTGAAAGAAGGTCCGATGTACGAATAAGCTACCGTGCAAAATCCCTGCGACAAAACTCCCGCCGCAGAAAGCGCGTCAATCCAAAGCTGCCAATCTTCGCCGCCCATGACCTTTACCGTCGTGTCGACTTCGGCTTGACTTGCAGGCTCCGCGCTCGCTTCGGTGAGTTTTTCCGCCATGAAGTCCAAACATCGTCCGCCGTAAACCTTGCCAATCGGCTTGATGACAGATTTGTACATCACGGGCGCACCAGTGGCAGGATCGATTTTTTCTGGATCGTTTCGGACGGGGCTTGCCAAAGAATAAACGAGCAAGTCAATTTTGCCGCCCATCTTTTTGATTTCCTCGATTACGTCAGCGCGCATTTTATTGCTGTAGGCATCGCCATTTAGCGTGACTGATTTGAGTCCCGCCTCATGCGCCGCCTTGTCGAACGCTTTGTTGTTGTACCAGCCTGGAGTGCCGCCCTTTGTTTCAGTGCCTTCTTTTTCAAACGAAACGCCGATTGTGTTTGCGCCGTATTCAAACGCCGCCGCAATTCGGCTGGCAAGCCCATAGCCCGTGGAACAACCCAAGACCAAAACCGTTTTAGGGCCTTTGCCGCCTTCCGCCGCAGACTTGATTCCGCGCTTTTGCTTTTGCGCCTTCACATATTCGATTTGGCGTTCCGTGTCTTTGGCGCAACCAATCGGATGCGCGTTAATGCAAATGCTGCTTCTGATTTTCGGTGTGATGATCATTTTTCTACTTGCCTCCTTTGAAATTTTTGTCATTTCCGTGCTGGACACGGAAATCTCTTATAAAATAGATTTCGCGCTGTGCGCGGATAGGACACAGAAAATAATCTGCGTCTCATCATTTTTATCAGTGTTTATATGTCGCTTCGCGCCATTTTGCTAGTGGAAATTTATCTCATATCGCCACTCGCATGGCGCGGCAATACGACTGTCATCTTCAAGTTTCGCAACCGTCATCTTCGGGCTTGACCCGAAGATCTCTCGTTACGATATATTGTCGGGTCAAGTACTTCGCGCTTGCTCTGCAAGGAAATTATTTCACGCGTCGCTCACGCGACTGGCGGGTCAAGCCCAACAATGACACTACATTCACACATTAAACATGAGAATGACACCGAATTCCCGCATCAATTTTCTTCATATTTCTTGAAAATTACACAGCCATTGTGGCCGCCAAAACCGAGCGACGCGCTCGCAGCCGCGTTGATTGTGCCGCTTTGCCCGACGTTAGGAACGTAGTCCAAATCGCAGCCGCCTTCCACATCAGGCTCGTCCAAATTGATTGTGGGCGGAAAAAATCCGTCATTTATCGCCTTGATGCAAAACAAAGCCTCAATTGCGCCCGCGGCTCCTATCATGTGGCCGGTCATGCTTTTTGTGGAAGAAACCTTCAATTTTTTGGCATGCTCGCCGAACGCGAGTTTTACCATTTTCGTTTCGCCCGAATCATTAGCATGAGTTCCAGTTCCGTGCGCGTTGTAATATTGGATTTCCTCTGGCTTCAAATTTGCATCTTCCAAAGCGCGAGTGATTGCCTTCGCGCCGCCAGTGCCATCGGGAAGAGGAGCCGTGATATGATAAGAATCGCTCGACGCGCCATAGCCTGCGAACTCTGCGTAGATTTTCGCGCCGCGCTTTTTGGCGTGTTCCAATTCTTCCAAAACCAAAACCGCGCTTCCCTCGCCCATCACGAATCCGTCGCGATTTTTGTCGAACGGACGGCTCGCCTTGTGCGGCTCGTCATTGTAGTGAGAAGAAAGAGCCTTGAGAACCATAAAGCATCCGATGCCGAATCCCGTAATCGTGGCTTCAGTTCCGCCCGAAAGACAGATGTCAACGCGTCCGCTTCGAACCATATCAA
The DNA here is from genome assembly GCA_910584475.1 of uncultured Treponema sp. Lineage (GTDB taxonomy): Bacteria > Spirochaetota > Spirochaetia > Treponematales > Treponemataceae > Treponema_D. The sequence goes on from CAJUBD010000002.1 coordinate 120,760, forward strand.
GCGCATTTCCCAAAGCGTCCGTGCCACTCGCGCAAGCCGTCGCCAAAGTCCAGCACGGTCCTTCGATGCCGTAAAGCATGCTCACGTTTGCCGCGCCTTCATTCGGGATGAATTCTGGAGCGGAAAGAGGCGGAATACGGGTAACGCCCGCGCCTGGCTCGAAATATTTTTTGAACGCCGCCTCGATGACATCGAATCCGCCGATTCCATTTCCAATCATCATTCCGACTTTTTCGCCCGCCAGTTTTTCTTTGTCGTAGCCCGAATCCTTGATGGCCTGCGCGCTCGCCGCCACCAAAAATTGCGTGAAGCGAGCCATCTTCCGCCCTTCCTTTGAATCCACGCCAAAATCGGCGATGTTGAAATTCTTCACTTCGCCCGCCACTTGAACCTTGTACTCGGACGCGTCGAAAAGCGTGATTTTTTCGATGCCGCTTTTGCCCACCTTGACATTCTGCCAAGTCTCGTCCACGGAATTTCCCAGAGGAGTAACCGCGCCCAAACCCGTCACAACGACTCTTCTCATATTTTCTCCAAATTGATTTTAATTTAAAACTTCAATTGAAATATTTTACCACTAAATTGCGGAAAATGTCTAGTGCAAAATCGACGCAAAAAAAACAGTTTCGCAAAGCGAAACTGTTTTTCCTCCAACCATTAACTATTCATTTTAAATTTTTACTTATTAATTGCGAAGCGAGCGACGCTCGCTTCGCACTACCCTACGATGACTTTGACGCAAACTTCTTTTTCACCGCTTGCGGCTTTTACCACAGTTCCGTCGACTTTGGCGTTTCCGCTTGTAACGGAAATCGTTACATCGCCGTCGTTCTTTTTGTTTTCCACGGTGATTTTGTATTCCACGCCGCGGAATTTTCGAGTCATCTTGGCTTTTTTGATGTGCTCTGGAAGGCGCGGCTCAATCACCAAGCCTTCGTAACTCGGACGGATTCCGCACAGATATTGCGAAAGCGTCACGAAGTTCCAAGCGGCAGTTCCCGTAAGCCAGCTGTTTTTCGCCTCGCCGAAACGACGCGCCTCTTTGCCCGCAATCATCTGGCTGTAGACATAAGGCTCTGTGCGGTGAATCTCGCTGAATTCTTCCACCCACGCCGGAGCGATTTTCTTGTAATGCTCGAAGGCATCCTGCGGACGACCGTTTACCACTTCGCCGATGATGACCCATGGATTGTTGTGGCAGAAGATGCCGCCATTTTCCTTGTATCCCGGCGGGTACGAAGACACTTCGCCCAACTCGATGTGATAATCCTGATATGCCGGCCAGTTGATGCAGATTCCGTATTTCGAGTCGAGATATTTTTTTACGCTGTCCAAAGACTTTTGCGGATAGCCTTTGTCCGCGCCGATTTTTGCCATCGTTCCGAAGCCCTGCGATTCGATGAAAATTTTTCCGTGCTCGCATTCATTCGAGCCGACTTTTTTGCCGGCATCGTCGTAGGCGCGGACATACCATTCGCCGTCCCAACCCGCCGTGCAAATCGCGTCTTCCATTTTTTTGCAAGCGTCCTCGGCGAATTTGGCTTCGGCCTCATCGCCCTGCATTTTGCACATCGCGACATAATCCGGAGTCACATAGACGAACATTTCGGCAATCATCACGGATTCTGCGTTCTTGCCTTCTTTGTTCGTGCAAGTCTGGAAAGAGTCGTTCGGATTCATCGAAAAGCAATTCAAATTCAAACAGTCGTTCCAGTCGGCGCGTCCGATGAGCGGAAGTCCGTGCGGTCCCATGTGAGTCGTGATATATCGATACGAACGCTTCAAATGCTCGTACATTGTCGCCTTGTTCGTCTCGCTGTTGTCGAACGGAACCATCTCATTGAGGAAATCTTTGTCGCCAGTCTCACAAATGTAGCGACCTACGCCCAGCACGAGCCAAAGCGGATCGTCATTGAAATTCGAGCCGATGTCGGCGTTTCCGCGTTTTGTCAAAGGCTGGAATTGGTGGTACGCCGAGCCGTCCTCGAACTGTGTCGCCGCCACGTCAAAAAGCCTTTCGCGGATGCGCTTTGCGGGCAATTGGTGCGCCGCGCCAAGCATATCCTGCGAAGTGTCGCGGAAGCCCATTCCGCGTCCGATGCCGCTTTCAAAGTAAGAAGCAGAGCGCGCGAAATTGTAAGTGACCACGCATTGATATTGATTCCAAAGCGCCATCCTGTCAAGTTTTTCGTCTCCAGTCTTGAGCGTAAAGTGCGACATAATTTCGTCCCAAAACGCCTTCAATTCTTTGAAAGATTTTTCGACCTTTGACTTCGTGTTGAATTTCTTTTGGATTTCGTAGGCTTTTTCCTTGTTGATTACGCCGCTCGCCGTGTTCGTGCGAAGCAAGCCTTTTTTCACGGATTTTTCCGCCTCGTCTTTGGAAAGCCATTTTTTATCGCTATCGTTTTCGACATAACCCAAAATGAAAATCACGGTCTTTTCTTCGCCGGGCTTTAAATTCACATTCACGCGATGAGAAGCGATCGGCGACCAGCCGTCCGCCACGGAATTTCCGCTCGCGCCTTTTACGACGGTCTGCGGATTCGCGAACGAATTGTACAAGCCCATCCAAGTCTCGCGGTCAGTGTCAAAGCCGTCGAGTTTTTCCGAGCAAGAATAAAATGCAAAATGATTTCTGCGCTCGCGATATTCTGTCTTATGATAAATCGCGCTTCCTTCGATTTCCACTTCGCCCGTAGAAAAATTGCGCTGGAAATTCTGGCAGTCGTCCGAAGCGTTGTACAAGCACCATTCTACAAACGAAACGAGCGAAAGCGACTTTTGCGCCTTGCCTTCGTTTTTGAGCGTGAGCATTTCAATTTCGCAATTCTCGCCGTTCGGAACCATATAAAGCACGTCGGCCTTCACGTCGTTCTTTTTGGAAGAAATCTTCGAATATCCGAATCCATGTCGGCATTCATAGAAATCAAGTTTGGTCTTTGTCGGCTGCCATCCCGGATTCCAAATGGTCTTTCCGTCCTTGAGATAAAAATATCGTCCGTTCGTATCAAGCGGCACGTCGTTATATCGATAGCGCGTAATGCGACGCAAACGGGCATCGGTGTAGAACATATAGCCGCCGGCAGTATTTGAAAAAAGCGAGAAAAACTTCTCGTTGCCCAAATAGTTAATCCAAGGATAAGGTGTCTGTGGAGTTGTGATCACATACTCACGATTCTTATCGTCAAAGAAACCGAACTTCATAAAGCCTCCAAAATAGATAGTTGTTTTTTTCAACAAACTGTATTTTCACTATTGTAACATTGCTTTTTTGCGCTGTCAAGGAAAAATTTCGCGAAACGCAATTTTTGCAAGCAGAACTCGAATTTAAAATCAGTGCGCGAATTTCTCGCAAAACAAGGCGAGGCTCGCAGCAAGCTTTCAGTTTGCGACACAACTCAGAGAAAATTTTAAACTCCTGTCATTAAAAAGCACCGGCGATTTTATCAACCTGCAATTTTTCAAAAATGCAATTTTATCCCAACGCCACATCCAGAACCATCATCACGATGAATCCAAGTGAAAAGCCAATTGTGCCTACATTCGAATGCTTTCCCGCCGATGCTTCCGGAATGAGTTCTTCGACCACGACATAAATCATCGCGCCGGCGGCGAACGCCAAAAGGTATGGCAGCACGCCGACAATCCACTGCTTGAGAAGAATGGTCACTGCCGCCGCGATGGGCTCGACCACGCCGGAAGCCACGCCATATCCGAACGCCTTCGCCTTCCGCTCGCCGCTTCCTGCAAGCGAAAGCGAGATTATCGCGCCTTCGGGAAAATTTTGCACCGCGATTCCGAGCGAGAGTGCCATCGCCGCCGCAAGACCAACCCCTGTTTCACCTGAAATGAACGCCGCGAAAACGACACCCACCGCCATTCCTTCTGGAATGTTGTGAAGCGTCACGGCAAAAAACAGCATCGCGTTCTTTCCGAATTTTTTTCCGCCCATTCCCTCGGGCGAGTCGGAGTTGATGTGCAGGTGAGGAACAAGCATGTCGAGCAGGAACAAGAACGCGATTCCGAGCGCGAAACCGATTGCCGCCGGCATAAACGCGAGCCGTCCCATTTTTTGTGAACCGTCAATCGCGGGAATCAAAAGCGACCACACGGATGCCGCCACCATCACTCCCGCGGCAAAGCCCAGCAAAAAATGCTGTGTTTTTGCCTCGATTCCTTTTTTTAAAAAGAAAACGCATGCCGCGCCCAATACCGTTCCCAGGAACGGAATCAAAATTCCAGACAAAACATTCATATTTTAAGTGTAAATTTTTATTTAGGAAAAATCAAGTTGTTCTTGCAAACAAGGCAAAATATGCCTGCATTCCAGCTTTCTATTTGCGTTCATCTGCGCAAACCTGCATTAATGCGCGTCAAACCGCTTTTCAAATCCGCTTGCGCGAAAAATATTGACTATTTCATTTTCTATGCGTAAAATGAATTTATGAAAATCCCAAAAAATCATTTCACGTTTTCGCAATTCATCGTTCCGAATTTTAAAAAGAAATTTCTGCTTATGTTTTTTTCGATTTTGTTGATGGGATTCTTCCTTTCGTTTTTAATTGAAGTGGGATGGGGCACTGATCCGGCATCTTTTTTGAATCTGAATGTTTCGCATGTGATTGGCTGGACATTCGGAAATTGGCAGCTCACACTGAATCTTTTGATGCTGATTGTTTTAATTGTGTTCCGGCCTACGCTGATTGGATTCGGAACAATTTGCAATATGGTTTTAATCGGCTACACGGCGGATTTTTTTTGCTTCGTTTGGAGAAAAACCGCGCTGCATGATTTTATTTTGCAAAACGGATTTTCGGCGAAAATCGCGTTCTTTTCAATTTCGATAGTCGCGTTTGTTTTCGTCGCCGCAGTTTATATGAATTCGGAAATGGGACTTTCGCCCTATGACGGCGTGGCGAAATTTTTCTCGCAGGCACTTCCGTTTCCATTTTTCGTTTCAAGAATGATTTATGACCTTTCGTTTGTCGCGATAGGCTTTGGCGCTTCGTTTCTTTCCGCTGACGGAATACAAGGTTCGGCGTTGGGCGCGAGCATAATTGGCATTTTGCTCGGTCCTGCGATAACGCTCGTCGGAAAATTGGTGAAGAAATTTTTGTAGGAATTTTTTTTAAGAAGATTCAGTGAAAACTTAATTTTTCAATTTGCTCCGACGCGCATTTGAACTCGTCCGCGTCCGCAAACTGAATTTGAATTTTTTTTGAATCGACTAGCTCAATCTGCAAAATCAAATTTTCAGGAATACTTTTCGCGCTCGCGTCATTTCCTGTGGATTTGATTTTTTTGTACGGAATAAATTCGCCGCCTCCGATTATGCCGTTTTCGTAAACGCCGTTGTTGGCGTTGCATGCATCGTCTTGACAAGAAATGAAAATCGCAAGCGAGCAAATCGCGCAAATCAAAATCACGAAAAACGCACTGTAGTTCACCAAAAGCGCGAACGCGAGTACAAACGGAATTACGATCCAAAGCGCGAGCGTCTTCCGTTTTGAAGGCGACGCGGTTTTTAGAATAAGAGCGCCGGCCGCCGTGCGAATTTTTTCGCGTCGATTTTTTTGCGTAGCGAGCATCGCGACATAAAAAATCAACGCCGCGCCGCATGCCGCCAATTCGATTATAAAAATTTTATTCATTTTTCTCCAAACAATTTTCGATGACAAAAAGTTTCATCTTTGATTTGCAAAAAATCTGCAATTCCTTATTACCAAAGTCATAGCGACATTTTCAGATATTTTAATTTTCATTTTTCAAATTTTATTTTTCAGCCAAGCGGACAAAGCTTTTTTCGTCGAATCAAAAGCCAACGGCAAATCGTCTATGTCTTTTTGCGACGCGATTTTTTTCATCGCCACTTCGCTCACTTCTTTTTTGTCGGTGCGAATAGCATCCAAAAGTTTTTCGCCGTTTTCAAGTTTAACCTTTGCCTCGAAAAAAATATCGCAAGTTTTGTAGGAAAAATTTTTGTATTCGTAAGTGTTCGGAAAACTCGCGATGAATTTTAGCGAAGTGGCTTCCACGCGCAAGCCTGTTTCTTCAAAGCACTCGCGGAGCGCACCCTCTTCCGCGCTTTCGTCGGGATTGCAAAATCCGCCAGGCAAAGCCAGAAATCCTTTGCGCGGATTTTTCGCGCGCGTTTCAAAAAAAACGTTTCCGTCGGCATCGCAAAGTATCAAGCCAACCGCAGCGGCAACATTGTTGTACAAGTCGAAATCGCAATCCGAACAAATCCATTTTTTGTTTTTCACAAATTGAATTTTTTTCGAGCCGCATTTCGGGCAAAAATTAAATTCATTCATCGGACACTCCATTGTCGGCATTTGTGCGGACGCGAACATAACGCTCAAGCAATTCCAATTCTTTGTTAAATCTTTGCTCGTCGCCATTCGTGAGAATTTTGTCAATCGCAGAACTCACTTTCGTAATTTGGAGCGCAAGCGCTTGCTCGAATTTTCCCGCGCGAACCGAAACGCTCGGCTCGATTTTTTTTGTGTTCTCAAAGCAAATGTGAATTCGATTTTTTTGCTCGGGATATTTTTCCGAAAGATTTTTCGATTTTTCATCGAGCACCGCGAATCGATTTATTATGTTCACCATCGAATCTTGAGCCGCCTTAAAACTTTCGGGCGAAGCGATTTTCGAGAATTTTAATTTTTCAAAAATTTTTTTCAAAGCCATTTTCTACACATTGAATTTAAAGAACAAAACATCGCCGTCTTGCACGACATAATCTTTGCCTTCTTGACGATATTTGCCCGCTTCCTTGATTTTTGCTTCCGTTCCGAATCGGCGCAAATCCTCGATTGTGTACGCTTCGGCTTTGATGAAGCCTTTTTCAAAATCCGTATGAATCACGCCTGCCGCTTTTGGCGCAGTGTCGCCGGCATGAATCGTCCAAGCGCGGCATTCGTCCTGTCCGCCAGTAAAAAAAGTTCGCAATCCCATCAAATGATAAGTTTTTCTCGCCAAGACGCTCAAGCCCGATTCTTTGAGTCCAACTGAATCCATAAATTCTTTTCGTTCAGAATCATCGCCAAGTTCCGAAAGTTCCGATTCAAATTTTCCGCAAATCACGATGGCATCGGAATTTTCGCTCGCCGCAATTTTTTTTACGGTTTCAACATAATCGTTCGTGCCGGTTTCAATCGAATCTTCGTCAATATTACAAACATAAAGCGTCGGCTTGAGAGTAAGCAAATGCATATCGTAGAGCGCGGCCTTTTCATCGTCTGTCAAATCTGCGGTGCGAGCCGGAACGCCGTCTTGCAAAAGCGGGCGGATTTTTTCCACGCCGCTTTTCCATGGAGCGAGCTGCTTTTCCGCGTCCTTGCCAAGAGCGCGCACAGTCTTGACATTTTTTTCCTCGCGTTTGGAAATCGTTTCCAAATCAGCGAGCGCGAGTTCCATATTAATAGTAAGAATGTCGCTTTCAGGATCGACGGCCACTTCCACTTTGGCATCTTCGCGGACATGCATAATGTCAGGATTGTCGAAGCAACGGACAACATGCGCGATGACGCTCGTTTCGCGAATGTTCGCCAAAAATTGATTTCCCAAACCTTCGCCTTTCGACGCGCCTTTTATAAGCCCTGCGATGTCAACAAATTTGACAGTGGCGAAAGTTTTCTTTTTGGGCGAAAAAACGCTCGCCAGAAAATCCAGCCGTTCGTCCGGCAAATCCACAATTCCAACATTCGGGTCAATTGTGCAAAACGGAAAATTTTCCGCCGCCGCCGGCGCCGCCGTGAGAGCCGAAAAAATTGTAGACTTTCCGACATTCGGCAAGCCCACAATGCCACATTCCAAAGACATAAAATTTCTCCATAAAAAATTTTCACAAAATCAGACAAAACAATTTGCGAAGCAAACTAATATTTAAATCTTGTAAAAATGATTTTACCGAAAATGCGGGAAAAATGCAAGGGAATTGGGAGGGGGAAATCTAGTATGGTTGTTCATCCTGATTATGAAAAAAACGCTTCTTGAAAAACGCGATTTTGTAGCGAAGCGAAAAATCGTTAGCAAGCAAAAGGCTTGCGACTAAATAATCGAGTTTTGTCGGTGCGGAGCATCTTACCAAAACTCGATTATTATACTTGTTCGCTCACGGTATTGCGAAAGCGTATTTTTTTCAAAAACTCCCGAATAGTTTGAGGAATTGAGACTCATTGCAACAAAATTGCGTCACTTACAATTGAATGCTTTTTTATCTCGCGGAATTTTTTCACGAGCGAATCAAGAGTGAGACGCGATTTTTCTTCTCTCCCGATGTCCAAAATTATTTCGCCTGAATCCATCATCAAAAGGCGATTTCCAAAATCCAACGCATGTTGCATATTGTGCGTTATCATCATCACAGTGAGATTGTATTCTTCGGCAAAATGTCGCGTCAGATTCATAACGAGTTCCGCATTGGCAGGATCTAGCGCGGCGGTGTGCTCGTCCAACAAAAGCAAAGCCGGCTTCGACATCACCGCCATCAAAAGAGTGAGTGCCTGGCGTTGCCCGCCAGAAAGCTGCTCCACATTGTCGCCGAGACGGTTTTCCAAATTCATATTCAGCGCGGAAAGTTGCTCGCGAAATTCGGCGCGCTTTTTATTATTCAAAGAAATGCGAAGGCCTTTCGCGCCCTTTTTTGAACAGATGACCATATTGTCCTGAATCGTCATTTTGCCCGCCGTGCCCAAAAGCGGATTTTGAAAAATACGTCCTATGTAGCAAGCGCGCTTGTATTCCGCCTGCGAAGTGATGTTTTTCGTATCGCCGTTTTCGTCCGCGTCCAAAAAAATTTCGCCACAAGAAGGGCGGAGCGTTCCGGCGATTATATTGTAAAGTGTGGACTTGCCTGCGCCGTTCGAACCGATGACCGTGATGAAATCGCCCTTGTTGATTTTGAGATTGATGTTTTTTAGCGCGACATTTTCGTCTGGAGTGCCAGCGTTAAAAGTGATTCCGATATTTTTAAGTTCGAACATTTTTTCTCCTAATAAAAAGTCAAGAAGAAAGTTTCCAACGGAAACTTGACAAGACAAAAGTCCGCGCCATTTGTGCGGCGCTTGTATCTTGCCTCCTTATCGCACATGTCAAGCAATGTGTTGCGCCGCACACGAATCGACATAAGCAAGCTTTGAAACGCAAAACTCGAATTAAAAAACGCGCACTAATTTTATGCGGATTTTAAAACTTTCCTTAAATTTTATTTCCAACGGATTCGGGGCGACGCAAGTGTTTTTTAAAAAATCCTGCGATGTCATATTTTGAAATTATCAAACACAAGATAATCAAAAGTCCCGTGAGCAACCGCAAATCGTTGCTGTTCATTCCAATGACGTAGCCGTAGCGTCTGGCGAAATACATCAGCGCGCGGTAAATCACAGAGCCGAGCAAAACGCGAAAAAGCTGAAGTGAAATTTTGTTCGTGCACAAAATGAATTCGCCGAGCATCAGCGATGCCAGTCCCGAAACCACGACGCCAGTTCCGCTGCCCACGTCCGCGAATCCAGCGTACATCGCATTGAGCGCACCCGCAAGGGCGGCCATCGCGTTTCCCATGCATATTCCCACGCCTCGCATAAACTGCACATTCATGCCCTGACTTGTTACCATCTGCGGATTTGAGCCGAGCGCACCCATCGCAAGTCCGAAGTCAGTGTGGTAAAAAAGATTCAAGCAAATGCAAATCACGAGAACCACCAAAATCAAAAACGCGAGGATCGCCGCATCGGGAGAGAAATTGAACGAGTGATTTTTTACCCATTGAGTTATGCTGGAAAAAATCGTAGGAATTTTCAAAAACGAAACATTCGCATGATTTGACATAATTCGCAAGTTCACAGAATAAAGCATCGTCATCACGAGAATTCCCGCGAGCAAATCCGGCACGCGCAATTTAGTGTAAACAAGCGTTGTCACAAGCCCCGCGCAAATTCCTGCGGCAAGCGCAATCACGAGCGCGACACTCGGCGCGATTCCATGAGTGAGACACGCGGCAAGAACACAGCCGCCCAAAGGAAACGAACCGTCAACTGTCATATCGCAAAAGTTCAGCACTCGGAACGTCATAAAAACGCCGAACACCATAATTCCGTAAATCAAGCCTTCAATGAAAATTCCGTAAGCCATTTTATTTTTTTATCAATTTTCCGTCTTCAAAAATTTCGTTTGCCATATCCAAATATTTTTGCGGAAAAGCAATTCCACAATTTTTCGCGGCATCCAAATCCAAAAGCAAGTCGCTGTCGCTCGGCTCGGTCATAAAACGCACCGCCAAAGATTCAGGCTTCGCGCCGTTCAAAATCTGCACGACCATTTCGCCAGTGGCGCGTCCCGCTTTGTAATAATTGAAGCCGCTTGCCATAAGACAGCCGCCCGCCTCCGCGCCAGTAACATCAGCTGAAAAAATCGGCTTTTTCGCTTCGCCGAAAACTTGCACCAAAGATGCAAGCGCGCTGAAAACAGTGTTGTCGGTAGTAAGATAAATTCCGTCCACGCGATTTACGATTGCCTGCGCCGCCGCTTTCACCTCCGAAGAATTCGTGATCGCCTGCGACACCAATTGAATTCCGTTTTTCGCGCAAGCCTTTTTCACTTCCTCAAAACTTCCGGCGGAATTCGCTTCGTTCGAAGTGTAGATGTAGCCGAGAGTTTTTATTCCAGCGACTTCCTTGAAAATCGCGATATGCTGGTCGGTTGGAATCGCGTCGCTCATTCCTGTAACATTGCCTTCACCATGCGCCACAGTAGAAACCAAACCCGCGCCCACGGGATCATTCACCGTGCCGAAAATCACGGGAATATCTTTAATTGTGTTGGCAAGCGCAATCGCGACCGGAGTCGCAATTCCGACTGCAACATCGACTCGCTCGTCGCGATATTTGTTTGCGATTTGCGCGGCAGTGTTCACATCACCATTTGCATTTTGCAAATCGAATTTCGCGTTGAAGCCGCTTTCGTTCACGACATCAATCACGCCTTGCTCCACCGCATCAAGCGCGACATGCTGAACGATTTTCGCAATGCCGATTTTCACAGATTTTGAATCGGAAGAATTTGAATTCGCGCCTGAAGATTTTTTCGCGCAACTTGAAATCGCAAGCAATGAAAGAGCCGCAAAAAAAGCACAGACTGCTACGCCAATTTTTTTTGTCTTCATAAATAAACTCCTGTAAAAAGTCAATTTAATTTTCAATGCGCATGCACGCACAAATAAAATAAACAAGTTCAGAAAAACTGCGAACTCGCCAAAGTAAAGCCATATTACTATACATAGAAACAAATGTCAATATAGAAATCAGCCAGCAATTGCGTTTCAGATTTTTACCGAAATTTGAGTTTTCCGCAATTTCGCTTTCTTGAAAAACGCTAAAAAATTTGCTATGATTTTTTCTTTATGGAAGAACCAGAAAAAAAAGAAGAACGATTTTCGCGCACGCAAATTATTTTCGGAAAAGAAAATATGTCGCGACTCGCAAAATCTCGCGTGGCAATTTTCGGACTCGGCGGCGTTGGCGGCTATGTTTTGGAAGCCTTGGCGAGAAGCGGGATTGGCAATTTCGATTTGATTGACAGCGACAAAATATGCATTTCAAATTTCAATCGGCAAATTCTCGCCACTTCACAAATGCTCGATGAATTCAAAGCGGACGCGGCGCGAGAACGCGTGCTCTCGATAAATCCCTGTGCAAACGTAAACGCGCACAAAGTTTTTTTTCTTCCAAAAAATTCAAGCGAATTCAATTTTAAAGATTACGATTATATCGTTGACGCGATTGACACAGTTTCTGCGAAAATCCAAATCGCACTTCAAGCGCAGGCGGCAGGAACGAAACTCATTTCGTGCATGGGAACTGGCAACAAAATCGACCCCTCCCTTTTGAAAATCGCCGACATCTACGAAACTAGCGTCTGCCCACTCGCTCGCGTAATGCGCCACGAACTGAAAAAGCGTGGCATAAAAAATTTGAAGGTTGTCTTTTCAACGGAAGCGCCGCTTGCGCATAGCGAAGCCACGCAAAACGAAAACGGTCACGCACTCATCGCTTCAACGGCGTTCGTTCCAAGCGTTGCCGGCTTGCTAATTGCAAGCGAAGTCGTCCGTGATTTGCTTGCACCACAAACAGTATAAACAAAATTAGTATAATTTAAATTATACTAATTTTGTTTATACAATTGCATTCGTTAATCAAAATCAAATTTTTACTCTTTTTATTTTCTTCCAACAATGCTTTTGTAAAACCGCTTTTTGAAAACAGTCCGTAAATAACTTTGTATTTCAAAAATTGCCGCTGCAATTCCGCAGAAGAATCGCATTTGTTTTTCAGCGCATTGAGAACGTCAATATCGATTGGCTTTCTATGATATTTGCATTCTCCAATGAAAATTTGTTTTTTACTCTCATCGATCGCGAACACGTCGATTTCCGTATCTTCATTTATATCGTTTTGCCACCAACTCCCAATTTTGGATGGAGAAAATTTTATCTTTCCCTTTTTGCATAATTCCGTAAAAATATTTTTACAAATATCTTCATAGACAAACGCGACGAATTTTTCAGAAAAATCTTTGTTCATTTCATCGATGGCAATTTGTTCGTTGCCAAAATCCAAAACCGATTTTTGCGGGAAAACATACCTAAACCAAAAGCGCGTAAAATTGTCAGTGATAAAGTAAAGTCCTTTTCGCGATTTTTCGGGATTTTTTTCCGTAATAGGAACGCGCTTTTCTAAAAAGCCCTGCTCAATAAGCGTAGCAAGATACGGTGTAATTTTCGACCCGACCATTCCCAACTGGGAACTTATCAAACTGATTTTGTGGTTGCCATTTGCAATCGTGCGAATAATCGAAAAATAGTTTATCGGACTTTGGATTTCCTCGCTCAAAAGATAAACCGGCTCTTCATACAAAAAGCCGTTACGGTTAAAAACATTCTTTCTTAACACTTCAAAAAGATTTTTCTTATTTTCAAAAAATTCAACATACTTTGGCACGCCGCCTGTGACTGCAAACTGTTCACATGCTTGGGCGAAGCCAAGCGATTGCGCAGAATAGCATTCCATAAAAGTCAAAGGCCGCAAATTTATTTGACAAGTTCTACGACCGTAAAGCGGACTATCGTAAGCAAGCGCATGCTTTTTCATCATGCCCAAAAGCGAGCCGCATAAGATGAGCATAATGTTTTTATCTTTTAAATTCTCGTCCCAAACTTTTTGCAAAACCGAAGGAAAAGCCGAATTGTTTTTTACAAGATATGGAAATTCATCTATTACTATGACTTTTTTTTCACGCGGCTTATAGTTCGCAATTAAAGAAAACACATCTTCCCAAGATTCGAAGCGAGCCTTTTTCAACAAAGGATTTTTAGTAATATCAGCGATGAGCGAAACAAATTTGGCGATATTGGCGGAATCCACCTCCTGTGTGGCAAGAAAGTAAAACGCCGTTTTGTTTTTTATGAATTCCTTTATGAGCGTGCTTTTTCCTATTCTGCGCCTGCCGTAAATTACAACAAAACCGCCTTTGCTTGCATATTGCTCTTTTAAAACAGCAAGTTCTTCTTTTCTTCCATAAAAAATCATATCATTGTTCCTTGCAAATTAATATAATTTAAATTATTATAAATGAAATTATATTAATTTGCAAGCGAAGCCGCCCACGATTTGCTCAAGAGAACGCAGATGCCTTCGTACGATATTTAGCGGGCGTAGTTCCAGTAAGGCGGCGGAAAGCTTGCGTCCAATAACTTTGGTTTGGGAATCCCAAAATCAAGGCGATTTCCGAAAGCGCACGATCCGTGTACAAAAGCATATTTTTCGAAGCCTCGATCTTTTGTTGCAAAACATATTCTTGGATTTTCAATCCCGTTTCTTTGTGGAAAAGCCGGGAAATGTATGATTCGCTCAAGCCGGAAATTTTCGCGAGATCGCCCACGCATATTTTTTCGTGCAAATTTTCATAGATATAATTCAAGCAAGCCGAAACATATTTTGAGCACGGCATTTTTTTTGAAGCGATTCGCATTTGCGTCGCATATTCCAAACACATTTTTTTGTGGAGCGCAGAAATTTCCTCCACGTCAGAAATCGAATCCACGCGCAGAATATACATATCGCTGATCGTGTACGCATGAGAATATTCCATCCCGCCTTCAATGCATTTCCGCGCCACCATCGCCGCCGTTATCACGAAATGATATTTCAAATTCCTCACTGGATTTTTTGAAAGCACGCCCAAGCCAGTTTTTTTGTCCAGCGGCTCTTCGCACAATTTCCGCACCTGCCTGACATTGCCGGATTTTATCGCCGAATAAAATTCCGACTCGGGAACAAACGATGCGCGCAAGAAAAAATTTTCCCTGTCCAAAAATTCCTTGTAAAAAAGGTTTTTGTTCTTTCGCATATTAAAATTGTAACACGAAATCAACATTTAAAGCAAGAAAAAGATATATTTATCACGAATTCAGCGTGAAAATTTAAATCAAGATTGTGTATGCGGTCTAAAATAATTTTTAAGGAGCAATTTATGAAATTGACGAAAAGAATTTCAAAAGGAATCGCACTCTGCGCGACCCTTGTAATCATTGGATGGGGGGGGGTAACTTCTTGCTCCAACGGAAGCGATGACCCAGAAGAGCAAAAACCTCCTGTAACAGACAATGATAATAGTCAAACGGGCGGAGAAGAAGGACTTGTTTTCGACTTTACTAATGCGGTAGTGGGTGACAATGTTAGTATTAATAAAGTTACTTATTGTTCCGCAAAAGTTTCAAGTTTCAGCCAAGAAAACGGACTTACACTTACTGTTGATAATAGTTGGGAGGGAGCTTTTAAGATTTCTACAGAAAGTCTTGACTTAAGCGACAAAAAATGCATCATTGAATACAAAATCGACAACGGCTGGGAATACACCTCTAATAATGGAACAAAATGTTTGCTTCAATTAATTTCTAAAGAACAAACTTCAGGCGAATACAAAGCAATAGAATTGAGCCAAGGTGACTTTGCAAATGATCCCGCGACAACAGAAAGTTGGCAGAAAGCAACAGTAGAGAATATTTATAAAAATGATTGGGATGCCGTAAATGAAAGCGGAGACAAATTGTCAGATACAGAAAAAGAAGAATATACCGGCGCAGATTTGACAAAAATAGTCGCCATAAAAATCAATACGACAGATGGCAAAGGCACTATTCACATTAAATCACTCAAATTTGTGGACAAGCAATAAATGCTTCGTCATCCGCCTCTAGCGGCTGTTTGACACAAACTTCGCTCGCATTTTTTTGCGGGCGGAGTTTTTTTGCTCACGGCGAGTCTTGTGTATTAAAAAACTTGAAGCATAAAATCAATATTTAAAGCATAAAAAAGATATATTTGCCGCAAATTCGGCGTGAAAATTAAATCAGATTGCTGATTCTTTTGATAAAAAATCAGCGAATAAATCGGACTTCTATGGATTTCTTCAAGAACTTAATTTACGGAGGAAAATTATGAAAAGTATTTTTGGAAAAAGCGTTGCGCTTGCCGCGTTTTTTGCCTGTCTGTCCTGCGCAAATATTTCCGCGCAAAATCAAACGCTTTCTTATGAAGGCTATTCGCTCAAATGGCAGGACGAGTTCGAAGGCACACAGCTAAACCGCAAGGACTGGAATGTTGAATTGCACCAACGAGGCTGGGTCAACAATGAAATGCAAGAATATGTGGACAGCGCGGAAAACATTCAGGTAAAAGACGGAAAATTGATTCTTCGTCCCGTTACGAAAAACGCCAAGAAAAACCTGTACACATCAGGCCGCGTGAACACGCAGGGGAAGCACGATTTCAAATACGGCATTTTCGAATGTCGCGCGAAATTTCCGGCAGGCAAAGGATTTTTGCCGGCGTTTTGGATGATGCCCACCGAGGAAAGTTTTTATGGGCAGTGGCCGCGCTGTGGCGAAATCGACATCGCGGAAGTTTTGGGACACGACACGAGCACGGTGTTCGGAACGATTCACTACGGCAATCCGCACCATGAAAGCCAGGGAAAATCCAATTTGGGCAAAACCGCATTTTCCGATGACTTCCACAATTTCGCATGCGAATGGGAGCCGGGAAGAATTTCTTGGTACGTCGACGGAAAATTATATCACACGGAAAACGATTGGTTCACGAAAAGCGACGGTCAAAAGGCGCGCCCATATCCCGCTCCATTCAATCAGCCGTTCTACATCATTTTGAATCTTGCGGTGGGCGGAAACTGGCCGGGCAGCCCCGAAAAGAACGCCACTTACATTGACGGCGCGACTTTTGAAATCGACTATGTTCGTGTTTACCAGAAAGCATCTTACAATGAAAACGTTTCCAAGCCGCAGAAAGTTTTGAATCTGAAAAAAGCCGATTCTAGCGGAAACTTCGTGACGAACGGAAATTTTTCTGCAAAAGAAAATTTGGGCGATGAGGAAGATTGGCAGTTTCTTACGGCTGTCGGCGGAGACGGTTCTGCATCAATTGAAAATTCTGAAATCCGCATCGCCACGAAAAAAGCTGGAAGCGAAGAATATTCAATTCAACTCGTTCAAGCGAAAATGCCTTTGCTTCAAAACGGAAAATATCGACTGAGCTTCAAGGCGCGCGCCGCGAAAAATCGTACTATGAAAGTCGGAGTGAGCGCGCCCACACGCAATTGGAAACGCTATCTCAAAGACACGTCCGTTTCGCTCACGCCAACAATGAAAGAATATTCATTTGAATTCACGATGCGCGATGAAACCGACGACGCGGCGCGAATTGAATTCAACATGGGAAAAATGGGTTCCACAGCAGATATTTTCATCACCGACGTTCGTTTGGAACAAACCGGCATGGTGGAAAGAAAAACACCCGCTTATAATGAAGACGCTGACAAAGGCTTGATAAAAAATTCCGAGTTCAACGGCGAGCTCGCTTTCTTTGAATCTTTCGCGGACAATTCCGCAAAGGCGACTTGCGAAGTAATCGAAGAAGGCGCGAACAATGTTTTGGATTTCGCCATTTCCAATACTGGCGATATGGATTGGAAAATCCAGCTCATTCAGCGCGGCGTTCCTCTCGAAAAAGGCAAGACTTACCTCCTACGCCTCAAGGCGAAGTCTACCGCCAAGCGCGACTTGATGTTCGCGATTCAGCACGATGGAAGCAAGGACAACAATTGGGACAACTATGCGAGCCAGACCACCGTTTCGCTTGGCACAGAATTCCAGACGTTCGAAAAGACGTTCAAAATGCCGGTGGACAATCCTCAGGCGATGCTGAGCATTTCGATGGGCGCGGTCGGCGGAAAGCGCATTTCCAAAGAGCACCATATTTACCTTGATGACATCACGCTGGAAATTGTAAAATAATCGCAAGTAAAAATGTGCGAAACGCCGCCTGATTTTTTGGGCGGCGTTTTTTTTCGCAATCCGCGTTACTTCACGCTTGCCAAACTTTCGCCGTCCTCGAACGGCACTTGCAAAATGCATTCTTCTTTTTTGGAATTTTCATCTTTGATGTGGCGCAACAAAATCTCGGCGGCTTTTTCTCCCATCAAAATCAGCGGCTGCGGACTTGTGGCGACTTTCATTTTAAAATATGTATAATTGATGTAACCGTCAAAGCCGACTATCGAAACATCATTGGGAACGGAAAATCCGATTTCTTCCAACGCGCGAACAGCAAAAGGAACGGCGGTATCGACGCAGCAAAAAATCGCGCTCGGTAGTCGCTCGATTTTCGCAAAAAAATTTTTCACGCTTTCCGTCACTGTGTCGCCGTTGAATTTCGCGCGAATAATATATTGCTCGGCATCATAGTCTGCGCCCAAATCTTTCAACGCCTGAATGAAGCCTCGCTCGCGGTCGGAAATATTCGCGTTGTAGATTTGCTTTTCCAAACCCAAAAAACCGATTCGCCTGTGTCCTTTTTCCCAGATTTTTTTTACTGCTTTTTTCCGCAGCCCGCGCAATTTCCGCCGCTGCAAAATGGGCAGCCTTGATTTCCTGACTTTTTCATGTCGCGCCGTTTTTTTATCGCGCGAAAAATCACGAACGCCGCGTAAAGCGCAATCAATGTTGTAATGACAATTGTTACAAGCATAGTTTACTCCTTAAAAACATTTTTGAGGGCGAAAACTTATCGAAACCTCGATTCATAACGATTTCGACAAGCCAAGTCGTACTGCAAAAGACAACAACCGTGTCATCAAACCAGTTGCACAAGTTTCCGCTTGCTCGCACCGCTCGCAAAAAGCGCGAAAACTCGCTTTAACTATCTCCTGTCTTCTTTCGCGTAGGGATTCGGGCGAAAAAGCATCACCAAGATGAACGCGAGGAAAATGAACGCGATTGCCGTTGCCGCGCCGAACACGCCATGCGCGAAAAGCATTCCCAATTGATACACAATAAGCGTCACAACATAAGCGAACAAATTTTGGAACACAATCGCGAACCAAAACCATTTTCGGTTTTTAAGTTCGTTCGCCATCGTCGCGATTGCGGCAAGGCAAGGCGAATCAAGCAAATTGAAAAGCAAGAAAGCGAACGCCGCCAATCCCGTCGGAAACCAACTTGCAATCGCATTGCCAACGACTTCCTCGTCTTCGCTTTCCTCTTCGTCCACTACAGCCAAAACGCCCATCGTGGAAACAATCGCTTCCTTCGCGCTGAAACCAGAAAGGCTCGCCGCCGCGCCCTGCCAATTGTTGTGAACGCCGTCAGCGTCAGCATAAGTGCCAAATCCAAGCGGACGGAAAATATAACTTAAAGCCCCGCCAATGCGACTCAAAATTGACTCATCCGCATCGACAAGTCCGAATCCGCCTTCGCTCGCTTCTTGAATCAATGTGCCGTCATCCGCATATTCCGCTTCTTTCGGAGACGCGACTCCGTAACTTGAAAGGAACCAAATCACAAGACAAGCGAGAAACAAAATTGTTCCGGCCTTTACCGCAAAACTTTTCACGCGTTCCCAAGTGTGAAGCAAAACCGTTTTCGCCTGAGGAATGTGATATTGCGGAAGTTCCATAACGAACGGAGCGGCAGGTCCATGAAACGCCTTGGTCTTTTTGAGGATGACCGCGGCAATCAAAACCGAAGCGATTCCGATAAGATACATGAGCGGTCCGATGAACGCGGCGCGCGCGGAATCGCCGAAAGTAACGCTTCCGATCACTGTCGCCATAAGCGCGATTACGGGAAGTTTCGCGCCGCAAGGAATCCATGTCGCCGTCATAATCGTCATACGCCGATCGTTTTCATTTTCAATCGTGCGGCTCGCCATGATGCCGGGAATTCCGCAGCCCGAAGAAATCAAAAGCGGAATGAACGATTTTCCGCTCAAACCAAATTTTCTGAAAACCCTGTCCATGACGAACGCGATTCGAACCATATAACCCACATCTTCCAAAATAGAAAGAAGTAAAAACAAAATCGCCATTTGCGGAATGAATCCGAGAACCGCGCCCACACCGCCGATGATTCCGTTTACCACGCAGTCAGTCAGAACCTTGTTCGCACCC
The DNA here is from genome assembly GCA_910584475.1 of uncultured Treponema sp. Classification (GTDB taxonomy): domain Bacteria; phylum Spirochaetota; class Spirochaetia; order Treponematales; family Treponemataceae; genus Treponema_D. The sequence goes on from CAJUBD010000002.1 coordinate 140,287, forward strand.
GCGTTCGACATCGCCTCTTCTACCCAGCCTTGTATTCCGCCGACGAAACTGTCGTTCGCCCAATCGGTCGCCATCGTACCGACAGTCGAAACCGCGATGTAATAAACGAACCACATCACCAAAAGGAATATTGGTATTCCCAAAATTCGGTTTGTAACAACGCGGTCGATTTTGTCGGAAACCGTCATTTTCGCGCCGCTTTTCACGAGCACGCCGTCAAGCAATTTCGTAATGTATTCGTAGCGTTCATTCGTGATTATTGACTCGATGTCATCATCTTTTGACTGTTCCAATTTTTTTGAAATCGATTCCGCCTTTGCAAGCAAATCAGAATCCAAACCAAGCCGCTCAATCAAATTAGAATCGCGTTCCAAAAGTTTTATCGCGCTCCACCTTTTCAAGTGCGCAGGAATTTCTTTTGGCAAAAGAGTCGTCGCCTCAGAAATCGCCTTTTCAACTTCCGCAGAAAAACATGGTTTCGCCTCCTGCGATTTTTTTTTGCTCGCATCAAGCGCGGCCGCCAAAACTTCCTTCGTGCCCTTGTTGTGAAGCGCGACAGTTTTTACAATCTTGCAGCCAAGCCTTTCAGAAAGTCGCGCCACGTCGATTTTTTCGCCAGCCTTTTCCATCGCGTCCACCATATTCAGCGCGAGCACGACAGGCTTTCCCAATTCCAAAATCTGCGTCGTCAAATAAAGATTGCGCTCGATGTTCGTCGCGTCAACTATGTTAATTACCGCCGCCGCTTCATCGCTCGCCAAATAATCGCGCGAAACAATTTCTTCGTTCGTGTAAGGCGAAAGCGAATAAATTCCCGGCAAGTCAGTGACAATCACATTTTCCGCGCCGCGAACTTTGCCTTCCTTTTTTTCCACAGTAACGCCCGGCCAGTTTCCAACATATTGAACCGCTCCCGTGAGCGCATTGAACATCGTAGTTTTTCCGCAATTGGGATTTCCCGCCAAAGCCAATTTCGTTTCCATTATTAACTCCCATAAAAAGTCAAGAACGAAATGTCAATTTCGTGATTGGCTTTTTATGCCGCTTTGCAATGAAATGAAAAGCGGCAGTAGATATGCAAGTTTGCAACGCAAACTCGACATGATAAAATGTCGCGCCATTAGTGCGGCTTTTTATCACACCTCCTTAAAAAACTTTTGCAGGAAACTTCAGTTTCCGAAAAAGTTTTTTCGCGCTTCGCAACGAAGTGAGAAACGCAGTAAATAAGCGAGTTTGCGACGCAAACTCGGGTTAAAAATTCGCGCGACATTTCAGCGCGGATTTTTAAACAACCTCCGTTAAATTTTTTTTACAAAAATTATTCAATCTCAATGCAGTCGGCATCGTCCTTGCGAACGCTCAACTCATATCCGCGAATCGTCACTTCCACAGGATCTCCAAGCGGCGCAACCTTCCGCACGAAAACCTTGCAGCCTTTTGTAAATCCCATGTCCATCAGCCGACGTTTCAGCGCTCCCTCGCCGTTCAGTTTTTTTACGGCGACCGTGGAGCCAACTTCCGCCTCGCGCAACGTGCTCATATAAACCTCCTTATAAAATTTCGCAATGAAATGAGAAATGGCAGTATATTGTTTAAAGCGAACAACAGCATTAAAAAAAAATAAGTTATGTATAACCAAAGTTTGCAAGGGCAAACTTTACTGCCAAAAAAAAGCGAAAAATTTATAAACAAATTTTCCGCAAAAAAATTCCACACAAATAAAAAACTAGCGCACCAAGATTTTTCCCGCCATAGAACGATCGAGCGCAATCCTCGAATCCTTGACTTTTACAATCAAGCCAGTCGCGATTTTTTGCACCACGGAAACCGGCGCACCGATATTGAATCCGATTTCATTAAGACGCTGTTTGACGGCGGCATTTCCGCCGATGGCAGCAACCCGAACTTCATCTCCCGCAGATGTGAACAACAACGGCATAATTTCCTCCAATATTTTTCAATCTAAAGTTATCCTACCACATTTAAAATTATTTGTCAATAATTTTAGTTACTTTTCGCTAACTTTTTTTGAAAAAAACAATCAACAAGCCTCGACGCAGAGCATCGGGGTTTGAAACCTTCCGCACGAATCAGAAAAAGGTTTTAAAACACGCTTCGAGAAATTTTTGAATGAAATTTCAAATCTTAATTTTTGTAGTCTGTCCTTATGAATGGCTTGTTAATCTTGTGCTCTGTTAGAATCCTATATTTTTCTGGATGGCGGTATGCGTTTCCCATGACTTCTTTTTCACGATATTCACGGAGCATATTCATGTCAATCTTCCCAATGTAAACGCCTTCCTCATCTGGCGCTTCCATGACGCACATATCCCTTGCACACGGCTCATCGTGAAGCCATGCGATACCGTCAAAAACGCTCGAATGACCATTACAGTCAGGATGACCTGCAGGATAATTGCAAGTCGCGATGGCAAACATATTCTCATAAGCGCGAGTGCGAAGAGCTGAAAGCCTGTTTATTTCCATCGGACAAGCATTAGGGGCAAGCACCAATTCCGCGCCTTTCATCATCAAGATTCGTGCGCTCTCTGGAAACTCTCTGTCAAAACATATCATAGAACCGATTTTGACATTCCCGATTTTCGTATCGACATCGGCGACAAAAAAATCTTCTCCCGCCGAAAGCCGCGCCTCGTCGCTGAAATCGCAAGTGTGGACTTTGGAATATTTCAACACCACATTTCCGTGCCTGTCAAAAAGCGCGATTGTATTTTTGGGCAGCGGCTCGAATTTTTCAAGAAATGTAATGCCAATCGCCATGCCAAGTTTTTTCGCAAGCGTTTGAAAATTGCGGACAAAATCGCTGTCATCGGAAAGAGCCAAACTTTTCAGCGCGTCAATGTCTTCGGGAATGCGATAGCCGATGCTCCACATTTCTGGGAAAAGAGCAATATCCGCGTTCATTTCTTTTGCGCGAACGCAGGCGGCAATTCCTTTGTCAAGATTTGCTTTCAGCGAACTTGCAGGCATCAATTGCAACAACGCCACTTTTAAAATTTCGTCATTCATGTTTTCAAAAAAACACAAAAGTTTTGCAAAACAAAACTTTTGCGCAAAACTTTTCACTAATTACTATTCATTGTGCCCGCCGCAAGGCAGCGCATCATTCCTGCGAAATTTGCTCGTCGTAAAATTTTGAATAATCCGTGCGCTTTTCTTTTGTGAACGCTATCGCAGTGCGCGGATGCTGATTCAGCAAGCCTGTCACAAGATACGGCACGTCATAGCCCCAAACCACGCCTTCTTTTTTCAAGTCCGCCATTTTGGTTTCCACGAATTTGAGCGCGGGATAAATATTGTATTTTGGATTTTTCAAAAATGCCAAAAGATTCTCCATAAAACAATTTCCCGCGCCGCGACCCATTCCACTGTAAGTCGCGTCAAGCCAATCCACGCCGTCACCCACGGCTTCAATTGTGTTCGCGAAAGCCAGTTGCTGATTGTTATGCGCGTGGATTCCGAGCGTCTTTCCGTACTTGTCAGCGAATTCCTTGTACATAGCCGCGACGCGCTGCATTTGCTCAGGATAAATTGAACCGTAACTGTCTACGATATAAATGCAGTCCACCGAGGAATTTCCGAGCATGTCGAGCGCGACTTTGATGTCCCCCTCCTGCGCCGTGGAAATCGCCATAATGTTGCATGTCACTTCGTAGCCTTTCGCTTTCGCATCTTCTATGATTTCAAGCGCGCCAGGAATTTGATGGACATAGCAAGCCACGCGAATCAAATCAAGCGGACTGTTCGCGCGATCACGGATGTCGTTCTTGAAATCGCATCTGCCAACATCAGCCATCGCCGCAAGTTTGATCTTCTTTTCGGAATTGTCGCCGAGCACTTTGAAAATTTCATCGTCGTCGCAGAATTTCCATTTGCCAAATTTCGTCTCGTCAAAAAGTTTTTTGCTGGCCTTGTAGCCCACTTCCATATAATCTACGCCAGCGGCAATGTTCGTTTGGTAAAGTTCCTTTACAAAATCGTCATTAAATTTAAAATCGTTCACAATTCCGCCATCACGGAGCGTGGCATCCACCACGCGTATCGACTCACGAAATCCCAACAATGCAGACAGTTCTTTCATTTTTTCCTCTTGATTTTATAAATTTGAACAATACGAAGCCACGACAAATTTCGCGACAAAGACCAACCGCGCAATCCTTTTATCGTTTGACCTGGCAGAAATCATCTAACTTGATTTTGCACAGCAAAATCTGAACCATACGCCTTCGGCGTTTGTCCTAATGGAAATTCATTATACGTTGTTCGCTCACGCGAACGACTGGGCCATACGTCCTACGGCCGTTTGGCCTAGTGGAAATTATTTTATGTTGTTCGCTTACGCGAACGACTGGGCCATCTAGGACTTGAACCTAGGACCAAGGGATTATGAGTCCCCTGCTCTAACCACTGAGCTAATGGCCCAAAAAGTAAAAATATTATATAGCAATTAAAAAATATTGTCAATTGCGAATCAAAAAAAACAAAATCCAAACCATGTGATATTTTTTATTTTTCAGTTGAAAATATTTTATAAATTTATTATAATTTTATAAGATACTATTTTATTCGGAATTATGGAGGTTCCCAATGAAAAGATTCTTGATTGTTTTTGCTGTTGCCGCAATCGCAGTGACAGGCGCGTTCGCGCAAGATGATTCTCTCAACACAGCAGTTGACGCGGTTGGCGCTGTGGGTCAGATTGCCGCGGACAATGGCGTTTCAGGTACGCTTCAAGGCACTTGGTATGACAGCAAATATGACTGCCTTTGGGTTTTGACTGTGGATTCGACCGCGAGCGGACTTGCCGAACTCCGCGATGCGAATGGCGGACTCATCTACAAATTCACTCGAAACAATGTCCAAAACTTCAAGCTGAGCGCTTCTGGCGGACTTACAGTTTCTTTTGACTGCGCTGAAAAAAATCGCCAATATCAATTTACGAAACCGCTTTCTGGCGACAAAGATTTGAAACTTCACGTCTACAACACTTACTACAAAGAAACGCACGACGCGACAATCACTTACAAAGACGGCAGCGCAACGAAAAACTAATTCTTGACGATAAAAAACAGCGGCAGAGATTGCCGCTGTTTTTTTGTGCTTGACAAAATATACCCCATACTGGTATACTGTATATGGAGGTGTAAATGAATTCCAAAAAAAGTGTTGTCGCAAAGACAAAAAATCGTTCGCCTGAAGAATTAAAGATGTTGATGAACCGGCTCAATAAAATTTCCGGGCAAATCAACGGCATAAAAAAAATGGTGGAAGAAAATGCGTACTGCACAGACATTCTAAACCAAGTAAGCGCGGCGCAGGGCGCGTTCAACGCGTTTTCGCGTGAACTTTTGGCGAGCCACATCAAAACTTGCGTAGTTCAAAATATCAAAAGAGGAAACGAAGAAATCGTGGACGAACTTTTAGGCACATTGCAAAAATTGATGAAGTGACACTTTCGTTTGGAGGCAAAATATGCAACAATACTCTGTGACAGGAATGAGTTGCGCCGCTTGCGCTTCTCGCGTTGAAAAAGCCGTTTCCAAAATTCAAGGCGTGCAATCCTGTTCTGTAAGTCTTTTGACAAATTCGCTCGCCGTCGAAGGAACAGCTTCTTCCCAAAATATCATCGAGGCGGTAAAAGGCGCAGGATATGGTGCAAGCGAAAAAGGCGCAAAAAATTCTTCGCATGCAAATTCAAGTTCTGCGGCTTCGATTTTCGAGCAAGAAGATTCGCTTGCGGACACGGAAACCCCTCGCCTGAAAAAAAGACTTTTTTCTTCGCTGGTATTTTTGCTGGTGTTGATGTACATTTCCATGGGGCACGCGATGTGGAGCTGGTCTCTTCCACCTTTCCTCGCACAAAACAATTTGGCGATGGGCTTGGCGCAATTGTTGCTCGCCGCAATCGTAATGGTGATAAATCAAAAATTTTTTATAAGCGGATTCAAATCGCTTTTTCACGGCGCGCCGAACATGGATACGCTTGTCGCATTGGGAAGCGCGGCTTCATTTTTGTACAGCACGGCTATGCTTTTTGCAATGACCGACGCTCAGTTAAAAGGCGATGCGGCGCGTGTCATGCAATATATGCACGAATTTTATTTTGAAGGCGCGGCGATGATTCTCACGCTCATTACCCTTGGAAAAATGCTCGAAGCGCATTCGAAAGGAAAAACCACGAACGCGCTAAAAAGCCTGATTCGACTTGCGCCGAAAACTGCAAACGTAATTCGTGAGGGAAAAGAAATTTCTATTCCAATAGAACAGATTTCGCTTGGAGAAATTTTCGTCGTGCGTCCTGGAGAAAATATTCCAGTCGACGCAGTTATAATTGAAGGTAGCACTAGCGTGAACGAATCCGCGCTTACTGGAGAAAGCATTCCAGTGGACAAAAGCGCAGGCGACAATGTAACGAGCGCGACTCTCAATCAAAGCGGCTTTATAAAATGTCGCGCGGTGCGAGTCGGCGAAGACACGACTCTTTCGCAAATAATAAAGCTCGTCAGCGATGCAGCCGCCACGAAAGCACCCGCGCAAAAAATCGCGGACAAGGTTTCAAGCATTTTTGTTCCAATCGTAATTGCGATTTCCGCAATCACGATTTTGATTTGGATTTTCGTTGGAGAAAATTTTGGTTTTGCTTTGGCACGCGGAATTTCAGTTTTGGTGATAAGCTGTCCATGCGCGTTGGGACTTGCCACGCCTGTCGCCATTATGGTCGGAAACGGCGTTGGCGCGAAAAATGGGATTCTTTTCAAAACTGCGTCCGCGCTTGAACAGGCGGGAAAAACGAAAGTCATCGCGCTCGATAAAACCGGCACGATCACAAAAGGCGAAGGCTACGTTACAGACATCGTTCCATGCGAAGACATCGACAAATCTGAACTTCTGCAATGCGCCGTGGATTTAGAAGCGAAAAGCGGGCATCCTTTGGCGAAGGCGATTCTTGCAAAGGGAGGGGAAGAAAATCTTGTCGCACGGGAAGTGAGCGATTTTGAGGCAGTAGCTGGAAATGGACTTTCGGCGAAAAATTCTTCTTTGCAAAAAATCTTTGGCGGAAGCGTGAAATTCATTAGCGAGCAAATTCAAATTCCTGACGATTTGCTTCGCAAGGCTCAAGAATTTTCACAGCAAGGAAAAACGCCGCTTTTGTTCGCGCTCGAAAAAAAACTTTTAGGAATAATCGCTGTAGCCGATGTGATAAAGGACGACAGTGCGGCGGCAATCGAGGATTTGCGAACAATGGGAATTTTCACAGTGATGCTCACGGGCGACAATGAGCGCACGGCGGCTACAATCGCAAAGCAAGCTGGAGTCGACAAAGTTTTTGCAGGCGTGCTTCCCGCGCAAAAAGCCGAAGCCGTAAAAGTGTTGAAAAAAATCGGCAACGTCGCGATGGTGGGTGACGGCATAAACGATGCAGTCGCATTGAGTGCGGCAGATATAGGAATTGCGATTGGGGCGGGAACAGATGTTGCAATCGACGCGGCCGACATAGTTCTTGTAAAAAGCCGCTTGAGCGATGTGAGCGCGGCTATCCGCTTGAGCCGCGCGACACTGCGCAACATTCGCGAAAATTTGTTCTGGGCGTTCATCTACAATGTCATCGGAATTCCGCTTGCGGCTGGCGCGTGGATTTGGCTTTTCAATTGGAAACTCAATCCGATGTTCGGCGCGGCGGCGATGAGCCTTTCGAGTTTTTGCGTGGTGACGAACGCGCTCAGGCTTAATTTCGCGAACATCCGAAAATCGCGAAAAACAAATCTCGGCAAAAAATTCAATTCTAGCGAATTGAATAAAATAAATTTCAACATAACGGAGGAAAATGTTATGAAAAAGACTTTGAAAGTCGAAGGTATGATGTGCGCTCACTGCGAAGGTCGCGTAAAAAGCGCATTGGAGGAAATCTCTGGCGTTGCCAACGCAAATGCTAGCCATGAAAGCGGCACGGTCATCGTGGAACTGAGCGGCGATGTAAGTGACGACATGCTCAAGGAAAAAGTCGAAGCGCAAGGCTACAAAGTTTTGAGCGTAGAATAATTCGCGCGAAAAAAGGGCAACACGCCTTTCGTGCAGAAAAAGAGCCACCAATAGGTGGCTAAAAATATGCAAACGGAATATCAAAAACCGACAATGACAAACAAGCGAGTTTGTGCAGCAAACTCGTATTAAAATCAGCAACTCGAAAGTAAAACTGTCGCGCTAATTTTGACGACAAGTTTTCGCAACATCTAAAAATAAACCAGCCTATATTCCCCAATGCTTTCAAAGCCCAACTTTTTGTACAGTTCTACGGCGGCGAGGTTCTTTTTTTTCACATACAGAGAGGCGATCTTGTTTTCGGATGCGAGGATGCCCAATATTTGCTGAATCAAAATTGCAGCGAATCCTTTACGCCGAAATTCTGGTAATGTGTAAACGCCGCCGAGTAACGCGCAATTTTGTCCGCAAGCGGCAATTGCGGACTTTGCTACTGGCGTGTTGCCAATTTCCAACGCGAGAATTTTCTGGCTTTGCAGATTTAGTTTGAATGAGTCGCGCAGCAGTTGGTCTGAAAACGCAAAATTGGGAGGAATGACTTCCTCGATTTGGTAAGCGCGCTCCAATGGAAAAAGTTTTTCTTCGTCAGATGCCATCGCATGAAAAATGCGAAACGAATTTTCGGATGATTGTATCGGATCGTGCACCGAGGATTTCTTATCTTGCGCTGAATTTTTTTGCATCAAAATGTATTCGTTCATTATTTTCACGTGCGCTGGATTTTTTTTATATCGGAAAATATTTTTAAAAAAAAGCGAGCCACTCGCCTCGCCGTTAATGCAAAACGGTTTTTCGTCCGCGAAAAATTCGTAGAATACTGATTGCGTTTTTTGGCATAAAATTTTGTCGAGCGCGGTCTTGTACTTCGTGAACGGCAGACAATGAAAAACGGTGCGGCGGTTTCTAAAGCAAAACGCGCCGACAATCTTTTCCTCGCAAATGACGGCATAGCAATCTTGCGCGTTTTCGTCAAAAATAATTTCGCATAGATTTACGCATTCTGCTTCGTTTTGCAAAACAAGTTGCGCGGCTTCTTCAATGAGTTTTGATGAAAGACTTTTAATTGAAACATTTGGTTCGGTCATCGAATTTCCTTAAATTTTTTACAGTAAAGAAAAATGAAACTTTAGAACTTTTAAAAACATGCGACTTTTACGTTAGGGATACTTCGCGTTGCGCCGTTTCCGTAAGCGGAAATTATTGAACGCACGCTCGTTTTGCTGGCGCAAAAACTCGCGTTAGGGATGCGGAAGGCGCAAGTTCCAAAGTTTGCGGAGCATCGCGAATCAAACTTTGGAATGGAGCGATGAGCGGAACCTGTAGCAGCCCGACCTGCCGCAAGGCAGGTAACGCCCATCTTTGATTTTTGCCTATTAGTTGAATTAGTCCACCATTTTTTTATACTCATCGAACTTCGCGCGGATTGTCTCGTCTTTGTTTTTGTCCAAAATGCTCACGACGACGGCAACGACGAGACAGATTATAAACGCGGGCAGAATTTCGTAAAGTCCAAAAATTGGATGGACGGCGGCGGAAAGATTGTGCCACACAACTACGGCCGCGCCTCCGCAGACAAGCCCAGCAATCGCTCCTTTTGCCGTCGTGCCTTTCCAATAAAGCGCGAGCAAAATGAGCGGTCCGAATGTTCCGCCGAAACCTGCCCACGCATAGCTAACCAAACTGAAAATAGAACTGTCAGGATTCAGCGCGAGCAAAACTCCGACAATCGCAATCACCAAAACCGAAATGCGGCTTACTGTGAGAACGGTTTTTTCCGAAGCGTCTTTTTTGACGATGCCTTTGAAAATGTCCTGACCAATCGCGCTTGAGGCTGAAAGAAGCTGGCTGTCTGCCGTGGACATGGCCGCCGCCAAAATAGCGCAAAGGAAAATCCCCGCGATGAATGCCGGATACATCCTGCTCATAGATTCGCTGAAAACCGCTTCCTGAGTTCCCACGCCCAAAACTTTCACGCCTTCCAAAATCGTTTCTTCGGGATTCGCGCCCAAAAGAATTCCGTGGTTCAACAAATACGCCGTGCCGAGAGTTCCGATGATGAAAGTTCCAATGTACGAAATTATCATCCAAGTGATTCCGATTCTGCGCGCGGTCGTGATTTCCTTGTTCGAGCGGATTCCCATAAATCGCACGATGATGTGAGGCATCCCGAAATATCCCAAGCACCATGCAAATGCCGAAATTGCCGACATCGGACTGAACGATTTGTTCGCCGTAAAATTATCAAGCATCGCTTTTCCGAAATCTCCGTTCATCGCGCGTGCGCTGAATTGCTTTACTTGCTCAATCGCGTTTCCGACCCCGCCCAACGAAAAGACAACAATTGCGGACGACACTACAAACGCAATGAAAATCAACATTCCTTGAATGAAATCTGTCGTACAAACAGCGCGGTATCCGCCCATAATCGTGTACGAAAGAATTATCACGAATCCAATCAAAAGTCCCAGATTCCAATTCAAGCCGAAAACGGAGCGGAACAATTTCGCGCAAGCCACAAATCCCGACGCGGTGTAAATCGTGAAAAAGACAACGATGAAAAAAACCGAAATGACCGAAAGAATATGAGTTTTGTCGTTGAAACGATTTGTCAAAAATTCAGGAATCGTAATTGAATCGCCAAACTCAATCGAACATTTTCGCAAAGGCTTTGCGATGATAAGCCATGCCAAATAAGTGCCCACAATCAAGCCGATTGCAGTCCAAAAAGTTTCCTTGAATCCGCCCAAATAGCAAAGCCCGGGCAAGCCCATCAAAAGCCATGCCGAAGAGTCGGAAGCCTCCGCGCTCAATGCCGTAACCCACGGTCCGATTTTGCGTCCGCCCAAAAAAAAGTCGGAAGCGTTGTTATTTTTGTTCGCGGCACGTAGCCCGACAAAAACCATCATCGCGAGATAGAGAACGAATGCGATGATTTTGGCAATTACTGATGCTGTCATAAAACACAGTCTCCTTTATCACCCCGCACAATATCATTGAAAACCGTTTGCGGCTTGGCAATCTCTTTCGGGGTAATTTTCTATTCCGTAAAATGAATTTTTATTATAGCATAAAATTTAAGTAATAATCAATCGTGTGTTCGGAAAATGTCGTTATAAATCAAAAATTAAGAAAACTTACAAAGCTAGAAATTCAATCTTTTATTGGGGAAAAGAATTCACAACATTCATTTTGTGGATGCAAAAATGCGCGTCGCAGCACCTTTTTCGTTGCGGCATGGACAAACCTTTTTCGCTTTGAAGCATATCAAAATCTCCAAGCAAATCACAAAACTGTCTTACAAAGATCAAGGAAACCAGCCATTCCGCCTTGACCAAATCCGCACAATCGTCCATAATATTTTTATGGATTTGAAAAATATCGCAGTGCTGATTGACGCGGACAATGTGAATCAGCCGACAAAAATAAAGTCTGTGCTCAACGAGATTTCGGCTTACGGACGCATCGTCGTCAAGCGCGCTTACGGTAACTGGAAAAAGACTCAGCTCAAAAATTGGGATGAAGTAGTCAAGGATTCGGCGATAAAAGCCGTGCAGCAATTCGACTATGTTGCGGGAAAAAATGCGAGCGACATGGCGCTCACAATCGAGGCGATGGATTTGCTTTTCCAAAAAACTTACGACGGATTTGTCATTGTTTCAAGCGACAGCGATTTCACTCCGCTAGCCACGCGACTTCGGGAGGCGGGCGTTTTCGTAATCGGCGTTGGTCGCGAGACCACTTCACAATCGTTCAAGAATTCCTGCGATGAATTTCTCACGCTCGAAAGCATCGAGGAGGAAGAAGAACCTCAGGAAAAATCCGAAGAGAAAAAATCACCTGAAAAAAATAAATACCGCCCAGGCGAACTACACAACTTCCTCAAAATCGCAAGCGACAAATGGGGCGATGACGAGGGCTTCGTAAGCATGCACAAAGCGTCAGAATACATCAAGCGCGCCAAGCCCGACTTCAACATCAAGAATTACGGCTATCCAAAACTTATAAAATTCTTGGAAGCGTTCGACAAACGCTACGAGATAAAAAAACGTGGAACGGAAGGCACAATCTATTACAAGTGCAAAAAGCGATGAACATTTGCCTTTTTGAAGCGCGAGAAATTCACGAGACGATGCCTCTCCTTGCGAACGACGAACGCGCATTGCACATAAAAAAAATCCTAAAGAAAAATGTCGGCGAAACTTTTGCGGCAGGAATAATCGGCGGAAAAGCCGGCATCGCGACTATAACGAAAATCGGCGCGGCAGGAGATGCGGACGAAGGCGCAATTTATTTTTCGTTCGAAGAGCGTTCGGAAGGAAAAAAACTTTTTCCGCTTGAAATGATAATCGGCTTTCCACGCCCAATCCAACTCAAGCGTCTTTTGCGCGACATGTCCGCGCTCGGCGTTCGGAGCGTCCATCTCGCCGGAACGGAACTCGGCGAAAAATCGTATCTCAAATCTTCTCTTGCGCAAAAAAGCGAAATCCACAAAATGCTTTACGAAGGAACAGTGCAAGCAGGCGGAACTCACATTACCCAAAATTTCATCTACCCCTCCCTTCGCGAATGTCTTGACAATTTTGAAGATGAACGAAATCAAACTCAGATAAAAATCGCGCTCGACAACATAAATCCAAAATCAAGCCTGACAAAATTTTTGCAAGAAAATTCGCCCGAAGGAAAAAGCGTCGTTGCCGCCATTGGAAGCGAACGCGGCTGGACAGACAACGAGCGCGAACTTCTTGAAGCGCGCGGCTTTGTGCGGCTGGGAATGGGAGAACGAATTATGCGCACGGAAACGGCTGCCACTGTAGCCGCTTCTATAATCCTCGCGCAAATGAAAAATTTGGAATAGAGGAAGGCTCTTCACAAAAGACAAAAAATTCTATATACTTTTCATATGAGACAGCCGCACGACTACACGGCAATTTTTTCTGATGATGACATTCTCGTTTTGAACAAGCGTTCTGGACTTTGTGTCGCAGCCGATCGCTATGATGTGGACGCGCCTCGGCTTGATTTGATTGCGCAAAAAGAATTCGGCAAAGTTTTCGCCGTGCATAGAATTGACAAGGACACAAGCGGAATCGTTTTGTACGCGCGGAATGAAATCGCCCACAAAAATCTTTGCGAGCAATTTCAAAATCATTCCGTAAAGAAAATTTATCATTGCCTCGTGAACGGCAGACCGCTTTGGAAAACGCTTAAAGTCGACCTTCCGCTTTTGCCGGACGGAGACGCGCGCCACAGAACAATCGTAAATAAAAAAGACGGAAAAAAATCTTTGACGGAATTTTCGTTGCTCGGAATTTGCGGACCGTATTCTTGGATTGAAGCGCGACCGCTCACTGGGCGCACTCATCAAATTCGCGCGCATTTGCACGCAAAAAATTTTTCGATTGTGTGCGATCCAATTTACAGATCAAACCAGCGCGGCATTTATCTTTCGGAACTCAAACGGCGTTACAACGGCGACCCTTACGAAGAGCGTCCGCTGATTTCGCGCCTTGCGCTTCACGCATATAAAATTGAATTTTTTCATCCGACGAAAAATTCGCCGATGGAATTTCGCGCACCTTACCCGAAAGATTTAGAAGCCACGCGAAAACAATTTCTCAAACTTTTCGGAGTCGATTCGCTTGCGCAAACGGATTCTGCAAATTTAAAAAATTTCGACGCAGAGCATCGGGGAATTACCCCCCCCCATAAAATTTTATGAAAAAAATTTTCATTGCAATCCTAATGTTTTTCATGGGAATTTGCATAGCCGCCGAAAATGAAATTTCGCAGACTTCAAATGAAAGTTCCTCGGATAAAATTATTTCAAAGGAAAACCAAAATTCCGCAAATGAAATTTTGCAAGATGAAAATTCGGCAGAAGAAAATTCTTTGTCAAACGAAAAGTCCGCTCCAAGCGAAATCGTCAAAAAAGAAAATCCGCAAAAAACTCAAGGATGGAATTTCGCCATCGAACCCATTTTCGGAATGCGTTTTGGAAAGGAGGGGGAAATCGTATGGGCAAAAAATTCCCGAAACGGCAAACGCTACAAGCTGAGCGAACTTGAATGGGAATACACTCCAGCATGGTATTTAGGCGGAAAAGTTTTCGCAAATTACAAGCGGTTTGAAATTACGTCAACATCAAAATTTTTTATGCCGACACATTGCGGTACGATAAAAGACTCGGATTGGCTGCAAGATTATGGCTATGCGAAAATGATACAAGAGGGATTTCCTTATACGGCGGACACTTCTGTAAAAACGAATTATTCTGAAAGCGAAAATCATATTACAACTGCCATTGATTTCGAACTTTCATTTTCGTATAAATTTTATCCAACATACTTTCTTACCCTGCGTCCGAAAATTTCTGCGAGTTATCAACGCATGAAGTTCAAAGCAATAGGTGGACAATATTGGTATGGAAAAATACTTGTTTCTGAAAAATTTGGTCGCCCTTATAATGACTCATCATATTTTCCATACAATGACATCGAAAATTCTGTTTCAGATAAACTACCTGACGAAACGGTATTAAAATACGACACGCGTAGTATTTATATTTGGACTGGGATTCAAGCAGATTTTATTCCCACAAAAAAAATCGTGCTTTCGCTTGCAATAGAATTCGCACCATTCGTTTATATGCTTTCCTATGACAATCATGTTATGAAAGGCTATGATTATAAGCAATATTCAACCTCAGCATTTTTCATGACTGGCTTTGGCAAGGAATCTTCTATTTCACCTTTTTTCGCAGTACGCCCGAGTTTTACCGCAATTTTCAATTTTACTGATTTTATTTCCATTGCACTGAATTTTAACGGTGTATTCACAAGTGCTACTGAAGGACCAAATTATGGAAAAAGTCAATCTACACCATATCAAACTGGATGCGATAATTTTGGCAATATTATCAACGCCGGCGGATATTCAATGTATTTCGATGCGGGGATTTCGATAAAATTTTCTTTATGAAAACTTGTTTTTCAAAAACAAAAAAAGTTCGCCCAACACTTTTTACTAAAGGCTAGTTGCAAAAAAAGTTTCCAAGAATGTTTAGTTCGTCTGCGCGAGCAGACATTTTAATGGCGGCAACATTTTGGTCGCTGATTTTTTTCCTCCAAAATTTGAACGAAAAAAAATCATGCGACCCAGACTTCTTGAACTTCTTCCTGTTCGCCCAAATCATCGATAAAATCTTGTGCGCATGGAACGAGAAGTTGCGATGAAGCCTTTACAATGTACGGACCTTGCGCCGTGTCAATATGAAAAAATACCGAACATTGCCCTTGCTTGGCAAATAGAAAATCGCGCAGATTGCGGAGTTTCAATTCGTCTTGCGCGTCACGCTTCAACTGAATGTGAACTTCTTGAATTACGCGTTCTTTGAGCGAATTCAAATCGACATTTTCGTCCACCAAAAATGAAGGCTCCTCGCGTGAAGAATCCAATTTGCCTTTGAGCGCGACGACATCGCCTTCTTTGAATTGCGAACGGAGCACGCCCCAGACTTTCGGGAAAAAAGTCAGACTCAAAAATCCTGTGAAATCCTGCAATTTTGCGAACGCCATTTCGTCGCCTTTTTTCGTGCGGACTGTGCGTAATTCCGTGAGCATTCCGACCGCCGTGTATTGCTTGCCTGAATTTCGAGCGCGCCATTTTTCGTTTTCAGGAATTGCGGCGGCTTCGGCGATGGCATTTTTGGATTCGCGCTCGACATTTTCGCTTGAAATAGTGGCGCAACCTGTGATAATTTTTCTATAGTCATCAAGCGGATGCCCCGAAACATAAATTCCAATGCATTCCATTTCTTTGTTTAGTTTTTCCATTTGCGGAAAATCTTCGACTTCTTCAAAAACGAAATCCACGAATTCTTTTTCTCCCGCTTCCTCGAACAAACTGTTTTGTCCGTTTTGCTTGCTTTGATTTATCGATTCCGCATAGGCCACGGCTTTTTCGAGATTCTGCAAAAGCGTGGGGCGGTTTTTGTCGAGGTGGTCGAACGCGCCGGTTTTTATCAAAACTTCCAGCGGCTTTTTTGTTACAGTTTTCAAATCCACCCGCTGCAAAAAATCCATAAAAGATTTGTATGCGCCGTTTTTTTCGCGCTCATTGACGATGATGGCGGCGGCGGCTTCTCCCATTCCTTTGATTCCTTTTAAGCCGAAAATTATGTGTCCATCTATGACATCAAAAATTACATCGGAACGGTTGATGTCGGGCGCATCAACTGGAATTCCCATTTTTCGCGCTTCTTCGATATAAGCCGGAAGTTTGTCCGCAGAGTTGATTTCATTTGTCAAGTTCGCCGCCATGAATTCAGCAGGATAATGGCATTTGAGCCAAGCCGTCCTGTACGCCAAAACCGAATAGGCGGCGGCGTGCGACTTGTTGAAACCGTAGCCCGCGAACGGAACCATTATGTCGAAGATTTCGTCGGCGTGCTCGATGCTGTGTCCGTTTTTCAGTGCGCCTTCTTCAAATTCCTTTTTCTTTTCCATAAGGACATTGAGCTTTTTCTTTCCCATCGCTCGGCGAAGCATATCGGCCGCGCCGAGCGAAAAGCCCGCGATGATTTGCGCCACTTTCATTACTTGTTCCTGATAGACCATTACTCCGTAAGTTTCCTTGAGCAAATCTTCAAGGGAGGGGTCAGGATAATGCACGGTAGAAGGATTGTTTTTTCCTTCAATGAAAGTGTCGATGAATTGCATAGGACCTGGACGATAAAGCGCGTTCATAGCGACCAAATCTTCGATACAACTAGGCTTGAGACGTTTCATATATTTTTGCATTCCGGGGCTTTCAAATTGGAACACCGCAATTGTGTCGCCTCGGCAAAACATTTCAAAAGTTTCCTTGTCGCTTTCGCTGACGTTCGCCGTAACCAAATCCTCTTCGCCAGGCTTTTTGTGCTTGTTGATGATCGATTCCGCGTAGCGAATGAGCGAAAGAGTTTTCAGCCCAAGGTAGTCGAATTTGACAAGGCCGCATGGCTCGATGATGTCCATCGTATATTGCACGCCGACTTCGCCAGTCTTCGGATCTTTGAAAACCGGCGCCCAATTTGGAAGCGGCGTCAAGCCAATCACCATTCCCGAAGCGTGAAGTCCGGTATTGCGCTTGATGCCTTCAAGTTTGAACGCCAATTCAAAAAGTTTTTTATAACGCACATCATCTTTGTATGGAATGAGACCGCCGTTTTCAGGATGGTCGGCATCGGGCGGAGTGAAGGCGTCTTTCAATTTGAATTTTGGCGCGAATTCAGGAATGACTTTTTTGAGAATGTTCACTTCAGAAAGCGGAATGTCCAAAACGCGCCCGACATCAGCGATGACGTTTTTCGGTTTGAGCGTTCCGAATGTAGCGATGTGCCCGACGCATTCGTCGCCATAAAGATCGCGCGTATGCTGGATTATGTCTTGTCGATAACCATAGTCCATATCCACGTCGAAGTCCGGCATGGAAACTCGCTCTGGATTCAAAAAGCGCTCGAAAATCAAGCCATATCGAAACGGATCGATGTCCGTGATTGTCATCGCGTAAGCCACGAGACTTCCCGCACCCGAGCCGCGCCCTGGTCCGATTGGAATGTAAGGCTTGGGCTTCTTGTGCAAATCGTCAAAAGTGGATTTTGACCAATTTATGAATTCCCACACAATCAAAAAGTAGCCGGAAAAGCCCATCGAAAAAATCGTGCCCATTTCGTATTCGGCGCGCTCGCGAATTTCTGGCGTGATTTCCTTGTAGCGTTTTTTCAAACCTTCTTCCACAATGTGGCGCAGATAGTCGTTTTGGTCGGCTTGATAATTTTCGCCATGCGTTCTAAATTCGGCAGGCAGTTCAAATCGCGGAAGACAGTCTTTCAATTCCTTCGTGTCGTATTGGCGGATTTTGAGATGGCACATATTCGCGATTTTGATTGTGTTGTCGTAAGCTTCGGGAATTTGCGGAAAAATCGCGCGCATTTCTTCTTCGGTTTTAAAATACCACGAATCCAAATCTTGATCGCCGCCCATTTTCGCATGAGGTTCTTTTAGCAAATTTTTAAATCCGATGCAACGAAGCGCGTCCTGCGCCTCCGAGTCCTCGCGTTCCACATAATGAATGTCGTTCGTAACGACCATCGGAATATCCAAATCGCGCGCGAGCTTGATGAGTTTTTCCGCGACAATTTTTTGCTCGCTGATTCCGTGGTTTTGCAATTCTATGTAATAATGATCCGGTCCGAAAAGTTCTTTATATTCCCGCGCGATGTTGTAGGCTTCTTCGGTCTTTCCGTGCAAAAGATATTGCGGCACTTCGCCCTGAATGCAGGCGGAGAGGCAAATCAGTCCTTCGTGATATTGCTTGAGGAGTTCAAAGTCAATTCGAGGCTTGCCGTGATAAAGCGCGTTTTCGTCACAAAAAGCGCGACTTGAAAGCCATGAAATATTCTCATAGCCCTTTTGATTTTCGCAAAGCAAAATCAAGTGAAAATAATGCGCGTGGCGACCGTTGGCTTTGGCAAACGGAACATCATTTTTTTCATTGTGGCTTCCATAAGCCACATAAAATTCCTCGCCGATAATCGGATTGATTCCATTTTTATGGCAGAGAATTTCAAAGTTCAATGCGCCAAACATATTGCCATGGTCAGTGAGCGCAAGCGCGGGCATATTGAGTCGCTTTGCCTTTGCCACCAACTTTTCGAGCGTGGCGCAACTGTCCAAAAGCGAATAGTCTGAGTGAACGTGAAGATGAACAAAACCCGCAGGCGGCGTACCTTCCGGCGCGGGATCAAAAACAGGATAATCTGCCATATGAAAGAGTATAGCACATTTTAGAATTTTTTTAAAGAGGGGAAAGAGAATGCCGCGGAGAAATATTTTGGCTAGCGAGACAGCTACTTTTCCACATCATACGGCCATGTTGTGATTCCGCCGAATTCAAGAATGTTTTTAAATCCCATATCCGCCAAATGCCGTGCCGCAATTTTGCTTCTGCGCCCTGAGCGGCAATAAATCAAGACCATCTGATTTTTGTCTTTGAGTTCTTTCGGCGGCGTGTCGCTCGCGGTTATTTCTTCCACCGGAATACAAATGCTATTCGGGATATGTTCAGCCACGAATTCCTGCTTTGTGCGCACATCTAAAATAACTATGTTTTTTTGTGAATCAATTATGGATTTTGCTTGTTCCTGCGTGATTTGTTTGTAGCCCATATTTCGTCCTTGCGCAAAAAGCGCAAATGCGATCAATGATAAAAATACAGTCGCGAATCTTCTCATATAGTCTTAGTATAACGAAATTTTTTCTTTTAATCAACGCTGAAACAATATGTTATGTCGAAATTTTCTTTACTTAAGGATGCCACGCTTCGCGAAAACCCTATCCCGCCAAAAATACTGTTCCGCGCCCCGTGCCGTTTGCGAGATTGTCAAGGATATTTTCTTTCGCGCCGTTCGCGACGATTACGGGGATGCCATAAGGCGAGCATTTTCGTGCGGCGCCTATTTTGGAGGCGATTCCGCCTGTGCCGAACGATGACGTTCCTCCGATTTTTATAGATGCCAAAAGTTCTTCTACATTGGAAACGGTTTCGATGAACTGCGCGTCGCTTTCGGTTTTGGGGTTTGCCGAAAAGATTCCGTCGATGTCGCTGAAAAGGACTAGCAAATCCGCGCTCCACAAAATGGCTGTGAGCGCGCTCAAGTTGTCGTTGTCTCCGATGGAGTCTTCTTCGAACGATACCGAATCGTTCTCGTTTATTATCGGCACCACGCCTTCGTCAACCAATGTGAAAAGCGTGTTGCGGATATTGAGCGTGTGCAAATTATTTTCGAAATCTTCTTTCGTAAAGAGCAGTTGCCCGATGTGCAAGTCGCTTTCCGCGAATGCTTTCCGCCATTGCGACATCAGTTCCACTTGGCCGATTGCGCACAATGCCTGGCGATAGTGCACGTCCTTTTTCCTCGCCCATTCTTTGAGTGTGCTCACGCCGCTCACTTGCGCACCTGATGAAACTACGACGATTTGCTTTCCACGTTCCATCAAGTTTTTGCATTGCCGCGCGAAGGATTTCATAAAGTCTGTGTTTTGCGTTCCGTCACTTTTTGCGAGCGTGTTGCTTCCGATCTTGATTACGATTTTTCGTGAGCCATCTATCAGGCGTTGAATTTGTTCGCTCATTTTTTTTCCTAATTAAAAAGTCAAGAACGATTTTGGCTAGAAACTTCGTTGCCAATACAAAATCGCGATTGACTTTTAGCCTGTGCGCCAATAACGCACACATGTAAAATAAAGTAAGTTTCCAACGGAAACTTTGCATTAAAAAAGTGCTGCTCTTTTTTAATAACTCTTTCTTTGGGCGTTACCGCGCAAAGCCTATGGCTTGCGCGGTCGGGCTATTCGCGGTTCCGTTCGCCTCGCTCTCTCCATTGCTCCACTTCGTTCCGCAACAGCCTACGGCATGCCGCTACTATCCCTAACGCGAGTTTTTGCGCCAGCAAAACGAGCGTGCGTTCAATAATTTCTACTTAAGGAAACGACGGGCTTGCCCCGACGTATCCCTAACGCGAGCCTTCGTAAAAATATCAGTCGCGCAAACAAGACAAAACTCGAGCTACGATTCAATTCGCCACAAAACGGCAAATTGGAAAATGCCACTGCGAGTTTTGTCGCTTTTCACGAAGCGGTAAGGTGGCGTTTTGCCACCGACAAATGTAGCCGCGCAAACAAGACAAAACTCGAGCTACGATTTAATTTGCTACAAAGTAGCAAATTAAATCGTAGCAGCTATAACAGCCTTGATTGTGTGCATTCGATTTTCCGCTTCATCGAATACGACTGACTGCGCGGATTCAAAAACTTCGTTCGTCACTTCCATTTCCGTGATGCCGAATTTCTTGCTGATTTCTTTTCCAATTTCCGTGTTCAAATCATGGAACGAAGGAAGGTCGTGCATGAAAATCGCACTCGGCTTTGCGAGAGCCATAATTTTTTTTGTCACCTGATATGGTTTGAGGTCGGTAATTCGTTGCGCCCAAATTTCGTCGCTTTCGCCCATGCTCACCCAAACATCAGTGTAAATAATGTCCGCGCCGCTCGCCGCATTTTCGATATTTTCTTCAAGCGAAATCGAGCCGCCGCTTTCCTCGCACCATGGCTGGCAATCTAGCAAAAGTTTTTCCTCGGGAAAATATTTCTTGTTCGTGCACAAAACCAAATCCAGCCCGAGTTTGGCGCATACGATGCAAAGTGAGTTGCCGATGTTGTAGCGGGCATCGCCGAAATAGACGAGCTTCAATCCTTTGAGTGCGCCGAGTTTTTCTCGAATGGTCAACATATCGGCAAGCATTTGCGTGGGATGGTATTCGTTGGTGAGTCCGTTCCAAACCGGCACTGTGGAATGTCGCGCCAATTCCTCCACGATTTCCTGCCCATAGCCGCGATATTCAATTCCGTCGAACATTCTGCAAAGAACACGCGCCGTGTCCGCGATGCTTTCTTTTTTTCCGATTTGAGAACCGTCCGACAAATATGTCGTGGAAATTCCCAAATCGTGCGCCGCCACTTCAAACGAGCAACGCGTGCGCGTGCTCGTCTTTTCAAAAATCAACGCGATATTTTTTCCGCGAAAATTTTCTATTTGAACGCCGTTGCGTTTTGCCTGCTTCAATTCCGCCGCCAAATCCAAAAGCTGAACAATTTCTTGCGCCGAAAAATCACGCAACGTGAGAAAATCTCTTCCTTTCAAAAAACTCAAATTCATAATATTTCTCCCATAAAAAAGTCAAAAAGAAAGTTTGAACTTTCCCCTTGAATTTTTAAGCTGCTTCGCAATGAAATGATTCGCAACGAGCATCTAGGGCGAAGCTTCAAGGTAAGCAGCAGTTGATAGTCAAGTTTCCAACGGAAACTTGACATGATAAAAGTGCCGCGCCATTTGTGCGGTACTTTTATCATAACTCCCTAATTAAAATATTTTATCACATTTTCAGAATCCCATTTGCGTATTCTGAAAGTTCTGCCGTGTCAAATTTTGTTGGGCGCAATGTTTTAAAACCATTGTATGAACTGAAGCCCAACATAAGTGTAGCCGCAGCGAACGAAGAGTTTTTGTCATTGCCGCCTATAATTTTTGAAATTGCCGCAAGCTCGGAAAAAGCGGTGTCACTTTTTATAAGCGTTTCTCCGTTTCTTTCTATTATGTTTTGAATTGTTTCAGGTAAAATTTTGCAGATTTTAAAAAACGCATTTTCATCGCCCGTAACAATTTCAAAAAACTTATCAATGCTCACGCGACGAATTTTTTTGTGACCAACTTTCTTGCCATCAACGCTCGTCTGCCATTTGATATTTTGCGAACGTTTCGCAATCGCTTCTACCAAAAAACAAACACAGTCATCATCAGATAAAAGCTGGTTTTGCATTTTAATGTAAATTTTTTGCAATGCGGCGGAATTCATCGTGTTGTGTTTGTTCTTCATTTCAACATAAATCGTGCTGACAGTCTCGCCATCAATTTTAATCTTATGCGGATTTCGAAAAATCACATCCCAGCCTTCATTCGGAACTTCGCAACCTTTGATGTAGTTGAAAAAATTTTGATGAAAGTAGCCGATTGAATTGTTGTTCGACTTGTCGCGCTGTCGGAAAATTTCGCTTTTGATAATTTCTTCCCAAGACATTTTGTAAACCGATTTGTCAAAAACCATTTTTATTGGATCGATGATGTTTTTGTTGAGTTTTTCCAAATCGAACGGTTCAAGATTTTCGCCATATTTTAAAATCGTTTGACAAACATGAGTTTCAAAATTTTGCTCGCTGATGAAATTTAAATTCCACTTCATGCATTTTTCTCCACATTTGAAAGCGCGGCAAAAATCTGTGCGGCAATTTCATGCGCAAGGTTCACAGGAACGGCATTTCCCACTTGCTTATACTGTTCGCCTATGCTTCCGCAGAATTCCCAATCGTCAGGAAAAGATTGAATCCTCGCGTTTTCGCGAACGGTGAACGGACGAGTTTCCAAAGGATGGCAACGTTCAGTTTGCTTTTGCGATGGAGATGTGAGGACTGCAAGCGAAGGCTCGTCCATAGAAAGCCGCCTCAAAATTCCCGTGCGTCCGCCATCCATTTTCCAACACGATTTCATATAATCTTTTGCCAAATTTTCATCGATGTCGCGCCAATATCCGCCGGGCGGAACCAACTCAAATAATTTACTTTTTTTTTCTCCATATTCAACGCCGGCACTCTGTGGAACATTTTGCAAAACATCGCGCAAAACAGGCTTGTATTCGTGCGGGGATGGGAATTCAAAATTAAGAAAATTCGTCAAATCATTTCTTATGCCAATCGTAATCAGCCGCTCGCGTTTTTGTGCTACGCCATAATCCCAAGCGTTCATAATTTGTTTTTGAATTGAATATCCTGCCGATTCAAAAACATTGAGCATCGTTTTGTATGTGCGACCTTTATCATGCGTCAAAAGCCCCCGGACATTTTCAAACAGAAATATTTTCGGCTGAAGCTTTTGTAAAAACAAAGCGTAATGATAAAAAAGCGTTCCGCGAGTGTCGTCAAATCCAAGTCGCTTTCCTGCATAGGAAAACGACTGGCAAGGTGCGCCACCTGAAAGCAAATCCAATTCACCCTTTTTTAGCGAAAAATAGTTTTCAAGGTCAAGGCAAGAAATATTCGCAATGTCATCGTTTATCACGTTCCATTCAGGGCGATTTTTTTTGAGAGTTTCGGAAGCGGTCTTGTCAAATTCAATCAAAGCAATAGTGTCAAAGCCCGCCTTTTCGATGCCAAGCGCAAGTCCGCCAGCACCCGCAAAAAGTTCAATGGCAACAGGTGATTTTTTCGTCCAAGCCGATTTTTTCTCCGCAACTTTTGGACACGCCAAAAGATTTTTTCGAGGAAAGTCGTTTTTTTTGAGATGCAAATTTGTTGCCATCATAAAAGTACTTTATCACAAATTTAAAAAAAATTCTAGTGTGTATTTTTTTCAGACGGGGGTTCTAAAAGTTGATGGTGGAATTGAAAGAAACTCAACTTTCCCAGAAGTCGCAACCTGCGGTTGCTTAACGAGTTTGCGCAAAGCGCAAACTCGCACTGTTCACTATATAATTGCTAATTTCTAATCTGCCCGTCTCCATCAATCAAATATTTCGTCGTCGTCAAAGCTTCAAGTCCCATCGGGCCGCGCGCGTGCAATTTTTGCGTGCTGATTCCGAGTTCTGCACCAAAGCCGAATTCGCCGCCGTCGGTAAAACGTGTGGAAGAATTCACATAGACGCAGGCCGCGTCGATTCTTTGTTGAAACGTCCGCGCATGCTCGCGGCTTTTGGTGACTATGCATTCGGAATGCTTCGTGTTGTGCGCGTTGATGTATTCGATTGCGTCCTCCAAAGATTCCGCCGATTTGACCAAACATTCGTAGTCCAAAAATTCATTGCCAAAATCTTTACTCTTCGCAGGAACAACGCATTCGCGTCCAGCCTTTTTCGCCGAATCGTTTAAAATTGAAAAACATTTTTCGTCCGCGTGGATTTTCACGCGCCCTGAAAATTTTCCTTCGAGCAGAGGTAGGAATTCTTGCAAAATATTTTTGTGCACCAAAATCGCTTCAATTGAATTGCAAACCCCCGGCCGCTGGATTTTCGCGTTTTCTGCAATTCGCGTCGCCATTTGCAAATCCGCATCTTCGTCCACAAAAAGATGGCACACGCCACTTCCAGTTTCGATGACAGGAATGCGCGCGTTTTGCACCACATTGGCAATCAGGTTTTTTCCGCCGCGCGGAAGAACGATGTCTATCAAGCCGCGCGCATTCAAAATTTTTTCCACGTCATCGTGCGAAGTACTTTGCAAAAGTTCAATCGCTTCTGGAATTCCATCGCAAGAATTTTGCAAGCCTTCTTTTATTGCCGCGCAAAGCGCATTGTTAGAATTCAGCGCGGCGGAAGAGCCGCGAAGCAAAATCGAATTTCCGCTTTTGTAGGCAAGGCAAAATGCGTCCACAGTAACATTCGGGCGCGACTCGTAAATTATGCAAACCACGCCGAGCGGAACGCGCACTTGCTTTATTTCCAGCGCGGCGGGCGTTTTCCAGCCAGTGACAATTTTTCCGATTGGATCTTCGCGCTCGACCACGATTTTTATTCCATCCAAAATCGCGACGATTTTTTTTTCATCCAAAGAAAGCCTGTCCACCAAGGCTTCGCTCATTCCATTTTCTTTCGCGCGTTCCACATCGATTTTGTTGGCGGCGAGAATTTTTTCCGAGTTTCTTTTTATAGAATCAAGCACGCAAAGCAACGCGGCATTTTTTTGCGAGGCATTTTGCAACTCGAGTTTTTGTTGAGCCGATTTCAGCGCAAGGCAAATGTCTTTCAATTCCAAATCCAAAATGAACCCCCTCCTTAATTTTTAACAGTGAAGAAAGTGTCAACTTTCGAACTGTTAAAAAACGCGATTTTGCAACGAAGTGAAAAATCGTTAGCAAGCCAAAGGCTTGCGACTGAATAAACGAGTTTCTGAACAAAACTCGAAGTTAAAGTAAACGGCGCGAGTTTTTCGCAAAAGAAACAAGGTGAAAAACTCGTAAGCGAATCAAAGATTTGCGACACATTTCCGACGACAATTTTAAACATTCTATTTTTCTTTTGTTCTATCATTTCGCCATGAAATGCGTATCGAACCGTGCGGGCAGATTTCCTCGCACTTGCCGCAGAGAATGCATTCGGCGGAGCGGGCGGTGGCAACGGGATTCACATCCATCGGGCAGACATTTTTACATGCGCCGCACTGTGTGCAAGTGGCGCGATTTATTTTTAAATGGCGAAAACTTACCTTGTTCAAAATGCCATAAAGGGCGCCAAGCGGGCAAAGCGTCTTGCAAAAAAATCTGTGGATAAAAACGCACGATGCAAGAGTGCCAATCAAAATGCCGAGCTTTAGAAAAAAGAGCGCGCCCAAAGCGCCGCGCAATTCCTGTCGAGCCGCGATGAGTGGAAGCCCGCCCTCGAAAAGTCCCGCGGGACATATATACTTGCAAAACGCGGGGTCGCCAACTCCTGTAAGGTGGGAGCTTGCGGCGGGCATTATCAAGACAAACACAAAGAGGACGATATATTTTATGGAGCGAAAGAATTTCGGCAGACGGATTTTTGGAGAGGGAATTTTGTGAATGAGTTCCTGCAACAATCCGAACGGACACAAGAACGCGCACACCGTCCGACCAATCAAAACACCAATCGCAAGAATGATTCCCATCGCATAAAAACTGAATGAAAACTGAAACGAGCCTCCCACCGCCTGCATTGCTCCGATGGGGCAGGAAAAAATCGCCGCAGGACAGGAATAGCAGTTCAAGCCCGGCGCGCAAAAATTCTTCCATTTGCCTGTGTAGATTTTTCCCGAGAAAAAATTCTGCACCTGCGGATTGCAAAAACCAAACGCCGCGATTTGTATGAGTTTTCGTTTTACGGGATTCATTTTTACTTTTGAAAAGGTTTTTGAAAGTCGTGCCACTTTGTCCTCGCGCAATCAGAAATTTCTACTCGAGCCTTCTAGCCAAGCCCAATGCATTCCATGCAGATTCGCACGGCTTTTTGCAGAATGAGGGAGACCTCGCCGCGCATAATGCCAATGGCGACGAACGCCGCCGCAATGCCCAAAAGCGCGATTTTAAAGAGATTTTTCTGAACCAAATTCAAACGGAAACAGTGCCTGTTGTCGTTCACCGTCACTGTGAATGTGGTTTGCAATCCATTCTCTGATTTCGGCACAGAAGATTTTTGTCCGTTGAAACCTTCTGTCTTTATCGTCTCCCTAAATTCGCCCTGCATTCCATTTGCATTCGTGGAGTTGCCTTTATTTTTTCGCAAGATAGTCCTCGACCGCCTTTTTGTATTTATCCACTTGCGCGCCGACAATCATCTCCCCCACGATGTCGCCGTTTTTGTCAACAAGAAAAGTCGTGGGGACGAACTGGATTCCGCTTAAAAGCGTCGCAAGGCTTGTGCCCGCCACGATGTTCGTGAAAGTCGCGCCCGCCCTCTTGAGAATCGCCTTTGCGTTTGAAACGCCGCGCGAATCGCCTGTGGAATTCACATCACACACAATCCCGATAATCCGCACATTCTCAGGCATGGATTTCTGCCACGCGGCGAGCTCCGGCATTTCGCGGATGCACGGCGGACAAAATGTCCCCCACACATTCACAACCGTGACATCGACCTCTGAAAAAATCGCGTCCGTAATGTTATTTCCGTCAAGGTCGGTGGAGGAAAAGGAAACATTTTGGGCGAACAACGCCGTCGCCGCGCAAAACAATGTGATTGAAAGAAAAAACTGTTTCATACTACTATGTTAAAATAAATTGATGAAAAATGCAAGGTGTGGAACATATCCTCTCTCTGTGAAAACAACCAGCACACATAAAAGGGGAAAAGCCTTTCCCCTAGGTTCAGCCGTTCGCTTCGCTCCCGTCTTCACCATACCCCATTCCAGCGGGGGGCTGAACACAAACATTTATCAAAATCGGTTTCAAAATCATTCTGCCCGTTGAATGCCCGCCCCCCGCAACGCCCCCGTTCTCGTTTATGACAACTTTTATAGAAGGTTTGAAATTGTCGTCAGAAATGTGTCGCAGACCAAAGAGTGTGCATCGCAAATCTTTGGTCTGCTTACGAGTTTTTCGCCTTGTTTTTTTTGAGAAAAACTCGCGCCGCAAACTTTAACTTCGAGTTTGCTGCACAAACTCGTTTGTTTGTCATTGTCGGGCTTGACCCGACAATCTATTTTGTACTTGTTCGCAACGCAACAAGTTGCTAACGCGGGCAAATTAAGTTCCTCGGAAACTGAAGTTTCCTGCGATGTTAAAAAATAACGAACTGTTTCAGAGGACGAGAGCGCATGGACAAAGGCGGAATCCTCTTTGGTGTACAACATGCCGTCAAAACTCTTGTTTGCGCTCCCTGCAACTTTGACGGTTAATGGCAACTACAAGATTGTTGTTCGTACTCGTTATGCTGGTAAGGCTGGATACGAGCGCAAGTACCTTATGGAGGCGAGGTCGGATATTGTGAGCATTTCCGCTTGAGAAGGCTTTTCCGAACGCAAAACGCGGGCGCTTCATGGGAAGAATTGTGCGAAATCAAGGACAGTGTTTCAGGCTAATTTTTCATGGACAACGGCACGGCATATTTGCAAGCGAGAGCAGGCGAATTGCCGTGCACCTTGAAAAGCAACGACTACACGAATTGGATGGAAATCAACATCTCTGTGAACAAGGAGAAATATTCGTCATGGGCTACTTCGGGATTCCGCTTTGACGGAAAGCATGGCATCTCGAAGATGACTATGTAGTGAAACGAGTAAGGCAAAAGAAACGCTAAACTCATTTCTTTCGCCACAAAGGGCAGCGACGAGAATTGGATTGTGTGGGAGGAGTCATAATAAAAGCACCGCACAAATGGCGCGACATCTTTGGCAGTTGCCACAATTTTATTTCATTTTCTCCCTTGAAACAGTTTGCGTTTTCCGCTAGAATGTTCTTATGGCAAAAACAGTTGACGAAAAGAAAATCATTTACACGATGAATGATGTTAGCCGCTCTTATGGAACGAAAACGGTTTTAAAGAACATCAGCATTTCATATTATTACGGTGCGAAAATTGGCGTGATTGGCGCGAACGGTTCGGGCAAGTCAAGCCTTTTTAAAATCCTTGCGGGCGTGGACAAAGATTTTACGGGCGAGACAATTCTTTCTCCAGGATATTCAATCGGCTATCTTGAGCAAGAGCCGGAACTCGAGACGGGAAAAACCGTCAAAGAAATAGTGATGGAAGGCGTAAAGCCGATTACAGATTTGCTTGAGGAATTCGACAAAGTGAACGAAGCATTCGGCGATCCCGATTCGGACTTCGACAAACTCGCCATGCGTCAGGCAGAAATTCAAGAAAAGCTTGACGCTCTTGATGCTTGGAATTTGAACGCAAATTTGGAACTCGCGATGGAAGCCTTACGCTGTCCTCCCGCTGAACAAATTGTAGACATGCTTTCTGGCGGTGAACGCCGCCGTGTCGCGCTTTGCCGTCTGCTTTTGCAAAAGCCCGACATTCTTTTGCTTGACGAACCGACGAACCACCTTGACGCGGAAACTGTCGCCTGGCTAGAAAATCATCTTCACACTTATCATGGCACTGTCATCGCGATTACGCACGACAGATATTTTTTGGATGACGTTGCCGGATGGATTTTGGAACTCGACCGCGGCGAAGGCTATCCTTTCAAAGGAAATTATTCTTCGTGGCTTGTGCAAAAGGAGGCGCGACTCGCGCTTGAAGAAAAAGGCGAAACCCAACGCCGAAAGGAAATGCAACGAGAATTGGAATGGATTCACATGGGCATAAAAGGTCGCCAAGCGAAGCACAAGGAACACATCACGCGCTACGAGCAACTTCTCTCTCAAGGTGGAAAAGCAAAATTAAAGGACACGCAAATTTCCATTCCTGCCGGTCCGCGTTTGGGAGGACAAGTAATAGATGCGGAAAATTTGACTAAGTCTTTCGGCGAAAAATTGCTTTTTGAGAATTTGAATTTCCATATTCCTGCAGGCGCGGTTGTGGGAATCGTCGGTCCGAACGGTGCTGGAAAAACAACGCTTTTCAAGTTGATTGCCGGCACGGAAAAACCCGATTCAGGTTCGATAAAAGTGGGCGACACGGTGAAATTGGTTTATGTCGATCAGTTGCGCTCGAAACTCGACGAAAGCAAAACCGTCTACGAAACTTTGACCAACGGCTTGGATTTGGTGAAATTGGGCGCGGTGGACGAAAAAGGGCGCGCACTAGAAGGCGGCATTCGCGAAGTGAATGGGCATGCGTATTGTTCGTGGTTCAACTTCAACGGCGCGGAGCAAAACAAAAAAGTTTCGGTTCTTTCTGGCGGAGAAAAAAATCGTTTGAATTTGGGAATGATGCTGAAAGAAAGCGGCAATGTCTTGCTGCTCGACGAGCCGACGAACGACTTGGATGTTCAGACTGTGCGCGCGTTGGAAGAGGCATTGGAAGATTTCGCGGGCTGTGCGCTTGTAGTAAGCCATGACCGATGGTTCTTGGACAGAATATGCACGCACATTCTTGCATTTGAAAATAATAGCACGGTGCGCTACTTTGAAGGCAATTGGAGCGAATACGCCGATTGGAAGAAAAAGGAATTTGGCGAGGACGTGGGAGTTCCCAAACGCACGGTGTACAGAAAAATTTCACGCTAGAAATTTAATCTAGCAAGAAAACCACAGGCTAAGCCTGTGAAGCAATAGAAGACTAGACTCTGAATAGATTTCATGTTACATAAGGCAGCGATTGGAACGAAAGTTAAAAAGTTACAAGAGTTTTTTTGTATGAATAAAAGCATATCACATAGCCTGGATATCGAAGTATCGGAAGAAAAAATTATATGTAGAAGCAAGGATAGGGCTGTCCGAAATAATAAAGGAATTGCTCCGATACAGAAAGACAGGGATAGCGGAAAGCACAATGTGCGTTGACCATGTACATGTGAGCATGAGGATTCCACCGAAAGATACCGTTTCAATGTGATGAGGTATGACAGGGAAAAGTACGCTGGCACTGTTTGGCTGGCATTCAAAGTGGACAAGGTGTTTCAATAAGGAACAGAACATTATATGAGTACGGCAGACTTGAATGAGAACGTAGCGCAGAAATATCCGCGAACAAGAGAACGCAGATGGAACAACAGGCGACTAGGAAGTACGGTGTCGCAACTGCTGTTTTACTGCCGTTGGTGATAAGTCCTTTTATGGCATAGTCAAGCCACCGGCTATGCCTATGGTTTGGCTATACCATAATTTTATTCCACTTCGCGCGATTTATTTCGCGATTTCAATCTGCAAGACTTTGTAGTTGTACTGCCGCTCGTTTATCGTGAAAGAAAATTCTTCCTCGGGCTTTTTGTCCAAGAGCGCGTTTCCGCGAGGCGACATATACGAAATCACGCCATTATCTGGATCTGATTCCCATGGTCCCATAATCGTGTAGGTTTCGCTCTCATTCGTGTCGCGATTAAGCAAAGTCACTTTTGTGCCAAAAGAAACTATCGCGGTGGAAGCCGTGGTCGGGTCAAATACGATGGCGCGATTCAATTCTTCCTGCAGTTTCGCGAGCGTTACGTTCAGATAATGCTGATGCTCCTTCGCAGCCTTGTACTCAGCGTTTTCCTTGAGGTCACCTTGTGCGCGAGCCTCTCCGATTTCCTTGGCGTTGGCAGGAATTTCGACTTTCTGAATCTTTTCCGCCAAAGCCCTTTTCTCTTCGAGTTTAGCGGCGGTAACAAGCATTCCTTTCGGCGCGGCGGATTTTTCTTCCGCGGCTTGGAATTTGTAGTCGGGATATTTTTCCAAAATCCTGTTGCGGAGAGAAGTCTTGATCGAAGCGTCGATATTCACGATGTCGTTTACGAGCGTGTACATTTTTGTTACGGTCTGCTCATCGTTCGAAAACATATATTTTCCGAGCGCATCGTTTTTGAACAGAAGGATTTCGGCCTGCTTCGCAATCTTTTTGTTTTCTACCGTGTTCACATGATTCGTGATCTCGCGCCAGCACAATTCAATGACGTTCAAAAGCGTGATGAGCTGCTTTTCGTAACTCACGCCCGAATCCTTGTACCATTGTTCTTCCTGACAATTTTCAAAAAGGAACACAATCGCGTTTCGGAAATCGCGCGCGTTATCGTAAGCGTCCGCCGTGAATTTCTTAAGCTGTTCTTCCGCGCCAGTATCTTTCAAAGCATCAAGCATTTCCTTTTTGAGCACGGTCGGAAAAAGAGCGATGAATTCTTCCTGCCAATCCGGCAGAAGCTTTACCGACGCGATGAAATCCTCTTTCAAGGAAGTGTTTTTTGTATCCTTTAAGTCAAGGTATGTCTTTCGCGGATCTTCGAGTTTCTCATAGATGTCGGCGAACGTGTATTTGCATTGAATTGCGTGCGCAGGCAAAAGTTGCCCGATTTTCTGCACGACAAGGTATGCCGCCACGATCTGCTCGTTCGCATGGGTCAATGTCTTGACGAATCCGATAAAATATTGATACATATCGCTGAAAGACTTGTTGTTCTTTTTTGTGTTTTCATCCTTGATGAATTTCATTATTATGTCGACACGGGCGAAGAACTGTTTTTGCGCCTTGAACTCGTTGGAATATTTTTCGTCATAGCTGATTTCATCATCGCGCACTTCGTACTGCGTGATGTCGTTTGGCTTCACGCCGAAAGTCGGGTCGGTATCGAGAATCTTTTTCGCGGCGTTATTCCATGCCGTCCATTTGTTCGTTTCCAAAATCGAGGGAACGAGTTCCGCCTTGATGCGCTTGAAGTCGCAGCTGTTGCCGAAACTTTTTATGATTCGGATGAGCATTCCCTTTTTGTCTTTGTTCGCCATCTCAACGAGCTCTTCTTTGCTTTTAGTCGCCTTCAAAACCCAAATGTGATCATTATCGAGCGGAGTCAGCGCGCTTATCGCCATTTTAAGAGCCATGTCCTTTTTGCCGACTCTCTTTCCGAAATTAATCGTCAGAATGTCGTTTTGCGATTTGATGATTTTTCCCACGCCCCACGAACGGTGGAACACGAATCGATTTTTGTCAAACGCTATATGCTTTTCAAAGTCGCTGATGGCTTCGAAAACATTTCGGAAATTCTGCGTGAGATCGCTCGAGGCGATGTAATCTTCCAGGTTGTTTCGACCGGCGTAAAATCCGCGATAACATTCCACGATTTCTCGCCTAGCCCAATTGTCTTTCGGATCGACCTGCAAAATCAGTTTGAGGATGTCGATGGCTTTTTCCCACTTTTGGTTTTCCTTATACCACGCGTAGAGTTCCTGCATCAAAACCACGCTCTTGTCTTCGCTGATGGATTTGGCAATTTCGCGCTGCTTGTGCAAGAAGAAGTCGATGTTTTCTGGAATGAACGAAACAAGCTTCGTCCAAATTTCTTTTACCAAAGAGAAATTTTTTAGAGAAACGTATCGCGCCAAAGCTTCCTTGTAAAAATTCACCGCATCGTCGGAATTGCCGAGTTCTTCGGCATGCTCCGCCAAAGCCTTTACCATGTCCGCCTCTTCAAGGTCGATCTTCACGAGCCTTTCATAAAGCGCCCACATCTCCTCGTTCTTGTCTTCGCGATAGCAGTTCGCCAAAGTGCGCAATGCGAATTTGTTGTTCTCGTCGTCTTCCAAAATCGTCTTGCAGATGTCGACAATGACTTGCTCTTTTTTGTTTTTGTTGAAAATGTCCACGAGCGTAATCAAAGCCGAATTGTCTATCGCGCCTTGTCGAAGCGCAATCATTCCGGAAAGGTAGAGCGCGCTGATGCTGTCTTTGGAATGCGCCAAATGTTCGTCGCAAAGCTCGCGCACTTGGCTTGCGCATTCCTGCGCGAATGCGTCGTCAACGATTTTCGACAAATCCATAATAGCGTTTTGCGTAACATTTCCGATTGCGGCCCGTGTCCATGCTTCTTCCT
Source organism: uncultured Treponema sp. (assembly GCA_910584475.1). Taxonomy (GTDB): domain Bacteria; phylum Spirochaetota; class Spirochaetia; order Treponematales; family Treponemataceae; genus Treponema_D. The sequence continues at coordinate 173,895 of CAJUBD010000002.1, forward strand.
TTAGCTTGTCCTGTACCAATTCAATCAAACTTTCAGACATTTTTTCCTCACTTAACATAAATTTCATATATTTCCGTGTCAAGGATTTTCATCCTTACAAGGAGTTCGTTTACTTCCTGCGTTTTTTTTCCGGCAGAAACATAAAAGTCTATCATCCAAAAATACATGTTTATAAGGCGCGGAATGAGAATTTTCGACTGGCATGATGGGTTTTTCATCTCCGTTTCGGCGGCGTAAATCTTGCGACTCAAGTGCGCCACTTCAGGTTGCGTAAGCTTGCGCTTTACATTGAATATTCCGCAAAGCTGACCATACACGGGAATCCATTCCAAAAGTTCCGAGCCGACATAGCCCTTTTCTTCAACAATTTTTACGAGGCAATTTATTTCCTCCGAATCCAAAAAATCCAGTTCTATTTTCTGAGCGTCTACAAAAAACGCTTCCCTAAACAAAATCTTCGCTTCGCGTGGCTTCGCGCACAAAGCGTAGCAGTCCGCAGCTTCTGCGATTATCGAGGCGCTGTCGTTTTTCAGCGAAAGCGCTTCCTTGAGGCAAACAAGGGCGGTTTCATATTCGCCCAACTTTTTGTAGCACAGTCCTATTCCGCGTTGTATTTTCGCTTTTCGCGCTTTGTTCCTTTCTTCCGCCTGATTGTAATGTCTCAACGCGAGCGAGAAAATTCCAACTTTAACCGCGAAAAGGGTACGCTCGAAGATTTTATCCTTGCGCCTGATAAAACCTTGAAACGATTTCCATTCGTCAACAAAAATTTCGCCGCGCTCAAAATGATCGCCTATGCTTTCCGAACGCGCTATGACGTCAATCCAAAAATCGCAGCAGTTCATCGCGAAGAGCAGTTCATCGTTATTCAGTTCAAAAACCAAAGCGGAAGTTAAAATCTTTTTCGCTTCTACAAAATTCGCGTTTCTTATTGAACTGTAGGCTTGCAGAATTTTTTCAGACATATAGCAAATTCAATTATAACGATTGGCAAATTTTAGTCAAGAAGAAGCACAATTTTTTTTGAAAATTTAAAAACAATGTATATACCGTTTTTACGAAAAATTGTCAAGTACCTTTGTGCATCTTTATCGATAATTTTAACTTGAGTTTTGTTCCAAATCCCTATCATCCATTGCGACTTCCGCTTGAAACTTCGTGCCACGCGTCGATTGCGGAGTTTCCAACTTACTTTCTGCGAGCTTGATTTTCAGGGAATAATTCAGCGGGAATTTTTTTGACGAAAAATTTCGTAAAGCAAAACGCCGGTCGCCACCGAAACGTTCAGGCTGTCGATTCGTCCGCAAGTCGGGATGGAGACAATCGCGTCGCATTCTTCGCGCAAAAGTCGCGAGATTCCGCTGCCCTCGCTTCCCATTATCAGCGCGCAATTTTCTGCGAATGTGCCGTCTTGAATTTGCGTTCCGCCTGCGTCCGCGCCGTAAATCCAAAATCCACTTTGCTTCAATTTCTGCGCCGCGCGCACTAGATTTGGCACGACGCTGATTTTCACCCAATTCGACGCGCCCGCGCTTGTCCGCGCTACGATTTCATTTTGGGAAATGTCGGACGCTCCGCGATGCGACGGAACAATTACAAGCGACACTCCGAATTGATCCGCGCTTCGCAAAATTGCGCCCACATTGTGCACGTCAGTAATCGAATCCAAAACCAAAACTGTCGCGCATTTTTTTGAATTGATTTCGTTTTCGGAATTTGCAAGAAATTCATCAAGCCATAAATCAAATTCAACAAAATTATCCGCGCGAGAATCTTCGCCGAAAACTTGCAAAACAATTCCACGATGATCGCGTGCGCCTTGCGGCAAATTTTCTACGAGCGCGTCCAAATCTTTTTTGCCGCTCAAATTGCATTTTATACCGAGCGATGCGGCTTGCTCCAGAATTTTTTTTACTCGCGGACCCGGATTGCAATAGAAAATCTGCATTTGCTCCGCGAGTTTTTTTTTGCCAAAGACGGATTTTAGATTTTCTTCGACCGCGTGAAATCCAGTGAAAATTTGCATTTAACTTCTCTCTATTGCAACACCGCGCAAATCCTCGCAGATTTGCGCTTAACGCATTTTCATTTGTTCATACAGCAGTTTTTGTATTTTTTTCCGCTTCCGCAAGGACAAGGTTCATTGCGCCCGATTTTTCGACCTTCACGCACTATGGTTTCAACTTTTAGTTCGCCGGTGGAATACGCCCACTCGCCGTCGATTTTTTTGAAGTAAGCCATTTCGTGGTGAGTTTCACGAATATGTTTTTGCGTATAGATGGCTTCAAATTCCACGAGACCTTCCGTGTCAGAAGGCGTGCCTTTTTCCGTGCGCAGAATTCGCAAGCCATGCCAAGTGGAATTGCGGCTCCAATCTTCTGTGGCCTTTCGGTCGATCTGCGCGATTTTTTCCGAAGATTCGCAAGTGTTGATGATGAAGTCGATTTCCTGTTTGACGTAAGATGAATAGCGAGCGCGCATCAAATCTTCTGCCGTCGCCGCTTTTTTCGTTCCTTTGATGATTGGCTCGCAACATTCGCCGTAAGTTTTTCCTGAGCCGCAAGGACATAAATTTTCGTTCTGTGCCATACGGCAATTGTATCAAAAAAATGCGGAAAAAGCAAGTGGGATTTATTCGCAAATTACGCGCGCAGGACAATTCCGTCCACTGCCAAATCCAAAGTCTCGCGAATCGCGCCGATGGAATTTTCACCCAAAACAGAAAATCTGAAAACCGAAGAAAGAATCAGGCTGTAAAGCATTTCGTAAGCCGTGCGGACATTCATTTTTTTGAATTCCTCGTTTTTCATCCCGCGAATAAGAATTCCGTCAATCAAATGGCGCAAACGAATCAGCCGCCGCCTGACGCGCTCGCCCGGGTCGATGCCATTTTTTTTGCAGTTCAAAAGATAAAAAAGTATTACGGAAAAAAGCCCTCTGTTTTTTTCGCATTCGTCCACCATCGCGCCGAGAGTTTTTCGAAGCGTGACTTCCGCGCTGAATTTTTTTTCAGCGACAATTTCTTTCAAACGCAATTCAATTCCGGCGGTAAGCTGCTTTATGCTCCACGCAAAAATTTCGCGCTTATTTTTAAAATAAATATAAAGCGTTGTTCGCGTGATTCCGCAACGGTCGGCGATTTTTTGAAACGTAACGTCCTCGTAGCCTTCATCAATAAAAACCTCGAGCGCATTCTGCAAGATTTCTTGACGACGTTTGTCGTGTTCAACGATGATCGACATTTTTTCCCTCATCAATGTTTAAAAGAATATGCGTTTTAGAGAATGAAATCAATTTGAATTTTCTTCATTAAGAATCCAAAGTCGAGTTGAAATCCAAAAATTCCGGATCGCATTATTGTAAAATCCGAATTAGTATTTTCAATTTCGCACAAATTCAATTGAAAACATAAAATGTCGTGTTCAATTTTCCCGCTTTCAAACTTTTCAAAAGCGGCGCGTAATGCCCGAGACATTTTTGGAATTCCCTGTGCGACGTGATGAAGCCCATTTGCCAATTCGGGAAATTTTCAAAAAGGCAAGACATTTCCTTGTAAAGGATTTCGGCCTGTGCCGAGTCGCCCAAACGCTCGCCGTAAGGCGGATTGGAAAGCAGCAAACCTTGCGGATAAGGCGCAATCAAATCCTTGAAATCGGCGCGAACAAAATCCACTCGCTTTATTTTCGCGTCGCTGCCGATTGACTGCAAAGCGCGTCCAACCATGACGCATGCGCGTTCCACATTTTGCTTGGCGTTTTCGATTGCGCCTTCGTCAATGTCGCTTCCCGTAATTCGGATTTCAACGTCAGTTCGAATTTTTTCCGCTTCAATTCTGCGCAATTCTTCCGCGCGCTTTTTGTTGAAAAAAGGCAAATTTTCAATCGCGAAATTTCTTCCCAAGCCCGGCGCGACATCGCAAGCGTAAAACAAGGCTTCGATTGGAATCGTGCCCGAACCGCAGAACGGATCATGCAAAGGAGTTTTCCTGCGCCACAACATCATCTGCAAAAGAATCGCCGCCATAGTTTCGCGCATCGGAGCAAGCCCGCCCTGTGTCCGATAACCGCGCTTGTGAAGCGGCTGCCCCGAAAGGTCTAGCAGAACTTGTACGCGATCGTTTTCGACATAAATGCGAACATCGCTTTGCGCGCCAGTTTCAGGCAGAACGTTCATCCGCCAAACTTCGCCAAGTTTTTTGTAAATCGCCTTTTGCGCCATCGCCTGAATCGTGTGTTCGGATTCGAGACGGCTTTTGTAAACGCGAACTTTGTCCACGACTACGCGCGAATCTTTTTTAAAATAGTTCTGCCACGGCGCGGCGTAAATTCCGTCGAAAAGCAAATCGAAATTGTCGGCAGGAAATTCCGTTACTTCCAAAAAAACGCGGTCGGCGGTGCGCAGGCACAAATTGGCGAGAAAAAGCGAATCGCTGTCGCCCAAAAACGCCACGCGCCCCGGAACTTTTTCCGCGCTCGAAGCGGCGAGTTTGTAGCCAAGATGCTTTATTTCATTGCCCAAAATTTTTTCCGCGCCCACCGCGCACAAAGCCACAAGATTGTACATAATTTGAGTGTAGCATTTTTTCGCGATTTAGGCTAGAGGGACTCGCGGGGCATTTGCATTGTCAAGGAAATTGTTTGACGAGCGATTCCACCCAATACTGGATTCTCTTGGCATTGGCGATTGCAAAACTGACATCATTTTGACTCGTAACCAATTGAAATGGATAGCGAGCCTTTACGCCATACTTTGTGAGTGCGGCGCATGCTCTGTAAATATCATCTGAAACATCAATGGAATCCTGCAAAACTTCCGCCAAAAAAGTCAGGTCATGAGTTTTTTCAATTGGTTTTTGAAAATAAACGAAAGTAGCCTTCAAATACTTTTCAGCAGATTGCTGACAATGGTAGCATATTATTTCAAGCGGCTTGGGACGCATCGTCGCCTCAATATGAATCGCCGTATCCAAATCCATTTTCGCAAATTTCATCCATTCGAACACATTTTCTTCATGCATATAAAACTATTCCTTCGTTGGAAACCGTTCTTTCAAGCGTGTCCATTTTTGCACGACGCTCAAAGTTAGACATTGTGTCCACCACAAAATCCACGGGGCGACGTTTCAACCCCCGCAAAGACATATATGCTTTTGTGAAAACTTCGTTCAAATCCTGCGTATTATCTGGCATTACGATGTAAAAATCATAGTCGCTTTGCGCATTGAATGAGCCACGCGCATAAGAACCAAAAAGATACAACTTTTCTGGTTTGAGTTGCTCGAAAATCCTGTCTTTTATAGCGATGATTTCGTCATTCATAAAATTCTCCGACTAAAGGACTTGTGAACATTTTATTGCATTTTTGGCGCAATGTCAATTTTATTTCAATGTTTTTGTCAATTTAATAGAAAAAATTCGCAAATCAATCCCGCAATTTCTTTCGCAAAAAAATTTCCATTCACACGCATTTTTTCCTTGAAAAAAATTTGATTTTGGGTTATCTTATAATATAAGACCAAAAAACGCGCAAATATTTTGCCGCGATTTTGTGCAAAGGAGTTTTTATGGCAGAAAAAAAATTCGATTTTACGATAGAAGAACTTGGATCTTGCAAATTCGATTCGCCGATTGAACTTTCCAATGTGGTGGGCGACCACAAAGCGAATTATGTCAAGGACAATTCTTTTGTACGCAACGACATAAAAGTTTATGACAAAAATCAGCCCGACGATTTGACCGTGGCGAACCTTTTGCAAAAGGCAGGTCCTCGCGAAAAAATTTATTTTGACCCGAAAACCGTAAACGCCGGAATTTGCACTTGCGGCGGACTTTGTCCCGGGCTTAACGACGTGATTCGCGCGATCGTGCGATGCCTGTGGAAACGCTACGGCGTGCATTCGATTCACGGATTCCAATTCGGTTATCAAGGCTTTTTCGAGGAAAACGGCTATGACACGATTATGCTCGATCCGTACAATGTTGACGAAATTCATAAAATCGGCGGATCGTTTTTGGGGACAAGCCGAGGCGGCGGACAGCGCGTCGGAGAAATTGTCGACACAATCGTAAAAAAGCACATAAACATGCTTTTCATAATCGGCGGAGACGGCACTCAACGCGGCGCGCTCGACATTGCGAATGAAGTCGCAAGGCGGGGATTGGAAATTTCCGTCATCGGAATTCCAAAAACCGTCGACAATGACTTGCAATTCATCGACCGCTCTTTTGGATTTGAAACTGCCGTCCAAAAGGCGAAGGATGCCGTGGCATCAATTCACATGGAAGCGCATTCCCAGATAAACGGAATCGGCTTGGTAAAATTGATGGGGCGCGAATCAGGCTTCATCGCGACGGCGACGGCTCTCGCTTCGCACGAAACGAATTTCTGCCTCATTCCAGAAGTGCCGTTTGATTTGCAAGGACCGAACGGACTTTTGCACCATCTTGAAGTTCGCCTCGAAAAACGCCATCATGCCGTGATTGTCGTGGCGGAAGGCGCGGGACAGGAATTGCTTTCAAAGACGAATCAAAAGGACGCTTCGGGTAACATCAAGCTCGCCGACATCGGAACTTATTTGCGCGATGAAATCACGAAATATTTCAAGGAAAAGGACATCCAAATTAACTTGAAATACATCGATCCGGGCTACCAAGTGCGCGCTGCGGTGACAAACGCCAACGATTCGATTTACTGCGAGCGACTTGGCAACAATGCCGTCCACGCGGCGATGGCTGGAAAAACGAAAATGGTCGTGGGGCTTGTTCACGATGAATATGTCCATTTGCCAATCCAAATGGTGACTGCGCAACGAAATGTCGTAGATCCTGAAGGCGCGTTCTGGCGTGACGCTTTGGATGCCACTGGCCAGCCGATTCTTATGGTGAACGATGTGGCCGCCGCAAAAGAACGAATTGCGCAAGCGATTGTCGATGCCGGAAAAAAGCCTGCAGAAAAATAGAGTCAAGATTTAGACATTGAGGCGACGGAAAATTCAAACAGTTGCGATTCGGAATTAGACGCAGATTCTCACGGCGCGTGAGCGACGGCGTAAAATAAAATTCTCGATATGAAAACGGCGATAGTCGTATGAGCGCAAATAAAAAAGATAGGACACAGATTTGCAAAGCGTAAAATTATGAATTGTATAAAATCTGCGTCTTACCTGTGCTGATATGTTGCTCTGTTCCGTTTCGTTATTAGGAAATTTATTTACATCGCCACTTTTGTGGTGTGCAATCTGCGTTTATCCGCGTCAAATTATTTTATGCGACAGAATTCAATTTAGGATGAAATTTCAAGATGGCTTACGAAGTAACAGCTACGCGCCGCCGTCCGCAAAAATTCGAGGATTTAATCGGTCAAGAATTTGTGGCGGCGACGCTTAAAAATTCTATACAAAGCGGAAAAATCGCCCACGCTTATCTCTTTTCTGGGCCGCGCGGTTGTGGAAAAACTTCCACGGCGCGGATTTTCGCGAAGGCTTTAAATTGCCAAAACGGACCGACGCCAACACCTTGCGGAGAGTGCGACGCCTGCCGTGAAATCACGAAAGGCTCAAGTCTCGATGTAATCGAAATTGACGGCGCGTCCAACACGAGCGTGAACGACGTTCGGCAAATCAAGGATGAAGTTCAGTTTCCGCCGAATTCTTCGCGCTACAAAATCTACATCATCGACGAAGTTCATATGCTTTCTACAAGCGCATTCAACGCGCTTCTAAAAACAATCGAAGAACCGCCCGAATATGTCGTGTTTATTTTTGCCACGACGGAACTGCAAAAAGTTCCAGCCACGATAAAAAGCCGCTGCCAGCAATTCAACTTTCGGCTTGTCGCCATCGAAAAAATCAAAGAGCAACTAGCGGCGGCGGCGGCGGAAATCGGAATCCAAGCGGATGACGAAGCTTTGTATTGGATTGCGCGCGAATCCACAGGCTCGATGCGCGACGCATACACTTTGTTCGACCAAGTGGCGGCGTTCAGCGAAAATCACATCACTTACGAAAAAATCCGCGACAAACTCGGACTTGTCGGCACGGAAAGATTGAACGCGGTTTTTGAAGAATGCGCGGCGCAAAATGTGGGCTGTGTTCAGGAAAGGCTCGAAGAATTTTTGCAGGCAGGAATTTCCATCGAGCAGCTCATCACGAACAGCGCGGATTATTTGCGAAGCCTTTTGCTCGTGAAAAACGGAATCACAAAAGAATCGCTTTTGGGACAAGACGCGGCGCGTTTCAGCCAAAAAGTTTTGTCGGCGTGGAACAGCGTCCAGCTTGAACGCGCGCTTTCAATTTTCTTGCAACTTTATCGCGACGTCCGATATTCACTTTCGCCTCGCTATGAAATTGACTTGGCGTTCAGTAGGCTTTGCTGGCTTTCAGAATATGTTTCGCCCGCGGAAGTAAAGCAGGCGGTGGACAAAGCTCGCGACCTTTTGGAAAGTCCGCCGCAAAATGTGGCGCAGAAAACACAAAACGGAACGCCGCAATCTTTTAGCGGTGGCGCGGAAAATGCGCAGAGCGGCGCGCCTAAAGAATTCCACTTTGCGCCATTGAATGTTTCTCAAAATTCCAATTCGCAGAATTTGGATTCCGAAAATTATGCGGAAAGAAATTCGATCGGACAGAATTTTTCGTCACAAAATTCATTTCAAATTTCATCGGAACAAAAACAACCGGAAAATTCGTCTCGGCAGGAATTCGTCAAAAACATTCCGATTGACAATTCACTTCAAGGCAGGGCGATTGCCGCGATTTTACTCGAGGACGAAGTTTTGGCTTCGCTTTTGAAGAACACGAAAAATTGGCGGGCGAGCGACGAAACAATTTTTGCTGAAGCTGTAGACGAATTCCAAAAAAATCAAATCGACTCGAAAATCCAAGTCATAAACAAGGCGATTTCTGGCGCGCTAGGAAAGGACTATTCTTTTCAAACGCAAGTAGTCACGGCGGAAGAGCAAAATTCGCACGCGGAAATTCCGCAAGTCGTGAACACAGTTTGCAAAGTTTTCAAAGGAACAATTACGGGAGGAAAAATATGAATCCGTTTGACGTGTTAAAAAATTTGAATATGGGATCGATGAAGGAAAATTTGGAAAAGATGCAAGGGGAACTTGTCGCCATGGAAGCCACTGGCTCTTCGGGTGGAAATATCGTCAGAGTTACGATGAACGGGAAAATGGAAATCACGCGCATCCAGCTCGATCCGATTTGCGTTGATCCGCGCGACATAAAAATGCTCGAAGATTTGATTGTGGCCGCGCACCATGACGCGATGTCAAAAATTCAAGAGCAGATAAAAGAAAAATACGGCTCGCTTCTCGGCGGAGCGAATTTTCCGGGATTAAATTTATGAACGCAATCGAAGAACTCGTGGAAAGTTTTTCGCGGCTTCCCGGAATCGGAAAAAAGAGCGCGGGCAGAATCACGAATTTTCTTTTGAAGGCAGACCGCGCTTATGTCGAACGATTCGCCGCGCAGATGGCTTCGCTTCAGGAAAAAATCCACCCATGTCCGATTTGCGGCAACTGGACAGAAAAAGACCCTTGTCCGATTTGCTCCGACAATTTGCGCGACCAAAGCGTAATTTGCGTGGTGGAACAGCCTCAAGACGTTTCCACGATAGAATCGTTCCACGAATTCAACGGGCTTTTCCATGTCTTGGGCGGCGTGATTTGCCCTGTGGAAGGAATCGGCCCTGATGAACTGAACATCGCTCCGCTAGTGCGCCGCGCAAAAGAAGGCGGCGTGCAGGAAATCATCATCGCCACGAACCCAACCGTTGACGGCGACGTGACCTCGCTTTATTTGCAGCGGATTTTGTCGCAGCAAACTTCGGCAAAAATCACGCGCCTTGCTTCCGGACTTCCTGTGGGAGGGGATTTGGAATACGCCGACCGACTCACGTTCGCACGAAGCTTTCGCGGGCGGACGGAGATTTAGGAAAAGCAGAGTTGAGAATGCAAAATTGAAAATTGTAATGGTCAAACTGAACAATCGTTAAAAAATTTCATTACATTTATAAAAGAATTTATTGTCCTTGACAGATATTTTTCATTGTGGTCATTTTCATGCGCAGATAAATTTCCTTCTTCCCTAACATTGTCCATATCCCGCATAATTTCCCAATCCACACCCTCTATTTTCAATTTTTCCAAAGCCTCTCTTAAACAAAAATTCTTACCCAAAGAAGAAATCAAATCAGGAAAAAGAAAATTCAATTCAACTTCCATCGCCGTCCTAAAATGAACTATTTCGGAACTTGCTTCGGAATCGATTCGCGACAAAGCGGAAATCCCAAGATAGCGGCATTCGTCAAGCAAGTTTGCGAAAGTGTGCATCGTGTGAAAAGAATCCCATTGCAACTTGTAGAATTTTCCATAGCCCGCAGAATCAAAATGCGTGGAATTCCTCTCAATTCGATTTATCGCGAATCCCGCGACATCTTTCCAATGCGGAACAGGAAAAAGTTCTTGCGCCTTTTTGTAATTTTTGATTGCCGCGTCATCAAGCTCAAGAGTTTCGTAGGCTTCGCCCATTTCGTAGAAAACCATTCCATCGTTTGAATATTTTTCAAGCAAAGGAGCAAATGAGTTCGCGGACGAATCTTTTGCCAAAACCATTTTCTGATTCGCCGAAACGGCTTCTTTCCAAATATCGCGCCAAATTGACATAAGCATTTCCCTCACTGATTGCTTATAATTTTATGAAACAGTTTTTAAATTATTCCAAAATGTTTTAATGCAGCTTTTATACATTCACTCTTGCTCTTAGGACATGGGTTTGTCCTCTCATTTTGTGAAATCCTGTTTAGTGCTTTGCGCATTTTTATTCCGCATTGTTCCTTTATGTCGGCGATCCAACAAGTTTTTACACTCGTATTATATGTTTCTTTGATATAATTTTGAATTTGTTTATATGTAGTCATAAAAACTCCCAAAAAAAGAATGGCAAAAGAATTAATCCTTCACCTTCAGCAGCAAGCTTGAAACAAGTTCCTGGTTTTCTAAATATTATCCTATGCCAATTGATAAAGTTGGCTTCTTGTGCCATCTATTGAAACAGGCTTCTGGCCGTTAACATATATGATCGTGCGATTTCCAAACTGCCGAACCATTCCTACGCGCCCTCTGAATTCTATCTTCTCGCCGCAAACTATCGCAGTTGTCCCAACCAACATAACTAAAACCAACAACATCTTCTTCATATATTCTTCCTTATATGGTATATGATATGCAAATTACATCTTATGTAACCATATTCGCCACATAATTATTTTTCTAAATTTTCCAAATATCTTATAGTCGCAATTATGTATGTAGTCTTGTTGTTATTGTTTCTAAGTTCAGCTCTAGTAATATTACCATTTTTATATTTATCCCAAACATCAAAAACTTCTTCGAATTGCGTTTTGGACACTTTTTGTATGTTTTCGGCAGTAGGAGAATCATAACTGATGCTGTCCTGCATAATCTCAGAAATTTTAAATTCCTTTGTTCGTATGTTTCCAGAAACAGACCAATTTGGAATCACGTCGTCGACATTCAATTTTTCCTGGCAAAGTTGCCAGAATGCGTCAAACTTTAATTTCATATTGCAAAACCTCCTTAAATATTCAAAATCTTTTTTTCAATAATTTCATGAAAATCGCTATAATTCCGAAAATAAAAATGTTTAGATAATATCACTATAGAGGCAGCCTTCCTTCGTATTGGGGAAGTCATCTATATGGTCGCGGTATGCCCGATTCAAGACGGCCTGCGCGAGCCTGACATATCCCGGATCAATTGCCATCTTACTTCAGCTCCTCTGCTATAAAGGCCGTGTCTCGTATGAGTACATAAGTCTTCTGTGTATGCTCGCTACGCCAGCAGTATATGGTGCCATACTTATACATAGATAGCGGAACGACAACTGCCTGGGCAAATTCGCCATATACATCGAAGCTCACTGCGGGCTCAGGATAATCTTGTCCAAGCTTGTCGGCGTCGTCCGGAGCATATGAGACAGGCTCCTTCCCGTTCTCATATATCCATGTTCGAGTACCCATGATACGTCCCAGCCGTATGCCGTCCGCCCAAGTAAAAGCGCCCAGCATCAGCATTTCGCCAAGCACAATCTTCTTAAAAGACCACATCATCTATCTCGGTAAGCATCTGCTCCACGCTCTTGTCGCGGATATAGTCGGACAGCTGCTTCTTCTGCTTGAGGGCTACATACACCTTCATATCAATCGTGTCATTCATAACATAGTCGATATAGAAGCAAGTCCGATGCTGCCCTGTCCTGTATATTCGCGCCTCACACGCTTCTTGTGATTTTCACTTTTTCACAATTTGAACATTTTACAAGCACCTTATTTATTTTATCTTATCTTGGTTGGCATTGCAGATTGCATTTACTTGCTGGCGAGGTGTTACATTTGTAAATTTGCTCAAGCAGTCGTCACAATACGGCTTTTTTGCTTCTTTCAAAAAATCATAAATAATTTCCTTATTATTTTCACTCATCGCCCCCTCCATTTCTCAAATCCACGCTTTCATTTTCAGGTATTTTCAATACCCAAAAACATCAATCGGGGTTATTTTAGCGCATTTTATGTGTATTGCCAATATCTAATTTAATCGATAATGGATACCAACCGTCCATTCTAAAAAGGCAAAATAAAGGCGAAAATAAAAAAATGTCGCCTATCGAATTAAAGAAAACATTATCTCAAAATATGAAAAAATCCGCAAGCAACGAGGGCTTTCCCAATTTGCATTGGCAGAAAAATCCAGCGTTTCGGAAGCCACCGTGAAAAGCATAGAATTGACGCGACTTTGGCCAAGCGAAAAAACGCTCGCCCAAATTGCGGAGGCATTGGGCGTCGAAGTGTTTTCATTGTTTCTGCCGAATTCGACGCAACTTTCGCTCGACACAAAAAAATCGCGGGAAATAAAAAAACTGATTGCAAAAAACATCCACGACTATGTTGACGAGATTTTCAGCGAACTGTAAAAAGCCATAAAAAAGTTCGCTAGAGACTTCGCCTAAAGGCTCATTGCAAAAACAACTTTTGAGTTGCTGAAAGAATCTTTTCGAGAAACGGCGAAAAACGACAGTGGATAACTATTTTTCGCCTGTCTTAATTTCCATATTTTATTTTTGCTTCGCGGGATTTGGACATGTGATAATCCAAGTGAAGCCAAAATTATCTTTTATAATCGAACCGCAACCGCCATCATCGGGAGCGGGATGAGGTTTTAACGGCGAAAGAATCTCTCCGCCTTCCGACAAAATCGAAATTACGCGCGACGCCTCTTCTTGCGAATCCAGATGGATCATCAATTTTACGCTCGCATTTTCTTCCTCGCAATCAAACGAATCTCCGGCCGCCACTCGCGTTCCTCCGAGCAAGAATTCTGCGTGCATTACTTTTCCAATTTGCGCAGGTCTCGCCTCGGAATTGATTTTGGACCAACGCGAAAGAAACAAAATCTCGCCGCCAAACGCGCGAATATATTTCTCAATGGCTTTCTCGCAATTTCCTTTGAACGAAAGATACGGAATGATTTCTATTTTTTGATTTTCCATAATTTTGAAATCATATATTTTTTCGAATAAAAAGTAAAGCAATGGAAGCTCATTTCGCAAAAAACAAAATTGTTTCAAAAATGAAATTTTGTTCCATGTCAACGTAAAAGACACTTTACGCATAATTTATTCGCAATCCATTTCTTGCAAAAATTCTTAATCAAGCGAAACGCTTTCTTTACTCGCAAAAAACATGATGCGCCAAAAATTGAAAAAAACAGAAAATAAGTATGAATATCGAATTCTCAATTACTTTCAGAATGGCGAACAACTCCACCGCCTACGTATACGGACATGACCAAAATCTCACAAAACAAATTCTTCCAAAAAGTCCGCCACGCCGTCTTCATCGTTTGAAAATCTCGTCACGAATTTCGCTTCGTCTTTAATCGTTTGCAAACCGTTTCGCATCGCCACAGAAAGTCCGCATTTCAAAATCATCGTCTCGTCGTTCATACTGTCTCCAAACGCCATGATGTCGCTCATTTTTATCTCAAGGCGTTCGCCAAGAATTTCCAAAGCCTCCCCCTTGCCGGAATTCGGCGGGAGCACTTCCAAAAAGTACGGCTTGCTTGTCACGACTACGGCGCGTTCGCCGAACGCGTCTTGCAGGATGTCGAAGAGTTTTCTTACGATTCGCTCGTTGCCCGGAATAAGCATTTTTGAAAAGCCTTGCTTTAAAAACGAATCAAAGTCGGAAGGAATTTTCAATTCCATTTTTGTGAGCGCGACATCCTTTCGAGAAAAGTCATTTTCCACGCTGGCAAAAATATTTTCAAAATCGTAGACTTGGCAGGGCAAACCCAATCGCGCCGCCTCTTCCTTCGCACGAAGCAAAATTTCGTAGTCGAGCGTACGCGAAAAAATTTCGCGCTTTTCTTGCAAATCGAAAATCGAACTTCCGTTTGAAAGAATCGCGTATTTTCCGGCTTCGCTTTGTGCCACGCCAAGCCGCCGCACGAAAGGCTCGATTCCTTTCGGCATTCTTCCCGTGCAAATCACGATGAAAATATTCCGCGCCGCCAATTTTTGAATCACGCTTACGGCGCGGCTTGAAATCCGCAACTCGCTCGTCAAAAGCGTGTCGTCCATGTCGAGCGCGATTAATTTTGGCTTTAGTTTTTTTGAAGGAATTTTTTGCAAAGCATTCTCCGATTTTTAAAATTGCTTTTTCGATGTGCGTCCGAAATCCCGGATTGCGTTCGGAACGAAATCTTCATCCTTTGCACGGACAATCGTAGATTGCGGCAAATCGTATTTCGTGTACAAGAGCGTTTCGTGTCCGTTGCAAGTCCATAGCGTTTCAAGTCCGCTTTGGAAATCTGCCAAAAGCCACGAATCTTTTTCGGGAACGAGCGCGGCAAAATCCGGCGCGACGAATTCGATTTTTGATTCGCGGCGAATCAAATTGAGCGGCTCGATTTTGTACAAAGACCAACCCGCGCGTCTTTCGATTGCGCCCATCGCTTTTTCGGGATGAAGCGCGAAATCTTTTTCTCGCGCCTTTTTCGCCTCGGGGTGGAGCGCGTCAAGTTCGGACTTCCTTTGCAAAATCGCGGCTTTGCCTTTTTCGAAAATTTCTTCCGCCTCTTCTTCGCTCAATTTTTTTTGGATTGTCGCCGCCAAATCATACGCGCTGTCGCTCGCACCGCTTGCGGTTTTGTCTGCTTCGGAAGAATCGTAATAAAATCCTGTAGTGCTTTCGCGGTGGCTCACATTTTCAAGTTCGGCGATGAATGGAGCGGCTTCTTCATCGCTTATTTTTCCTTCGAGCGCGTCGATGGCTTTGCGGTAGGCACGTGTTACGAGCGCGGTGTAGTAGACGCTTTTCATCCGTCCTTCGATTTTCAGTGCGTCGATTCCGGCACGCTTCATGTCGGCTAAGTGTTCAATCATTTGCAAGTCTTTGCTCGACAAAATCGCGGTAAAGTCTTCGCCTTCAAAAACTGGAAAAAATTCTCCCTTGCGATTTTCTTCTTCCAAAAAAAGTTCGCCGGATTGCGCGAGAATTTTCGCCCCCTCCTTTGATTTCAAATCAAAATTCCAGCGGCAAGTGTGCGAGCAAAATCCGCGTTGTGCGCTTCGGTTCGTGAGGTACGCGCTCAAAAGGCAGCGACCAGAATATGCGATGCACATCGCGCCGTGCACGAACGCTTCAAGTTCCATTTCGGGAAGTGCGTCTTTTATTTGTCGGATTTCATCGAGAGATGTTTCGCGCCCGAGAACGATTCGTTTGAAGCCAAGCGACTTGTACATTTTCACGGCTTCGCGATTTATGCAGCTCGCCTGCGTGCTCAGATGCAATGCCGCTTCGGGAAAATGCTTTTGCAAAATCGGCACGATTCCCAAATCTTGCACGATAAAAGAATCAATTGGATAATTTTTAAAATATTCAATGTTTTGCAAAAACAAATCTATGTCGCGATTGTGAAACAAAATGTTGAGCGCGCAATAAAGTTTCTTTTGCGGGAACTGCCTTTTCAATTCAGCGACGCGATTGAATTCTTCGCCATAAAAATTGTCAGCCTTTACGCGAAGCGAAAATTTTTTCAATCCAATGTACGCGGCATCTGCGCCGTAAGCATAAGCGTAATACAATTTTTGAACGTTGCCCGCAGGCGAAAGCAATTCCATTTTTTCCTCGAATCAAGATTCGCCTTTTATGCCCTCTTCCAAAATCGGAGCGCGATTTAAAGTCAACTCGTCGGGAACTTCGGCTTCCATGCGAATGAGTTGTCCAACCCTTTCCACAGCCAAATGTGATTCCGCAAAAAATTCGTCTGCCATCTGGAACATAAAAATCATATCGTTCCAAACGTCAAGTTCGCAGATGCCGCCAGCATCAGAAATGGTTTTCTGGAATTCTTTTGCGTCTTCCAAAAGAATTTCGCGCGAGCCAATTTGAATGAAAACCGGCGGAAAATTTTTCAAAGATTCCGCTGGAATGAACATTGGCGAAACAAGCGGACTTTCAAGATTTTCGCCGTTCGTATAAATTTCCGAACTTCGTCTCAAGCAGTCGCCCGTGAGAATTTCATCGTGCGATTTTTTGTTCTTTATGATTTGAGAATCCGCGCTGAGGTTGAGCCACGGCGAAAACAAAATCACTTGCTTGATGCAATTTCTGTAGCGTTCGCGCAACGACAAAATCAAAGCCATCGCTTGGCTTGCGCCCGAGCCATCGGCGGCGATTATTATTTCGGGCAATGCTCGATACTCTCCTTCGGAATTCAGCGAGCACGCGATTTGCTCTTCCGTAAAAACCGCGCGAAAAACATTTTGCAAGTCTTCCAGCGCGGCGGGATGTATGTTTTCTGGAGCCAAGCGAAATTCCGGAACGACAATTCGGCACGAAGTGGCCGCGGCGAGCGAAGCGCAAAACGGACGCCACGCTTTTTTCGATCCGCCGACAAAACATCCGCCATGAACGTAAATCATAATTTTGTTCAGCGAATAAACTTCTGGCACGAGCGTGTCGCATGGAATCTCGGCAAATTTTTGTTCGTTGCATTCCACATGGTTCGGCAAAATCGCGCATGAGAATTTTTCGTCGATTGTGCGTCGGAACGCTTCCACTTCCTGCTTCGTGGAAAAAGCGAGCGAGCGCAATTTTTTTATCGCTGATTTTTTGTCATCGTTTTTGTTCATTCTGAAACAAGTGTAGCACAAATTTGATTTTTATGCTACTATGTCTTTATGCCGATAAAAATCCAAAGCGATTTGCCCGCAAGAAAAATTCTTGAAGGCGAAAATATTTTCGTGATGACCGAAGAACGCGCCGTGGCGCAAGACATTCGTCCGCTGAAAATTGCGATTGTGAATTTGATGCCAATCAAAAGCACGACCGAAACTCAGCTTTTGCGCCATCTTTCCAACACTCCGATTCAAGTGGACATTTCGTTGATTCGAATGGAAAGCCACAATTCCATCCACACTTTGGAGGATTATCTCGAACGATTTTATATTCCATCAAGCGAATTGCTTTCGCGAAAATATGACGGCTTGATCATAACTGGCGCACCCGTCGAGCAAATTCAGTTTGAGCAAGTGGACTATTGGAACGAACTTTGTGCGATTATGGATTGGGCAAAGAAAAATGTTTTTTCCACGCTTTACATTTGCTGGGGGGCGCAAGCGGGATTGTACCATCATTTTGGAATTCCAAAATACGATTTACCGACAAAAATGTTCGGCATTTTTAAGAACACGCGTTCTGCGCAAAATTCCGATCCTTTGCTTCGAGGGTTCGACGATGAATTTTTGATTCCGCAATCTCGCCACACGACGATTCATTATGATGACATCATATCGCATCCTGAACTTGCGATTTTGGCGGAAAGCGCGGAAACTGGTCCTGCGATAATCAAGACGCGCGACAACAGCGCGATTTTTATGACAGGGCATTTGGAATACGACACGAATACTTTGAGCGATGAATATTGGCGCGACAAAAACAAAAACCTGCCGATTGAAATTCCAAAAAATTATTTTCCCGACGACAATCCGAAAAACGCGCCGGTTTCCACTTGGCGCAGCACGGCTTCGCTTTTCTACAGAAATTGGCTGAACTATTATGTCTACCAGGAAACGCCGTATAATTTCGTAAATTGATTTCGATGAAACAAATTCTTTTCAAAACCATTTTCCTCATTTCAATTTTCATTCCGCTGAATTCTTGCGCTTCAAGCAAATTCGAATTCATTGATTCAGGCGGGGGCGAGCACGAAACGCGCCTTTATGAAAATGTCGCGCGGCATGATTTTTGTGAAGATGATTTTGTTGCGTGTGGAAGCCGGATGAGTTATATTGGGGAGGGGTACACATCGCGGCAAGGAATTGACATTTCCCATCACGACGGAGAAATCGATTGGCGAAAAGTAAAATCGTGGGGCGCGGATTTTGTGATTTTGCGCGTGGGCTATAGGGGCTACCATTCTGGAAAAATAAGAATCGACAAGCGTTTTCACGAGAACATAAAGGGCGCACTTGCGGCTGGGCTTGAAGTGGGCGTGTACTTTTTCGCGCAGGCGATCACCGAAGAAGAGGCCATGGAAGAAGCGCGGTTTGTCTTGCAGGAAATCAAAGACTACGAAATTGCGCTGCCATTGGTTTACGACCCGGAAAGCATCTTGTGGGATGACGCGCGAACAGACGGCGTTTCCAAAAAGCAGTTTACAAAAAATGCGCGCGTTTTTTGCGAGACGGTTCGCGCCGCCGGATACAAGCCGATGATTTACATGAATATGATTTGGCAGGTGTTTAAATTGGATTTAAATGAATTAAGCGAGTTTGACTTTTGGTACGCCGGCTATGAAAAATTTCCGCAGACACCATACAGGTTTTCGTTTTGGCAATATTCATGCATGGGAATTGTCGATGGAATAAATGTGCCTTCCAAAAAAAATTGTCTTGTGGACATGAATATCTGGCTTGTCGAAGATGAATGAGTTTCTTAATTGCATTTTCAGTTTCCGAAAAGGCGCACCTAAATTTTTTCCAAATCCTTTGCTTTCGCGCAAAAGACTTTTATTCCTTCGTCAGGAAATTTTTCTTTTATCGCTTTTATGATTGCCTTTACTTTTTCCGCTTCGGATTTTTTCACATAAGAAAACAAGACAAAATTCGTTTCTGGCCAACTGCTCGTTCCAAGCTTGTAACTTCCTTTGCCGCGTCCTTCGGCGAGCGGAATCACAGTGTACAAAATGTTTGGAATGTATTCTTCGAGCGCGTCGATGATTTCTCCATGCACGGACTGGTTTGCGATGATTTCTATTCTTAACATTTTTTCTCCTAATAATGCAAGTTCAATCAGGAAACTGCAATTTCGTGATTGAACTCGCATTGTGCGCATGGCGCACATTATATAATAAGTTCGCTCCGCGAACTTCAGGCAAGAGCGGCCGCACAAGGCTTGCGAGCAATGCGAACGAAGCCGAAAACTTTGCGGGCGTTTTCGCCATTCCTTCCCGCTTCTTCGCTAATGTTTTTCTCCAGTTATATCAAACTCAACATTCAGTATAACGGCAAGCAGTTCTCAAAAATCATTTGTCGTCTATTTCTTTTTGCTCTTTTCTTCGGTGAGCAAAATTTCCAAGTGGCTTTTTTCGCGTTTCTTTTCTTTCATCACAAGCGAATACAAAACCGGAATGAAAAACAGCGTTATGAACGTGGAACTAGTGAGTCCGCCCACAACGGCAACGCCAATCGGCTGAACCATTCCCGCGCTGCCGCTCGTCGCGAAGCACATCGGAAGCATTCCCAAAATCGTAGTGAGCGTCGTCATCAAGACAGGGCGAAGTCGGCTTACTCCCGCTTCAAGGCAAGCGTCGTACATTGTCTTGCCGCGGTCAATCAAAAGGTTGGTGTAGTCCACAAGAATGATTCCATTGTTGACGACGATTCCCACGAGCATAATCAAGCCCACCGCGCTCATCATTGAAATCGCCTGCCCCGAAATTTTGTAGATGAAAACAACGCCGACAATTAAAAATGGAATCGTGCACAAATTGATGAACGGCGCTTTGAAGCTTTCGTAAGTTCCAGCCATCACTCCGAACACGAGCAAAATCGCCATCAGCGCGATTCCGGCGTAAGCCGCGCCTTGTTCCTGCATGTCTTGCCAAGAGCCTTCATAGGAAATCGAAACATTGTCGGGCACGATGAAAGACGCGGCGATTCCTTCTTTGATTTTGTTTTCCACTTCGTAGGCGTTCACGTTTTCTACAATCATGTCGGCAGTAATCGTGACTCGTCGTGTCTGGTTTTCGCGCCGAATCGTCACGGGACCTAAGCCTTTTACGACTTTCGCGAAATTCGCCACGCTCACTTTCCCGTTGCTTCCGTTCACATAAATCTGTTCCAAGTCTTCCACCGATTTCCTGTCATCGGGACGGTAGGCGATTGTAAGGTCGTATTCTTTTCCGGCGTCGCGGTAAGTCGTAGCGTTCACGCCGTTTATCGCGTAATAAATTTCTCGGGCGACCGTCGTAACGTCCACTCCGAATGAATACGCGCGCTCACGGTCGATTTCGATTTCCACTTGTGGAACTCCTTCTTCCGTGTCGATTGTCACTTCGCCCAATTCGCTGATTCCTTCCATTACTTCGCGGATTTGGGAAGAAACGCGCAACGCCGCATCGAGGTCGTCGCTTCTTACTTTTATTTTGATGTCGCTTCCTGTCATTTGACGACTGCCGCCTTGATCGAAATTGAATCGCGCTCCGGCAAAATCCGAAAAATGTGCGCGCAGTTTCTGTTGGATGTCTTGCGCCGAATCAATCTGCTCTTCGCTTTTTGGAAGCTGAATTTGAATTGAGCCTTTGTATGCGGTGGCGTTCCTGTTTCCGGTTCCGACACTCACGATCAAATTCTTGTAGCCCTTGACTTCATCGTTTACGATTTGCTCGAGCTGCTTCATGACTTCGGTCGTTTCCTCGAGCGTTGTTCCGATGGGAAGTGTAACATTCAATCCAACGCTGTCTTCTTCTCCGTTCGGCATCATGTTGATTGTCATAGTGGGAATGAGCGCGAACGCCGTAATCAAAACCGCGACGCAAATTGTTATTGTTATAGCGCGATTCTTGAGCGCGGCGGCGAGAACGTTCCTGTAAATTCCTGTGAGCGCGTTCATAGGAATGTCTAGAATCGCGTAGAACCTTTTCAAGAATTTGTTTTTTACGGGCTTCTCTTTTCGGTTTGTGAGCGGAAGAAATTTTCCAGCCAAAACCGGCACGAGAAAGACCGCCACAAAAAGCGAAGACACGAGCGCGATTACGACGGTGAAAATAATTCATTTGAACATCTGTCCCATAAATCCGAGTTCGCGCATGTAAAACAAAAACGGAATGAAAACGCAAATTGTCGTAAGGTTTCCGCTTATGACGGACATAACCATTTCGCCCGCGCCGAGTTCCGCAGCCACCATCGCCTTCGCGCCTCGCGTTCTGTAGACGAAAATATTTTCAATCATTACAATCGAAGCATCCACAATCATTCCGACTCCCAAAATCAATCCTGTGAGCGTCATCATGTTGAGCGTGAGTCCCGCAAAATTCATGCAAAGCATAGTTATGATGATTGAAAGCGGAATGCTGATTGCAATGATGATTGTCGATTTAAAATTTTTCAGGAACAGGAACAAAATCAAAACCGCGAGAACCAACCCTTGTCCCGCGCTTTCCAAAAGTGTGTTGATTGTCTCGCGAATCGAATCCGTGGTGTCGCGGATAATCTCAAGGCTCATGTCGCCCGGAATAATTTCGCGGATTTCGTCGAGCTTTTCATAGACTGCGTTTGCGACGGTCACGCTGTTCTTGCCTGACTGCTTCGTAACGCTGATGTAGACGCCTTCCTGTCCGTTGATGTAGACTTCGTTGGTTTTGTCCGCGTAGCCCATATATGCCGTGCCAATGTCAGAAAGGCGGACTGCGTATCCGTTTTTCACCGCGATTACCGTGTCGTTCACTTCTTCGATGCTCGAAAATTCGCCGGTTGTGCGAATGGAATAGTCTTGCGAACCTTCCGTGATTTTTCCGGCTCCCAGTTCGAGGTTTTGGCTAGACATTGCCTGGGAAACTTGCATCATAGTAAGCCCGTATGCGGCAAGGCGATTTTGTGAAATGTCGACGCGGACGATTTTGTCGCGGCCGCCCGAAACGCTCGCTTCCGCCACGCCTTCGGTCTGCGCGATCAGATCGCAAATCGTGTCGTCGGCGATTTCGCGGAGTTCGTTTCGCGGTCTGCTTCCTCTAACGGCGATTCGCATGATCGGCATTGAGTCGCTGTCCATTTTGAAAATCGTGGGCGAGTCCGCGTCGTCGGGAAGCCGGCGAGTGACGCGGTCGAGCTTGTCGCGCACATCGTTAGTGGCGATATCCAAATCTGTGCCATAGTTAAATTCAAGCCAAATAGAAGAGCGGCCTTCCGAAGAAGAGCTTGTAAGATTTTTCAAGCCGCTCACACTGATGAGTTGGCCCTCCAATAATTTCGTGACAGATTTTTCCACCGATTCAGGACCGGCGTTTTCGTAAATTGTGTTTACGCTGAGATAAGGACTGTCGATGTCGGGCATCAATGCAATTGCCGCATCTTTGAGCGTGAAGATTCCTAGAATGCCGAGCAGCACAAAAACTATAAGCGTGAGGACTGGATGGCGGAGCGTGGTTTTAGTTATGCTCATTGATTCGCCTCGCTTGAAATGTCCTTGACTTTCGCGCCGTCGCTCAAAGAAGTCTGTCCTTGAATTACGATTCGGTCGCCTTCTTTTAGTCCGCTGATGATTTGCACTGTGCCGTTCACATTTTCTCCGAGCGTTACTTCGCGTCTCTCTACCGTCGAATCGTCTTTGACGACATAAACGAAAAATTTATCGTTGTAAGTTATAAGCGACTGCGCCGGCATTGTCACCGCGCCCGAATAGTCTTTCGTGAACAAGGTCAATTTCGCGAACATTCCGGCGTTTATCCTTGAATCGCGCTGGTCGAAATGCAAAATAATTTGCTTCGTGCGGCTTATGGAATCCACGACCGGAGAAATTCGCGTAACTGTCGCGTCGAACAAAACATCGGGATACGCTTCGACTGAAACTTGCGCTTTCAATCCGGTTCGCAAAAAAGAGACATAGCGTTCGGGAATGTCGGCGGTAATCTGCAAATTGTTGATGTCGCCGATTTGCGTGATCGCGCTTGTGGTGGAAACTGTCGTTCCGTTTTTTACAGGAACCGTGATTATGCTGCCCGAAATCGGCGCGTACACAGGCGAACTGTTGTATCTTTCTCCGGGGCGACTCGGATCAATGTAGGCGATGACTTGTCCGCGCCGCACGGTAGAGCCGAGCATCACTTCTGTGGAAATTACTTTTCCTGACGTGTCAGGAAAAACCGAGACCGAATTCTGAGACTCGATTTCTCCGTTCGCCGAGATGAAGCCATGCAAAGTCTCTTCGTGGACGACTTGCGTAATTACGGAAAATTCAGTGTTGCCGCCACCGCGCCCTCTGCCGTTTTGCGCGGAATCTTTTTTCTTTCCGAATGTGAACGCCCACAAAATTATCGCGGCGCACAAAACCAGAAAAATTATCAAAACGATTTTAGCTTTTTGTGATTTCATTTTTATTCCCCCGAATTTTCTGCCTCGGCATTTAAAAGCGTGCCGAACGGAATGCCTAAATTATTTTCCAAATTTAAAATTTGAGTCGCGATGTTGTAAGCCTGCTGCTTAAGACTTAGGCGCGCGTTCTCAAGGGAATTTTGCGCCGAAAGCAATTCGGTATAATTGCGAGTTCCGCGTCCGTAAGCCTCTTGCGTCATTTGATAAGTGCGCTCGGCGAGCCTTTCGCTTGCCTGCAAAGTTTGAAGCGTCGCGGACATTTGCTCGATGCTTTGTATTGCGCTTTGGGTTTCCACTTGGACGCTGGTTTTCTTGTCTTGAATCTGAAGTTCCAAATCTTTTATGTTGTCTTTCGCCGAAGAAATGGCAAGACCTCTTTGTGACCATGGAAAAAGCCCGTCGAGAGGAATGCTTACTGAAAGGCTCAGGCAGCCCCCGTCATTCGGTCCGCTGCTTTCGGTCAATGGAGTTTTCGCCCAAGTGGGCTGATAGCTCCATCCCGCGCTGATTGTCGGACCGTAAGCCGAAAACCTTGAAGCGAGCAAACTGTTTTGCGCAATTTCCAAATTTTTTTCAAGGGCGGCAAGTTCCAAATTTTTCGCATCGCTATTCTCAATAAAAGAATGTATGTTTTCGATTTCGCCTTTGCTGTTAAAATTGGGCTTGAGCGAATTTATTATTTCGTCAAGATTGCCGCTCAAAGCGATTTGCGCGTCTTGTTCCAAGCCGAGCATCTGCTTGAACAAAGCCAAATTCTTGTCATGCGTAATCTGCGCGTTTTGCAAAAGCGGAATGTTCCGCTCGTAATTTACTTGGCTTGAAAGAACGTCAATTTCGCTGATCGCGCCGCGCGAATATTTTCGCTGATTCGTTTGGTACAATGCGCGAGTAGTTTCAAGATTTTGTTCTTGAAGAGAAATGTTTTCTTTTTGATAAAGCAAACCGTAAAATGCCGAACGCACATTCATCTCGATTGTGCGCCGTGCAGTTTCATAAGAAATTTCGCCCGCTTCATATCGCAACGCCGCGTCCTTTATGTCGGAATACAAATTTGTCGAAAGCGTTATCCCGATGCTCGCCTGGATGTACGCCGAATAATTCTCAGCAAAATTGTCATTGTTTTTGGAAAATCCCCCGCCTACCGAAAGGGAGGGGCTTACGCTATTCCACGAATTTTTCTTCGTGCGTTCTGTCGCGTCCAATTGAATTTGGCTTCTTTTTAGAGAAATGTTGTTTTCTAGTGCCGTCTGAACCGCGTCTTGGATCGTCATGACAATTTTTGAATCGCCCTCTTGGGAATGCGCGACGATTGACGAAAGTGCGACAAAAAAAATAGCGGCAAATATGCGCTGTGATTTCATAAAGATGAACCTCTATAATGTAAAACCAAAAATTCAATTTTCCGTTACTTGATTTTCGGATTTTTTCAATATGATTTTGACCCCTTGTTGTCATGCGTTAATGTCAATATTGAAATTTTTTGTTGAAAAAATATTGAATTCGTGATATGATTTGTCATGATGAAAATTTAATCATCAAAGGTTAAATTAAGCTTCAGCAACTCGAAAGTTGAGACTTTCTTTGTCGCAGGAAATTAGGGAAATCAACATACCTCGACGCGAAGCATCAGAGTATGAAGCCTCTGCACGAATCAAGTTTGCGTTGCAAACTTGCATATTTTATGTGCGTGAGTCGCAACAAGTTTTCGATGTACGCGCTAAAAAGTCAATCGCGATTTTGTACTGGCAACGAAGTTTCTAGGCTAAACCGTCCTTGGCTTTATTTATGGGAGCGAAAAATGAATTTGGGCGAATTGAAAAATAAAATTCTTTCTGACAGCGCATTTCAAAGCGAATACGAAAATGCGCTTGATTCCGGGAAACTTGTCGATTGGGCGAAGTCCAAAGGAGTCGACGTTTCGGAAGAGGAATTGGTCAACGCGCTTCAATAAGCCTTGAATTCGCTTTGCATCATTGCGCGAATTCAAGGCTTGCCACCGTGTTTTCAGCATTCTCGGAAACTGTTCTGGTAACGAGCCGTGAGGCGAAGTTTCCAGCCTGTTTCCTCGATGTTGAAAATTTAACGGACGTTTAAACTCGTCGCTGAAATGGCGTGACAAGTTTAACTTCGAGTTTGTTTGCACAAACTCGTTTATCTATTGCGACTTCTCATTTCATTGCGAAGTCGCGTTTTCAACATTCTCGGAAACTTATGTTTCCTCAATGTTGAAAATTTAACGGAGGTTTAAAGTTAGCGTCTGAAATGTTGCCGCTAACTTTAACTTCGAGTTTGTCGGTGCGGAGCACCTTACCGAAAACTCGCCATCTACTGCGATTTTTCATTTCATTGCAAAATCGCGTTTTTTGAATAGCGAAAAACTTGAAACTTTTTCGCTATTCAAAAATTAAAGGAATAGTTTTTATTAATAAAATATGAGACAAAAAACTACTGAAAAGTCCAAACTTCCTCATGGGCGAATAGAAGCGGTGGCGGGGATTTGTATTTCCATAGTCGCGATTGCCATTGTCATAATAGGAATTTTCGTCATCGCGGAATTGTGCATAGCGAAAAGCAATGTTCGCGAATTTTACTCGGAAATATGCAATGATCTTGTGGCGCGCCACGCAGACTATATGGAGGGGTTTCTCAAGGACTATTTCAATGATTTGGATGAATTCGCAAAATCCGAAGAATTGAAAAGCGGCGATGCGGAACGCGCCGTGAATTTCCTGCGGAAAAAGAATCCCGTGATGAGGATTCAGGTAAACGATATTTTCTACGCCGCGAACGACGGAAAGGCGACTTCCGTTCTTGGGCAAAAAGTCGATATTTCTGGCACTGAATTCTTCAAGAACATCATCCAATCCGATGTTCCTTATGTGCTCTCGCTTTTCGATTTGGAGTCTTTTTCCGAAGATGAATACGCCATCGCGAAAAATGTTATTGGAAAAGGCGGCGAGATTGTGGCGACCGTCTTCTATGCGCTACGGCTCGCGACTATAGAATCTCCGATTTCGGGAATGGATTCAAGCGATATGTTTTTTGGCTTTGCCATGACCGAAGAAGGGAATTTTATCGTTCCGATTAATCATGAATCCATTTTAAATAGAACGAGCGAATTTTTGAGCGAAGAGGAAATTTATTTAAATAGTACTTTCTTAAAAAAAATCTCGGACATGAAGAAGGGTTCTTTTATATTTAAAATAAAAAATTATCCGGATGAATTTGTGGTGTGGAAAAAAATTGCCCAAACCAATTGTATAATTGCCGTGGACGCGCCTCTCAATAGAATAGACTCTTCGACCGCGGTTTTCAAAAACAGCATAATCATAATTTGCGCTTTGTTCATTTTCTTCGTCATCGTGGCGGCCGTTTTCGTTTTTGCTGTTTTCTTAAAACGAATTTCTTCGCACCGCCTTACCTTGCAGGAAACTGCCAGCTTCGACGAACTTACGGGTTTGTGGACTGAATTTCATTTTGAAGAAGAGGCTGAAAAACTTTTCAAGGAAAATCCTAAGCAAAATTATATGATCTTGGGACTCGACATTCGCGGATTCAGAATCGTGCAACAAACCGAAGGAATAGCCACCGCGAACGAACAGCTGATTCTGCTTTCGCGCAGGCTATACGAAATCGCGCGCGAAAAAAATGGAATCGTCGCTCGCGGACACATAGATCATTTTTATTTGATGTATCCGATTTCTGACAGCGAAAGCGCACTCAGAGAATTTGACTCGCTTTTGTACAACGGAAATTTCCTTGCGGGGCGCGCTTGCGAGCTTATTCCCACGAAGGCGGGAATCGTTTTCGCCGGAAAAAATTACGAACGCGATACGATTCAAAATCTCATAGGCAAGACAAGTTACGCCAAGCACATGGTTCAGGACAATTTACTGAAAAATTATTCTGTTTATGACAGCAGCATGGAAACGCGTATTCTCAATGAAAAGCGAATCGAACGCTATATTCCCATCGCCTTCGCGCACGATGAATTCTATGTCGTCTATCAGCCGAAAATAAATTTGAGCGACGAAAAAATTATCGGCGCGGAAGCGTTGGTGCGATGGAAATCTGCCGAACTCGGCACCATCACGCCCGACAATTTCATTCCTCTTTTCGAGCGCAACGGCTATATAAATCGCCTTGACTTTTATGTCTATCAAAAAGTTTTTGAATTCATGGAAGTACGGATTGCGGAGGGAAAGCCGCTTGTTCCGATTTCGATGAATATGTCGAGATTTCATCTGAATGATGAAAGGTTCGTGACGAACTTCTCAAATCTTTTTCGCAGTTACAACATTCCGCCGCAAATGATTGAAGTGGAAATCATCGAACGTTCGCTGGGCGTGGCGGATGACCGTGCGCGCGAGGTGGCGGAACAACTTCATGAAAAGGGCTTCCGTGTCGCCATCGATGATTTCGGTACGGGCGAATCTTCGCTGAGCTTGATCTCGAAAATTCCCGCCGATATTTTAAAACTTGACCGCAAGTTTATGCTGGGCGTTCAACATGCTTCGTCTTCTTCCGACAGCGAATTCAAAGTGGTGAAGCAAATTGTGGAAATGGCGCGACAACTCGGCAAGGAAACGATTTGCGAGGGTGTGGAAACTGAACAGCAAATAAATTTCTTGCGTTCGATAAACTGCAATTATGTTCAGGGATTTTTCTATTCAAAGCCGCTTGAGGAAAAAGATTTCGTCGAATATTTGGAGCGACATTTGTGATGCGCGAAGGAAACGTTACGAAAAAAATCTACACGGCGGCCGTGGTAGGAACTGGACGAATCGGCTTTACGCTCGGTTTCGACAAAAAGCGCGAGCAGCCCGCTAGCCACACGATGGCTTTGAATGCGAATCCGCAAGTAAAAATAATTGCGGGCGTGGACAAAAATCTGGAGAGCCTTTCCAAATGGAAAGAGTACAATCCAAGCGCGAGCACATTCGAAAGCGTCGAAAAAATGTACGAAGCGTTCGCGGAATGCGGCGATAAGGATCACTGCGATGGAAAGCGCATCGGGAAAAACGCGCAGAATTGTGCTCCTGACATCGTTGTGGTGGCGGTGAACGAGAACGCGCATTTGTCGGTCGCGCTTGAAGTGATTTCGCATAGACCGCGCCTTTTGATTTTGGAAAAGCCGGTCGCGCTGAATTTGCATGAAGCAGAAAAAATTCGCCGTGCCTCGAAAAAATTTTCCGTGCCGATTTTGGTAAACCACGAGCGACGATTCGCGCTGGACTGGAACGCCGCCGCAGAGTACGCGAAGAAAATTGGCGACATACAATGCATGTCCGCGCGGCTTTTTTCGGGAATGCGACTTTACGACCCTGACGCGGAATCAACAGGCGGCTACAGTTTGATTCACGACGGAACGCATTTGGCGGACATAGTGCTTTTTTTGCTCGAGGCGATTCAAGAAAATTTCGGCGGAAAATCCGATGGAAAAAATGTCGGCGTGATTTTGAAAAAACCAAGTTTGAGCGGAATTGTTTTCGACAAGGAAAACAAAAAAATAGTGCGAAATTTATGTGCGCATTATGCGACGAAATTCTGTCCGAGCGTGAATTTGGAAATGAGCGGGCGCAGCAGATTTTTTGGATTTGAAGTGGACATAATAGGAACAGAAGGAAGAATTTTCATAGGCAACGGCTTCGCCAAATTTTTTCGTCGTGCGGAATCGAAATTGTATTCGGGATTTTTTTCGCTTGAGGGAGACTCGCAAATCGTTTTGCCGAAAAAAGGCGGCCGCATACAGACTGGCTACTTCGCGAATATGGTGCAAAACGCCGTGGATTTTTTGGATGGCCGTGCTCCGCTCAAGTCCACACTGCAAACGGGTACGAATGCGCTTAAAGTCTTGGATGAGATAAAAACGCTTTTGACGCGTGAGGCGAGCGTTTGAATGTGTCGCGCCATTTTTAACTTCGAGATTGTCAGCGCAAACTCGCTTGTTCACTGTCATTTTTCGTTTCACTGCGAGACGATGTTCTTATAACGGAGGTATTATATTAAAATACGATGAAGTACAAAAATTATATTGGCAGTTTGAATTTCTCTGAGAACGACGGACTTTTTTTTGGAAAAGTGCAAGGAATAAAACAGCTGATTTCTTACGAACATTTAAAATCAGCAACTGAAATTGCGTTGCTGATTTTAATACGAGTTTTTTTCAAAAACTCGCGATTTACTGCCCGCTCGCGCGGGCTAATTAAGCGTTCTCGGAAGTTGAAACTTCCTGCGGTGCTTAATTTTAAGGAAGGTTTAAAATCCGCGCTGAAATGGCGCACGGATTTTAATCTCGAGTTTTGTTCCAAAACTCGCCATTTACTGCGATTTCTCACTTCGTTGCAAAATCGCGTTTTCAGCAATTCCCGAATTTGACAATTCGCTCATTGCTGAAAATTAAGGAAGGAAAAAACGCGAGGGAATTGCGCTCCGAACTAGAAACGACTTACAAAGGCGGTTTCAATTTTCGCATTTCTCTTGAACTTCACAAAAGGGCGGCGGTCTATGCGATTCAGCATAATACAACTTTGAACATTTGCGTGGAAAAAACTTTGCAAAAAGCATTCAGATAAAATCAAGGCGAATTAAAATGAAAAACAATATCGAAACGATAAAACAGAAAATCGAACTCATCTTGCGGCGCGAACTTCCCGATGTTCCTTCCGCCGCTTGGCTTGAAGAAAATTTCGGTGCGCTTGATTGCGTGGAGCAAAAACATTTGTGCAACATTCTAGAACCTACTCGTTCGCTTGTACGGCAAGGCGGAAAAAGGTGGCGTCCTTTGCTTTTGGTTTTGTGCGCGAAAATGGCGACTTTGGACGAGCGGAAAATCGAAAATGCTTTTCGTCTCACTCCGCTTTTGGAATTCGTCCATACCGCGAGTTTGATTCATGACGACATCGAAGACCGAGCCACGGAACGGCGAGGAAAGCCTTGCGCCTACATTTCCTATGGACTTGATGTCGCGCTCAATGCGGGAAGTTGGCTTTACTTTAAGGCGGCTTCTTGCATCAATTCCATCGAGGCGGACGACGTGCAAAAAAAACTTTTCTACGATTTGTACGCCGAGGAATTGAGGCGGCTTCATTTGGGTCAGGCGATGGACATTGCATGGCACAACGCGAACGATTTTTTTCCGAGCGTCAAAGAATATTCGCAAATGGTTCGATGCAAAACCGGAACGCTTTCTTGCCTTGCGGCGAAAATCGGATTTATGGCGGGTGGCGCGGAAATGCGAACCATTGAACGGGCGGGAATTATTGCCGCGCAGATTGGAGAAGGCTTTCAAGTTTTGGATGATGTCCAAAATCTCACGAGCGGAAATCCCGGGAAAAAACGTGGCGACGACATCGTGGAAGGAAAGAAGTCCCTTCCCGTTTTGATTTGCGTGGAAAATTTTCCTGACGCGAAAGATAAAATATCCTCGCTTTTTGAGCGCGCCAAAGTCGAAGGAATAGAAAGCCCTGCCGTAGAGGATGCTATAAAAATCCTTGAAAATTCTGGCGCGATAAAAAATGCGTTTGATTACGGAAGTGAACTTATTCGGGAAAAAACGCTTGAACTAACTTCGATTTTGAGCGATAATAGAAGCGGCGCGCGTGAAATGCTCTCAAAAATTTTTGAAAACATTCAGCGCTAGCCATTTGAAAATCGAAAGCAAGTGGGCGGGTGTATGACAGAATCAGTTGAAGTCTTGAACAATCGTGGAATCGAACTTTCTGAAAGCGGAAATTTTTCGGAAGCCATCGCCTGCTATAAGCGGGCGATTACGCTCGAAAAGGAAAATTATATTTTGTATTTCAATTTAGGAATCGCTTACCAAAGGCAAGGGAATTTCCGCGCCGCGCAATCCGCGATGGAAACTGCGCTCAACTTGAACTGCGCCGAAGAAGTTTTGGAATCGCTTGCCATCATCTGTCTCGAGCAGAAGAAATTTTCGGACGCGACAGAATATTGCCAAGACGGGCTTGATGAAAATCCCGGGAACGCGCATTTGTGGAACACGATGGGCGTGATTTTTTTCGAGCGGGGCGAATACGAAAATGCGTCGGAGGCTTTCGAGCGCGCCGTTTCGATAAATCCATATTATTATGATGCGTTGTTCAATTTGCGCGATACTTATTCAGAATTGGGCAATGCGCGAGGCGAGGCGGAATGCCAAGCGAGGCTTTCAGTCTTGAAAGAACGCTTAAGGTAAACGGCTAAAATTGCGCTGTCTACCTTAACTCGAGTTTTTTTCAAAACTCGCCTATTGGACTTGTCAGCAACGCAACGAGTTGTTAACGCGGACGAATTAAGCGTCCTCGGAAATTGACATTTCTTGCGGCGCTTAATTTTAATGAGTATGAAATTTAATTTAATGGAAATGGAAAAATGATACAGACTGCGTTCGTGGTTTCTGTGAGCGACGACAATTCACAAGCCCAAGTTCTCCCGATGATAACTGGCGCGTGCCTTTCGTGCAAGGAACGGTGCGCCCAGCGTGGAACTCCGTTTGCCGTGAGCAACGAAAAAAATTTTGAAATAAAAGAAGGAAGCGTTGTGAGCATCGCGACTTCTCAAAAAGCGGAAGCGGTGCAAAGCATCATCTCGCTTTTCGCGCCAGTTTTGTGCGCCATCGCGGCGTTTTTCCTTTCCCCTGCCATAAGCCAAGTTTTTTTTCATCGGCCAGCCACCGAAGGATTCAAGGCGGCATGCTCGCTCGCCGGAATCGTGATTCCTGCGGCAATCGTATTCGCGGTGAGCCGGTTCAAAATCCGTCCGGCGCGTCCGCATATCGAAAAAGTTTTTTAGGCATTTTGGGAAAGATTATGGCATTTTCAAAGTTATCTCTAAAAACTGAAGTTTTTAGAGATAACTTATTTTTAAGACTTCCACATATTTAAAAAATATGATAGAATTGCGCCATGCGATTTACGAGTACAAGAGACAAAAATTTGGACAGTGGATTTTTGAACGCGATTTTGGACGCGCTGCCTAGCGACGGCGGACTCTATGTTCCCGAAGGCAACGCGAATTTGCGCCGCTGGATTTTATATACGAACGAACAGACACCTTTTCCTTCAATTGCGGGCGCGCTCACGAGCGCATGCTTGAACGATGAATTTTCTCCGATAATTTGCGAAACCATCGCGACGCATGCTTTTCCGTTCGAACCGAAAGTAAAGCGGCTCGATGAGAATCTTTTTACGCTGGAACTTTTCAATGGACCGACTGGCTGCCACCGTGACTTCGGAATTTCGTATTTGGTTTCTTGCCTCGAAACGATTTCGATTTTACAGGACAGAAGACCGATTCTGTTGGACATCACGACTGGAAAACACGGCGCGATTTTAAGCCATGTTATGCGCGAAAGACGGAATGTAAAATCAGTTTTGGTTTATCCGAAAGGACAATTGCGCGGGCTTTGCGAAAAGGATTTTATTTGGAACGGCGGAAACATTTTTCCTGTCGAAGCGGACGGCGACGAAGAATTCTGCCGTCGACTTGTGCGCGAAATTCTTTCCAGCCGCGCACTCGTGGAAAAATATACGCTCACGATTTCCACTACGGCGAACATCGGACGGCTTTTGCCACACGCGTTTTTTTATACTTATGCATTTTCACGTCTCAAGAAAAAAGTTTCGGGCGACATTTACTATGCGCTCGCTCCAGGAAACTACAGCAATTTGATGGCGGGACTTTACAGTTGGCGGCTTTCGCTTCCGATGAGCGGACTTATTGTTCCGGCGAGCGGCGCGCTCAATGTGGACATACAAGGCTATCCCGTGATTTCGGACGCGCTCGTGCCAAATGAAAAGCGCAAGCCGATTGATCCGAGCGTGCCAAGCAATCTTGAACGCCTTGAAGATTTTTTCACTGGATATTCGGCGATGATAAAAAGTTTCATTTATCCGGCGCGAGTTTCTGATGCCGAAGCCGAAAATGCCGCGAAAGAATTGTACAAAAAATATTCGCTCGTGACGGACAGGGCGACTTCTCGCGCCTACGCCGCCGCGAAAAAAAGCGGCAATATGGAAATAGGCTCGGGCGATGCGGTGGTTTTGATTCAGCGCGACCATCCGGCATATTCGGCGGAATTCATCCGGCACACTTTGGGCGAAACAGTTTCTACTCCGCAAAATATTTTGGACGCGCAAAAGCCATTTAAATTGGAACGACCGCCAATAAAAACGCGTGAAGAACTGATAAAAATTTTGGACGAAGTGAACTCACAGGAGAGCGGGCTTTAATGCAAAAATCCCTGCGACACGATGTCGCCGGGATTTTTGTTTTAATGAGAAACAATACTACTTTTCTTTTTTCGCGCCTTGTGATATATTTTCAAAATGAAATTCAAACCGAAAATTTTTTTGCCGATTTTTCTTATCCTTGCGCTCGTCGGATATTTTTTTTATTCTGATTTTGAGTCCGCGAAAATTCAAGAAATTCCGTATTCAGAATTTCTCAAAAATGTCGAAGAAAAGAAAATTCGTTCAGCGGAAATTTCCGAGACCGAAATTATTTTTACGGATTCGCTCGGAAAAAATTTCAAGACGAAAAATCCCGATTCGCCTCTGCTGAAAGAATTCCTTTTAAAGAATGATGTGGATGTAAAAACACAAAAAAATTTTTCACAAATTATTTCGCTCGCTCTCGACATAATTTTCTACGCGATTTTTTTCATCGCAGCGATTTTAGTTTTTCGAAAATTCATTTCGCCAAATTCTTTCAAAGTAGTTCGCCGCACTGGCGTGAAATTTAGCGACATAATCGGAATGGATTCTCTCAAGCGCGATATGGTTCAGATTATGCAAATTATGAAGTCGCCTGAAAAATTTTCGAAACGCGGAATCCGAATGCCGAAAGGAATTTTGCTTGAAGGCGCGCCTGGAAACGGAAAGACGCTTTTCGCCCGCGCTTTGGCTGGCGAGGCGAGCGTGAATTTTATTCCAGCCAAGGCGACGGATTTTGAAAGCATGTTCATGGCGATTGGCCCAATGAAAGTGAAAATGCTTTTTCGCAAGGCGCGAAGTTGTGCTCCATGCATAGTTTTTATCGATGAGTTTGACGGAATCGGAACGCGCAGAAATTATTCTGGCAGCGCGATTGAAACTGAAAACACGCGAATTGTTACCGCTCTCTTGAATGAACTTGACGGATTCGAGGCAAATGCTGGCGTTCTTGTGATTGCCGCCACGAACAGCGTCCGCGCGCTTGACGAGGCTTTGATTCGACCGGGCAGGTTTGACGCGATTTTTTCCGTTCCTTTTCCTGATGAAGCCGCTCGTGAAAATTTGGTGAAAAAATATTCTGCGGGAAAAAATCCGTCCGCTGAATGCACAGCGCAAAAATTGGCGGCGATGTTCAGCGGATTTTCGTGCGCGAAAATCGAAAGCGTCTTGAACAAGGCGGCTTTGCTTGCCGCTCAAAATTCCCGCGAGCAATTTTCGCTTGACGACGTTCGCGCGGCGATTTCCGCTTTGGGGCGAGGATGAAAATGTCGCGGGAAAAAATTCGTGCAAAGAACAATCGTACTCTCACGCTTTCCGAAAGTGAAAAAATTTTTTATGAGAAACGCATCGTAAAAAAATTGCGGCAATTTTCTTCGGAAGAAATTTTGGACAAAATAATTTGCGCTGACTTATTTTCCGCGATGGAATTTCTTCCTGAAAAATTCGTTGACCTTTTGATTGTAGATCCACCGTATAATTTGACGAAAAATTTTGGCGCGATGAAATTTTCCAAAACCAGCGATTCGTCATATTGCGAATATTTGGAATCATGGCTTCCTAAAATTTTGCGTGTGCTCAAACCTGAAGCGAGCGTCTATGTTTGTTGTGATTGGCAAAGCAGCGCGGATTTGTATTTTGTGCTCAAAAAATATTTGCGCGTGCGAAATCGAATTACTTGGCAACGCGAAAAAGGGAGGGGTGCGAAAAACAATTGGAAAAATTCCTGCGAGGATATTTTTTTTGCGACAATGGGCGACGAGTATTTTTTTGACGTTGACGCGGTGAAATTGAAACGCGCCGTTCGCGCGCCGTACAAAGAAAACGGAAAGCCGAAAGATTGGAGTGAAATCGACGGCAAAAAATTCCGCATGACGCATCCTGGAAATTTTTGGGACGACATTTCAATTCCGTTTTGGTCGATGGCGGAAAACACCGACCATCCCACACAAAAAAGCGAAAAACTTTTCGCGAAACTGATTTTGGCAAGTTCGCCCTCAGGCGCGGTCGTGTTCGATCCTTTTTTGGGTTCGGGAACGAGCGCGGTGGTGGCGAAAAAACTCGCCCGTCATTTTTGCGGCATCGAGAAGAATTTCGAATATTGTCTTTGGGCGCAAAAGCGGCTCGACTTGGCGGAGCGCGACAAGAAAATACAAGGCTATGAAGACGGCGTTTTTTGGGAGAGGAATTCGGGGAAGTGAAATTGGGGGAAAACGGCGCAAAAAAATTGCGCCATTTTTTTACAGACTATTGCTTTTTGTAGTCAATGTCAATATAATGTTTATCTCCATTTTCATAATGTCCGTCTACAATTCGCAACGCGGTGCCATTATCAAAAAGTTCCACACCATAATGTTTTAAGTCGTCTGCGAAATATTCAGAAATTAGTTCAGGTTCACCGTCATATTTTTTGGTAATCGTTCTCATGTTGTCGGAAAGTATTGTATTGGAATCAAGATAATAAATCCTGTAATAGAATGTCTCTTCCATAGCATCACCTTTTTCATAAAGGATCTTTTCAAACTTC
Source organism: uncultured Treponema sp. (assembly GCA_910584475.1). Lineage (GTDB taxonomy): Bacteria > Spirochaetota > Spirochaetia > Treponematales > Treponemataceae > Treponema_D. The sequence continues at coordinate 210,316 of CAJUBD010000002.1, forward strand.
AAAACGCGAGACTCATTATCAAGTGTTTTTTCAAAGTCCTCAACTTTTGATGCCGCAATGCCGTTACCTGTTTCACCATAATAATCGTAATCGTAATAAGAAATGAGTTTTAACAAATCATCTTTGGTAAATGCATCTCCATCAGCCTTCGTATATGTCGAAACATCGGTTGCTGTCACATTCATAGAATCAATGATCAATGTCTCGTCTTCGATATAGTTTACCCATAGTGAACCATATCCTCTGTAGTCTTCAAAATGCCGATTCCATGTTCCGACGATTTTCTTCACATCGGCGGGATTGCTCACGTCGATTTCACTCCACAGTTCCGCTTTCGGCTTGAGTTGCAGATTTTCTTCGGTGAAGCCGTCCCATTGGTATGTGTATTCCTTGTCGTCATAAGTGTATTTCATTCGCGGGCGGATGCAAAGGAAGTCGATTTCCCAATCGCCGCCATTTCTCCAAGAATCGTTTTCGTCGTATGTATACAAGTTGATGGTGTTTTCTCTTTCCGCGCTCGGAACATTGAGTTCGCCACGCCATTTCGTCTTGCGGTCATCATGCAACCATGAAACGCCTTCCACCAAGCAAACGTTCATATACCATCCGCCGTTGGCATCAAGCCGGCTTTCGCCTTCGAAAGCGGGCCTTTTCGTGAAGCGGAAATCGCCGTTCGCCTTTACTTCGATTTCGCCCTTGTCCGTAAGCCTCACCTCGCCTTTGCTTTTCGAGCCGGCCTTTGCCTTCGCGTCGAACCAGCCGACGCACTCCGCCCCGCCATACTTCCAGCCGTCCCTCTCAATTTCCTTTGAGTTGAAAACGAAGCGCACCGTGTATTCCTTGCCGGGCGTGACGAAAGGATAGAATAGCTCGTCCTCGCTTTTGCCATCCAAGCCGTAGTTTTCGTAAACCAGTCCGATCCCGTCGATGCACGCGGTGCAACTTTGGGCATCTTTTCCTTGCGGAATCGCATACTTAATGTAAATGCCATCCGCGCAGTTTTCTTCTGCCGTGATTTTGTCGTCAGGAATTTTCAAGTTTTCGTCAGGCGGAGTGCCCAAAGAATAGTCGATGTCTGGACTTTGCGAAATGTCATCCTGCGAACCGTTGCCGCCTTGCGAGGGATTCCCGCCAGAAGTGCTGCCGTTATCGCACGATGCGAGAGAGAAGAGAAGTGCCAAAAGGAGGCTAGTTAATACCCCCCCCCATACAGGTGAATGTGTTTTTCATTTTTTCCTCCAAATGAAATTACTTTTCGCTTTTTTGCGAATTCTTCGAGAATTCTACCACACATTCTCCTCGCTGTCAAGGAAAAATCAACAGAAGCTAAAATATTCGTGCGTCAAATTTAGATTTGGCATTTCTGCACCAATCGCGGATTTCAAACCTTCATTAAATAAACGAGTTTTCGGTAAGGTGCTCCGCACCGACAAAACTCGAAGTTAACATAAACCGCGCAAGCAGAAACTCGATAGCAAGGACGCAGAATGTACTTGCGTAATGTTTTAGCCATTTACTTTAAACACTTTTTGTCGATGACTTGAGCAAAAACCAAATGAAAATCCAAATGAACGCCGCGCATGCCGCCATCTTGATTCCGATTCCAGCCAAAAATCCTTTGAACGCGCCGAACGCGGCATTCAGCGATTTTTTGAAGTCGCTCGAATCGTGAAGCAATTCTCCAATCAGCGCGCCGAAAAACGGGCAGACCAAAATGCCGAGCGGACCTGCGAAAAGCCCCACGACCAATCCAATCGTGCTTCCCCAAGTTCCCCACTTTGAGCCGCCAGATTTCTTTGTCATCGCGATGGGCATAATGTTGTCGAGCACGCTCACCGCCGCGGCTACGAATCCGGTGGCGGCTAGAATCCAAATTGGAACGGCGCAATATTCTGAAAAATGTGCGCACAAAAGCCCGCACCAAGCAAGCGGCGCGCCTGGCAGAACAGGAACAATCGTTCCAACAAATCCAATCAGTAAAAGCAACGCCGCCACGACTAGCAAAACAATGTCAAATGTCATGATTTTTTCCAAAAGTGACTAGTTTGTAACCGTTTCCTTCCTTTACCAAATCCATTTCAGAATCTGTGTCTTCATTGATATATTTTCTGAGTCGCGATATGCATAAAGAAAGTGTGGACTTTGAAATAGGCATATTTTCCTTTTTAAAATCGCAAATCAGTTCTTCCACGCTGACGCTTTCTCGACGGCGGTAAAGACATTTTAAAAGAAAAAACGGCTTTTGTGAAATTCGGTTCTTTTTTCTAAAGCGGTACAGAAAATCTTCATTCGGCACTTCTTTTGGTTCGGCATTTGATTTGCTTGAATCAATTTCGGAAAATGCTTTCGCATCGCAGTCTGAAATATAAGTTTTGCTTGCAATCACATCAAAAATTTTTTTGCAACTTTCCTGCTCGCTTTCAATTATATTTGAAGAAATTTGGTGCAGCCAAAAATTGATACGAAAATCTTTTGGCACTTTTGGGTTGTTAAGATAAAGCAAGGACGCGAGAATTTTTTGTTCTTCGAAAAATTCTTTTAGGCAAAAAAATTCATCGTTGAACAAATAAAAGTCCACGAAAACAATATGCGGCATTTTTGAACGAGTCGCTTTTAAAAACTCTCCAATTTTCGAGAAAAATTGCCATTCAATAAATTTGATTTCAGATTGAAGCGTGCGAAATCGCGATAAAAAATTTTGCTCACACAAAAAATAAATTCGCACAGGCACTCCTCAAAAAAAAATTCCTCGCGCTCAATCCCAAATCGGAGTTCCGCAGCTTTCGTGCTCGGATTCCCATGCTTGCGCCGTCCGCAAAATTTTCGCTTCGCTGAACATCGCGCCTGCGAATTGAATTCCCACGGGCATTCCGTCTGCTGCTTTTCCCGCCGGCACCGAAAGGCTCGGAATTCGCGCTAAGTTTACGAATGTCGTGAAAAGGTCGCTCAAATACATTTCAAGCGGACTGTCCACTTTTTGTCCCAACTTGAACGCGGGCGTGGGGCACGTGGGGCACAAAACCAAATCGTAGTGCGTGAAAAGTTCAGACATTTCGCGTTGGATTCGCGCGCGTACCGTCATTCCTTTTTTGTAAGTGTCGCCTGAAAATTGCTCCGACAAAACGTAGTTTCCGATTATGATTCGCCGCTTCACTTCAGGACCGAATCCTTCCGAGCGAGTTTCCACATAAAGTTCGTCGTAGCCTTTGCCGTTGTCCACTCGTCGGCCATAGCGGATTCCATCGAACCGGCTCAAATTCGAAGCCGCCTCGCTCAAGGCAATTACATAGTAAGAAGCGATTGCAGCGTTCAAAATTGGCAGGTCAACCACTTCGATTTTCGCGCCTTTTTGCTCAAACCATTTTCGGGTTTCGCCGAAAACCGCGCCGACATCGGGCGAAAGCCCTTCGCTTTCCAAAAACTGCTTTGGAATCGCGATTTTCAATTTGGAAAATTCCTGCGCGTCAAACGGCTTCAATTCCAAAAGCGAATTTCTTTCTGGCAAATCCGCACTCGTGTCATCGTAAAAATCCACGCCACATATTGCCGCCAAAACCGCCGCCACATCCTGCGGAGTGTGCGCGATGATTCCCACTTGATCAAGCGAAGAGCCGTAAGCCACCACGCCCCATCTGCTCAAAACTCCATAAGTGGGCTTGAGTCCGTAAACGCCGCAATAGCTTGCCGGCAAACGAACCGAGCCGCCGGTTTCCGTGCCAAGCGCGAACGGTGCGAGATTCGCCGCCACCGCCGCCGTGCTTCCGCCCGAAGAGCCGCCTGAAACATATTCGCGGTTTATCGGATTTCGTGTCGGTCCATAAACAGAATATTCCGTGGAACTTCCCATCGCGAATTCATCTTGATTGCATCGTCCCAGCGGAATCGCGCCTGCCGCCTTTAGTCGCGAAATCACCGTGGCGTCGTAAGGCGCGACATAGCCCTCAAGAATTTTCGAAGCGCAAGTGAGGCGCTTTCCGCGAACGGAAATATTGTCTTTGTTTGCGAACAGAACGCCAAGAAGAGGCTTCTTTTTAAAAAGCGCGTCAAGCGAGCCGTCTTTTCTCGCCGCAGAAATTTCCGCGTCCGCAGCTTGCGCTAGCGAAAGTGCGTCATCGTACATTTCCAAAAACGCGTTGAGCGGAAGCGCGGAATTTTTGTCCGCCTCGAAAGTTTCAATGGAATTGCGCGCCAAAGTCTCGCTCGTAATTTCGCCAGACTTTAATTTTTGAATTGTTTCATTTATGTTCATAATTTTTTCCTGTTATTTTTCGTTATCAAAATTGAATTGCAATACAATTCGTCTGGGCAAAGGTCTTGACTTTCTGGCCATTCAACATTGGCACGCCATTTTTGCGCCAATGTTGAATATCCATAAAACCATATCAATGTGTGTCAAAAAATTACGCACCTTCGCCCAAAACTTTCGGCACTTGAAAATAGCCGTCCATAAAATTCGGCGAAACTTTTTTCACGTCGGGGATTTCAAGTCCGGCGACAATTTCATCTTCGCGCAATTTTTCGCTTTGCGTGGAAGGATAGGCATCGTAAGGATTTTCGCTGTCATCGAACTTTGAAAGAATTTCAAAATATGAAACGATTTCGTCCACTTGTTTTTTCAGCGTCGGCAAATCCGTGCTCTCCGGAGAAAGGCGCGAAAGATACAAAAGTTTTTCGAGCGTGCCTTCGTCAATAGTTTTTTCCATAAAATCATTCTAGCAATTTTGCGCAAAAGTTTCAAGTTTTAGATTAAGGAAAATTTAAAATTGAAATTTCTTGCGATAATGAAAAAAACGCACGGCATTTCTTTCATTCCAAAAAAACTTTTTCCATTTTTCGCACTATTGGCACGATTCTCTCTCTTTTCAATCCCGAATAATTCACTATGAAACTTTTTTGCGCCAGAGAATTTTCCGCAAGCGTGTCATAATAAAAATCGCTTAAAAGCGCAATGTTGATTCCGCTCGCATTCAACCGCCTGCGCAATTCATCTCCGCTCAATTTCGATTCAATTTGCAAAAGAAAATGCAATCCGGAATTTTCTTCTTTGATTTTCGCAATCGAGCGGATTTTGCTTTTTTGCAACGCGGCAATAAAATCGTTGCGCAAACTTCTATAATAATTTTTCATTCTGTTCAAATGCTTTTCGTAATGGCCCTCGTCGATGAAGCGTGCCAACGCGAACTGTTCAAACGAAGGAACCGGACATGAAAAAAATCCCATTTTCGCAAAAAATTCTTCAAGCAAATTTTTAGGCAAAACCATGTAGCTTATCCTAAAGGAGGGGGAAAGTGTTTTTGAAAAAGTGTTGACATAAATGACGCGAGAATTTTTGTCGGATGAAAAAAGCGGCTCGAGCGGCATTCCGTCAAATCTAAATTCGCTGTCATAGTCGTCTTCAATTATGAAGCGTCCGTTCCGCTCCTTCGCCCAATCCAAAATTTCCAAACGACGTTTGTACGGCATAACGATTCCAGTAGGAAAATGATGTTGCGGGGAAACGTGAACAATTTGCGCACGAGACTTCTTTAAGTCCTTAACGCTGATTCCGCTTTCATCAAGATTCACTGGAACGCATTTCGTACCACAAAGTTTTGCGACCAAATCAAGTTGCTTGTAACCAGGATTTTCCACGGCAAATTTATTTTCCTTTCCCAAAAATTGTAGCAACATTGAATAGATAAAATCCGTTCCCGCGCCGACGACGATTTGCTCTGCGTCCACATCAATCATCCGAAACTGTCGCAAATGCGAGCAAATCGCTTTTCGTAATTCAAGTGCGCCTCCCAAAGGAACGCGCGACAAAAGTCGTTCGTCGCCGGAATTCAAAACCTGCCGCATAATTCGTGCCCAAAGCGCGAACGGAAATTTTTCAAAACTTGTGGAATTGCTTTTCAAATCCGCAAAATATTTTTTCGCTTTTTTTTCTCGCGTTTCTTTTTTCTGCGGAAGAAAATCTAATGAAACCTTTGGCTGCGGAAAATTTTGTGGAGGAATTGCTTCCACGAAGAATCCTTTTTTTTCGATGGAATAAATATACCCTTCGCTGATTAGCCTGGCATAAGCGTTTTGTACGGTAATAACACTTACCCGCAAATGTTCGGCAAGCGCGCGCCTGGACGGAAGTCGCTCTTTAGAGACTAGTCTTCCATTTAAGATTTGCTTTTTTATTGAACAGTAAAGATACTCGCACAAAGTCAAATCTTTCCGCTTGCTGAAATCAATTGTAATCATCTTGCTACCTGCCGCGTCTTGCAAGAATTTTCGCAAGACAAAAAAAATCATCTTGAAACTGGCATTATAAAATTTTACAGAATTTGGGTATACCAATAATACCAGAAATTTTGTATCATTTCAACATAAATTTATTTCAAAGCGAGGAAAAATTATGGATCAACGTTTGCTTACGATTCAAGACATTTCATGCGTAGGACAATGTTCCCTCACGGTCGCGCTTCCAATTACAAGCGCGTGCGGAATTGAGACTGCAATTCTTCCAAGTTCCGTGCTTTCAAACCACACGGGCAAAGGATTCAGCGCGTGGACTTTTCGCGACCTCACGGACGAAATGCCTAAAATCCTTGATCAATGGCTCAAAGAGAAAATAGATTTCAGCGCGTTCTACACCGGCTATGTTTCAAAATCGCAGATTCCGCATATTTTGGAAATCTTCAAAAAATCGGCACGTGCTGGCGCAATAAAAATTATCGATCCAGCGATGGCAGATAATGGAAAACTTTACCCTGGTTTTGATTCCGATTTTCCGAAGGAAATGGCGAGACTTGTAAAGGAAGCCGACTATGTTTTGCCGAATCTCACCGAAGCGACATTGCTTTTGGATGAGCCTTTTGTCGAAAGCGGCTACGATGAAAATTACATCGAACGAATCGCGCGCGGCTTGCATAAAATGGGGGCAAAAAACATCGTTCTTACCGGCGTGAGTTTTGAAGCGAACAAGCTTGGCGTGGCGGTTTTTGACGGTAACAAAACCGAATATTATTTTACCGAGCGTCTCGCGGCTTCTATGCACGGTACTGGCGATGTTTACGCGGCGGCGTTCACGGGTGCGCTTCTTCGCGGAAAACCGCCTTTGCAGGCGGCTGCAATCGCGGCGGATTTCGTAGTCGAATCAATGCGGCAAACTCTTCCTGATGCAGGACATTTTTACGGCGTAAAATTTGAAAGGGCAATTCCGTTTCTGGTCGAGAAAATCATGACGACCGCCACTAAAGGAGATTGTAAATAGAGGCTTCAAAACTGCGGTCGTAACGCCGCAGTTTTTGTTCGCCCGTCATTTTTATCTGCATTCTCTTGCTCACGAATATATTTTCGTGCCACGCTCTCATTCAAGTTTGCCGTGCTCATATGATATCCCCGCTGTATGTACAATAGCATTCAGTGCGTGATACGATTTCTTCATCAGCATTTCTGCTATTTTTTGACTTGTCGCTGTCCTTGCCTTATTATAGCAAGAGGCTATTCGGAACATAATATCTATCACAAATAGGTTTAGTCCATGATTTTTTAAAAGATTTGAAAAAAAAGTAAGTTGTAACTATTGACATTACAACAAGGAAATGTTATATTAGAGTTGTAATCATAAAGGTTACAACAAATCAATTCTTTGGAGGAATTAAAATGAAAAAGAACAATTGTTCTATGGTCGCGCTCGGCAAGGGCGAAATGAATGTCTATGATTTTGGTGCGGTACAGCTTCATGCTTACAAGACGAACGATTTTATCGATGACGAAGTTTTCATCGTCGTGAAAAACGGACAAGGCGTTTGTATTGAGCTGCCGTGTTTTTTTGACAACATTGCGGAATTGACTTCGTATCTCGAGGACAACAAAATCAAGCTTGCGGCAAAATTGGTGGCTTATCACGGCGCGGGCGCGACATTTATGCCGAACGTTCCAAATTACGGAACGCAATCTTCCGATGAGTACAATACTTCAGGCGGAGGAGCCGGGCTTGTGAAAAATTTTACTGGCGCGTTCGGCGCGGCGTTCGACAATAAAATTGCGAAGGCAGACAAAATTATCAATGACGGCGAAATTGAAATTGCTGGAATAAAATTTGCAATCAAATCAAACAACGAGGCTTACGACATTGAAATTCCCGAAATCAATTGCGTGTACACGCACATGCTCGGACATGACTGCCATTCCATCGTTGCGGGCACCTCGCATGCTGACATAATAATTTCACAGCTTGAAGGCTACATCAAAAAAGGTTTTGACCTCGTGCTCACTTCGCATTACACACCAGAGGATTTGAAAGACGCGCAAACGAAAATCGAATATCTCAATGCGCTCAAAGAAATCAGCGGCAAGTGCAAAAGCGCGGAGGAAATGAAAGAGAAAGTTATGGCAAAATTTGCGAGCTATAGCGGTTTGAACTATCTTGATATGACCGTCGGAATGTTTTTCCCTGCAAAGTGAAATTAAAAAATTTTAAAAGAGCGCAGGCAAAATGCTTGCGCTCTTTCGTTTGAAAAATTAAAATGGAAAGAGAAAGCGTTTTTGAAAATTGCGAATTGCAACTTTCAAAAATGTTTAAAAAAAACTTATGGAACGTGTATTTGAATTTTTAAGAGAAAATCCTCTGCAGTATTGCGCGACAATTGGGCTTGACGGAAAGCCGAAAGTTCGGCCTTTTCAAATGATGTACAATGAAGGCGGGAAAATTTTTTATTGCACTGTCGCGAAAAAAGATGTCTACGCAGAATTGCAAAAAAATCCATATTTGGAAATCAGCGTTTCTACGATGGAAAAATGGCTTCGTATTCGCGGGCGCGTTGAATGGGTGGATGATGTCAAAGCGAAAGAAAAAGTTTTGGCGGAAAGTCCGCTCGTAAAAAGCATTTATAAAACTGTCGACAATCCGATTTTAAAAGTGTTTTACATTGCCGAAGCGGAAGCGATAATCGCAGACTTTTCTGGACGGCCGCCGATTACAGTAAAATTGTGTTAGTAGGGGAAGGACATGACAAATGGCGTGACTTTTGTCAGCTAAAGTTTGCCAGCCACTTTTCGACTTGCCAAGCTTGTTTTATTTGTGCGCTTTTGCGCTAAAAAGTCATTCGCTAAATTATAATTTCGTGAATGGCTTTTCATGGGAGGAAAATTATGGAATCGCTCGATCGCTTAATTGAAATTCTTTGTGCGGAACGCGGTGAAAAAATGCCGTCACTTTCAGAAGAAGAAAAGTCACAATATTTTCGCGCATTGTGCAATGTCCGCATGCCAATTCCAGCATCGCAAGAATTTTTAAAATTACAAGACGAATATCTTTCCGAACAAACGCGAATGCGCGGCATCGTTGATGTTACGACGCTTTCCTATAATGGCGGCATTTCTTTGTGGCAAGGCGACATTACTCGCCTTAATTCGGACGCGATTGTCAACGCATGCAACAGCAAGTTGCTCGGATGTTTTCAGCCGCTTCACAATTGCATCGATAATTGCATTCATTCTTTTGCGGGAATTCAAGTGCGACTTGATTGCCAAAAAATTATGCAAGGCGGCGACGAACCAAGCGGAAAGGTAAAAGTTACGAGCGCGTACAATTTGCCGAGCAAATATATTTTCCACACTGTAGGACCTATTGTAAGCGGCAAGGTTACAACTCAAAACGAGAGCGATTTGAAAAGTTGCTACATTTCATGCTTGGACAAAGCGAAAGAAATGAAATTGAAAAGCATCGCGTTCTGCTGTCTTTCCACTGGCGTGTTTGGCTATCCAAAAGATAAGGCGTGCGATTTGGCAGTGAGAACAGTAAAAGCGTGGCTTGCTGAAAACGATGGCGACATAAAAATTATTTTCAATGTGTTTACGGACGAGGACAAAAAATTTTATAAGGAGCGTTTAAATTTTGCGCCAAAATACTGTCGCAAAATTTAACTACGAGTTTTGTTTCAAAACTCGACATCCAATGTGTTTTCTCATTTCATTGCGAAAACACATTTTTAACAGTTCGAAAGTTGACACTTTCTTCACTGTTAAAAATTAAGGAGCGTTTAAATTTCGCGCCGAAAATATAACGCAAGCCTTGCGACTTGCCATCGGGTTTTCGCCTTGTTTTTTTTATGAAAAACTCGCGCGACAATTTTAACTTCGAGCTTTGTTCCAAAACTCGCTTGTTTGTCATTGTCGGGCTTGACCCGACAATCTATTTTGTACTTGCATGCGTCGCAACAGATTAAAAAAAAGATCGCAAGTTTGCGATAAAGTTATACTGGGATTTTGAAATGAAATTGTTCTTGCGATAAATTATCGCAAGTTTTCACGAAAATTTGATTTTTAAAATTAAATTCTTTTGACTTGCGATAAAACTGCGTTTCCTAAAATTCGTATTTTTTCAAATTTGATAAAATATCGCAACAACTTAAAATTTTTTTTCTGCTTTCAAGTCATCGACAATTTGCCGCGCCATCATTTCGAATTTCGGATTTATCATATTTATGATGCGCGTGGAGACTGCGTTCACGATTCGCGCTTCGCTGCTAGTTCCTCCGAAAAGCTCTGCCGGCTCCACTTGCAGCACGGAGGCGATTTTCGCGATGAGCGGCGCGCTCACGAACTGCGTTCCAGTTTCGATTACGGAAAGATGCTTTTGCGTAACATCGAGCATCTCCGCAAGCTGCGTCTGAGTGAGATTCCGACTTTTTCTGAGCCGCCGCAAATTTCCGCCGAAAAGTTTCGGAATGTCGATGAGCGTTTCCATATTTAAAATTATGCCATTAGAAAGCGAAAAAAGAAACATTCTGTTATGGTATAAATATACTTATCAATATGTAAAACTCTTGACTTTCCACCGCATTTGTGATAAAATAGATTTTGTAAGGTATATTTATACTTTATGGGGATTTTGCTTGTTAAAGATTTGCGATTGGATTTTGGAAAGAATGTAAATTCCGTGTCATTCTACGCGAAGCCGAGGAATCTGTTTTGAGAAAATATGAACTTGCGATAAAAAATTTATCGCAAGTTTGCAAGAAAATTGTTTTTTTGAAATAATCTTTTTTGATTTGCGATAAAATATCTCAAATTGTTTGAAAATATTAAAGGCTTGCGATAAAAAATATCGCAAATTTCACAAAAACTCGATTTTTGAAATAAAATTCATTTGACTTGCGATAGAATATCGCAAGCATGTTTTATAAGGAGCGTTGCTCCGCAAAAATAAATTCCTAATCAAGGAGGTTTGCATGGAAAATGCAAAATTCTTCAATCAATTGAAAGCAGAAGCTGGAAACAATTCAGTACAATGCCTTCAAAAAGTCGAGCAATTACAGTCACGCAACGCTGTAATTGAAAGAAACTATCCATGTGTTTCGAAAGAGCTTTTAAAAAAGGCGATTCGCAACACCATGGAATTAAAGTTTTTTTGCAACATTCAAGTTGTACAAAAGAATTAAACGCTCTTCAAAGTCGTTATCACAAAATGATGAACAATCGCAATCATGAAATTGATGGCTATTTTCAATTTGATGATTTTGGCAATGACAGCGAGCGTTATTTCTAGCCGTGCCTTTTAGATTCATTTTTAGGATAGATATTTTTTGCTTTTAGGCTATTTTTAACAACATGCGAAAATAATCATAGCAAAAAAAAGAAAAACATTTTGCAGAATTTTGTGCAGAATGTCTTTGCAGAGATATATTTATATCTAGCGCAATTTTCATTCATTAATCAAGGAGCAACCCCATGACCCCCAAAAAACTTATTCTCTCATTTGTCGCACTTGCGATGCTTTTTTCAAACGCGTTTGCGGCAAAATCAAAGTCGGCGAAACAAAAAAATTCTGTTTCCGAGCAAAGCAAAATCACAAAAATTCCTATGCCCGCGCGTTCTTCGGAAAAAAAGGTTGAGGCAATGATTTTTGATGAAGCGCACATAAACGCCGCCATCGAAGACGGAAACTGCGCTTTTTTGTACGCGTTCGCGCAATCGGAAAACCCTGATTCCGTGTTGCTTGCGAAGGCGAATGGTACGCTAAAATTCTACACTAGAAAATCCGCTTCGCTTTCGCAGTTTCACACGGACAAAATGGACGGCAAGGTTCGGCGCGTTCCGGCGGAAATTGCTGAAGGCGTTTTCAAAAATCCACAAGAATTTCTTCCGCAGCTCGTCGCGTTTTTGGCGAACGGAGCGCAAAGCGATTTTGCGAAAGTGAAAATTTTTCACGACTGGATTTGCGACAACATCGCCTACGATTCGGAAATGTATTTTTCAGGAAGAATTTATATGCAAGATTATGCGAGCGTCATCAAAAAAAGAAAGGCAGTTTGCGCGGGCTACGCCGCTTGCATAAACGCGATGTGTTCGCTTGCGGGAATCAAATCGAAAACGATTTCGGGCTTTTCCAAGGGCGCGGGATTTTCTGGCAAAATCGGTCAATATCCCGACCACGATTGGAACGCCGTGAAAATCAATGGACGCTGGTATTTGCTCGATGCGACTTGGGATGCGGGATATTTGGATTACAAAACTTTCGTCAAACGATATTCCACGCAATATTTGTTTTGGGACGCGCGAACATTTTTGTATTCGCATTTGGCGCAAAAAGATTCCGAACAATTTTTCGCGCCCTCACTTTCAAAAGAGCAATTTGAAAGTGAGCCGAAAATCGAAGGAAAATTTTTCCAAAAAGGCCTCTCGCTTACCGACGATAAATTGCATTTTTCAAACGAAACTTCCGCCGAATTTGAAGTGCGCATAAAGGCGAACGGAAATTTTTTCGTAACAAATGAATTGTTCGACAAACAAGGATTCATTCAAGGCGCGGCTTGGACAAAACGCAGGGGCGGCGAAATCACGCTTTGCTACGACGTTCCAGACGGCGCGGAATATCAAGGCGGAATTTTTGTTCAGGAAAATTCGCCGTTTCCGTTCATGATTTCAATTTCCGAATTCGAAGGAAAGTGGATTCCCGCAGTCGAGAAATTTCTTGCGGAAAAGAAAATCACGCAAAAGGAAAAAGAATATTTTGAAGGTGCATATTTTAAAGTCGAAGAAAATCGCCGCTATTATTTGGCGGACGATCAATTTGCCACGACGCGAAACGCCGCGCTCGCAAAAATCGCAAAACTTGTGGAACAAGGCATCGTGCACACGGATTCAGTTTTGACATTCAACTTAAAGGCCGCCGCCGATTATGCTGGCTTCGGGCAAGGGCATTTGAAATATCCGAGCCGCCACATTACATACAACAACGCCACGAACACGGAACTCATCGCGCCGCTTGCAGGCAAGTTGGAGCCCGGAACAAAGCAAAAGTTTGAAATCCGTTCGGGCAATTTCACGAAATTCGCGTTCATCATAAAAGACGAGTGGCATTTTTTTGAAAAAAACGCGGATTCGGGAAATTTTGAAATCGAACTTGAAATTCCAAACGACGAAGAGCGACTCCAACTTTACGCTTCTTCAAACGGAAAAAATTACAACAGTTTACTTGAATGGAATTTGGGAGAATGAAAAGTTCTCGATGCCGTCCATTTAGGCGTTTGCTCCGCGTTTCGGAAACCTGAACATTGGTGTTTTTCCCTGCGACACAGCGTCCACATGAAAATATCCAAAGGATAAATCGCGCTTAAGTCTCACGCTATTCCATCCCAAAAGTATGTCCTTCAACTTCGCGCACGAACTCATAGTCAATCGTGCGCCGCAAACCTTCCTTAAAATTAAGCACCGCAGGAAGTTTCAACTTCCGAGAACGCTTAATTAGCCCGCGCGAGCGGGCAGTAAATCGCGAGTTTTTGAAAAAAACTCGTATTAAAATCAGCAACGCAATTTTAGTTGCTGATTTTAAATGTTCCTTAATTTTCAGCAATAAGCGAATTGTCAAATTCGGGAATTGCTGAAAACGCGATTTTGCAACGAAGTGAGAAATCGCAGTAAATGGCGAGTTTTGGAACAAAACTCGAGATTAAAATCCACGCGCCATTTCAGCGTGGATTTTAAACATTCCTCAAAACTGACGGGCGGAACGAAACACTATATTATGAAGAACAACTTTTCACCTCGTCATAAATCTCCGCCATTTTCAAGCGGATAGATTTCAAGTCATATTTTTTAGAACTTTCAATCGCGTTTCTAGAGATAAGGCATCGCAGTTCCATTGATTCATAAATGCTGAAAATGCAGTCGCACATAATCTTGCTGTCATCAAGTGGAAATAGCAATCCATTTTTTTCCAATGCAGAACTTTATGAACGCCACCACATTCTCCACGCTTGAAGTGAGATGATCTTTATGCCAAGTGTATCGCAAGCAGCGCGCCAAACAACCTTTCCCAAAGACAGGTTTCTATTTATCTTGCAAACGTTTGTTTTCTTTTCCATAAGCAATTTCAAAAAATTTCATAGGCATATGATTTAATATAAAACCTGCAACAATTGATGACAAACTAAAAAAAGGGCAACGCCAAGAAAAATTAGATTTTCTCACCATATAGGCTGAATCAAATTGCTCACGCCCTCGTTTTTCTGCAAAATTATCAAGAACCCTATAATTAAGAAGCCTCTCCTTGAGATTTCTGATTTTAAATCCTTTTTTTATATATCTAAGCCATAAATCCAAGTCCTCTGCTTTTTTCAGATTTTCATTATATGTAAATCCCATATCACACAAATCCTTTCTCATCATAACAGTCGGATGAGCCAAAGGGCTTCTGTAAATTGCAAATGTCTTTGGATTTTCTGGATAAGACCTTTCGCCAACGACACTTTCATTCCCATCGATTATGTTCATCGCTCCACCAACAACAACCACATTCGGATGCTTTTCAAGAAATTCAACCTCCAAACGAAACCTTTCTGGCAAGGCAATATCATCACCATCCATCCGAGCGATATATTTTCCAGACGATTCTTTCAATCCAAGATTTAAAGCTGGAACAAACCCCATTCGCGATTCTTTCCTTATTATCTTTACTCGCAAATCATTTGAAAAAGAATCTATCGCTCTCACGGTCTCTACACTGTCCGAATCGTCCAAAATCAAGACCTCAATGTTTTTATAGGTTTGAGAAAGAATGCTTTCAATTGCTTTTTCTACAAATTTAGGAGGTTCATTGAAAGTTGCCATAACTACAGAAACCAAAGGTTCTTTGTCTTGTATCATTTTGCACACGCCCACAAAATTTTCATCATACAATGATCAAAAATCATATGTACATCTTCTGTGATTTGCATGTCGTCAATAGGCACATGAACGCTATGCTTGACAATACGCTTGAGTTTTCCCCCTGAATATCCAGAAAAACCTATCGTTGTTGCTCCATTCGAATTCGCATATTCAATTGCTTTTATGACATTCGGTGAATTGCCGGATCCTGAAATTCCAATCACAACATCTCCGTCATTAAGAAAATTCTTCAATTGAAATACAAAAGCATCGTCATACGAAATATCATTGCTTATAGCCATCAATGAAGGAGTATTGTCATTTAGGCATAAAAACTTGTACGGAACAAAACCTTCTTCTTTGCCATCCGCAATTCCTTTGTTGAAGTCACACACAAAATGAGATGCGGTGGCAGCAGAGCCTCCATTTCCCATTATAAAAATCGTATGTCTTTCTTTTCTTGCACACTCAAGAACATTCATAATCTCGCTCAAGTCTTCTTTTGAAACCGAATCAATAACCTGCTTCTCTTTGTCAAAGTATTCTTTGATTTTTTGTGTGTAATCCATAATTACCTCCAAGTGTTTTACTTTAGATTTTCTTTTACTGTTAACGCCACGGCCTCATCTGATGTGTGCTTTGCCATCCAGCCAGCACTATGTATTTTGCTCAAATCATATTGGAATTTTGGAACATCACCTTTCCAGCCTCTGTTTCCTCCTGTATATTTGAACTTCACATTTCTCACCCCCATCTGTTCACAAACTATCTCTGCGATTCTTGTAACAGAAGTTACCGACTCAACTCCAACGTTGTAAAGTGTGATACCTTTTTCAACATTTTTGAATTTCATAATTGCATCAATCAAGTCAAGGACATAAATATACGGTTTTGTCTGGTTACCATCTCCTAAAATTGTCAATTCATTCGGAGTCATCTTCAGTCGATTCATAAAATCGAATACCACTCCATGAGTTAAACGTGGTCCTATCACATTCGGAAAGCGAAAAATCAATGTGCTCATATCATTCATATATGAAAACGAAGAAATCAACGCCTCGCTTCCAAGTTTTGCCCCACCATAATACGAAATAGGCATAAGTTCAGGAGTCTTTTCATTTAGAATACAATCCTTTTCTCCATACACCGCCGATGTAGAGGCAAAGAACAACTTCTTGACACCAAATAACCTCATACACTCAAGAATATTGAATGTTGTTGAATATGTGTTTTTGAATTCAGTATATGGATTTTTTGAGCTCGCTTGAATGTCGGAATTGGCGGCAAGATGAAAAACATACTCAGGTTTCTCCGCCTCAAAAATTTCACGCAATTTTTCAAAATCATTCAAATCCTGTTCATAGAACTTGAAGTGCGCATTACCATTCAGATGCTCAATGTTCCTTTTTGTGCCGATGGAAAAATTGTCTACACAAACAACATCATCTCCAGCCACAAGCAATGCATCAATTAAATGGCTTGCTATGAAGCCAGCCCCTCCCGCTACCAATGTTTTCATTTTTATCATACCCCCTACAAATTCATCAAAATTTTTCTATTTTTTATCCCCGATATAAATCACCTTGGTTCCGCCATTTTCAAGGTCAAATGGTAGTTCAACCAAATCGTTCAAAGCGCAACGCAATCGCTCTTGATTTTGTTTTTCGCAATACATTAAAAGAAAACCTCCCCCTCCCGCACCAAGAAGTTTTCCTCCAGAAGCACCGTTGTCAATGGCCTTCATATAATAATCATCTATAACAGAATTACTTATTTTACTTGCAAGATTTCTCTTCAGTTTCCATCCTTCATTTAACATTTCGCCAAAGTTTGATAAATCTTCGTGGAGCAAGGCATCTCGCATTTTATTTGCAAGTTCCGTCATCAAAAGTGTATTTTCAAACTTGTCCTTGTCTGAAACCACATTTTTAGATTGTTCAGACAATATATCTCCAGCGGAATGTGTGAGTCCTGTATAAAAAAGGAGCAAGTTTTCTGAAAGCATTTGTCTGCGATTTCTGCTTAAAACTATAGGTTCGACATCGACCGTACCATCTTTCAAAAAGCGGATGTATTTAAGTCCCCCTATTGCACATCCATATTGATCTTGTTTTCCAATAGGCTCGCCAAGTTCATCTATTTCCAATTTGCAAGCACGTGCTGCAATTTCTTCTTGAGAAACCAGAACCCCTTTAAATGCATTCAAGGCATTTATCAAACCAACAGTAAAAGCACTTGATGTTGAAAGACCTGTTCCAAACGGAACATCCGCATTACTGCTAATTTCAACACCGTTTATTTTGTAATCTAAGAGCAACTGCTTTACAATTGGATGTTTTATGTCTCTTACCGACTTTACGTTTTCAGTCTGTGAATATTTTACCGAAGTAACTTCTCTGTTAAATGAAGGATGAATAGTTATATACATATATCTATTTATTGACGTAGAAACCACACATCCTTCATGCTTTTCGTAAAAAGAAGCGAGGTCGCTCCCCCCACCCGCAAAACTCACTCTAAATGGAGTTCTTGTTATTATCATATAAAATCTCCTTAATCAAGGTAATTACAATCCCTTTCTTATAAAGTAGAATTGAGTCCCAATTTATAGTCTTTTCGTGCCTTTTTTATAAAATCTCGTCTGAGTTTTCCTTGTGGCAAAAATACAACATTAAAAAAGGGGCGCACATTAACAACGAAAAAAAATCTTATTTTAAATTTCAATGGAACATATTTTTTTCTCAATAGTTTCAATGCCCCACATGTTTGATAGTACTCTCTAACAGGTGAATCATAGTGCTTGTTTATAAATCCGATTTTTTTAACGCCTTTGCCAAGTTTATGCTTCAATAAAACATTTGTCGTCACAACAACTTCATATCCAGCCCTCTTTGCTCGGAAACACAAATCCCAGTCTGCAAAATCAAGAAATATCTCCTCATTCCAAAAATTCAAATCTCTCAAAGTTTTGTATTTTATGACCATAGAGGAAGTGATTACCTGTGGAACAGAAAAGCAGTTTTCTACTTGCATAGGATTCTTCATTTTTGCAATTTCAATTTTTTCTGTACTCGTATCATAATATGACGGACCCAAAATCCCAATTCTCATACTGGAATCTTCAAGCTCTGCATATATTTCTACAAGTTGTTTTATGTGTCCATCATCAATCCTTGAATCTTGATCAAAGAATAAACAGTAATCTTCATCTGAAAATCCATATAAAGGATTTTTCAATACAGCATTAAAAGCCTTAGACAATCCTAAATTTTTCTTGTTCGGCAGATAGGTTATATTTTTTTCAATTCCATCAAACATAGATGAATTGTCAATATCTGGTGTATTATCACAAAGAAAGAGTCTATCCGCTTGATTTGCCAAAGTCACCATATTTTCAACATTGCTTTCATTTGGATAAAATACTGTTGCAAGACAGATTATGCTCATGGTTAATACCTCCAAGATCAAAATTACCGAGAAAAAGAATTACAAGCATTTGCGTTGAATCAAAACAGTATGGATTCCAAAACGAATACAAAAGGTAAATCAAATACAAAGCAACTTTTTCAAATTTCACATTTTCTATCCAGTAACATTGATAAATTGTCAGAAGATAGAAAAGAATAAGCCCTATAATTCCTATCTGGTTAAATATATAAAAAGTCTGAAGTTCAAAATATATATCTCCATCGTATTGCCTTAATCCAGCATTCACTTTTATATAATTTCCAAGTCCCTCTCCAAGAAAAAAATTGCAGTCAATTAAAGCTCGTATCTGTTGGATTCTGACAACATTTGAATAGTCAGACTTTTCTCTTGTTTGTTTCAATGTAAAAAGTAAAAATAGCATAAAAAATAAAGCAAAAAAGAAAAATACGATTGGAGTAAAATATCCGCGCCTATTTTTTTGAGAAATCAAGATTCTATAAATTCTATATGTAAAAAATCCAAACAATCCAAGCAAGAATGCAAAATTACCAACAAAAACTACTCCAGAAAGGAGAATCAAAGTCACAAAATCAAATTTATTTGTTTTCGTGAAATGCATTATAAATGCAAACAGAATTAGAGGATTTCCTATAATCTGAATCTTATAAATAAAATATGAGGAGGGATACACATCCCCCAAATTATGCTCGAAACACCAACGACGCATTATCTCCCAACCATCTGTGGTGATGCACCAAATCTCTATCCCAATAATTACAAGCGATTTTATTACACTAAAAAAAATAAAAAAATTATAAATTGTAATTTTTATTCTTTCAGAAAATTGTATGTTAAAAAAAAGTGGAATAGATACAAGAATAGTAAAAAAACGCAATATTCTTACAAAATCAGTTCCATGGAATCCAGCATTTAACATACAAATGCCTATATATATGCAGAACAAAGAATAAAATCCAAAAATTTGAAAATTGAATTTATACACAACGGATTTAAAATTTATTATCAACAGTCCCAATGTCGAGGGCACAATCAATGAGGAAAGCATTCTGAATGGAAATTGAAAACAATACGAAAATATTGCAACAAAGACCAACATTATATTTGCATCAGCGAATAAATTATGTTTATAACATGACATGGATTTCATAAGACTTATACCCCCTAATAAAATTTTAAAAATTAATCTAAACTTATTTGGTTGTTTTACTGCAACTCTCTACATAACTACATTTTTTATAGTTTAAATTTTCTTTTATAAAATTACGAGCATTGGTTCCCATCGTAACACGCAGACTTTTGTTTCTCATTAATTCTTTTAGTCTTATCTCATAATCCTGTGGCAGAACACAATGATAGTAGTCCCTCCCATTTTTTGCGTTAATACCTTCTATTCCGATATCATTTGTAAGAACCGGCATTCCTGCCGACATAGCTTCAATAACTTTGATTTTCACGCCAGCACCATGTATTAAAGGCACTGCCATACAAAGAGCATTTTGATAATAATAATCAATTTTGGAGAAATCCACAAAACCTGTCATGACAACTTTTTCAGAAGCAAATATTTTTATAGAATCTGGAACACCACCACCCATTACTACAAATTTAACATCTGGAACAAGTGGCATTACTTTTTCTATAAACCAAGCCACGGCCTCGATATTTTCCAAACGTTTCATAAAACCAAGAAATACAACTGTATTTTCTTTTGGTTCGCTTATCGGAAGATAAAAATAATCATGATAATACGGAACTATAACTCTACACTTTTTAATACCAAGATATAATTCTTCAATCAATTTTTTATCTTTATTACTTATAACAACAATCTCGTCTAATTGATGGAAATACTTTTTATCAGCAGCCAAAAGCCTTTTATAAGAAAATAGATAAATTAATTTCCTGAATGGATTTTTTGAAAATTTATAATAGCGATACAATGATTGATATTTTACATCTTGCTCCACAACGCTATAGAATGCATGCGGAAAAATTTCCTTTATCTTGGGAAGCATAAAACAAGTTTCTTCCCAATCAAAAACCACCCTATCAGGTAAGAATCCTTCATTTTTTATCTTTATACAAATTTCACATACTTTATTAATGCTTTCTTTGGAGATAAAACCATATGTCAAAGAGCTAAATTTATTTAAAATTTTTGAAAACAAACTTTTTCTAGGTGAAGATACAACATATCCGCAAAGTCCATCCTCTTTCATAAAAGAAAAGAGTTTTGATTCGGAATGTCCACAAGAACAAATTATTTTAAGATTTACATTGCTGTCTTCTTTTAGTTTTTTCACATAATAGTGAGCAGTTTGCCCACCAGCATGTGGTGATTTGGAAACAGGAACAATAGGGGAAATATAAAGGATGCTAATCATAGTTTACTTCATCCCCCTCAGAATTGTTTTTAACTTTTTATCAAATGTAATAGGAGTAACTTTTAGAACAGCGATTACCATAGATTTTCTTAATCCTAGAAATCTCATACTAGTAAATATTTTTAGAGGATAAACTTTTATTCTTTTTTTGATATTTTCATCGAGACTATCAAAGTACTTAGATACAAGAGAATACAAATACATCGCATCGCAAAAGTTAGAAAGCACTTTATCATATCTATATTTCTCTTTCGCATAATCAAAGAACTTCAAGTTTTTTTCTTTCATTTCATTTGGAGGCTTATGTGTTAGAGAGTTTTCAACTTGGCGATAAAAATAAAACTTCTGCACAGTAATTTTTATTTTTTCTAAAACAGGAATCAAATCAAAAATAAATCCAACATCTTCAAGAAAAGAAAAATTTTCATTATATCGAATCTTTTGACTTTCAATTATGGAACGACGAACTAAAATAGTTCTTGGCATTGAATGCACAGAAAAAATATTTTTAAGCAATTTTCTTTCCCATGTGCCAATATGTTGAATACAATCATGTCGATAACAAAGGCGCATAGGAATCAGATTTGATTCACTCTCATTTAAAATAAAACCTGACGATTCAAACATATCAATATCTTTTATTTCAGTCTCGTTCATAAAAAATTCAAAGGTTTCCAATGCTATGTAATCATCTCCATCCACAAAGCACACATACTCACCGTGCGCCACATCAAGACCCGCGT
>CAJUBD010000003.1 GCA_910584475.1 uncultured Treponema sp.
GCGGGAAGTCCACCTACGACCTGATGGCCGAGGCGCACGGCACGGCGTACCGAAGGTTCCATGCGAAGGAGGCGATGCGGAAAATCCTGGAGAACGGGAACGACTACGAGCTTACCGAGGCGGACACCGCGAGGATTGCCGCCGCGGGATTTAGGAATCGGGAGTCGCTCGGCGACATCGGGAGGCTCGCAGAGGAAGCCGGCAAGGTGGAGCTGTTCCAGAAAATCAGCGGCGCGGCATTCGGGCGGGAAGAAAGCGGGGAAAAATTGCAGGCAGGCGAAAAAGTCGAATGGATTGAAGAAAGAAAGACCGAAAAACAAAAAGAACCGCAACAAGAAAAAACCGCTCAAGCCGCAGAACAGGTCATTCCCGAAGAAGAAGCCGAACAAAAAGAGGTGACTGCTGATCCGCGACAAGACGAAAATTCTTTGCCGTCTCAAATGAAGGAAATGAGGAAAATGATGGAGGAACAGAACAGGGCGATTAGGATGCTGCAAGAAAAGCTCATTCAAGCGCAAAAAGAGAACTCCGAGCTTCACCAGACAATTTCCATGCTCCAAGCGCAAGGTCCAATAATGGACGACAAAAGCCAAGCGCACGAAAGCGGCCGCGAGGAAGGCAGGGGCGAACGGCCAAACTCAGAGACACAGCACTTGAAGAACATAGACGGATTTTCCAGCGAAACCGCGTTCAATGTCAATCAGAAAATCCCCAAATTCGGAAAATTCAGCGAAGAGACAAAAAAGATTGAAATCAATGACGGCTGCGTTTTCCAAAAGTACATCGAACACCCGACCGACAAAAGCATGGACAAAATCCTCTACCTCGACCCAAAGCACACCCGCATAAACGAGAACGGCGAGGAAGTCCACACCTTTGAAATGTCCGCCCGCGAATATCAGAAAATAATCAACGCGTCGGAAAAATACGAGGCGAGGAAACTGGACATGAAGAATGACTACGACTGGCTTTACGCGAACGAGGAGTATCAAACGGCTCTTAAAATCGACCACGACAAATTCAGAAGAAACACCGCCGCCAATTTCTTCCACAATGTCCGAGTTTCCTTCAGGGCGTCGGGCTGCCAGAACGTTGACGACGCGATGAAATGCGCCCGCAACATTGTCGCGAAAATGACCCCCTACGAGCGGAAGCGTTTCAACGAACAACGGAACGAATACGGGGCGGAAAAATTCGACCAAATGCTGATCAAGCATTTCACGAACAACCGTCTCGAACTCACGGAAGAGGAGCTTGCCCGACTTGAAGTCGAGAGAAAGGAAAACAAGGACAGTTTGCTCGAGCAAATCAAAGACAAGGAAAAGGAGCCGCGCTACTTGCAAGACGGAGAAACAATCGGCGAAACGAAAACGACCGTCGGAAGCGACTTGAAAATCGCTCTCCACATGACGGGCTTCGACGGCAAACGGATTAAAACTCCAATCGACGACTTCAAAATCGTGAAAGTGACGGAAAACTTCCGACCCGACAAGGCAATTTTGTACTCGAAGAAAATGAAATCGTCGTACACAATTCCGCTTGCGACGCTCGAAGGCTACATCAAGGAAATGGAGCAAATCCAAGGCAAAATGGAAAAAGTGAAGGCGAAAAGCGAGAAAGTGGAGAAAAAACTTTTGAAAAGGAAAGAGAAGAGGCTCACGCTCGACACAGGAAGGGTCGGAAGATAAATCGAACCCTTCCTAGTGCTTCTGGGGAGGGTTTTATTAAAATGACGACCGCCATTTTTCAATGCGCAGCGAGCATTCTCCATGCGGGAGGCGTGGATTTACATTTAGCAGTTCAACTAATCTTTCTGCTGCCTCTTTTTCAGTTATTATTTTGCTGGTGATTAAAGATTCAAACACATACAATATTCCGGAGACTTTTATTCCGTCTTTTTCGGCAAGATGGCGAAGCTTCGCATCGCCTGTAAGAAGCGTCGAAGAAATCTTTCTTGCATAATGCCACACGGAAATGTCAGCGATTGTCGCATTTGATTCTTTTTTGTGCAAGATGTCAACAATCTCAGACATCTCGGAACTTTCAAAACTTTTTACAAAAAGCGAATTCGATTTTATTTTATCGGTGATTTTGCTTTTCTGCTGTTCTTCCGTAATTTCTGCAACGACAAAATCCGTCGTATGAATTTCATACGGCAATTTAAAGAAAGAATCAAAAAGTTCTACAGAAAGCAAATCGAAAAATATATTTGAATCCGTTACGAGAACTTTTTCTGTCATACAAGCAAAAACTCCTTGCGGACATTCCCAACGGAAGTGTTCAAAAGAGAAGCGGCCTTTGACGCTGTAATCAATTCACTTGAAAGCGCCTTATAAACGAGGGATTTAAATCGTCCTGAATGTACATCGGGGAAAAGGGACTTTTCCATCGCAGATTTGAAGGCGAAATTGCTGTTTTTAGTTATGAAATACTGCTTGTACCTTCGTTCGCTTATAATTTCATTGTAACGCGCCTTGAACATCAGTGCGTCAATCGAAATCCCGAATTGCTCTTGAAAATTCTTTAACTCTATATATGAAATATCGTGCCGTTTTTCGCCTATAATGGATTTGAAAAAATCACTTGGAACAAGCATCTCGTTCGCAAAAAGGTTGCAAAGCCGCTCCTGTTCTTTAAGCGCAATGTTTTCAAGAGAAAGCATTATATGCCCCAATTCGTGCAGACAAGTAAAACGCTTTCGCTCGGAATCAAAATTGCTGTTTACTACAATCATTGGAAAAGAATCGTTTATAAGGCTTGAAAGTCCGTCAAATTTTGCGGGCGCGTCAATCTCAAGAACTTTGACACCGTGCCCTTCTAAAAGTTCGATGATGTTCACGATGCCGTCATCACCGATATTCCATTCCTTGCGAAGCGCTTTTGCCGCGTTTATGACATCGGTGTCATTGAAAATCGAACTTTTGAAAGGAATTTCAAAGCTCTTGCTTGCGACACAAATTTCTTCGATTTCGGAATATCGCTCGGCATAGTCCGAAACCTTTTCTTTTATCGCATTGCAGTCTTTCACGCTTAAAGAAGTTCTTTTACGGAAATTTATTGATTTCATAGAAAGCCTGAAAGGTCGGAAAAAATAATCGGGCGTTTTGTTTAAGGCGTTAGAAAATTTTATAACGATGGCGCTTCCCGGAATCGTTTCGCCCCTTTCGTATTTGGAGATGGTCATCTTTGAAACCGCGTCGCCCATTTTGCAAACCACTTCGTCCATGGAAAGCCCGAGCATGGTGCGTGCGTTTTTGAGCCGTCTCCCGAAAATGTTTTCACCGTCTGATTTTTTCATAGCACTCATATTTACAAATATAACATTTTTCTTTTATTTTGTAAACTGAAAAAAAAACATATCGAAAATTCATCGCCTAACATACGACCCCGCAAGGGGGGCGAAATTTCGTTCCCCTTGCCTTGTGAGAAGCGGCTTTGCTTTCGGGCGTCCGCCCTAGTAACCTCTGCCGTAGTCATCGTAGCCGAAAGAAGGCGATTTTTTTTGCTTCGGGCGTTTCATCATTCCGTGACCTTTCATTCCCATTCCCATTCCTGATTCCGGAACATTAACCAATTCCCATCCTTCATCGCCGAGCTTGTTCAATGTAGTTACATCTTTAACATCGTCAAGCGTTATTTTCTTGTATTCCCATCTCGTCAAGTCTTCCGCCATAGTTCTGCCCCCATAAAAAGTCAAGAGTGAAAGTCGCAATCCTTCCGGCTTGCTAACAATTTCGCGATTGACTTTTTAGCGTGCGCGTTTAGCAACTTGTTGCGACGCGCACAGTATATAAGCAAGTTTGCAACGCAAACTTGTCATGATAAAAATGCCGCGTTATTTCAGCGGCGTTTTTATCATAACTCCTTGTAAATTTCATTATAGTTCGACAGTCTCGCGCTGTCAAGCGTTTTGTCACGCGTCGGACGGATGCTGCGTCGGGTGAAGGTTTGTCGGCGTCGCCTTGTCGTTCTGTTTTTTCAGCCTGTCAACCGCCTTGCCCACGATGCCTTTTTTGCCGTCGTCTCCTGAAAGCAGTTTTTGGATGGCGTTTTGCTGATCTTTCATCGTCGCTTGCTGTTCTCGGTCTTCTTCTTTGAACTTTTGTCCCGCCTTCAGGAATCCTGTCGTATTACTGCCGTCGGCACTCCTATGCACCGCGTCCTTGCCCGTGAGGGCCTTTGTCGCCGCGTCGCCGAATTTTTGCTTCGCCGCCGCGCCGAGGAGTCCTGCCGCGGCCTTTCCGCCCGCCTTGTTCGCGAGGCTTTCCCGCTCCTTCGCGCCGCCGTAGTCGCCGGGATGCCTTCCCATCTCGTCCTGCATCCCCTCCTTTCCCTGCCTGAACGCCGCGCCCATTCCTCTTCCGAGCGATGCCGCGCCCATTCCGCCGCGCACCGCTCCTTGTCCCGCCTTGACCATCGCGCCGGCCGCGCCCATTCCCGCCTTTGCCGCGCCTCCGGCGACATGCGCCGCGTGCATAGCCCCGTGCGCCAGCTGGCTCAGCTCGCCCATTCCCATGGACGGCTGTCCCGACGTGATCGTGTTCGCGATTTTCTCGGCGTTCATGGCGAAAAGGGTTCCCATTATGAGGGTGAATATGTAGAGCACGAGCGTCATCAGGCTGTTGATGTCGCTGGCCACGAGCATCTCGAATCCAAGGTTCATGAACATTCCGAATACGAAGAAGCAGATCGTCATTATGACCATCATCTTCGCGAAATAGCTTATGAACAGCTTCATTATGTTCTGCGCGTAGGACTTTACGCAGTCAAGGAAAAGGCACGGAAGGAAAACCAGTATTAGCGCAGTGGCTATTTGATATTCCAAAATCGTGATTATGTACTCGCAAAGAAGAATTATCGTGCAGAGTATGATGCCGGCCCAATAAATGACGAATTTTATGACGTACATCAGCAGTCCTGCCGCCGTTTGCAATGTGGCCCCTTTCGCGCCCATGTTCTTGCCTTGCTCCTTGAATGTCAGCTCCTTGAACGTTTGGTCTTTTTCGTCGAAATAATGGCTTATGCTGAAAGTGCAAAGCTCCGCGATGAACGCCGACAGGCTGAGCATCGAATACGGGGAAATGTATTCGGTGTAGTTGCCGTAGGAATCTTTCACGTACGGATTGAGGTTGAGCAGTGCGCTGTCGGCCTTTCTCGGGTCGTTCTGGTTTCCGAGAATTCTGTTCATGTATCCCAAGATTTCTTCGTTCGTCATTTCTTTGATTTCCTCTTCGTCCTTGTCGGTGAAAATTTTTATTATTCCCCGCATCTGGACGAGCGCCTGTTGCATGATGCTTCCGCTGATGACTTTTTTCTCCCCATTTACATTTGCCGTCACCTTTTTTCCGTTCAGTACTTTTTTTGCCTGAGCCGCCGCTTTTTTTGCCCTCCTCGATGCGAACACGCCGCCGAAAACGCTTTGGTCGCGAATCCTTTCTCCCTTGTCGTTATAGCGGACGGCTACCTGATAGGTGCCTCCGTGGTCATAGTGCGTCTCCATTTTGGTGGTAAAGGTCGTGAATCCGTTGTCCTGTTTCCACTTGTTCAGTTTTTCGTCCGTCAGGCCCCATCCTTTCAGCTGTTGCAGCAGCTCGTCGGATATGTAGTTGTCTTTCCCCTCCACCTGGCCTTCTTTCAAAAGGTCGAGTATGTCGTCCGCGCCGGATGACCAAGTGTTCCGCAGCTGTACGGCGAGGGCCGCGCAGTTATCCTCAAGAATGGCTTTTCCGCCTGAAAAATTTATTCCGATGCTGCTCGCGTAATAGAGGCATTTTTCGCAAACTGTCGGATAAAACGCCATCGTTACTATGAATATCACGGACTTGAACACAGTGTCAACAAAAAATTTTTTTATTTCCTGTGCGCCAAACCACATCTTGATGCAAGAAAGCACGATATGCAAAAAGGCGAAGAAAATCATGGTTTTCGATGCCAAGTCCATGAAATTGTACATCAGCATGGAGAATGCCCTGAGAGGCATGACCAAAGGCATGTCAAGGCCGCGGACATCGCCTACTGCGCCTTCACGAGTGAAGTCAAAATTTGGAATGGCAAATGCCGTTCCGCAAATCGCAACAAGCATTAGCATGAAAACGATTTTCTTTTTCATACAAGGTCTCCTCAATCAAAAACATCGTCGCTGTTGAAAACTGTGTTTCGTGAATTTTCGACAGCCATATTGTCTTCTGCCTCTTCTATTGCCTCTTGCTGTTGTATCGCCTTCTTTTGTTCATCCGTCTTTATTTTTTGCGCTTGAAGCCCCATCGCCTCGTCCATTTTGACTCCTAGGTTTTCCAGTTGCGTCGTCATCGTTCCAAGAGTTGAGGTTGACAGCTCGTACTGCGCGTACAAGTCGCCGTCGGCAATTTCCCGCGACAATATCCTCACCGCTTCGCCCATTCCCAGTCCCTTTTCATAGGCCTCTTTGCAGGCAGTTTGTGAACCTGCGACGCATTTGCTCACGACGACATCGCTCAGCATCGCTTCGCTTAGTCTTATCGTCGCGTAGTTTCTCGGACTCATTCCGTATTTTCTCATTATCGCCCGCCGCTGCCTGTAAGTGAGTTTTCCCGCCCAGATGTCCGCTTGCTCTTGTATTTGGTCTTTTGAATGTTGCCACGCATTTTTGGTGAAGCCCGCGATGTCCTTTTGCGGATCGCCCGCTCCGCAAAGGTCGGCGACGGAAAATTTCATTCCTCCATATTCAATGCCCTCCCTCGTAAGTTCGTCCTGCAAGCGGTTTACGCGGTTCATGTTGTCGTTCACGGCTTTCGTTATGTCCTGCGCGGAATTCCTGACCCCCGTGATGACTTCAAACGGATTGTCTTTCATTCCCGCAAAATTCTCGCCAAGATTGCCGAATGAAGACCAGTCAATCGCCATCATCTGTTGCGCCGCCTGTTCAATTCGCTTGTATGTGTTTTGGACGTTCTCGATCGCGTGTTGAATTTCCTGATAGCCTTGATATACTTTTTCGATCGCCTGCATTAGGTTGGCCGCGTCGAATGTAGGATACCCCTGCGCGAACGCCCCGCCTGAAAGGGCGAAACACAGCGCGATTGCGCAAATTACTTTCTTTTTCGCTGTTTTGACAAAATTTCCCATTTTTATTCTCCTTGCGCTCCATAGCGCGACATATACTGGCTTGTGTCGAAACCTTGTTTTTCAAGGATTTCCACGGCAAGTTCCTTTCCCGAATTCCTTCCGTATTTCTTTTCCAATGCGTCAAGCACCGCTTTTTGCGGATTGAGCAGCGCGAGTTGGAATCCGTCCAGTTCCAGTTGGAACATGCGCACTCCGTTCGCGGACTTGTAAAGATAGTCTCTTTTCATTCTGGCAAGCGACAGCGCCTCGATTTCGCTGTCGCTCAAATCGAATTTTTTGTAGTATTGCTTGACGAGTTCCGTTGACGCGCTGGGGTCTGCGAGATAGAACTTCGTCTGGCACTGGCTCGCGATTGTCGTCGAAAGCGAGGAGTTCGCCGCTTTTGAAACTTCCTGAGTGGCGAAAACCACCGCGACCCGCTTTTTTCGGAGCGTCAAAAGCCATTCTTCAATTCGGGCGGCGAAATACGGGTTGTCAAGGAACACCCACGCCTCGTCCAAGACAAGCAGCGTCGACTTTCCGTTCTCGTCGTTCGGCGCGGCGAATCGGCTTTCGATCATTCTGAAAATGTACATCAACGCTGGCGTTACGCACGAGCTTCCCATTTGCATCAAGATTCCCATTTCTATCATAAGGAAGCGGTTGTCTATGACGCTCTCCCCGTGAGCGTCGAAAATCCGCCCGTATTGCCCGTCGAGCGTGTATGGCTGGATTGTGTCGCAGACATCCTCGTCCTGACAATAAAGCTGGAATGTCGTGATGTCGCGCCGCTCCACCTCTTTTGTGTCGCGCAGCTGAGTCAAGGCAGTCCTTATCGCCTCGGTCTGCCTTGCCGTGACGGTCATTCCCTGCTCCGTGAGGCAAAGCTCGATGAACTAGCAGGCCCAAGTCAGCTGTTCCTCCGTCTCAAGTTCCCTCAAAGGCTGAAACGCCGTCGCGTCTGCTCCTGGCTCTAGATACGCGCCGCCCGCCGCCATGCAAACGCCCCTTGCCGTCTTGTCTTTGTCCAAAACGATTATATTTGCGCCCGGATATTTTAAAAACTGGGTTTCAAGCAAGCAAAGGAATGTGGATTTTCCCGCGCCGGCAGGCCCGAAAATAAACGAGTGGAAAACGTCGCCCACATTCAGCTGCAAGAAAAATGGAGAGCCGTAAGACGATGCTGTAAGCAATGGCGCTTGGCAGCCAAAATGCTCGTCCGTCCAACGGTTGTAAAAATCGCCCGTCCAACAAGACGAGAGCGGTATTATGTGAGCGAGGTTGCCCGAGGAAAGCAGCGTTTTGTGGTTGTTTGCGTAGACGTTTCCCGGCATCATTCCGAGCCATGCTTGAAACGAATTCAAGCCCGCGGACTTCGCTCCGAATCCGCACGAGTTGATCAAGGTCGAGATGTAGCGAGCCTTGTCCTGAGCCACGTTGTAGTTTTTGTCCCATACTTCCACGCAGGACGTGTAGTAGCCGAACGAAACGACGTCGTTTGAAAGCGAGACTTTCGCCTCGTTCGTATCCTCCTCGAACGCTATCGCCGCCGGGTCAACGCGGTCGGTGGATATGTTCCCCGCCGTCTCCACAAAGACCTGTCCCCACGATTTCCGCGAGTTGTTGAAACGCTTTTGGTATTTTTCTATGAGCTTCGCGGAAATCTGCTTGTCCATTGAAATCCATCTTGTCACCCAGCGATACTCGACGCTCGCGTGGTTGAGCATGTCGAACACGGCGGGGTATGTCGCTGACGGAAAGTCGCGCACCTCGACTACGGGACACCAGTGCTCTCCGACTTTCATGCAGCTTCCTGTCTGAACGTCCTCGTCGGTTATGAACTGGTCGAAGAAAATCGGAATTTTCGGTGCTTTGGTCGCCCGCCACCTCGTCGAAATCGAGGATTTTATGTAGGTGACGACTTCCCCGTCGTTGAGGGCGTTTACCGCGATATGCGCCCTTATATATGAGACAACTTCTTCCGTCCTGTCTCGGAAAAACTGAATTTCCTTTGAAATGTTCTCCATTTTGTAATAGTCGTCGCCGTCATCCTCGTCTTTTTTGTACAGGAATCCTTTTCCTTTCGTAACAATGTCGGGCGAAACTTCGTAAGTGAACGTGAGAAAAAAGTAGTTCAAAAAATGCTCCGCTTTGTTCTTGAAGTTGTCGCGTCGGCGCGAGTCCATCAAGTAACCGAGCGCATTGTCCCACTCGCACCCCGGATAGCGGGTTGTTTTTTCCCTGCGCACCTCGAAATGCGCCGCCCAGCCCGAGCCGAGCCTTTTGATTGATTCGTTGAAGCATCGCGAGATTGCCGCGACGCTTTCCGCAGACGAGCTTCCCAAGTCTGGACATACGAAAGAATATGTCCTCATGAGCGCGCCTGGCTTCAAAAAAACGATTCCCTCGTCCTCTTTTCCGATGAGGAAGTTGTACGGCAAATAATAGCAGAGACGGTTCGTCCTTTCTTTTTGCGAAAGGCGGAATTTCCAGCCTTCGAAATTGACCCCCAGCATCTATCCCTCCAAAAAATCTGGCTCTATCAAGGAATTGAGAGCGATCGTTATCATGTGCGGGTCGATTTTTGTCAGAATCCTGCACGGAATGTAGGCGACAACCGTTATGACGATTCCCAACGGAAGTACGAAAAGGTACGAAATAAGCACGAACACCAAAAAGAGTATGAGGAACACGCCTTTTTGCACTCCCAAAAGAAGCTCCTCTTGGTGAAAGCTTTTGTGAATCGGCATTGAAAAATCTTGAAGAGTCATTTTTTCTCCTTGTAAAAAAAGCCGAAAAACGTTTCCGCCCGTGGCAATCGCTAGGGCGGAAACGCGCTTTGTTTACGACAGCGCAAGTCCTGTGCTGAACGTAACCGTGCCGCCGTCGATGCTAAATCGCAAGCTGTCTGTTTCGCGGGGGGTCTCTGGCAGCAGGTAAGCGTTGCCGTCCAAGTCGTCAGAGAAATTCGCATCGTTTGTGCCGAAGATGATCGTAACGATTTTTCCCGCACACATGAAGATGATTGTTCCGGCAATAAGCGGAAGAAACTTCTTGAAAACTTGCGGGTTTTGTCCGCCGGCAAAGAGAAGTCCGATGCACTCCGCGATAAGCGCGACGCACGCAATTCCGCGCACCCACTTCCCGTTGAAAAAGTCAACGATGTTGAAAACACGTTGGTTCACATCCTTCATTCCCGAGCTGTCCGCCGCGCTCTGTTGCGCAAAAATAGATGCCGCCGCAATCATTGTAACGATTAAAAACATGACCAGTTTTTTGTGTCCTTTGACAAATCCAATAAAATTTTTCATTGTTTCACTCCTTATGAGAATTTTTTTTGTCAGCTCGAAAAAAATATTTACGCAAGGCGGTTAGCGCGCACTATGTTCAGGAACGACTTCGTGCCTTCTTTTATCGGCATTACCTCATCGACGATGGGAGTGCTTCCCGGTCGTTTCCTTAAATGCACGCAAAGGTGAATCACTTGCGTAAGGTCGGGAAGCACTCCCGTTATCACCTCGGCAAGGATGTCCTGCATACGGAGCAGCATGCTTGAGGCCGTGTCTGCGTGTATCGTAGTCACGTTCCCCGTGTGTCCCGTATTCCAAGATTTGATTACTTCGTCGGCCACCTCCCCATATCTTATTTCTCCGAAAATTATGCGGTTCGGAGTCCACCTCAACGCCTTCCTGACCGCTTCGGCGGCGCAGGCCCTCGTAACCTGCACGAATGTCTTGTCTCTCGCCGCGCACTGCAGCTCGGGCACATCTTCGACGATGTAAAACGAATCGTTGGGCGTGTACTCGACCATCTTGTGCATTATCGCGTTCGTAAATGTCGTTTTGCCGCTTCCCGTGGAGCCGCCTACAAGAATGTTCTTTCGCTCCTTGATGCAACGGCAAATCAATTCGTATTCGTCTTGCTGGAGCTGTCCGTTCCTTACATACTCTTCAAGCGTGAATACTTTTGACGCTGGCCGCCTCATCGCGATTTGCGCGTTCTCCACCGCCGGCGGAAGCAGTCCAGTGAACCGCAGGTTGTACGGCTTCGGCAATGTCGCCTCCAAAGCGGGAAGCCCCGTGGAATAGTCTATCGGCTGGTCGAGCATCGATGCCGCGGACAGGATTATTCCCTTGACTTTCGCGGGCGGAAGAAATTTGTTCGTGAACACTTTGCCCACCGCAAATTTCTCGACGATTATCTCGCCCGTGCCGATAACTTTTATGTCCGTAACGGCGGGGTCGGTGACGAATTCTTTTAGAATGCCTAAGTCGTCGAGGAAACTGTCGTATATGCGGCGGGATTTCTCCTCCCTTGCGCTCACAGAGCCTTGAACGTCCACTTATCTTTCCCTCTTGTTGCTCTGCTCTTCGCGGAGCGTTTCCTGACTCGTGCCGAAAACCGACTCCACGAAGCCGATGTCGTTCTGTTTTTCGTCCGCCCTGAATTTCGTGACCAGCCGTTTCATTCTCGCCGCTCCGTTGTCAAGGGCGAAGCGAGCCTGTTCCTTGTCTTTCGGAAGGTCGGCCATGCAAGCGAGCATATAGGGCATAATGTAGTACGCGAGCTTGAAAAACGTCTCGCTTTTTTCGTTCACGAGCGAGAGCTTTTTCTCCACCACGCCCATACGCGCGAGCAAAAGGTTTTCATCAACGGCATCTTCAGAATATTTTTCCAAAACAAGCCGCTCGAACATCGCGTTTTGGGAAAGTCCCGCTTCCCCCGCAAGCTCCTTGAACTTCTTCATCACGGAGGTTCTCACTTCTACTGTTATTTTTGAGCAATCACGCTTCGCCATTTTTCCTCCCGCCGTTAGTAATACAAAGTATGTTGCGCGCAAGGATTGTTCCGCACTTCGACATAAACTGGAATTTTGTAAGTTGCCTCTTTTGCCCGCGCTATGGAAAAATATGCTATTTCAACATATCCCACATAAGGACTTGCTTTTAATACGTCACTCATATTTTCAAGTCGCCAGTCCGTCGCCGTCGTCATACGGTAAAACCAGTTTTTCGCGACCACGGCATCGTCGCCGGAGTTGCCTTTTTCATCAAAATTCCATACAAGGGCATTGCCGTTGTTGTACCGATAATGTCCGTAATCTTTGCTGTGGGAAAGATGGAATGTCGCTGAGTTGTAGTCGCCGGCCTTTTTTATTCCAGTAGTGCCTTCCGGCAGATATTGATATTGGGTCTTGTTGTCAGTCGTGCCATCAAGTACGCTGTTCTGCTCGTCTGCTACAAAATATATTCCGTTAATTTTCACTCGTGCGCCTTCTTCTTTTACCGATACTTTGCTTTCTATGTATTCTCCGTCGCCTATTATGAGGCTTTTCGTGGCGGTGTCAATTTTTGAATATTTTGTAACAAAATCTTCGGTTCCAAACACGCCGTGATTTATGTACGGCAACATTTTCAACAGTTCTATGTCAAACGAATATGTTTGGTAAAATACTTTGAAATCTACTGTTTTCCGCCCGATTTCTTCCCTAGTTTTGCTGTTGGTTCCGCTGGAAACGAGGTCATAGTTGTAGGCGTTTATAATTGCCGTACAGTTTGTTTCTGCGACTTTGCCCGCGCCATTGTCAAGTTTGAATCTTATAATCCCGGATGCGATGTCCGTAACAGGGTCAACAGAGTCGTGCCTTTCAATGACGAACGATTTTCCCGTCGCGTCATTTTCAACGGAATGTTCGTTTTCAATTTTCAAATATTGACTGCATTCCGCGTTTCCGTTTCTCGCGTTAAGTTTTATAAATATTTTTGCATTTGCCGGGCGAACTTCATATTTTATATGCAATGGACTTTCTTCTCCAAGTTTCAAAGTTTCTATCAACTTTGCGGGAGTAAGGCTTATCGAAGATTTGTCCGTTGTGAATAAATAGTTGTAGCTGTTCGCTATTGAAATCGACGCTTGTTGATGGCCGTTCGATGTCACTTGCAAGACCGCCGAGCCTTGTGTTGTTTTTCCGAGAAGTTCCACTGTTCCAACATTGTCGTCGTAACTTCTTGCTTTTCCATTTGCACCTTCTACTGTTGCGCCGTAGCCCTTGTCGGTGAATTTGTAGCGGCTTGAATCTGAAACATACCATTTTGTAATCGAATCCTTTTCTGGAATTGTTTCATAATGCAACATCTTCGATTTTCCGGGATAAAGTTGAAGAGTCGTCGGGTACAGTTTGCCTTTCGATGGGTCGTCCTCGTCGACATAAATAAAGTATTTTATTTCAGGAGACTTTCTTATAAGGACTTTGCATTCTGCCTTGCCGCCGGTTGACGGTATCGTGCAGACAACTTTCGCTTCGCCTTCTTCTTTCGCGTAGACAGAGGCCTTCGTCCCCTGCGCGGTGAATGCAAAGAAGTTTTGATTGCTAGGCTCAACCGTCCATTGAAGCTCTTCGCCCGTGTCGTTTACAACTGTCGCCGTTATCGTATTCGTGGCCTCGCCTATGTAAACCGGCAGCTCCGAGTAGTTAAGTGTTACGGTCGGCTCGTTTGTTCCCGCGACGATTATGTAAACCGTCAAAGGAGAGGCGCATTCGGGGTGTGTCAGCGTCATAATCGTTTTTCCAGACGATACCGCCATTATCTGAGAGGTTTTCCCTTTCAATGTTTGCGACGTGAAAGTTGCCACGGTTCCGTTTTGCTCCGATATTTCCCACTTGATTCCCGCGCCGCTTGTGTCCGCCACATTTCCGTAAAGCAAGGCCGTGACATTGCGTTTTTCTCCCTTGTTCATTGTAATGATGGTTGAGCCCTCAATCGCAAGGTACGGCTTCGTCTCGTCTTTTCTTTGCACCAAGACAAGGCATTCCGCCCGTGCCTGAACTTGTCCGCCTTTTGTAAGGAGCGTCGCCGTAATCGTGCAGGTTTTTTGGTCAACTTTGTCAGGGAGCGATTTCGGACTTAAAGTGCAGACGGAGCTGTTGCCGAACGCAGTGCAAATCGACGGGTCGCTTGAAGAATACGAGACTTCGCAATTGACGCCCGTCGCCGGCACTTCCATTCCGACAAACGAGTCGCTTCCTGTCATTACCGTTATATGGTTTTCAGAAAAAGCGAAGTCCGTGTAGTTGCTTATGTAAAGCACTATGTCCTTCGCGTTCGCCGCTTTCGGATGAGAAACGTGGATTGTCGCAGTTCCAGACGCTATCGGCTCGACAAGGCAGCTCGCGCCAGTGTAGTTCATGTTGATTTTGTCGTAACTGTCCGCCCACCACTTGAAGTCGTACTCGTCGCCCGACTCTCCGTTTATGAGTTCTGCCGTAATCGTCCTCGCGCTTTCCGTCGGAGACATCTTTATGATGCTTTCCGTCAAGCTGATGTGGCAGTTCGCGACGAATTTCGGCTCGCAAATGACAAGAATCGTCCTGTCAACAGACGCTTTGTCGTGATGCACTATGACTTGCGTGATTCCTTCTTTCAATGCCTTGATTTCAGCTTTTTCCGCGCTCGCGTAAAGGGAGATCATTGACGGGTCGATCGCAGTCCACCTAAACTCGCTGTAGTCCGCCTCTGTTCCACCAACAAGGTCGGCAAGAACGGTTCCCCTGTCGCCTCCAACCGTGCAAGTGAGAATGCTGTTCACCGCGATGTATGGGTCGAGCGCGGCCGCTATCGGGTCAACGACATTCACGATTATTTCCAGCGCATGTTCACATTTGTTGGGCAGATTTGATACCTTTACTTTTACAGTTCCGCACTTGTTGCCGTATATTGTCGCGACGTTTCCGCTTGAAACGACGGAAACAACTTCTGTTCCCGCGGGATTCAACGCTTGCCAGTCGTATCCTGTGAGGGCGACTTCGCTCATGTTGGCGATTTCGACCGAAACGGTCGTCCTGGAGCCTTGCGCGACTGTGACGACATTGCTCGCCGTCGTAAGATAGCGGAAGCCCGAAAGCTCCGCCTCGCTGTTCGCGACGTTCACGAGAATTTCATACTCCAGCTTTTCGCCGTTCACGGTGGCAAGCGTGTTCGTTACAATGATTCTCGCTTGTCCCGCTTGCTTTGTTTCAATGCTGCAAGTTCCAGACGCAAGTCCTGTTATGGCTATGACTTCTTCGTCTTGTTTCACTTTCCAATCAAAAACGCCTGTGGAAGTCGTGTTCGCAAGGGAGCAGGCAATCGTTTTTGTTTGTCCGTTCACGATGTTGTAGACATCGCTTTCGCTCGTGATGTAAACGACATAGCCGTCCGTCCATTCGTAAAGCTCGCCGCATTTTGCGTTTATCTTGACCGCGTTGCTGGACATTTTGTTTGAAACAGAAATCGTTGATTTTCCTTTTGATTTTGCGGTAAGAGTTACTGTTGGTCCCGGGCTTCCCGCAAGGTCGAAAACGCCTTCAGTTCCGCCGTCGGTGTCGTTCATCGCCCAATTCGTGTAAAGCTGCATGTCTTCAGAACTTATGTTCACGCCCGAAACAGACAGGGTTTCGGACTTTCCGATATCTTCTATGACAACCGCATTGAGCCTCGTCGTCAAATATTTTGGGGCTTCGATGACATCGGGGCTTTCGCCCTCTGGAACGACGGTGACTTTCAAAACAACTGGTTCGCCGCCCGAAACGCTCGCCGTGACTGTGCATTCGCCCTCCTTGATTCCTTCCAGCTCCGCTTCGCTTACGCATCTTGAAGATGAAATCCCTGAAACAACGCAAACAGACGGGTCTGATGTCGTCCAAGAAATCCTGTCTGAAGAAACGTCAAGCCCGATGCTTTCAACGCTGACTGTCTTTTTCGTTTTTTCAGAAAGCCTTACATAAGAAGAGTCGCACCAAATCGCTTTCATATTGTTAAGGTCGTCTTGCGTGTCGGCGGAAAGCACCAAAATCTTTCTGTCGGCTATCGCCTTGTCAAGATGGGCGGAAACATAAGTTTGATGGCTTCCGCTTCCCACGGCTGAAATTTGGGTGATTTCTCCTGTTTTCGGCGCGACTTGCACCGTCGTTTCGTCCGCGCTTGACCATGCGATTGCGTTCTCGTCTCCAGTCGCGGCGTTCGCAAGCTCCGCCTTGACTTCAATGGAACTGCCGTTCAAAAGTTTTACGAGCGAGTCCTTCGTCGTGATTGTGACGGGATCTTCAAGAAGCGCGTATTTCGAGTAAATCCTAACCGTGATTTCAAGGTCGTAAAGGCATCGTGGGTGTCCAACTGAAATGTTCAACACGCCCGTGTCCAGCGGGGAAATTATAAGCTTTCCTGAGCAGGATTTTCCGCTTGAAACCGCGCTTCGAGCGAGCGTTTCGACTTTTCCCGAAACATACTGCACTTTCGCAATTTTGTCGTTCACATAAATTTCGCCGCCCGTCGTCTCGACATTCCCGACTTTCCAAATAAAATCGTTTTCGTCTCCACTGTCGCCGCCGACAAGCCTGATGTTGATTGTGCTGTCGCCCGCTCCGACTTTTGTCTGCACGTAATTGTCGTCGCTTGTGATGTACATCGAAGCGTCAGCCGCGCTCCCGATTTGCTCTTGCAATATCACAAGAACGTTTCGGGAATATGTCGAAAGTTCGTGTCCTACTGAGACCTTGAACACGCCGTTTTTCTTCCCGACGACCCTGAAAGAATTTCCGACAGCCTCCCAGTCGCATATCGCGTCCGCGTCGGAAGGCACCGTCCATTTGAAACCGTCTGGATTGGCGTAGCCGTCGTAATTTTCAACTGTGGCGTAAACAGTGAAAGCGTCGTCGCTTCCTGTAACCACAAGTGTCGGAGTCGAAACCGCGATGTATGTGTTTTTTACAATTGTGTTCACTCGGACGATTATTTCAAGCGGCCATTCGGCGTTTTCGTGCGTCACAACCAGCTTCGCAACGCCGTTCTTTTTCGGGACAACTTCCGCCGTGTCCATATTCGCGACGAGCGAAACAATTCCTTTTGATTCGTCGTCGTAATAATCCCACTTGAATCCGTTTTGATAGCCCGCGCTCACGGGGTTTACCAAATCGACTTTAATGGTTTTTGAGTCTTCTTCGTTTTTGTTTATAGTAAGGACATTTTGCTTTGTCGTGATGTATGTGGTCGCGAACAAATCTTGCGTGACATAAACGACAAATGAATATGAATACGCCGCGTCCGGGTGGGTCGCGACAAGTTGGGTGGAGCCGTTTTTAATCGCCGTCACGACGCAGTTGTTTCTCGCGCAGTCAATGCGGGCGATTGTCGGGTCTTTTATCTCCCACTGGAAATCTTCCATCGCCGCGACGCTTCCGCCGTAGAGCGAAACGCTCACATTCCGCGAGTCGCCGTTTTTCATTTCCAAAACCGCGTCGCTTGAATAAATGTATGGATTTTCTCCGTCGTCGCCGCTCGACAGAACGGAGACAAGGCAGGTTGAGACAATGCCGTTGCACTTCGCTTTGATGTATGTGCCGCCGGCGGCTTTTCCTGTGACGACGACTCCAAAATTGTCTGTTTTGCAATCAAGCAGTTCTTTGTCGTATTCCCATTGGACATTGACTTTTCCTTGATGTCCGCTCGGCGAGAGAGAAAGTTTTATGTACTCGCTTTCGCCTTGGTTTATTGAAAGCGTCGTCCTTGAAAGCGAAACTCTTGTAATTTCAATGTCGTAGCTTTTGCCGTCCGAGCCGCTTGCAAAGCTGCAGCCGGAAAAAACGGCAAGCGCAGTTGTCGCCGCTAACGCAAAAATCGCAACGATGCTTTTTCTTGTTGACCTGGCAAATGTAAAATCTTTCCTCATGGCATTCTCCTTAAAAATTCAAATGAGGCTTAGTTTTTTTGTCAGTTCTTTTTTAGGCTTCTATGATTGACCTTATGGCTTTCTATAAGGTTGTGTTACGGGCACTTGCTCCATCGGAGGAAGCGCGAATGTCGTGTTCACGACTATGTTTATTTTCGTTCCTTTCGCCACTTTCAGAGTCGGCTGCACGTTCATCGCGCGGTCAATCAACTTGTCGCCGAGTTCGTTCACGACTTGCTGGCCGTTCGCCATTATGTCTTGAACATACTCGTTGTCCGTGTTTTTCATCTGATTGGCAAATTCCGTGTTTACAATGGAAAAAACAGACATTAAAACAATCGCCTTCAAATATCCCATCGGGTGGTCGTTCACGAAGCCCTTGACACCGCTCGCGCCCTCCGCGTCCGTGCCGTTCATGTTTCCAAGATTGATTTGGTAGCCGTCAGGTCTAATCAATGTGTGCCATGCGACTTGCACGCGCCTTTGCGCATAAGAAATGCTGGAATTGTACGTTCCCAAAACAAGCGAGTTTTGCGGAATTAAAAGATAGCGGCCGTCTTGCGACGAATAGATGTTTTTCGCGACCCGCGCCACAATCTCGCCCGGAATGTCGGTGTTTATCGCTCCGTTCGTAATAACCTCAAAAATCGTGCCTTCCCAGATCGTGTTGAGTCCGAGCCAAGTGCCGTCTCCCGCGCCCTCCTTGCCGTTCTCATAAAAGGAGCGTTTTCCGCTTTGGTCGTTCTGCTGGGAATACGCGTTCATCGAGGCGTTTGCTTGTGTGTACATAGAAAGCGTATTTTTCATATATTCTTCCTTGCTCGGAAGCGTGTAGCCGGCGGTCGGCTGTCCTGTTGATGTGTTCGCTTTTATTTGGCTTTGATAGTCGGTTGAATATCGCCCCTGCGTCGACGTCAAGCCTTTTATTCCCGAAATCGACTTTCCCTGCAACCTGTCGTTTCGGGTGTCGGGAATTGAAATCGTGGAGCCGGAACCGGAAGTTGAAGTCGTGCTTTGTGTCGGTTGCGTGTAAATCGGCTTTTCCGATTTCACATCTTCAAACGGAAGCGGAGGAATGTCATCTTCTTCTTTTTTCTTTTCTTCCTCCCTGCTTTTGTCGTCGTAATGATTGAAATCCGCGGCATCTGAATCTTCGTCCTCAAATGGGTCGGCGGAGGCTTCAAAATCATAAAGCCTCCCTGTTCTCGCCATATCTCTATCAGAACCCTTCATTTTTTTCTCTTTTGTCGGCATAAGAAAAGCGACAAGCATGATTGTGCCGAATGTGACGACTAATGCCGAAAGAATAAAACGCTTGTTGAGAATTTTCACATTTCCTTTCGGACTTTTATCTGCGCTCGCGGCGGAAATCTTCTCGTCGAACGGCGCGGGTGGCGCATTGTCTTTTTTTTCGTCCTCCGTACTGCCGCATACAACTTGGGCATTGTCGCTCCCGTCATTATTGTCCTCTTCGCCGCCGTCGTCAGACTTTGCTTCTTCTGAAGTTACGCTGCCTGAAAGCGCGGCGGGCATGTCAATTGCGTCATCGTCTGTGTCGCCGCCGACATTTTCAGAAGAAACGGAATTTTTTTCTTGTTGACTGCCGCCATTTTCGTTTTCAGGGGAAAGGTTGTCGTTTCCATTATCGCTGGAAACTGGCGAAGCGTCTTTGCTGTCCACGATGTCCGCGACGTCGCCGTCATCGTATGGATTGTAGTCATCGTCCATTCTTGCGTCGGGGTCAAATTCGCTTGCTTGGTCGAGTTTGTCATCTTCGTCCATTTAATCCTCCTGAAAATCGTCAATGTCAAATTCTTCTTCGCCGTCCCGCTCGTATTCAAGGTCGTCAAAATCCATGTCGCTTTCTTGC
Organism: uncultured Treponema sp.; assembly: GCA_910584475.1. Classification (GTDB taxonomy): domain Bacteria; phylum Spirochaetota; class Spirochaetia; order Treponematales; family Treponemataceae; genus Treponema_D. Next base: position 19,658 of record CAJUBD010000003.1, read on the forward strand.
TCTACGACCGTTGCCGTAAAATTCGCCTTTTTGCCGTCATCCTTCCAAGTCGCTTTGAAAACAAAAAACACGCATAGGATAAAAAATAAGGCCGCAAGTTCGCCCGCCAAGATAAATCTTGCTTTTTGAGTTTTCCGCAATGTCAAACACACAAGCACTGAAGCCGCCGACACGCATGAGATTGCTCCAAGTACTTGGTAAGGGGGAAAGAAAATCGTGGCAAGAACAAGCAACGCTCCGAACAAACTTGAAAAGCAAAAGAACGACACTTTGGTCAGCTTAAACTGCGCCAAGCGTTTCTCTCCGAGCGACTCATAAAATTGCTTGTTTTTTGCCTTTCGTTGCGCGAAATGCTCTTTGACCGCAGAAAATCCGATGGAGCCGAATGTTTTTCCAGACTTAATTCCGCTTTCCAACTTTTTTAGAATTCCCATTTTTTACCTCGCGTTTTCGTCTCGGATTTCAAATACAACGCCCTGCTGTTCTTTCTTTTCTTCTTTTGGCTCGTCCTTTTTGCCGCCAAACGAAACGTCAGAATGTATCATTCCTTTCGCGTTGCTCGGAGGAGGAAGCGGCTCTTCTTCTTTTAATTTCACATCAGGTTCGACTTCCTTTACTTTCGTTGCTTTAGGCTCCACATACGATTTTTTTCTAATTACGACACGCTGCTTTCCGACTTGCATCGTGACTTTTTCAATCAATTCGTTTATGACGATAAGATTCCTGTCAACAGAATAATTTATCCGCTCTTTCGACTTGTTGAACAAAACGGGAGTTGTCATGTGCAAGACCGTGTCGTTCATCGTTATGTAAGTTCTTCTTCCGTCGTCGTAAACTCTTGTCGGAAGCCAGTACGGTTTTTTGAACATCGAATACGACATTTTGTAGTCGAAGGAAAGGTATTTCGGGTCAACGTATTTAGAGCAGAGATAAGATAAAGAAATAGCGGAGATAAGTCGGGATTTTTTGGGAATTTTCGGGATTTATTGAAATTTAATTTGTAAAGGGTTTGCACAATGTGCAATTTTTCAGGCGTGTTTTTTATCCGAAAAATCCGTCAAAAAGCGTCGGCTGCTCGGAGGTTTTCGACTGTCTCATTCCTTCCCCGCGCGGTTTGTATGTCCTGTTCAGGTCGAACGCGTCGATTTCGTTAAACTCAAAAGCCCTGCATTTGTTCGGACGTCTCGCCGCGCTTTCGCCCACTTCTTTTTTCAGTTCCTCGCACCAGTCGCCGTTGCCCGTCACGAAGTTCGCGCAATACCTGCAATACTGTCTCATTCTTCCTCCAATTCAAAATGCATCGCGTACACGGGCTTGTCCACGCGCAAGTCGGTTTCCTTGCCGTCAACAATATGTATTTCGTCAATTACCGCATTAAGATGTTTTCTCGTGTAGCCTAACCGAAAAACGCAAGGGATATGCAAACGGTTTCTCGGTTGCGTTAATGAAAAAAATCGCTCTTCTAAAGTCCATACTTTTTCAATCCGCTTCGTCCAATACGGATTCGCCTCGCGGTACTCAATCCGCTTCTCGCCCGAAGCGATTTTGTCGTACCATTGTTTTTTCAAATTGAACGTCAGCATCGTTCTGCCTCCTTTTTTCGCTTGACTTTTTCGCGAAGCCATAATAAAATGAAAATTATGCCGAAACGATCGCCGTAAATGGAGAACGGCAAGCGAAGCCAATCGCTAATATGGCGGGTTCGATACCCTGCCGTTTCGGTCGCAAGTCCGACATTTTGTCGGACTTTTTTATTTCATCCTTTTAAGTTTTCTGATTTCATTATATTCGTTTATGCCCATCGTGCTTTCCGTGGAAATGTTCAAGTGATACATCGTGTCAACTTTAGGCAGATTCAAATATCGTTCGCTCGCACTGACATCGACAGCGATTTTCACATACTCGCTCTCTGAAATTTTTTTTAAAAATAGGATGTTGCTTTTGTTTCGCGTGTCCCAATAGGCTTCAGCGTCGAACAGATAGTCCGAGAGCCTTTTCCAGTCCGCTTCCGTCGGGGCGTTTCCCGCCGCCGTGTGCCTGACCAAATACTTCGGCGACGTGATAAGTTTCTGCTCAAGAACAATTACATTTCTTTCGCCGATATTGATGTTTCGCCTTTGCAGGAAGTCGGAAATTTTCTTGTCAAGGAAGCCGACGGCGGCGGTGTTCTTGTCATTTACTTTTCCCGCCGCCTTGTTCGCGAACGCCTCGTCAACGAAATTTGAAAGCCTCTCCTGATAAATCCTCGAGCGAAGCAATGCGTCCATCACGCCTCTGACGGCTTCGGGCATTTCGCTTTGCGTCTTTTTCAGGCACTCTTGGAACGCGGGAATTTCGCGCCCGACCTGACCCTGATTCCAGTTGAAGCCGGGAGTCACGCCTTCGGGAATGCGCTCGAATGCGCCCTTGCGCTCGTTGTAGAATGTCCTGTAGGTCGTTTTCGGTCGCTTGGTCTTGGCGGGGATTCTGCCGCCTCCAGTTCCGTCAAGCCGCGGCGCGGTCGGGATTCCGTCGCGCTCGTAGCGTTCCTTGCGGCTTTGAGACACCGCCCGCGTGTGGCACTTGCAGCCCCAGCCGTTCGGGGGAAGGTGCGTGTTCCACCACGGGTCGTCCTTCGGCAGGATGAGCCCGTTCCACGCGAGGTGCTGCTCGCGGTGGCGGACGCTCGCGCCGACGCAGTACATCATGTAGGGGTGCGCGTCGCTTTCCATCGTACGCTCGTACTGCCCCTTTTGGTACGCGCTCCGCAGGTTCGTGCGGTAAATCGTCCTAAGCCGACTGTCGCTTCCGAGCCTCGCGTTGACGGTCTTGCCCGTGAGCGGGTCGTTCATCTCCCGCCGCCCCCACCATCCCTTTTTGATGAGCGCGGGCTTGAGTTCCTTCTTGAAACGCTCGAAACTTTGACCTTCCCCGATTGCCTTTTCGACCGCGCTCTTGATGTCGGAAAGAATGTCGATTTGCATAGCCTTCGCCACCGTGAACGCGGTCGCATGCTCCTCGTTCCAAACGTCCTTGTAACTGAACGCGGGCTTGAGAGTTTTGTTTTTTATGTATTTCAAAGCGATGTCGGGAATCATTTTCTCTGCCATTACGCCTGTCCTTTAAAAACGACCTTGAGGACTTCGGCGGAGTTCAAGCCGCGAACCTTTTCGCGCCACTTTCGTTTCATTCCGAGCGCCTGTTCCCTTGTCGGCTTTTTGGAAAGCGTTAGAACCACGCCCGCCTCAATTCCGTCGGCGGTCACACCCTTCAGTTTGAGCGAATAAGTTTTTTCTGCCATTGTCACTCCTCCTCGAATTCAATGTCGCCTTTCGCACGCGCCGCGAAGAACGCTGCCGCCATCGGTTCGGCGATTTTGTCGGGCTTCCAGTCTGTGGCGAGACGTTCAAGTTCTTTCTTGAAACTGTCAAAGTCGGTAGCACTGTCCGCCGCCCTTTCCAAGACCGCCGCGATTTCGTCGGAGATTTCGACATAGCCGTCGGCGGTTTCTTCTTCAAGTTCGGAAGTCGGAGTTTCTTCTGCGGATGTGTTCTGCCTTGCGTTCAGGTCTTTTGACTTGCGCCCGCCTTCCTCCCCGCCAAATTCGTCCGCGATTGTTCGGCTTTCCGAAACCCCGCCTATGACCTCGTCGCCCTCCCCTGGCTTCGTCAGTCCGAGCAAGGTTCGGATTTCGTCCGCCTTGACCTTCAGCCCCTGCCTTCCCAAGACATCGACTGCGTTCACAATCTGTTCCACGCTGTGGCTGTCGGGCTTGTAGATTTCAAGTTTCGGATACGCCTTCTGCTCGCCGAAGTTGAATTTCACAAACGGCGTTACGAGTTGGGCGTTGAGTGTCGCATTCAGTTGGCTGATGTCAGCGTCGGCGATGTCGTCGCGGACTTCGTTATGGATTTCCGCCTGCGAGCGGCTTGATCCGTCGTCGGCGGTCATCGTCTGCCCGAGCACGAGTTTTGAAATCTGCTTGTCAACCCAAGTCGCCATATTTTTGTAGGAGTCGGAATTCTCGCTTGCCCTTGACGATTCCACAATCTCAATCACCGCACTTTCGGGAATCACCGCTCCGAAGTCAGTCCCGATTGCGGCGACCGCTTTTTTGAGGGTCTTGATATCCTGCTCCGTCGCCTTGCGCCCGTACTTGCCGAGCCGAATCGGGAAGCCGTAGCGGTCGATGAACGCCGCCCAAGAAGTCACATCGTAACTCTTGAGCATAAGGTAGAAGAGCGCGGGCATCGCAAGTCCTGCGACGATTTGGTTCCCGCTGATTAAATGCGGCTCGTGTATTATGAACTTGTTCGTCGGGAGCGGGCGGAGTTCGTCGGTGAGCGGGTCGCGGAGCATAAGTGTCTTTCCGGTCTCCCTGTCGTACTGAAACCACCGAGCGTCGCGCCATTCGTATCTTTCGGGCTTCCAAACCTTGCCGCTCGTATCCCACATAATCTCATTGACTGAAAAGCCTTTCGCCAAGCCGTCCATCATGTCGCGGATGAGCCGCGTCAAATTCGCACGCGTGTTCCCGATTATGTTTTCCCTCACAGCGTCGGCGATTTCGATGTCGCGCTTGTCCTCGCTGGCGGGATTAACCTTTATGTCAAGCCCGCAGACCGCGTCCTTTCTCGTGGAAATCACGGAGCGGTAGTGCAGGTCCTTCGTTTCCATATCCTGCGCGAGTTCGAGGTATTCCGCCGGACACTCGCCCTGCCGCACGTCGCGCAATATGCGGGCGAGCCTTTCGGGATTCAGGGTTTCCAAGATTGAGAAGTCAGACCACGCCCGCCGGTTTGTATAGGGAACGGCGAATGCCTGCTCCGTTTTCAAGATTTGCCTTTCCGATTTTTTTTCGCTTTCCTCTTCGGGTTCTTTCTTCAAGCCCAAGAAGAAGTCCGTCAGTCGTCCCATACATCCTCCGTTTTCGTCCTGTACCTGTTCGCCGCGCCTACGGCTTCGTATGTCATCGGCTGGTAGCCCGAACCTCCGAGGCTGGCGCGGGCGAACTCCGCCATAGCCTTCGCGACGCAAGCGTCGCCGTGTCGCTTGCCGTTGCCGCGTCCAGTGCGCTCCGTGATTAGCGGAATGCCCTGGTTCAACTGCACGACCTTCCAGTCGTCCTTTATGAAAAGGTCGTCGGGAACGTCGGCGGCTTTGTCCTCGAACGCGCTCTTGACGCGGGGCATATTTTCCGCATACCACTTGCGCGTGAGCATAACCTCAAAGACGCTTCCAGTCCATTCCTGCGCGGCGAGTTCCGCAATCATCTGTCCGTTTCCGCGCGAGTCGAACGCCGCGCCGTCAAAGTGCCTCAGCCCTTCGCCACAACAAAGTTTTATGAACTGCCACTGTTGCTCGAACGGAATGTTTCGGAGTTCGATTACGCATAGCGTGTGCGTTCCCGCGTCGTTCGGAAGTTCCTCGTCGAACCACAGCACCGTGAGGTCGCCGCTCCGAGCGAAGTCCTCGCCGAGGCAGACAAAATTTTCCGTTGTATGAAGCGTGTCGCGAACTTCATTGAACCATGCTTTGCATTTCTTTTTGCGGACGCTTTTCTTTTCAAATGTGAACGAGCCGCTTTCTGAAAATCGGAACACGGGAATCGATGAATCCGCGACGCTGGAGATGAGCGCGGACGGAAAGTACCTTGCGCCTGATGACGAGGGAACGCAGTGCAGTTCTTCTTCCGCCGCGTCGCCGTAGTCCTTTTCAAGTTGGGCGAGCCATTCGTTTTCCTTGTCGCTTGACCAGTCCTCTCCCTTCACGTCGCAGATTCTTTTGTAAAGCCCGTCCTGCAACGCGTCCGCGATTGTCGTCCTGTGGAGCGAGTAGTTTTTCTTTTTGTCGCGGACTTCGGCTATCAGTTCGTTGAAAGGATTGTCGTCGCCGTTGTGCGTGGAGAGAATTGACACCGAGCCGCCCCACATCAGCAACGCCATTGCCGCCTTGAGCAGTTCGCCTAAGTCTTCGCAGAACGCCGCCTCGTCAATAACGACGTGACCCTGCTTTGAGCGGAGCGAGCGGGCGACTGACGGCAGTCCCCAAATCTCGTGACCCGAATCGAAGCGGATTTTGTAGACGGTGATTGCCTTGTCGTCGCCGTCTTTCAGCACGACCTCTTCCATTGCGCCACAAGCGATGCCCAAAATCTTCGCCCAGAACGCGCAGTCGCTTATGAACTGCTGGGTCATTTCCTTTGAGTAGGAAAGGTAGTAGGTTGACATTCCGCCCGCCGCTTTCGCAAGGGAGGCGAGAGTCACGCTCGCGGTGGCTTCCACATACGACGCGCCTATGCGCCTTGATTTTTCCCAAACCTTGACGGGCGACTTGTCCGAAAGCCACGCCTTTTGGTACGGAAGGAGAACTTCTTTTTTCAACGCCTCTTCGACTGTCAATTTCGTCATTCCGTTATTCCAAATACTTCTGCCATAATTTCGCTCATCGCCTCTTTTGAGACTCCGCGCTTCTTCGCTACGGTTTCGACTTTCGCGGCGGTTTCTTTCAGCACCTCGGACTTGATTTCCTCGGTACGCTGGCTGTTGAGTTTTTCCGCTTGCTCAAGTTCCTTCATCGCCCGTGAAGTTTTAAAAAGAATATCCGTCACTATTTCGGGCGCGATACCCTCGCCCTCGTTTTTCAAATCCTCGAGTTCAAGGAGCAGGTCGAACACCATAATGCGCAGTTGTTCGTTAGCGAGTTTCCCCATCCTGTTCCGGCTGTCCGCGCCGACTTTTTCGATGTATGTCGCGGCTACTTCGCGGGCTTCGCGCGTTTTTGCCGCGAACTTGTCCATCCGCATCTTGTAGCGGTTCACGCCGCTTCTGCTCACGACGCTTTCCCCCGCCTCCGCGTTTATCGTGTCCACGACTTCCATTTGCGTCACGGCGGGATTTTGCAGCATCTCAATCAGTTTCTGCCGCAGTTCGAGAGGAAGGCGGTCGATGCTCGATTTCTGTCCCATTTCTAGTCCTCCACGGGGTCGTCGATTCCGCTTTCGCGCACGATGCCTTTCGCGACTTCCTTGCCGTGCCGTGTGAGTTTCGCAGTCCAGACAGAAGCCGAAAGTTCGTCTATCTTCAGAAGCCCGCGTTCCTTTAGCCAAATGAGGTGTCGGTTCACTTCCTCCACGCTGATTGAGTGACCGTAGGCGCGGAGCGCGCGTTGCAGCATTTCGTTCGAGAGCGTGATGTTTCTTTCGATGTTCTGAAGAATCAGTATCCGCTTGTTTCCGAGAAATATGTCTTCCATTTCGTTTTGCTCCTATTTGTGCGGCGTGTTGTCTATGAACCAGTTTTGAATTGATTTTAGAATGTTGTTCATTCCCTTCATCTCGCCCTCGATGTTGCCGAGACGGTCGCGCAGGTCGTCGTTTATGGTTTTGTGAAGTTCGCTCACGTCCGCCTCTAGTTTTGAGATGCGCTCGCTGAAGTCGCGGCGCAACGTCTCGTCGCCTTTCTCTGCGGCGGCTTTCGCGGCGTTCAGTTTCCTTTCCGCTTCGTCCTTGGCTTCCTGAACTTTCGCGCCGGCGTTCTGCACCTGCTCCGCCGCCTCCGCTTTCACGGCTTTGATTTTGTCGTCCATCTTCTTTGTGTACGCCTTGAAAATTCCCGCGAACGTCCCGCCGACAGTTATCAGGGCGAGGACGCAGGTTATCACGAACTTTGCGATTTCCATTTCATTCTCCTGGCATAGATTTTACCGCAAAATGCGGAACGCGATGTTGTAACCGCGCTTATAAAAACAGTCCGCAGGCAAGCGTTCAGTTTCCGAATCTGACGGCAAGTCCGATTCCAGTAGCGGAAAGGAAGCCCGCCGAAAATCCGCCGAGCGCGAAAAGCCACCGTTCCTTTTTCAGGCGTTTGATTTCCGCGTCGGAATTTTCCGCCTTAGCCTTCCAGTAGTCCGCTTCGGGCTTCCATGCGAGAACGCCCTGCTTGTAGCCCTCGTTGAACACGGTCTCAATCGACGCTTCCGCTTCTTCCGTCACAATCTGAATCAGCGCGAGGACTTCCGAGCCGTCGTATTTCCTTTGCAAGTCTATTCCGAATTCGCTCGCGAAAGTCGGACTTGAATTCCTCCCTTCTTGCGACCAACTCATCTGAATTGCGAGCGTCAGAAACAATAAAGCCAGCGTCGGCGTTTTGAATTTCATTTTCCGAATCCTCCTTCGTTTTTTCCGCGTTGGTTTTCCCGCCGCCTTTTTTCCTGCCGAAGAACGTCCCAGTCAGGAAGCACAGCGCGGCGAGCGAGATTATGCAGACTATGTTTTTCGCCGTTCCGAGAGCGGACTTGAATTTTTCATTCATCCTTGTTTCCTATTGCCGCCTTGACCTTTTTCAGGATTGCCTCGTAGCCAAAGACTGAAACTCCGAAAATCACCGCCCAATAGAACGGTGCTTGCCGCCAATCGAAAAATTTTCCGAACGCGAGGATTGCCGAGAACGCGAGCGAAAGGACGGCGGGGACATAGACGCGGTAGCCTTTTAGCCTGTCCTTCTTGTCGAGCCGCTTTATCAGTTCCGTGAAGATTGTGACCATCGCCACCGCGATTACGACGCAGGGCAATAGCAATGTTGATATGTCGAAGTTCATTTTTCATTCTCCTTCGGGTTGCTGTGAAAGCGTATGCCATGCGATTCTTGCCACTTGCGGAACTTGCGCGTTTCCAATGGCTGTAAGTCGCTCCATCCATCGGGGAATCCCATGACCCATTCGCTCATCTTCGGATGCAACCGTGCATTGTGATTTTTCAAAAGCCAGTATGGAATCGAACTCTTCGCCGCTCCAAATTTCGTCTTCCTTTCCGAACGCACTTTTTGTCTCGCGAGGTGCTGGCTGCCGTCTGAAGCCAGCGGTGTTGGAAGCCACGCACCAGAAACGTTTTCGTGTGTGCGGTGCGCCGCAGTCTTTAGCGGAAACAATTCCCCATTGCGCGTCATACCCCAGTTCGGCAAGTCCTCTGACAACATACATTCCCCCACGTTTGCGGAGCATCGGGCTGTTTTCGACGAACACATATTTCGGATTGACCTCCCCGATGATTCGGAGCATTTCAAACCACAAAGAACTTCGTCCGCCGCCAAGTCCCTCTCCCCGTCCCGCGACGCTGATGTCCTGGCAAGGAAATCCTCCCGAAACCACATCAACAATTCCTCGCCACGGCTTTCCGTCAAAAGTCCGCACGTCATCCCATATTGGGAAAGGCTCGAGGCTTCCGTCGTTCTGCCGTGCGACAAGCACATTTCTTGGATATTCGGCGCACTCCACGGCGCAGACGATTTTCCGTCCCGCGAGTTTGCCGCCGAGAATTCCTCCGCCAATGCCCGCGAATAAAGCCAACTCATTCAGCATTCCCTTTTCCTAAATTTCCACGATGATTCCGCGAATCTCGTCGCCCGCCTTGATTCCGTTCTCGCGGAGGACTTTGTTGAACGCCGCCAAGTCCGCGCTTGAGACGATTATGCACCCCGCGCTCCACGCGCAGTTCGTGTCGCGCCCGAGTTTGAAACTGTAACGGTCGTGCAAGAGCCACCTTCCGTTTTGGAAGCCGTTCGCGGAGGTTTGCATCGCTTTGCGGTTGATGCGCTGTCCGTCAATGTCGATTGTGTCGCATATCGCATGGATTTCGCCGTGGAATTTTCGCGACTCTACGAAACAGCGGAGCGTGAATTTTCCCGGCGCGATTGTATCTCCGTGCGCCACCGTGTCGCCAGGCGACATATCACCGAAGCAATAGTTTGCGACGGACTGGCACTTGCAGTCGAAGATTATTTTGTTTTCCCTTATCAAAGCCAAGCCGTCGATGCTGTTGTTCTTCCAGTTGTTCTCGAAACTGTCGGGCTTTGATTCGTCCGCCCGGAATTTGTAGCTCGCCTTCGAGCGCGAGACCACGAGTTCGATTTTGTTTTCCATTTCTGCCTCCACGCATATCTTCGCGAAAAAATTGATTTCGCTTGCGCTAACGGCGGTTATAAAAACGCGAATGACACGAATCGCTTTTTTTGTAACGGCGATTATGAAAAAAGAAAGGCGGAAATACTTTAGAGTGTTGTCAGTTTAACCGCGAAAGCGGAAGGAGGTGATGGTTATGAAATTCAACAAGTTGTTGGTTATGTTCCTTTGCGAGGTTGCGGTCGTCGTGATTTCTTTTGTCTGCGCGGTGCTGTGCTTCGTTCCGCAGGTGGAATTCGCGAAGCCCGTGTTGTGCGTGATTTTCCTCGGCATCGCGGCTTGCACCGTGGTCGGAAAGGTCTTTGACCCTGCCTTCGTGAAGTCGGTCACGACCGCGACAGGACGCTAGGCTCAATTTGTGCCGAAGCCTAAAAACGGAATCTGCCGGCGGGACAGCATTCCCGCCTTTTTTATTCGAGGAAAAAATGAAAATTTACATTGCGGGAAAAATCAGCGGCGACAAGAACTACAAGGCGAAATTCGCCAGGGCGGAAAAGACTCTCGCGAAAAAAGGACACAGTATTATGAATCCCGCGTGGCTCGTCGAATATCCCGAATTCCAATACGGCGACTACATATTCATTTCGGACTGGATGCGTTCCGTGTGTGAGGCGGTTGTCCTGCTTCCCGACTGGGAGCAAAGCGAGGGGGCGAAGCGCGAGAAATCCAGTGCCGTCGCTGAAAGACAGAAAATTTTTTACGGCGTTGACGAAGTGCCTTTCGCGGAGGAAGCATGAGGACTTGCAGACGGTGCGGAAAGTCGCTTCGGGCTTTTCAATGCGAAATAGAACCCGACCCGCGAATTCCCGAAATAAAAAGGACACTTCATTTTTGCTCCACGGAATGCGCCAACAGGTTTTTGGGGACGATAGCGGCTCGGCGGAACAAGGATGCGAAACGCGGAATCCGCGCTGAACTTGAGAAGGCAGACAGACAAATCAAGGACGGCGATGTGCGCGAGATTTTTCTGACGCTGAAGCCGCGCGAAAAAGACCAACTTGCGGCGGTCGGCATTGGAACAATCTTGGCAGAGTGCGGCGGCAACTTGTCAAGATTTTACAGAAGATTGGAAGAACTGGGGCAAACGGCGACGAGAGCGAAAGAGTGATATTGCGGCGAAAAGTTTTCGGGTTACAATCCCCATCCCGAAATAAAAGCGTCAAGTTTTTGCTGATAAATCTCCGCATCTTTCATCGGCACAAAATTAGTGAAATCGGTTTGAGCCTTTTTCCTTGTGTCAAGCAATTCAAGAAAATCTTTTATCACTGTATTTTTTCCGTCGAAAAAATCTTTCCAAGTGCTGAATGCCCGCACTTTTTCCGAAAGTTCTTGCTTGTATTCATCTTTGATAGAAATTTTGTATTGTTCAGTTTGCGCGGATATGGCGTTCAAAGAATTTGTGTCGCTGTCTATCGTGGCTTGTAATTTTTTCTTGTTGCTGATGGCTTGTCCGTATGCAATTCCAAGTTGCATAGAATGGTCTTCAACTGCCTTTATTTGTTTGGCATCGCGTTTCTTTGCAGAGTTCAGTTCATCTAATCGCTTTTTATTGTCATCAATCATTTTTTGAATTTCTTCGGGTGTTTGCATTTCGTCAAGCATTTTCTGACAGTCCGCGATGCGTTTTTTGTAAGCCTGTTCATTCTGTTCCAATATTTTTATGTTCGGGTCATTGTTGTAGTTCAAACTGACGGAATCGGGAACTTGAACGCCACTCAAATTACAATATGCGTGTTCCATTTCGTCTTTGAAATTTTCCAGATTGCCTTTTGAAAGCGTTCCGCTCGCTTCAAGTTTTTTCATAGCCGTTTCAATTTCTGAAACATAATCGCGGACTTTATCGTAAGTCAGATTTTCAAGTTGGTATGAATACGCTTGCAACATTCTACTTCCATCGTGCCAATCTACATTCTCAAAAGGATTGATGACATTGAAAATCAGTTCTTGAAATGCATTGCTTATGCTTTCGCTCGTATTTCCGATTTTTGGAAGTTCCGCGAATGTTGGCGACAAAACGAATGCCGCTAAAACGGCAATGAGATTTTTTTTAAGTTTCATTTTTTTCTACTCCGCTTTTTTTAGCGCATAATGAACCCTGCCGATTATTTCAAGCGATGTGTTGTCCGCGTTTTCTTCCCACGGCGCATATTTCGGGTTGTCGCTTATAACGACGAGTTTTCCAGGCTTTTGTGAAAGTCGTTTTACAAAGCCTTCTCCGTTCATCCTTAAAGCGTATATTCCCTCGCCATCCCAACCGCAACTGTCACATACAATCAAGTCGCCTCTATGTAGCGTAGGCTCCATACTGTCGCCTGAAACATATAGCGCAGCGAGGTTGTTTCCGTAGCGTTTTAATTCTTTGGGAACGGCAATGTACCCAGTGGGACTGTCCTTTTCGGGAAGTTCTTTTCCGTGACCAGCCGAAAGGCTTTGCTCCAATATGGGAATTACAAAATCACCGCTTTCAACTTTAGATTCAAAATGATTTTGACCTAGTGCATCAGCCGCCGCTCCTGCGGATTTTATGCCATGTGGCGCAGAACCTGCTTCTACGCCAGAAATGTCATAACCCAAATTTTCTAAAGCAAGCAAAATAGCCATTTTCGGGCGGGTTTCTCCCGATTCGTATGCTGACCAAGTTCTTTGTGATACACCTATCTCTTTAGCAAATTCTGCTTGACTTTTTCCCGATTTTAGCCGAATTTGCTTTAATTTTTCAGAATTTTCTTGCAATTTTTCCTCTTTTTTAGAAATTTTCTCTTGACAGTCTAGAAATTTCTGCTATAATTATATTATCGGTTGACAAATACCAAACCGATAGCAAAAAAAATCTGGGCAGAAACCACCGAAAAGACCTCTGCCCAGCCACCCTAGCCGCAGTAAAAACTGCAAGGAGTGCTTATGAATTATAGCATATTTTCTCCGTCTTTGCAACGACTTTCAAAAGCGGAGGCGGATTGGATTCGCTACAGGCTCAAGCGAAAAAACTTGAGGTATGCGGATGTCGCAGAAAAATCGGGACAAGGACTTTCGACTGTCTGCAATGTGATGGCTCGCATCAGTTCCAATGCCGATGTCTACAACGCCCTTTGGACTATGCTCGGCTATTCAAGTTTCGCCGCTATGTTGAAGGACGCGAGGAGGATGTCGGCGTGAAAATCAATATTGAAAAATGCTATCTGGTCGGATGGGACGGTCACAACGCAAGAGTGGAACTCGTCTTGACTGGCGGCTATGTAGAGCCGCGAACAGTCAAAGTTGAAAGCAATAAGTTTGGCGACAAGATGTTCCGCATAAATCTGCGTCTCGCAATCGGGAGAGAACTTTTGCGGATTCGCAGGGAGGTGGCGGCGTGAAAATCAGCGGAAAATACAGGGCGCAATGCATAGCAAAAAAATTGCTTGGAATGGGCTATCACGAATTGTCGGCGGCAATGATGAAGTCGAAATTATCTACACGATTCTGTACAAGGAGGCTTCGATTTGATTGACCGCGACATTTCACTCGAAAAAATCGGAAAGTTCGAGACGTTTCTACGCGAAACAATAGACGACCGATACGGTCTTGTATGGGATGAAGAACACGGCTTCGTTACCGTGACTTGGAACGGAAAGGCGTTCCGAAAGGTGGATGTCGGGGGCGACAGTTTTTTGGGCTGTGTCCGCGATGTCGTGAAAAAAATCGAATAGGAGTTTCGTTATGGCAAAAGAAGAATCATATATGGAAGACGCGCAAGGACGAAAAGTCCCCGTGTCAATGATTAAAAAAATCGACATCAAAAGAAACGATGTCGTATGCAAAACAATGAAACAGGCTTTCATTGAGCGCGACCGTCTCGTTGAATTCAAGCGCGGCGTTTGGGAAGAAATCCAAAGTTTCGTGGTGGACAGCGCGAAGGATTCGGGCGTTAAGAAATTCGGCGGCAAGAAAGGCAACATTACGCTCACGAGTTACGACGGCAGGTACAAGATGATTGTGGCAGTGAACGACACGATACAGTTCAACGAAAAGTTGCAGGTCGCGAAGCAACTCATCGACCAGTGCATCAGCAAGTGGAGCGAGGGAGCGCGTCCCGAAATCAAGGTTCTTGTCGATGATGCTTTCAAAGTCGGCAAGGCAGGTCTTGTCAGCACGGCGAAGATTATGGGGCTTCGCCGCCTGAAGATTGAGGACTCTACTTGGAAGAAGGCTATGGACGCAATCGGCGAAAGTATGCAGGTGGCTAGTTCAAAAACTTACATGCGTTTCTACGAGCGGATGGCGGACGGCAGTTACAGGCAGATTCCGCTTGATGTGGCGGCATTGTAAGGAGGCGCGAAGATGATGGGGATAATCTTCAGGACGGGTCAGCGTGTCGAGGATTTCGGTGCGCGGCATAAAATTTCATTGCTCGTAAGGATGGGGCTTGCGATGAAGGATGCGGCTTTGAGAATGCCGCGCGAATGGGAGAAAAAGCCGTGGGAGAAAAAGTGAATTCGCAGGAGCGGATAATCGTCGCGGTTCAACTCCTTTGCGAAAACCACGTCACAGGACTTACCAACAAGGAACTTGCGGCACAAGTCGGAACAAGCCAAGCCAACATCTGTCGCGACCTTGACATTCTGCAAAACGCAGAATGGGTTGTGCGTGACACCAAAGGTCGATGGCGGTTGTCACCGTCCTTTGGCGGGCTTGCGGGGCAAATAGCCAAGAGTTATCAAAAATCAAAACTCCTGCTTCTTGAAGAAGAAGAGAAGTATCTTTCAGCGATGCAATGAGGAAAAATATGGGCAGAAAGAAAATTAACGAAAACGTGGGCGACGAAGTTCACGGAATGGAACTCGCCGCGCAGAAACAAGAAGAAGTTGAACTTTCGATTCAGAGAGCGGAGGAACTTTTCGGTGATGGACAACCTTATGAGCGACTTCGCCTTGAAACCGAAATCAAATTCTATATGGAGCAGATGGGAACATCCCTTCTTGAAATGGGTAAACGCTTAATTCGCCTGAAAGCCAACGAAGGACACGGCGGATTTATGCAATGCCTTGAAAATCTTGGGGTGTCAACGCGAAGCGCGAACTATGCGATGTCTGCGGCTCGGAAGTTCGGTTCAAATTCGCAAACGTTTGCGAATTTGGGAAGTTCAAAAATACAATATTTGACAGTCCTTGACGATGAACAAGTTGAAGATTTAGTAAACGGCGATGGTGTGCTTGGACTTGGAACTCTCGACGACATTGAAAAAATGTCAGTCCGCGAACTTCGCGTCGCGCTCCGTAAGGAAAAGAGCGAACGCAAGACAGAACGCGACGACCTCGAAGCGGTAATCGCCGCGAAGAACAGCAAGGTTGACGAACTGGAGAGGGAACTCCGCCATCAAGTGCCTCCGACAAAAGAACAGTTGGCGCAGATTGAACTTGACCGAATCAAGAAAGAACTTTTCCTGCCAATCCTGACGGCGACGGAACAATTCCGACTCGCGCAAGCGGCGATTGCGAAGGCAAGGCAAATCGACGGCGTTACAACCGAGCAACTTGAAGCGTGGGTTGTGCAATACAACGAACAACTTTCGATTCTTTACGACGAATACGAGCAGACGCAGGACGACATCCAAAACATTTGTCCCGACAAAAGCGAGGAATGAGAATGTATGCGGAATGGGTTGAACAGATGAACGATGCGAAAAGCGCGGCGGCGCGGAATGCGGTCGTAGAGCGAATGTGCAGAATGTTCGCTTTCGGGCGGCAAAAAGCCTACAAGGTGCTTGCAGAAAACGGATGGAGTTCAGGACGGCGAAAAAGAAGCGACGCGGGGATTTCATCCGTGTCCAGCGACAACCTTGACGCTCTAGCCGCCGTTCTGCAAAACAGCCTCCGCAAGAACGGCAAGAAAACGATGTCGGTGTCGATAGCGCGGTCAATCCTAAAAGAAAACGGCTTTGACATTCCGATTGAGGATTCGCGGCTTCGCGAACTCTTGAGGGAACGGACGCTTTCAACCGAGTCGACAAGAAAGGCAAGCCCACACCAAAGAATGCGGACTGAACGCCCGAATCAAGTACATTTTGCCGACCCGTCTGTTGCGCTGCTCTATTTCGCGCCGAACGGCGGACAGCACATACTGCGCGATGACGAAGTATACAAGAACAAGCCGTTCCTTGAGGGAAAGGAAAACTTGAAGTGCTGGCGGTATGTCCTGACAGACCACTATTCAAGTTCAATCTGCGTCCGATATTACGCGGCGAAAGGCGAATCTGCGGCGAATATGTACGACTTCCTTTTGTACGCTTGGAAGCAGAAAAAAGAGCCACTCTATGGCTTCCACGGCTTGCCCGAACTTCTGATTTGGGACTGCGGCTCGGCGAACATCTCAAAGCCAGTGACAAAGGCTTTGACCGCATTGCGCGTCGAAACGAAGCCGCACTTGCCAGGAAATCCGCGAGCGAAAGGACAAGTCGAAAAGGCGAACGACATCGTTGAAACTCAATTTGAGTGTCGTCTCCGTCTTGAGCCAGTCCACTCAATCGAAGAGTTGAACGAGGCGGCGGAAAAATGGTGCGCGGCGTTCAACGCGAACGCCATTGACGGACTTGACACGAGGCTGACACGGAACGGACGAACAATCGGAAGCCGCCAAATGCTTTGGAACAGGATTCTGAAACAAGACTTGCGCGAACTGCCCGATGAGGAAATTTGCAGACAGATTTTTACGACTGGTGTTCAGGTTCGTAAAGTCGCGGGCGATCTCACCGTCAGCATTTCTCACCCGAAAACGAAACGAGCGGAAAAATACAGCGTGGCTTCGCTTCCCGGAATCCTTGTCGGCGCGAGCGTGAACGTCCAGCCTTTGCTCGTTGACGAAAAGCCGCTAGCAATTGTGAGTTACGAGTTGGCGAAAGAAACGGTGAGTTACGAGGTCGAGCCGATAGTCTTTGACGACGCGGGCTTCGATGTAAACGCGCCCGTGTTCGGGCAGGAATACAAGAGCCAAAAGGACACTCTCGTCGAAAAGAATGTCAAGCGACTTTCGGAACTTGCGGGCGCGGAAAACAAGGACGACGTTCCGTTCAAGTCAATTACGAACGGCGCGGGTCTGCGGGCGCACAGTTTCATCAAGGGCGAGGACACTTTTGCGCGGCAGACGACAGGACGGCAGATTGAAGTGGTTGAAAGCACGGTGGCTCGGCACGAAATCCTGATAACTGCGGTAGAAACAGCAAAGAGATTCAAGGCGCGGACTGGGTGCATACCCGAAGGCTTCATCAGCAAACTCAAAAAGGAATTTCCCGAATGAGTTCCCGCGAGTATGGTTGACGAACTGGTTTATGAATATGAGGACAGCGTGAACAACGTTGTGAAATTTGCCTAGCAAGGCAAGGAGTAAAAATGCTTACAATGCAAGCGTATAAAAAATTCGGTCTTTTACAAGACCCATTCACTGGTGATGTTCAGAAAGCGGACGATGTTTACTTGAACGACGACACGAGATTCGCGGCAGAGTTCCTTTACCAAACCGCGAAGGTCGGAGGTATGGTGGCGTTGCTGGGAGAATCGGGAAGCGGAAAGACGACAGTTCGCAGATATGCAATTGACAGGATGCAGAGCGAGAACCAAAAAATCAAGGTGATTTTTCCGCGTTGCATAGACCGAGGCAAACTCACCGTGGCGATGATTTGCGACGCGATAATCACCGACTGTTCCGCCGAAACTCCGCGCCGTTCTTTGGAGGCGAAAAGCCGACAAGTCGAGCGGATTCTCACGAACAGTTCGCGGAGTGGGTGGAATCACGTCCTGATGATTGAAGAGGCTCACGACCTTTCGATTCCCGTCCTGAAATACCTGAAGCGTTTTTGGGAACTTGAGGACGGATTCAAAAAACTGCTCGCAATCGTTCTTGTCGGGCAGATTGAAATGCAAGCGAAACTTGACGAATCGAAAAACTTCGAGGCGCGGGAAGTCATCCGCAGAATGGAAATCCTGAAACTCCAGCCGATGACGAGCGGGGAGGAAATCGCCGCGTACTTGGATGTGAAGTTCAAGCGGCTTGGAAAAGACAGAGGCAGGATTGTCACCGACAAGGGATGCGCGGCTTTGGCGAACAGGCTTCGCAAGCAACTTCGGAACGGCGCGGCGTACTCGGTGGCTTATCCTCTGACCGTGAACAACTGGACGCGGCGGGCGATGAACGCGGCGGCGGAATTGGGCGCGGACGCGGTTGACGACGAAGTCGTGAACTCAATCTAGGAGGCGGCTATGGGTGGGAAAAAAGTATTGCTTACTTTGACGGAAGAGGAATTCAACAAATTTGAATCGCTTGCGCGACGCGACGGCTTCACTCGCGTTTCCGCTTTGGTCAGACATCTTGCGGTTACAGGGCTTAACGAAACTGCCGACGGAAAGTCCGTGCGCATCGGCGTTGACGACGACGTGCTTGACTATGTGCGCATAAAGAAATTCGGAAGCGTGGCGAGTTTCGCGACTTGGGCGATGGAAAGCGTGATGCAAAGAACGCCACTGACGGAAACGCAACGGGCGAGGCTCGGAAAATGAAAAATCCGCAAAAACGCGCTTTTTTGGCTCGGTCGGCAAATTATACGAAAAATTGAAAAAGCGCGTTTTGCGGGCTTCCGCAATACTGCGGAAAAGGATTTTTGGGCAAACGAAAGGAGCGAGATTATGAAGAACCAAAGGCAAAAATTCATACGGCTGATTCACGTCGCCAAAAAGAATATCGGGCTTTCCGACGAGGACTACCGCGTTGTGCTTGAAGGAGCGGTTGGAAAAAACAGTTGTTCGGAAATGAACATCGCGGAACTTGAAAAGGTCTGCAAGACTTTGAAAAGGCTCGCCTTTAGACCGAATCGCCTCACCGTTTCCGACATCGAAGTCGGTTCGGCGAATTGGGAGCAGATAAACTACATCAAGGGTCTTTGGTGCAAGGTGGCACGGGTCAAGACCGACAGGGCGTTGAACTCGTTCATCTACAGAATCACGGGCGTGAGGCATCCGAGATTTCTCACGGTGGGAAGCGCGCAGAAGGTCATCGTCGCGCTGAAAAAAATGGAGGGAAGCCTATGAGCGTCGCGCCGCCAAAAATTGTGGAAGCGAAAAACATAATGGATGAGATGGTGTCCCTGTGCGTGATGGAAGGAGTCACGCGGGCGACCGCAGTGAAAGCGTTGCGCGGTCTTTGCAGGTATTTCGGCGGTCAGCAGATTTTTTTTCCGAGGTTCAAGCGCAACGGCTCTGACACTGGCGACACGGTGCGCGGGGTAATAGACGACGAGGTCGGCGACGCGGAGGGCGACAAAATCTGCGACACAATAATGCGCTTCTTCGGCGGCGTTCCGATATACATCCCGTTTGAGCGGCGGGCGTTCCGACTGGAAGTGGCGATGGACATATACGAGCAGTACGACGGAACGCAGGACAAACAGCGGGAACTGTGCCGCCAATTCCAAGTGTCGTTCACGCATTTTTACAGGCTATGGCATCTCGCCGCCGAAAGGAAGAAAAAGACACCAACATTGTTTGAGTTTTCGGACGCAGAAAAATTCTAACGGCTGTTAGGACATTCAATTTCAAAATTCAAGTTAGACTATCAGTATGAAAAATGCTGGTAGTCTTTTTTTGTCTTTAAACACGGAAGGCGGAAACGTTCCTTCACGAATCCAACTCATACCCGCCCCCGACAGAAAAACTATTGTCGGAGTTGACGGCAGGAAATGGACGCTTTCGGATTTGGCAGCATTGTGCGCGGCTATGAACGCCAAGAACACTATGTTTCCGATTGACGAGAATCACTCGACAGACCTTGCCGCTCCGAAAGGCGAGCCTTCGCCCGCGCTCGGATGGTTTCACCACCTTACGGCACAAGGCGACGGCTCTGTCTGGGCGGATGTCCAGTGGAACGCCCGCGGCGAAAACGCGCTCAGAAACAAAGAATACCGCTACATCAGTCCAGTTTTCCTTTGCGACAAGGAAAAGAGAATCACGGAAATTTTGCGGGCGGCTCTGACCAACAACCCGAACCTCGACAACCCCGCATTGAATTCAAAATCGCAAGTCGGAGAACTTGCGGAGGAGAAAAATATGGACAAGGAACTTTGCGCGGCGGTTGGGCTTCCCGAAACCGCGACGAAGGATGAGGTTCTCGCGGCTGTCGCAAGGCAGAAGGCGGAACTCAATGTGTCGAAAGACGCTCCGAACGGACAGAAAGTCGATTTGACGGCTTACGCTCCGAGGGCGGACTTGAACGCTATGGAGGCGCGGGCGGTGGAGGCGGAGAAAAAAGTCGCCGAACTGAATGCGGCGCGGCTCAAGGCTGACGCGGAAAAAGCCGTTGACGGGGCAATCGCCAACAGGAAAATCGCGCCCGCAAGCCGCGAGGCTTACCTTGAACTTTGCGCGAGCGAAAAAGGCTTGGAGCAGTTCAGGGCGATTGTAGCGGCAAGCCCCGCCGTGATTGGCGAGGGCGGTGTTCCGAACAGTGAGCCGCCAAACGGAAAAGGACAGTCCGTTGCCCTTAACGCCTCGGAAAAACAGTTGGCTTCTTCTATGGGCTACACGGAAGAAGAATTCGAAAAAATGAGAAAGGCAGGTGAATGATTATGGCTATAGTCACGAATGAAACATTGAACGCCCTGCGCACGACATTGCGCGGCGAATTTCGCACCGCGTTTCAAAACGCAAGCGCGGCATCGTTCTACGGAAAACTCTCGACTTTGATTCAGTCAAGTTCAAAGACGAACACATACGACTGGCTCTCGAAGTTTCCGCAGATGAGGGAATGGGTGGGCAAGCGCGTCCTCAAAAGCATGGGCGAGGCTTCCTATCAAATCACGAACAAAAAGTACGAGGCTACGCTCGGCGTGGAGCGCACCGACATCGAAGACGACAATCTCGGACTTTACCGCACAATTGCGCAGTCTATGGGACAGGAAGCGGGCGAATTCCTCGACCGTGAAATCGCGAAGTTGATGAAAAGCGGATTCGCGGCGTTGTGCTACGACGGACAGAACTTCTTTGACAAGGAACATCCCGTGTATCCGAACGCCGACGGCACTAAAGAAGACGACGACAGCACTACGGAAAGGGTCTCAAACATCTACGAAAAGACAGCGGGAGAGAACAACGAGCCGTGGTTCTTACTTTCTTTAAACCGCCCGCTCAAACCGTTCATCTTGCAACAACGGACACAAATGGAGTTCGAATCCATCACCGACACGAAGGACGAATCCGTGTTCTTGGAGGACAAATATATGCACGGCATCCGATGGCGCGGAAACTTCGGCTTCGGTCTTTGGCAACAGGCGGTAGGCTCAAAATCGGAACTCACCGCCGAGGCTTTTGAAGGCGCGTACAAAATGATGCAGCAGTTCAAGCGCGACGGCGGCGACCCGATGGGCATCGTTCCGTCAACGCTCGTCGTTTCTCCGAGCAACCAAAGCGCGGCGGAAAAAATCTTGAAGGCGCAGTTCCTTGACAGTGGCGCAAGCAACATCAACTACCAAAAGGTTGAACTCATAGTCAACCCGTGGCTCGCGTAAGCGAAAGGAGCAAGTTATGTCAAAAAAGACAGAAAAAGAAAATCGCCCTGTAGATGAACAGGAAAAAAAGGACGCGGTACAGGATACGGAAACGCAGAAGCCCGACGACAGTCAGCAAGACACAGGAAATCCGACATCTAGCGAACCGTCACAACAGGCAACGGAAACGCCACAGGATACGGAAACGCAGAAGCCTGATGACGATTCGCAAGAAACTGGAAATCCGTCACCCGATGAAAAGGACGGGATGGAAACCGCGACAACGCAAAATCCTCCGTCAGACGAAAATGATGGGGATAATGCCGCGTCACAAAATCCGTCTTGCAAGAAAAAGAAATTGGTGGTGCGCCACAAATCGATTTTGCCGAACTATTACCGCGCAGGGCTTCGTTTTACAAAGAAATTTGCGGAATATGAAGTTCCCTGCGACAGGGTGGATACAATCAAAAACGACGTGTGGCTTGAAGTCAAGGAAACGAAATGAAGTCGCTTCTGACCGTAGAGGAACTTGAATCGCGCCGACCGAGCGGAACGCTTCCCCTTTCCCAAGACGGAGAAAGGCTTGACACCGCACGGATACAAAAAGCACTGGACGACGCGACTGGAATAATCGTGGCGCACCTTCCGTGGCTGATTGACGCGGAAACTGGCGACATCGTTTCGGTCGTGCCGCCGCAGTTTGCGGGCGCAGTTCTCGCGGCTTGCTCCGACATAGCCTGCCACCGACTGCTTGACACGGTGGCGAGCGCGGAGGACGAGCGCGAGTGGTTCAAGAACACGATGGCTCTGATTGAAAAAATCAGCGCGGAGCATCAGGGCGGATTGGAAGGACCCGGCTTTCAGGAAAGCGCGGTCGTCTACCCCGATGAAAAAGAGGGAATACGCGACGGGCGTTTTTTCAAGAAGGGGAGGCTTTTTTAGTGGCGGGCACAACGGTTGAGATTGACACGAAGGAAGTGTTCTCGCTTTCCAATATGCTTTCTGGAATGGAACTTTCCTCGGAGGACAGGAGTGAGCTTCTTTCCGAACTCGGCGTTGAAGCCGAGTCGCAGACGCAGGAACGATTCGACACGAAAGTCGCTCCCGACGGAATCAAGTGGAACGGCATTGCGGAAGCAACGCGAGCCTACTATGCGAAACGGCATCCAGGGGCAAGACCGCCTTTGGTGGTCAGCGGAAGCCTCCGCGACACAATCGAATCGCAGAAAAAAGGCTCGTGGGAAGTCCTTGTAGGCGCGACGAAGGAATACGCCGCAGTCCATCAGTACGGATTCAAGAAGAGAAACATTCCCGCCCGCCCATTCTTGGGCGTGAGCCTTGACGACGAGGCGGACTTGGCGGCGATAACGAGAGACTTCATAATAAGGAGAACGCGATGACGACACTGCTTGACATTCGGAACGAGGTCGTTCGGCAAATCCGAGCGGGCATAAAGGACGCAAAAATCGAAGTCGCCGCCCATCCTGGCAGGTTCGATGAAAAGGAATTGCGGCGGCTTATGACGAAAACGCCCGCGATACTGACATCGTTCCTGTTCCATCACGACGGTTGCGGCGCGGACGAATCCTACATCGACTTCGCGAGTTGGGTTCTTTACCGAGCCAGCAACAAGGACAGGCTTTACGACGGCGGGCTTGACTTGGTGTCGCGCCTTGTCCCAGTGATACGGAACATCGACGCGGACTGGGCGTTCGCAGTTGAAAAGATTGAGACGGAGAACCTTTTCACGGGAACGCTCGACAACTTGAACGTCACTCTTTGGGCGGTTTCGTGGAGATGGAAAATTCGCGGTTCGGCAATCGACGGAGACGACGCGGGAATCATCGACGATTCCGAACTTGATTATTTCGATGGCGCGGACGCGACAATTCTCGTCGGAAACGAGAGCGTCGGGCATATAACAAACGTGGAGGTGAAAAAATGACCTTTGAACAAATTCCTGAAAACCTGCTCGTTCCTGGGCAGTATCAGGAAATCGACAACTCGCTTGCGGGAACGACAAGCGACGTGAAAAAAGTTCTTATTATAGCAACTATGGGCGCGTCAGGAACTGCCGAAACAGGAAAAGCCGTGCAAGTTCTCACCGCCGCGAAAGCGAGGTCGCTGTTCGGAAACGGAAGCCCCGCCGCGATTATGGCGGAGAAATTCCTTGAAAAAAACACGACGGAAGAATTGTGGGTGCTGCCAGTCGCAGAACCTGCTGGAACGGCGTGGACGAAGACGATGACGGTCACGGCGGAAAACGTCTCGGAAGGCGCGGTCGTGCTTTCGGTCAACGGCGAGAAAGTCAAGGCCGCCGTAGCGGAAAATGCGGAAGCAAAGACAGTGGCGGCGGCGATTGTCGCCACCGTGAACGGAACTTCAAACCTTCCTGTAGAAGCGGCTCTTGACGATGAGGACGACGGCAACACGACCGTGAAAATTTCTGCGAGCGTGAAAGGCGCGAATGGAAACCTCAACACGATTTCAGTAACGAGCGCGACGGGCGGAATCAAAGTCACTGGAGGAACGGAAACGAAAGGCACTGGAACTCCGAGCCTGAAAACGCTTCTGAAAGAACTCGGCGCGGTTCGCTACAACTATATGATTTCGGAATTTGCCGATTCGGATTCCGTTTCAGCAATCGCCGCCGAACTCAAAGACAGGTATAGCGCGGTTCGTCAGATTGGCGGGCGTTGCTTCGTTGCGCTTTCGGGCGATATGGGCGATGTTTCGACAGAAAGCACGATGCTCGCTGAAGCGGAAAAAGTGAACTCGCCGCACATAATCCTCGTGCCGCGCGGAAACTCCGTCCAATTGCCGTGCGTTTGGGCGACGGTTTGGTGCGCTATGATTTGCAGAAGGCTTGCTGACGACCCGTCCGCCAACACAACCGACATCGAACTTGAGGGCTTGGCTGCCGACGAATTCAGTTTTTCCGAAAGACAGAAACTCCTTGAAGCGGGCATCGCAACCTTCAGACTCGACACCATGGGAACTGTCCTCGTCGAGCGCGTCGTGACAAGTTACACGGAAAATTCCGACGGCGAGCGCGACACCTCGTATCTTGATATGCAGGTCGTTGAAACCGTTGACGCAATACGGACTTACATCAGCAGCGAAGCCCGCAAGCGTTTCAAGACTTGGAAACTGGCAAGCACGGAAGAAAATTTCGGCTCGGGCGCGAAAGTGATGACGCCTGGAGTTTGGCGAAGTTTCCTTGCGGAACTCTATCAAAATGTGTTCATCAAGGAAAAGCAGTGGTGTCAGGATGCCGACTCCTACATCGCCTCGATTTCAGTTGCGGTCAAGGCGGAAAGCAAGACGCGGCTTGAGTATATCCACCGCCCCGTTCTCATCGGTCAGTTCTACATCGGCGCGGGTTTGAACCAGTTCAAATAAAAGAAAGGAGGAAGTGAATTATGTTGCTCAAAGTACAAAGAGTGATTTCCGCAACTCTCGGCGAGTTGCCAATTCAAGAGGGAGGCGGCACTTTCAAACCGTCAGGACACAAGCGCGAGACAAAGGGCGCGGAAGTCGCGGAAAACATTGACTTCGTGGAATCGCCAACTGCGGCAGAATTGAAGTTGAAACTGAACGCCAGTTCAAGCGTTGACATTCAGTCCGTTGATGTCAGCGACGACACGCTCACCATCTTTCTTTGCGGCGGCGGGCAACACGTTATGCCCAATGCATGGAGCACAGAACCTGTCGAATTGGGAAACGGCGAATATGAAGTTACCTTCAATTCTCGCAAATCTCAAAAACTTGTTTAGGAGATGATTATGGAAAAGTTGGTTTGGACATACGAACTTAAAACGCCTGTTACGGTCGGCGAGCGTACTGTTTCAGTGTTGAACTTCAAGAGACCCAAGACGAAGGATTTTTTGCGAACTGACGGGCATCGGACGAGCGATGTGGGCGCGGATGCCGCGCTCGCGTCGTCGCTCACGGGCGAGCCTGAAATCATCATCGGCGACATCGACGTGGAGGACTGGGCTGTAATCAGAAACCATCTTCAGAAATGTTGGCTCACATTTTTTGGAGCGAAGGTAGCTGAAGAAAATTTTACGGAACAGGCGGCGGAAACGCTGAATCCGCCCGCCTGACATTGGACGAGGTTCAAAGCCGTGTCGCTGATATGGCTGTTGACATTATGGCGGTTCTGCCTGGCATAAGTTTTGAAACCGTTATGGGATTTTACTGGGAGGAACTGCTCTTTTGGCATAAAAAGACTGAAAAACTGAGGGGCGTGACTTGAGCAACGAAATAAAAACTGGCGTACTTTTGACGCTCAAAGACAAATTTTCTCAAGGCATAAGGTCCGCCGGCTCTGCCGCACAAAATTTCGCTTCGGGCGCGATGAAAGCCGTGCAGGGCGTTGACAAGGCATTTTCGGGTCTTGGCACGGCGGCGGGCGCACTCGGAGTTTCCCTTTCCGTAGGCGCGGCGGCGCGGGACTTGATAAGCCTAGACAGCCGCCTGACGCGCATCGGGCTTACTGCCGACGCTTCGGCTGAACAAATCGCGAAGTTGAAGCAGGAAGTTTTTGATGCCGCCACGGACTCAAAAATCAAGATAGACACCACTGGCATAACCGAAGCCCTTGATGTGGTTATGACCAAGACTGGCGACATCAGGTATGTCGAGGACAACATCCGAAACATCGCTGTCGCTATGCAGGCAACGGGTGAATCGGGCGAGGCAATCGGAAGCGTTTTTTCCGAATTTCAAAAATACGGCTACTCCGCAGGGCAAATCACGAAGTTGATGGACGATATGGTCAAGCAGGGCGACCAGGGAGCGTTCACTTTCGGAAAGTTCGCCCAACTCGGAAGCACCGTCATATCGGCTTACGCTCCAATCGGGACTGCGCCTGAAAATCTCAAAAAGGCGAACGCCGCGATGCAGATTCTGATGGCGGGAACTAAAAACGAGAACATCGCCGCCACCGCGCTTGAATCCACGATGGCGGAGTTGAGCGACCCAGCGAAGCAACAGAAACTCCGTTCAATCGGCGTATCCGTCCGCGATTCGAAAGGCAATTTCCGAGACTTCAATGACATAATGAAAGATGTGCTTGACGCTACGAAAAAATTCGGCGGCGGCAACACGGACTTTTTGGGAAACATTTTCGGTCAGACCTCTATGCGGGCAATCCGAGCCTACGACGCTTTCTATGAAAAGATGTTCCCGAACCTTATGGAACTCGGCGACACCACGGGCGCGATGGAAGCAAAGTCCGCTCGGATGGCGGGAACGCTCGCGGCGAACTTGCAACAAGTGAAAACCTCGTTCCTTGCCTTCGCGGACAGCAACTTGACTAAGCCGCTTGAACAACTCTCGAACGCGCTCAACTACCTTGCGGAAAATCCCGAACGCTACAAAAAAGTTTTCACTGGAATCGCGGCGGGAATCGGAGCGATTGCGGCGGTCAAGGGCATCGCGGGCGTTGCGAATTTGATAGGCTCGCTCAAAAACCTAAAAAGCGGAAAACTTGACATTTCGGCGGGAAGCGCGGGCGGAATGGGAATACCCGTCCACGTCACCAACTGGGGCGGTCGCGAGGGAAGTTCCTTGTTGAGCGGAACACAGGGCAACGGCGCGGGCGCGAGTCCAGCGGGAAACACGAATGCGGGCGCAAATTCATTCATAAACAAGAACGCTTCTTGGCAAGGTATGAAAGGCGCGGCATCGCAAGCAGTCAATGGGCTGACGGCGAAACAGTACGCGGCTGGCGGAGCGGCATCGGGAATCGGAGCGGCTATGGTCGCCATCCCGAAAATGATGGGCGAACTTGGCGAGATAAAAAACGACGAAACACTTTCTGACAAAGAAAAAAGCGTAAAGAAAGGTGGCGCGATTGGCGACGCGACAGGAACTGTAATCGGGGCAACGGCGGGCGGCGTTGCGGGAGTTGCCGCTGGCGCGGCGGTCGGGGCAGCCGTCGGTTCTGTAGTGCCTGTTCTTGGAACTGCGGTAGGCGCGTTGGTCGGTGCGGGCATCGGCGCATTGGGCGGCTGGCTCGGCGGCAAGGCGGGACGCGCCATCGGCGAAGGAATCGGCGGCGCAGTGGCTGGAAATGAAGAAATTGGCATTCCTACTTCCATTTTGCCACCGCAGATAACTTCACAAAGCGAACCGTATTTAGGACAGACGACCGATGTTAGCGGCGAAGTCGGAATGAAACTTTCAATCGACATCAGTGGCGACAAGCCAAAGGTCACGGAATCGTCTATGTCAACCTTGAGCGGCGGCAGAATCAAATATCAACTTGGAAGCACCGAGGTTTCAAGGAGCATGCAATGAATTTCAATCCGAACGTTCCCGAACCTTACAGCGAATCTTGGCGAAAATCATACAGGGCGAGCGAGGACGACGCTCCGCGCTTTTCCACATACCAATCGCCAAATGGAAGCCCTATTTCATTCGTGCTGGGCAAGAACGATTTTTCGGGCGGGCAGTCCGTTGACACTTCTGAATATCCATATTTTGGATTTTGGTCTAACAATTCGCTGAACGAAAAGCCGCAAGAAATCACAATAAACGGATTCGTTCGCGGCGAGAATTACATTGCAAAGAGAAACAAACTTGTAGAAGCGTTGCGTGTCAAGACGAACGACGACGAGCCAGGCTATTTAGACCTTCCGCTTTGGGGGCGATTTGCCGTCGTGGTTACGGACTGGAGAATTGGCGAAGACGGCGAAAAAGCGGGCGAATGCGACCTGTCACTTACATTTCGCAGAGCGGGCGTTTCTGAAACAAAGCGGCTTTCGTCGAGCAACCTAAAAGTAATCGACATTTCAAGTCTCACATCAAGACTGCAAAGTGCGGCGGTTGAAGATTTTGTCGGCAAAGTTTCGTCCAAATTTGACATAGAAACGCTCACATCGGGCTTTGAAAAATTCAAGACTTCGCTGATTTCCACAATAGGAAGAATACAAGGTGTCAAATCAAAGTTGAATGAAATCACGAAAAAATGCAATGCAATTACAAATCTCATCGCGCAAGGCATAAAAAAACCACGAGAACTCGCGCTTTCGCTTGTCAGCGCATTCAGCGGGATAGTGTCAGGGCTTATGGAAATACAGACCGCACTGGAATCATACACATCTTGGAACTCCACCTATTCCGATGGCAATTCGTCAGAAAACACATCGCTTTCATCACTTTCGGCAAAAAACAATCCCGCCGCAACCATACGGTGCTTTCTTTCCTCGGTGGACACAACGCTTGACTTGGAATGCATCACGGAGGAACAGCAGAACACGAAGAAAGAACTTGAGAACCTGAACAGGACGCTCTCATTCTGCGCCGCCACCGAAATTTTGTGCGAGTTCGACACGGGAACTTACCAAAACCAGCAAGGGCTTTGGTCGCTTCTTGAAAAACTAGAGGATTCTCTTGACCTTGAAAATTCGGATGTATACACAGCCGTTGAAAACATCAGGATTGCCGCCGCGCAGACTTTGCTCGAACGGAACGCGAAAATGGAACTTTCAAAAAACATATTGAGCGCGACACCGCTCCTTGCTCTTTCGCAAATCCTTGGTTGCGATGCTGAAAAAATCCGCAAGATGAACAGCGTCTATGATTCTTTCCTTATGAGCGGCGAGGTGAAGTATGTCTAGCAAAATCATCGTAACCTGCAACGGCAGTGAACTTTCCTGGGTGAGCGTCCTCGTGCGGAAATCGCTTGACGAAATCTGCCACTATGTAGAAGTCACGCTTCCGCTCTTCGAGCGCGACAATGTCCACAAGCACGACACCATTCAAGTCCGCTACAAGAACCCGCTCCTCACAGACCACGGCGGCGAGAGACCAGTCACTACTGTGCTTGTTGACGAAGTGGGCGACGACACGGATTCGCAAAGCGCGGCGTTCACCGTTACGGGACGCTCCGCCGCCCGCGACATAATCGACAGCACTTGGTCGGGCATAATCGCGGGAAACCCCAACTTGCTGACCATTGTTCAGACCATCGCGGGCGAGTTCGGAATAGAGGCGATGCATATGCCGACAAACGAAAACGGAACGAAAGCCGTATATTCGTTCTCTTGGGAAAACGAAAGTCCGTGGACTAAACTGCTGACAGAAGCGGACGCGCAGGGCTACATCCTCACCTCGAACCAAATCGGAAACCTCTACCTTTGGAAGCCCGCGACGGGAATCAGGAAGGAAGGTTTCAAAATTGTCGAAGGCGAAACTGGAACTAAAATCCGCAGGGTTGAAAACGGAGCGGAACAGTTCCACGAATACACCGTAAACTGTTGCGGGCTGACGGCGACAGTGACCGACCCCACCTGCCGGAACAAGCGGAAATTCACGCTGAACCTTTCCGACTTCGTAATGGACCAGGAGAAAATCAACCGCAGGGCAAAGACCGAAATGTTGCGGCGAAGGGAAAACCGCATCGTGGCGACAGTTCCCGAATGGGGCTTGAGCGACATGCAAATAAAGGCTTTAGGAAGCACGTTTCAAAAAGAGATATTTTGGGAAGTGAATTTTCTAATTCCCGTTAAGATACCGTCGGCGGGAGTTAGCGGGAAAATGTTAGTGTCGCAAGTGGAATACAAGGCGGACGCGAAGTCCGTTTCCTGCGACATAACATTGGTGAATCCAGAGGGCTACCGATGAGCGACAGCGTGACAAGGCAATTTGCGGCGAAGATGCGAAACCTGTTCCAAACCGCCAAGATGACGGCGCGGAACGACGACGGCAGCCTGAAAGCCGAAACGACATACGGACGGACGATAGACGACTTGAACGAGGCGTTTCCTTATGGATTCAAGGCGAAGGCGGAAAGCGGCGAGCTGACGGTTCTTTGCGCGGGCGGCTCGCTCGACGCTGTGAAAATTCTGCCCGTGGAAAATTCGGACGACGCTCCCGAACTGGAGACGGGCGACGTGGCGGTATACAGTTCGGGCGGAAACCGCGTGATCTGCCGAAAGGACGGAAGCATTGAAACGCTAGCCGACGACGGCAACATCATCGTCACGGCATCAAAAGGGAGCGTTTCAATAACGGCTGGCGGCGGAAAGACAATCTACATCGGCAACGGAAGCGAAAGCGTATGCTCCCTGCTCTGCTCGCTCGCGGACGACATATTGGCGAAGTTTCAGACTTTCGGGCCTCCGCCACGACACAATGTTCATCCGACGACGGTTGCCGCCGTGAACCAGTGGAAGGTGAAAGTCCAGCAGACATTCGCCGACAAATCGGAGGAAAGCGATGCTTAGCGACTCGGCATTCTCGTCCGCCCTGCAAGAGATTTTCGCCGCTATGAAGGAAAGCCCGATGAGCGAAAAGGACTTCGCGGACAAACTGGCGAAGTGCATAGACGACCAAATCAAGACGGCAACCGTCACGGTCGAAGAAGGAATCGCGCTCGACGCTTCAGGAAGTATGGGGAGCGTCAAAGGAATGACAACCGCAAAGGGAAAAGGAAGCGTATCGTGAAGTTGGAAGATTGGCTTGACATCCGCGAACTAGTATTGATGAGCGTCGGCACTGACAAGGGAAGGTGGTGGGCAGACCCCGAGTTCGGCTCGGAACTTTGGGTTCTGCGGCAGACTGGAAAGGTCAGCGGCGAGACAGTGGGCAACGTGCGGCGAATGATTCTCGAATCATTGGAATGGCTGAAGGACGATGGACTCGCATCGAAAATCGAATGCTCAGCGCGGCAGGTAGGAAAGTTCAGGATTGAATACACCGTGACCGTCATCAAGAGCGATGGAAGCGAAACTTTGATAAAGGAGGTTTGGAATGCCACTCAATCGTGAAAGCCTTTCAACGCTAAAAGAAAAGACGTTCTCAAACTATATGAGCCTCTTGCGACCGCTCGACAAAACGCCACGATACAACATCCTTAAAGTCCTAGCGTTTTGCGAAGCGGGAGCGCAACACCAACTCCTCGGCGACATCGACTTCCTTTCGGAGCAACTGTTCCCCGACACGGCTAGCGGCGACTACCTGCGGATGCACTGGTCTGACAGGGTCGCGCCTCTTTACGCAGGAACGGCGGCGGGAACAATAATCCAAAAAGGAACGCAGGGAAGCGCGATTCCTGCAGGGACTGTCTACACATCGCAATCAGGAAAACGTTACTACACCGACACCGCATACAAAATCGGAGGCGACGGAACAGCGAGCGTCCGCGTATATGCAGAAGCGGCGGGAAACGAATCCAACATTGACGAGGGCGAGGAACTTGCAATCTCGTCGGCGATTCCCACAGGCGTTGAAACGAAAGCGACAGTCGCAAGCGGCGGCATCGCGGGCGGCACTGACGCAGAAACCGACGAGGCGTACAGAAACCGCGTCCTGCTCTACCAGAGAAACTTCTCAAGATACGGGAAGCCTGGCGACTTTGCGGCATGGGCAATCGATTCTTCCGTAGAGGTTACGAAGGCTTGGGAGATAAAAGGCTGCTACGGAGTTTTCGGCGTTATGCTTGTCATCGTGCTTGGAGGAAACCATTTTGATGGGATTAATCGCGTGGCTAATACCGATGCCGTGCGGGACTACATAAGGACGCTTTGCCCGCCAGTTCAGTTTACGGTAAGAAGTCCCGAACTTGTCGAATTGAATCCGGCGATACGTCTGCTTGAAGACGAGGACACGGTTTCAAACCGTGAGCGTGTCACGACAAGACTGAAATCGTACCTTGAATCAAAGGCGAAGCCTGGATGTACGATTAAGGAATCGACTTTAAAGTCCGTGTGTGCCGACGGCTTTTTCGTCACGGAAGTAAAACTGTCGATTGACGGCGGCGACAAGCAATTCACGGCGTTCCAATATCCTGTACTTGGGAGCGTGAGATGGACATAAAAAACTCTGAAACATCAGAATATGAAAGTGCGCTCAAAAAACTTCTGCCACAAGGAAGTTACTGGGAAAATCTCATTGCGGACGACAGGGGCGATTTAGCCCTCGTGATAAAAGAGCGAGCGATGCGCCTTTCGGAGTTTCGTTCGAGAATGAACCAACTTTTGCGTGAGGCTTTTCCTGTGTCGGCGAAAGAAACAATATCGGACTGGGAACGCGTGACGCTTGGAGAAACACACGAGGACTGGACGCTTGAAGAACGACGCTCCGAACTTATGGCACGTCGCGATTGGAAAAGCATTCCATTGATTTATCAGGCTGCGGGCGGCGGCGCGGAGGTTAGACCAGCATACACTATGGCGGCATTCGGAAGGGCGAAGTGCGGACAGACAATATGCGGAACTTTCGCGTCTTTGAATGTGGTGAAAATCAGCGTTTCAGGAATCGAAGAGATAAAACGCGAGACACTTGAAAACGCGGCAAGAAACCTTTTGCTTGCAAATCAGGAAGCGTTTTTTGAATATGAACAATAAAATTAAGGAGCAAGAAAATGGCGGGAATGTATCCAGACAATCGGACATTGACATTGGACGGAGAAAAACTTACATGGCCGGGAGTTGGCGAAAACGGTAAATTTACTGACGGCGACTTGAACGACCCCAGTGTCGCGCCATCATTTATTCCAGCCGAGACTCTGAACCTCATCATCGACAATTTGGCGGGCTTCATAACGGAACTCGGCAAAGAGCCTAACAACAAGGACGGCTCACAGATTGCGCAGGCGTTCAAAGAATATATGTCGAGAAAGACATTCGACCAAGAAACCGCGCTGGAAAACGAGGCATTGAAACGAGCGGACGAGGACGCGAAACTGCGGGGGTCGATTGACGCGATAAACGCGGTCATTCCAATGCAGACGAGCGCAACCAACCAACTTGCGGACAAGAACTTCGTCGCGCAGAAAATATCCGAAATCGTGGCGGACTCACCTGCGGCGTTCGACACGCTCAAGGAGATTGCCGATTGGATTGAGAGCCATTCCGACAGCGCGGCGGCGATGAACTCGCAGATAAACGAGAACAAGACGAACATCTCCACGCTGACCACGAAGACCTCGAAACTTTCGGCAGACGGGGCTACATATTCGGGGAACGCCGCGAGCGCGATGAAACTGAAGACCGCGAGGAATATAAACGGCGTGCCGTTCGACGGAACGAAGGACATCACCCTCGTGGTGTCGGCGAACGCCACGCACTTCGGGACATGCTCGAACGCGGCGTCGACGCAGGTGAAGTCGGTG
Source organism: uncultured Treponema sp. (assembly GCA_910584475.1). GTDB lineage: Bacteria > Spirochaetota > Spirochaetia > Treponematales > Treponemataceae > Treponema_D. The sequence continues at coordinate 53,227 of CAJUBD010000003.1, forward strand.
TCCATCGCCGGATTCGCCCTAGTCGCGGGCGCGCGCGTGAGCGTCCTGTTTTCCAAAGGGAACACCGCCGGCTCTTTGAGCGGAAACAGCATAACCCAAGCGTCCGCGCCAATGTTGAACGTGCAGTCTACCGGCGCGAAGCCGATAAAGGTGGGCAACGCGTACGCGGGCCCGAACTTCGTGAACGCGGGCGAGGTGCACGATTTCGTGTACGACGGCTCGGCGTGGAACGACGTTACCGCGAGCGTGATTTTCAAGGGAAGCAACAGCAACGGAAACTATGTAAAACATAGGGACGGTTTGATTGAGCAGTGGAATTACAATATAAATAGCACCCCCTCTATTAATGTAAATTCAAAAACAACAGTTTATTTGCCAGTTAGTTTTTCCAATAGCAATTATGTGGTCATGTGCATGCCGTTTGATCAAAACAATAACATAGACGATGCAGATTTTACAACCTTTTCTACCGGAGCAAAAACTACGATCTCCTTTACTTATTTATCAAATTTAAGCAATGTAAAACATTTTGATTGGAGATGTTTAGGATACTAATAGCCATTATCAATCAAGAGCCGATTCAATGAGAAATCGGCTCACTGTCTTTCCCGACTTTTCGGCAAGTTCTTTTATTCGCTTCCATTCATCGGAAGCGAACGTGATTGTGTGGCATTCTTTTTTTTCTGCCAGCGGCTTTCTGCCCGCGCCCTTTCTTTTTCCGCCTCTAGTTTCCATAGGATAATGATAACGCAATTTTTTGATACCGTCAAGTGAGCAATTCAAAAAGCAAACGGACGGTTTGATTGAGCAATGGATTGGAAGTACAACTACGAATCAGGCGGGGTTTTACAAATGGATTTATCCAATTTCATTTTCATCCGCGCCAAACATTCAGAACTCTGCAGGTCATGCTGGCGGTACGAATTATTCTTCGGTTAAAGATATAACCAACTCGTCGGCGAGCGTCGGCTATGACGGATGTTTTTTTTCCGTTTTTGCTCGAGGATATTAATTTGTTCAAACTTGCCGCCAATTTTTTTATCAATATCCGAGCGCAATAATATTCATTTCCGTACCAAGGGCGTTTACTTTCCTAGTATTTATGACGCATTTACTAGAATCTAACGATTCGATATTGGGATACCAGTCATTAGAATTCTCGGCGGAAAAGTTTGGTGCAAATACGACACTGGGGGTATTGGAAAATGGTACGGGGTAAACGAACCTGACGAGATTGTTTTTATTGCTTATTTCCGTATAATTTTTTTTCGCAATCCATTGCTCAATCAAACCGTCCGAACAAACCTAATAACCTGTCAAATAATAGCTATTGGGTAGCAAGGTGTTGCCCCCAACCTGCGCTTTGAACGAAGTCTCTGTTTTATCGTAAACATAATCCCACCCTGCATCCGATGAACCATTATTCCCGCTAGTGATAAGTGCGACATAGTTGGAATTGGAGAAAGGAATTGGTAATGTGTGCGCGGTGGCCTTATATTTAAAGTCGAACATCCACTGCTCAATTTTACCGTCCGCTTGCTTCAGTAACCAAGCAGATAGTAACTGTTAGGAAGTCCTTTGTTTCCACAAACTTTCGCTTGAAACGAGGTCGCTGTTTTGTTGTAGACGTAATCCCATCCGTTCTGTGAGTCTGTGCTGTACCCAGATGTTATCAAAGCGACATAGTTGTAGTCGGAAAACGCGATTGGCAGTTGAATTGTTACATCTACACTCGCGCTTGATTTTAATATCCATTGCTCAATCAAACCGTCCGTGTTGATTAATGAATTTCTTTTTTTGAAAAGAACACTTGACAAAATCAAATAAAATTGTAGAATGGCTTTCGGCGGGAGAATGGGGGTGTTTTCATGGTCTACGGCTATGTCCGCGTGTCGACGGAAAAGCAGACGGTTCAAAATCAGAAGATGGAGATAAGGCGGTTCTGCAAGGAAAGGAAGCTGCGGAAAGTTCAATGGGTCGCGGAGACGGTTTCGGGAACGAAGTCGCCCGACAAGCGCAAGTTGGGCGCGTTGCTGAAAACTGTCGGCGAGAACGACATAATCGTATGCACCGAAATTTCACGGCTCGGTCGCTCGATGATGATGATTTTCGACGTGCTCAACAAACTGATGACTGTCGGCGTGAAAGTCTACACGATAAAAGAGAACTACGAACTCGGCGACAACATACAGTCGCAGGTGCTTGCGTTCGCGTTCGGGCTTTCGGCGCAGATAGAGCGCGACCTGATAAGCGAGCGCACGAAAATGGGATTGGAGCGCGTCAGGAGGGAAGGAAAGCGCGTGGGGCGCGAAAAAGGGCAGAGACCCGGCAGGTACAAGTTGAGCGGCAAGTGCGCCTACATAAGGCGGGCGCGGGCAGGCGGCAGGAGCAAACTGTCGTTGGCGCGGGAACTGGGCGTTACTTGGAACACGATGAACGCGTTCTGCAAGATGAAGCGTATTAGGTAAGTGACAGTCCGCGTTTTTAGTCGTCGTTAGCATATTAAAAGACGAACAATTGGTATAATTTAAATAAAACTTATAACGGACAGAAACCGCCGGGGTGCAACCCGGCGGCAGACGGAGCGAACCCGCCTAACAGGATAACCCGATTCCATCCGACCTTGCACAAGGTATTTAAATAATCGGCATTCTATGCCTTTCGGTTTAGTCCTTAATTTAAGGAGTTTAAAATGAAAAAGACAGAATTTGTCTATCAGCCGAAATACGGCATCGTGGTTCTGTGCGCCGACGAGTCGGAGCAGAAGTCGCTTTATGATAAACTGTTCGCGTTGGGCTTGAAACTCAAGGTGGTGGCGGTATGAAAACAATCAGCGTTCACAAAAGATGCGCGAATTACGAGACATACCGCGCGGCGCGGGTCAAGAGCCTGTTCAACGCGGAGCGCGGCGACAGGCTGGACATTGAACTTGAGACGGACATCGACGAGTTCGACTGGCAGATTGGCGTTGTGGTAGGACCTTCGGGGAGCGGGAAAACTTCAATCGGCGAGACTTTCTTTGACGGCGGCATTTATGACCTGAAAAAAGCGTGGGCTAACGACAAGCCCATCATCGACGCTATCACTCCCGACGGCGACTTCAATGCCGTTACTTCTGCGCTTTCTGCGGTGGGACTTGGGAGCGTTCCGTCTTGGCTTCGTCCTTTCCGCTTGCTCTCGAATGGCGAGCAGTTCAGGGCGGGTCTCGCCCGACTTCTGCTTGAAGGCGAAAAAGAGGTCGTGCTTGACGAGTTCACCAGCGTCGTTGACAGGCAGGTGGCGAAAATCGGGGCGGGAGCGTTCCAAAAGGCGTGGCGCAGAAATAAAGGGCGCAAGGCGGTCATCCTCTCGCCGCATTACGACATCCTTGAATGGCTTGAGCCTGACTGGATTATAGACACGAAAGAAATAGTCTATAAAAGGGGGTGTCTTCGGCGACCAAAAATTGAACTTGAAATCGTGCGGGCGAACGGAAGTTACTGGCGTTACTTTAAGCCGCATTATTATCTAGACCTGCCGATGCCCGTCGCCGCCCAATACTTCGTCGGTCTTGTTGACGGAGAGCCTGTTGCGCATCTCGCGGTCGCGCCGATGTTCCAAAATGGCTACTATCGGGCGACGCGGCTTGTTGTTCTTCCAGAGTGGCAGGGCTGCGGAGTCGGCACTCGGTTCTTGAACGCGGTATGCCAGTGGCACTTGGACGGAAACGGACGGTGCGGGAGGATACTTCCCGTGCTGTTCCACACCTCTCATCCGCAGATGGCGGCGGCTCTGCGGAAAAGTCCGCTCTGGATTCAGAAAAGCGCGGTGTTGTACCAAAAGGCGAGCAGAACGCCTTTCCAAATGACACAAGGGCGCGGTCATTTCGGCGGGCATTTCCGAGCCGTCCAGGGATTCGCCTACATCGGCGCGGAGGCTCAAGATGCTTAGTGTTTTCATCGCGGGTCAGAGAAGTTTCGGCGCGGCGGTCTACAAGGCGGTCAAGGACGCGGGACACAGGGTCGTCGGGGTGGCGTGTCCTCCCGACGGTCAGCGTTACGACAGGCTGAAGAAGGCGGCGTATTGCGACCGCCCGCGCCCCGTGATAATACAGGACGACAGACTGAAATCGTCCGACATTCCGAACGGTACGGATGTTATCGTCGCGGCGCACAGCCACCACTTCATCAGCGCGAAAGCGTGTGAGAAAGTGCGGCTGGCGTTCGGCTACCACCCGTCGCTGCTTCCGAGGCATCGCGGGCGCGACGCGGTCAAGTGGACTGTCAGGTTCGGCGACACGGTCGCTGGCGGCAGCGTCTATCAGTTGAGCGACAAAGTTGACGGCGGCGATATTCTGTATCAGGAATCGGTACTTGTTAAGCGTGAGTGGAGTGCGAGTGATTTGTGGCGCGAGGCATTGTTTCCGCTCGGCGTGAGAGCCGTGGTCGAGGTTCTGCGGCGCTTCGAGGGCGGAACTTTGACATACACTCCGCAAAATGAAGCCGTCGCGACGTGGGAGCCGCCCATTGAAAAAGCGCGACTGTTCAGACCCGAACTGCTCCAACTGCCATAAACAACGAAAGCCGAACTTTTTACATTGAAAGTCTTTTGCACAATGTGTAAAAAGTTCGGCTGGTTTTATCTCTGGAAAAAACGCGTTTTATCTTCGGCGTGTTTATCAACGCCAAATGTCTCTTTTGAAAGGCGGTTCACGTTTTCTTTCATCGCCTCTGTCTTGATGTTGAATGGCATCGTGTTCGGATATTTCCACTTGACTTGAGTCATATAGCAGTCTTTGAACGATTTTAACAGGATATGGTACACGCGGCGGTCGGTTATGAGTATGAATGAAGTCACAAGTCCCGAATAGGCGGGCTTGAGGAAAAAATGCTGCGTGTCAACATCGTTTGCCCGGCTCACGCCCGCGCCGATTTCCCAAACCTTTTCCTCAGACAGAAACGGCATTTCGATGAGTTGTTCGCCCGGCTGCAACACCAAGTCTGTCACGCGGTATGGCTGGCAGTAAATTTCGTATGTGAACTCGTCGTCAAAATCATACCACATCGTGCCGCGCGTAAAATCGTGCGGAGTGACAACGCTTCCTTCCGTTGATTTTTTCACAGCGTCCTTTCCGTAAAGGTTGGGGCGCGAAGTCTCTTTTTCGGCGGGATAATAGACAGGGCGGTCAACATAGACGATTGTTTTCGGAACGTCCACTTCCTTCATTTTTTCTTGCACGAGATATTCTTGCATCTCGGCGTAGTTCGCCTCTTCCTCTTCTTTTCTGTTCTTGTATTGGCGACTTTCTTTTTCAGTTTCCGTCCCCATCCTGTCGAAATGTCGTGTTGTTCTGCAGGAAACAAAAATACAGGCAAGCGCGAAAAAGACAAAAATATTTTTTGCTTCTGAACCGGTGAGCTTAAAATTCATTTTCATATTATTCTCCTTGAATAAAAATGAGTATTTGTTTTTTTCAGTTTGGTTCAGTTCTTTTTAAGGTTTTGTTTTTCGGCTTTTTTTTGTTTCCCTATTTTGCCACCTCCTTAATGTCGAATGAGGAAATGTAAATTCCCAACGGATTGTTTTCAGGACTTTCTTGAAAATAGTCTATCGTCACTAGCATGGAAAAGCGTCTTTGTCGTTCAAGCCTTCCCTCTGCGAATGTGTTGACATCGTAATAGATGACATAAGTGCGGTCCGTCTGTTTAAGAGGTTCTTCCATGTTCACGCTTTGCGTTCTCCGCCCAATGTGGTTGAACGGATTGTTTTCCGTGAAGAACGCGTTGAGTTGCGCAACGGCGTTTCCCTGGCAAATATGCTCGCACTCTTTGATGTATGAGTTTTGCGCGCTTCGGTCGATGACCCAAGTGTACATGTTCGCAACAAGCCGCTTGATTTGATAGGCTTTCGCGTTTTCAGGAATTTTTGATGTTCCCCAATAATTTTTGTCGATTTTTCCGACATAATTTGCTTGACCCTCAGAATCAACCGTCACCACGACTGGAACAGTTTGCGGACGCGGGCGCAAGATTTCATAAGTTGTCACAAACAAAGAATAGCAGACCGCCGCTATCGCGATAATCTGCCACATTCTCGCGTTCCTTTGGCTGATTCCCTGAATGGTGCTTGCCATTGAAACCGCCGTGGCGTTAAACGAGCCGTCCTTGTTTTTCGTTCGTCGCGTATTGAACGGAGTCGGAGGAGCGTCATTGTCAGGTATGAATGTTTTTAACATATTCTTTACCTCGTTTTGTTGCTTTTTATCCAATTTATGGTTATACTATAGTGCTTGCCACAAAAAAAATCAAGTGGCAAGTGCCGTAGCGTTGAAAAAACTATTTGAACTCTCCTTGCTCAATGCCGTCGATCGTCGTTTCCGTTCTGATCGCGACAATGCTGTCCTTGTCCCAATCTTCCTCGTAGTGGCTGAAATTTTGGGTGATGGCGGGAAAGCCTTGCGGAACGCCTTTCTCCCAATATTCGGCTCCTCCGAGTTGGTACTCGACTGCCGCCCGCCGTTCGATGATTTCTCCGTCGTCGCCGTAAACATTGCCGTCAAGAAATCCGTCCCTGAAGCGACAAATCGTGCCGTCGTCAAGGATTCTCTCGCCTTGCAAAAGGTTTCCGTTCCCATCCGTAACGGGAACTCCAATGTAGTCAATGCATCGGGAAGCCGACATGGTGTTGTCGGTCGTCCTGATTTCTTTGATTGTATTCATATAAAACTCCTTTTATAAAAAATAACCTCAGGGTTTCATAATTTTATCACATTCCGCATTTTCTTTCAGGCGGAATGTGATACGTCTCTCTTAAAAGATGTCGTCTGAGGCAGAAAATTGGTCGAACTCGTCTCCCGCGAGTTCCTCCGTTTCTTTTGCCGCGACATCCTCTTCGGGCGAGGCGGGAGCTTCCGTACCTTGAGCTTTCGGAGTGCGCTCTACGAACGGATTTATTCTTTCAGGCACGACCTTGATGCGCGAGCGTCGCTCTCCATCCTTTTCCCAAACATCTTGCTCCAAATGCCCTTGAACGCTCACGGCCTTTCCTTTCAAAAGATGCCTTTGCATCCTTTCGGCACGGTCGCCGAACAAGGCGCAGTCGAAGAAACTCGTTTTCTCCTCCCACTCTTCGGAATCCTTTTTCTTGCTGTCCCTGTTCACCGCAATGGTGAAAGTTAGGACTTTCATACCCGACATGCCTTTTTGCACAAGCTCTGCGTCTTTCGTCAGCCTTCCTACGAGGCAGACGGTGTTCAAATCTGTCATATTTTTCCTCCATGACAAAAATTTATCTTTTAAGACGAAAAGACAGTCGCTACGCGATGCCGTATTTTTCGTCCAATTTCCTCATGAAAATTTCTTTTTCCTTTTGCCCTTCAATCGTGTTAAAAAAGAGAAGCCTTTACGGTATCGGCATTTCTGACTTAAAAGAAAACAACTCTTTGTCATAATTTCCTCGCTCCGTTTCGGCAAGGGACGCGTATTTTCTTGCTTTTTCAACTTTTGCCTTGTCCCCAAAATCTGATATGTTGAGCGAGCAATTTGGACAATACGCATCCCTTTTTAAGAACTTTTCAGAACACGCGGGACATACGACCGAATTGCTCTCAAACTCTGTTCGCTTCGCGTTTTCTTTGAGCTTCTCGCCCTTGAAGACCGCGACAAGATGCGGCTTTGACATCGCACGATAAAAATAGCCGAGAAACTTTTGTTCATCACGGCAACTTTTCGAAAGTCTTTCGCGCGCCCAAATGACATACTCGTCAAGCAAAGAAGGCTCAAGCTTGACCTCCGCAAAAGATTTTTTGAGTTCCGGCAACAAGTCCCTTGAAAAATGCGGGTCAAATCCAAATGCCTTTTCCAGCGCATTCTTGAATTTTGTCTTTGAAAATTCTTCTTCTGCTTCTTTTCGTTCTGCTTTCTGCGTTTTTTGCGAATTTTTTTGTCCAAAAGTTGCTTCGTCTGTTTTATTTGGGGGAGAAGAAGTAGTAGTGGAATTTATCTTTGTGGGAGGATTTTTTAAAGGAAATGACAAGTTTGTCATTTTGTCCCCGCACGAAATGACAGGGCTGTCACTTCGTGCTGAAAAGTCAGCTTTATGAAATGACGATTTTGTCACTTCGCGAACTGCCGAACGGTCAGTTTCGTCATTTCGTGATTTTTCCGCATCGTTTGAAATGTCATTTTCACGAAACGACAAATTTGTCGTTTCGTGATTTTCAGCGGTTGTTTGCTCGAAATTGTTAGGTCTTGAATATCTTAAGGCGGTAAATTCTTCTGTCAGCGCGAAAAAGACCTTCCTGCCGCCATTCGCTGTTCCAATTACCTTTTTCTTCATAAGGCCGCCCAAAACATATTTGTCAAATCTCCGAAGGACGCTTCTTTCGCTTTGTATTCCCAAAAACGGGAACTCGTCAATTATCGCTCCATACCTTACATTGCAGTATATTTCTCCGTCTATGACTTTTCTCCACATCGCCTTGTGGCCTTGCCTTGCTTTTACGGCGGCAAAGTCCGTAAACCACTGGAATATATGCAAGTCAAGAAAGTCAAGCGTCGCGTCAGGGTGAGAAGAATTGTATTTGATGAGCATCTCTTGTGAGAAATCGACGACCGTATATTTCACATTTTACCCCTTCAACTTCAATTTAGAGCACGGAAATCGATTTTAAGGCGTTGATTCTTAATGTAAGTTCGCCTTCAATTCGCCTTGTAATTTCGTCTCTTTTCGCTTTGTCGTTCCGAAAGTCAAACTGAATTCCAAAGAGCTTTTCCGCGCTGTCGCGTTTTTTCTTTAAGTCGGTGGCCGCCATCAGCACAAGAAGCGCCTTTTGTTTCTCGTTGATTTTTGCATCCGCAGAATCCGGCAGCATCAGGCTTCTCATTATTTCAGTTTTGTTTTTAATGTCTTTTGACAGTTTTTCAATATATTTTGTGCGCCGCCCGCCGTCCATCATTCCAAGATTGTCTGTCCAGCTTAAAAGCCGTTCCTTTCTTCTTGTGTCGTTTTTGATTTCGTTCGCCACGACTACAGCCAAAATGTCTTTTTCCTCTTGCGTCATTTTTCCTCCTGAATTTCCCTACAGTTTTTTATAAATAAGTTTCCTTAAAAGCCGCCCGATTTGATATAAAACCTCTCGGATCGCGACGCTCACCGCCCGCTTTTTAATGTATTTTTTGTTCATTTCTTCTCCTCCTTTGTAAAATCTTGTTGTGCGTTCGTTCAGTATCGCCAGTCGTTTCTTTTCGGCAAGAAAATTTGCCTTTTAACTCCCTGTACTTCGCCATATACCAGTCAGACTTTTTAATATCCTCGTTGCCGTTTTTCTCTGCCGCCCTGTAACGATATTTCCACACATTGCAAAGACAAAACCATTCAACCGCCTCAACGCCAAAAATCTCCAACATTTCGTCGATGCACTCTATCGCGCCCTCTCTTGTATAATGTTTCGGACGGTTGATAACGTCCTCTTTTTCTTCCACTCTCTGCTTTTCCTTTTTGCTTGCACTCATTTTTTTATCTCCTCTTATGCTGGATGTGCCGTTCGGGGATTTCTGATTTTTTCAGAAATCTTTGTTTTCGACAGCAGCGAATATCCGCAAAGCCGACAGTCCGCTCGAATTTGCGCGCCGCTGCAATATTCGTATTTTCTCGTTCTTATAACAGTAAGTCCGTTGCTTTTACATTCGGGACATTGCTCGTCAATTTTTTTCTCGCCCATTTCAAGTTGCTTTGCAATCGAAAAAATCACTGCTCTCCGTTCTCGTCTTTCGTTCAATTCCGCTCTTTCTTTCATCGTCATTTGCTTTCCTCTCTAATTTTTCCCAATACAGGCTCCATGCGGGCTTATTGCCGTCTCAAAATAAAATTTCAGCGGAACTTCCCGCTCAAACACGAGACCGTACCTCTTGGCGATTCTGTATGTCACGGAATCCCTGTCAAGTCTGCGCGTTATCCACTCAAGGTATTTCCTGAATTTCTCCAGTCCCATAGTTCCCTTGTAGTGGTTGCAGCTGTTGCACGACGGCATCATATTCTCGACCTCATCCTTCCCGCCGTTGTAAAGCGACACGATATGGTCAATCGAAAATTTGTCCAAGGAAATCTCGCAGCCGCAATACGCGCACCGCCCGCCGAACATACCGAACACGCGCTTTCGCTGGGCTTTGCCGAGCCGTTTCCGCTTCATTTTGATTCCTCCTCATGCTTCGTTCCCGACGAACCGATGTCCAGATTTTTCACCCACAAACCCTCAACGCTGTAGCCGCATTCGGAGCATTCCGCGTCGGCATACACACGGCCGCCCTTCGCGTAACTTTTCGCTTTCAACGAGAACAGGAACTTGCACACGTAGCATTTGGTCTCGCCCTCGCTTCCGACTTTGAGACCAAACATAAGGCGTCTCACGTATTTTTCATTGCGCCCAATGTTCTTCTGCTCCAACTTCGTCATTTGTATGCCTCACTCACTTCCGCAAGGTGAATCGCGTACACGGGCTTGTCGATTTTCAAGTCGGTGTCCTTTCCGTCCACGACCTTGATTCTTTTAACCCTTGCCGTCATATACCTTTTGGTGTATCCCAAAACTATGCGGCACGGAACGAACTGTCGTCCTTGCTTATCGTTGATGAACTCCCAGTCTGAATTGGCGATGGCGTTTTTAAGACGCACCGTCCAATACGGCTTCACCTCGCGGTACTCAATGCGCTTCTCGCCCGAAGCGATTTTGTCGTACCATTGTTTCTTCAGGTTGAACGTCAGCATTCTTCTTCCTCCCTTAATCCTATGCATTCGTCAAGAAATTCTTCGGCACTCAGTCCCGCATACTTTTTCCGCGTCGCCTTTCTCAATTTCCGCACGGCCAAAAAGGACTGCTTTTTCTTGTAGCGCAACGCTATCTCGGCAGTCGCGTCGGACAGCGGAATTTTTATTTTCACTGTGCAAGACCTTGTTTTGTCTGTCATTTTTCTTCTACCTCCGAGTTCAGCCTTCTCAAGATGTCGCCCTTGTTCTCACAATAATACGGGTCGTCCTCTCATTCGTCGTAAAATGGACATATCGTGCAGTTGGAGTCAGGATTGAGCTTGCAGTTGCCAGTTTCCGCGAATTTTTTCATGTCATTGTGAAGCTTGTTCCGCAAGTCCTCGACAAATTCCTCCCAAAATTTCATTTCCCATCCTCCAATTTTCTCAAGTTGGCTACAAGGTCTTTGTGTATGCGTTTTGTTATTTTGTCCATCTCGGAATCGGCGACGTAGCCGCTCATTCGCAGACCGTACATCGCGTACTTCATCTTCGCGAAGTGCTCCGCCTTTTCGCCGAGCGTGTACCCCTGTTTGTTCGCCTGCGTCTCGTAGTCGTCGCACGTCAAGCCGTGCGTAAAGCTGATTGTTTCCTCGAGCTCGTCATACATTTTTTTCCTCCTTCGCATAGACCTTATGTTCTCAATAAGAACAATCAAGTAAATCACGTAGCAGAGCAAATATATAAACGGTATTCCGTATCCAATCAGGATGTCCCTCATCGCTCTTTCTCCTTGATGTGGTTCACTACAATGTCATTGTGATTTCCGCCGTCATGTATCATCCGTTGGTTATTCTCCTTATCAGCCTGTCCGCCTTCTCTTCAGTGCTGAATACCAACTCGAACGATGCCTGTGAAAACCATAAAGCCACTTTCCAATCCTTGTCGCAGGAACTCTTGCGCACCAACTCTATCCTGCTCGGATTGACGAGGATTGTGTCTCCGTTATACTCTATCTCTGTCATTTTGGCTTTCATTTTTCCTGTCCTCCTGCTATTTCCTCAAATATTCCGACATCACGTTCGAGAACTCGAACGCCATCATCGCCGCGACAAGCCGCCTGTCAATCCAAGCGAACAGAGCGAACGCCACGATTGATTTCACGGATTTCTTCACATAGCCCGTGAAGTCCGCCCGCGTGAGCCTGTGCTCCGCCATCAGCTCGTTCGCCTTTCGGAGCGCGGATAACGCCTCGCTCTCGTTCGGGGATTTCGACAGGGCGAGCAGCTTCCTCACCCTGCGCTTTATGGTTTCCAAGTCTTCCATACTTTCCTCGCTCCTTTTTTTCATTCGGCCGTCGTCCTCATGTTTTACGATACGTCCAGTTTTCGTCAAAAAGGCATCTCTTTTTTGGTTCTTTCAAAATCGTAAAATCTGACTGCAAAGTATTTACAGTTCTTCACGCTCTTTTTGTATTTCCTCATGGTTGTTGCAGAAAAGGTTCAGATATACGCTTCCGGCGGCGACTGCCAGAAAAAATATTAGCAGCGCGGCAATGCCAATGTTAGCCATTATTTGTATGATCATTGTTTGCCCCTTAATGATTTCTCTTTCTTTTGACTGTTATTTCAATCGGTTGCTTGAAAACCCAAACATTTTCATCGTCTTTCCATTCATCTTCGTATGATGCTACTTTTGAAAAAAGGCTCAAAAGAGTTTGCTCAACAGCAAGGTTGTCATACCTCTCATTCGCGCAAAGAATTTCGCTAGCCATTTTTTATAACTTCCTTGTTCTTCGCGATTATAAGCGTTTCCATTTTCTTCCGAAATTTTCCGCAATTCATTGTGTGCAAACCCGTTGCCAATCTTCCGCAAAAGCAAAATATCGGGGTCTGTTCGTCAAGTTCCTTGATGGCTTCCTCTTTTGCCTTTGAATACGCCTGAGGGTTGTGTTCAATCAGCCAATCTAATTTTTCGTATTTCGTCATTTTTGTTTCTCCCTACTTGTTGTATTCTCTAAGAATTCCCTCGCTGTCTGTAGGAATCTCAAACTTCGGCGCGATTTCAGTGAATGTGAAGTCCGCAAACATTTTGTCGTTTTCGATTTCTTCCGCAGACTTTCCATCCTTGACCAGCGAAATAATCTTGTCGTAAATTTCATAAGCAATTTCAGAAACGCCTTTTTTGAAGCCCTTGACAAATCCGTCTTTGAAGCGTTCAATCATTCGCCTGTCAACCGAATCTTCTTCGGGTGGACTGAGTCGTTCCGACATGTCGCGCAAGTGCACATAAACTTCGTGCGGATTGCCGCAGTTGTCGCCAAGCGCGTCAGAGATGTCGTCAAGACCGTCGTCAATTTCGACAGAGGATTTTTTCCCGCCGCTTTTCTTCTCGTTCACCGCCTTGTCGCCCGCGCTTACGGAAATCTCGTCGTTCATTACAGCGTCGATAATTTCATCGTCCTCGCTTGAAAGAACGTTGCGCATCTTCTCGACTGTGCGCGGACTTACTCCGAGCAGTTCCGACATCTTGTCAGCGGACTTTCCTTTTTCGCCCGCGCCGCCCGCTTTTCGCCCTGGATTTTTCAGCTCGTCAAGAGCGGCGAGGGCGGCAAGCTTTTGTCCCGACGTGAGGTTTCGCCTGTTGAGTTGCAAAAGGTAAAGATAAACCGTGGCATCGCGCCGCGTGTCGAACGAGCGAACGTGAATCGGCACTTCCTTAATCCCCGCGATTTTCGCCGCTTCAAGCCTCGTGTGTCCATCGCCTAAAATCGCCTCGCCGTCCTCGTCAAGAATTTTCACAAGTCGCAAAGGCTCTGAATTGTCGTAGCCCGAATTTTTCATCGCCTCTGAAATGTTTTTAAGGTTCTCCTCCTCGATGGGAAAAAGTTTTTGGAATTCGCCTTTCTCGTCAAACTTTATCTCATCGACTTTCATTTTTTGGAAAACTGTTTTTGCGGACTTTTGCGCGTTGAACGATTCTGAGAACATTTGGGAGAGCTGTTTGTTTTCCACTCCGCCGCTTTTTTTGTAACTGACTTTTGTTGTCGCCATATTTTCCTCCCTGCCTTAAATTGCATCCGAAATTTCTTTTAGAACTCGGAGCGTTTCGGCTTTTGTTTCGGCAAGGACTTGAACGGGAACTTTCAAATCCTGCGATTTTGGAAACGCCTGGTCGGTCGGAATTACGAATATCGTGAAATTTTCAGGGATTGCGTCGCTCAATGTTTTCAGCATCGCCTCCTGAATTTTGAGCCTGTGGTCGCGTTTTGTTATGATGATTTTGTCCATTTTCGGGCGGTTCGTGTCGAACCGCTCCTGCATGTCCTTGATGTTGTCGAAGAGTTCCGCAAGCCCGTCGTGGGAAAATTCGTTGAGTTCTGTGACTACAATCGCTTCGTCCGATGCGAGCATACACATTTCCACAACCGAGAGAAAATTCGGCGGGACATCGAAAAAAGCGTAGTCGAAGCTTTCCGCTTCAAGTTTCCGCATGAGCTGCCTCATCGCGAAAGGCGACTCGTTCGCCATCGTTTTTGAGTACAGTCGCAGACTGCCGCCAAGCCCGATTGTCGGCAGCATGAAAAGGTTTTCGATTTTTGTCTGGACAAGAGCGTCGGAAAGTTCGCTCCGTTTCAGAAGAACGTCGGCCAGTTCCGCCTTCAGCGGCATGTCGCCTAGAATCCAAGACGAGGAATTCGCCTGGTCATCGCAATCGACAAGGCAAGTCTTGAATCCGCCGGTCGCCTTTTGAACGGCGACGCTCGCCGCGACGCTGGTCTTTCCGACTCCGCCTTTTTGGTTTGGAAAAACGATTACTTTCATTTGTCAGCTCCTTGAAAGTAAAATATTTTGTTTTAAGCCGTGTGGCTTAAGGACTTCTCTGGAGTCGAACCAGAATCCTGCGCAAGTCGTGCCGATGACCTGCGCCGAACAAACCCGACGTTTGAAGTCCAAAAAAAAAGGCACCCCGCGAACTGACGAACGGAGTGCCTCGAAGCCTTGCGCCGAAACTTTCGTCATTGCGGACCGCCGAAAAAAAGCAATCTCGACAATGCAAAAGCTTAAATTTTCGGCACTGCAAGCGAAAATGGGCGGCGAACGATTACCGCGACATCTTGCCTGCAATGACGAATATATCAAAAGTTATTGAGACTTTTTAAAAACTTCTTGAATTTTTTTTGCGAAGTGCTATAATTGAAACTATGGAAATAAAAACAACGAAATTGCCAGAAAACGAAAACCTGATTGTTTGGGAAGATCGTTTTGCGATTGGAATTCCAGTTATCGATGGCGAGCACAAACGTCTTGTTGAACTTTGCAACAAGCTTTATAAGGCGATCATGTCGAGCAAAAGTTCTGGGCGCAAGGATGCTGTTCGAGTCGCGCTCAAAGAATGTGCGGATTATGTTCGCACTCATTTTTCCAACGAAGAGAAATTGATGCAAGTTTGCGCCTACAAAAATTTTGAAGTGCATAAAAGAACTCACGCGGAATTCACGAAAAAGGTTTTGGAAAAATGCCAGAATTTTGAAAACGAAACTTTTGCTTCTTCATTGGAATTCGTGAAATTTTTGTACGACTGGATTCTTTCGCACATCGCTCACACGGACACGCTTTATGTCGGTGACTTGAAAGCGTATTTGAGCAAAAGATAAAATGGAAAGCTATGACGCGCTGCGAAAAGTTTTGCGTGCATTTGAAAAATTCTACACTGTAAAAGCTTGCGATGTTGACGCTCCGTTTTGCGCGCTCGCAGAATTCCATGCACATGGCGAACAATTTTTTTTGACGAAGGCGGCAAAGGTCGCGGACATCGACACAAATGAATATGTCTTTTTCGCGCAGGAAAAATTTCTTGATGCGGCGAAACTTGCGACTTTGGCGGAGACGGCGTGGAAGCGCGGCTTGAATTTTGTGAAGCCATATTTCGGACACAAAAATTCCGATGTTTCGCTCGTGCTTCTTGCCGATGAATCCGATTCTGACGCAAAAAAATTCGTGCGAAAATTGCATCGATATAAATCGTATAAATTCGGAATTTATGGCTGGAGCGCGTTTAACATTTCATTTTGCGATTTTTCTTCGCGGAAGATTTTTTCGAATTCACGCGGCGCAAACCTGAAACAAAATTTGCAAAAAATTTTGTTTCAATGAAATTTGCTTTTCATGCTATTTTGACCAAAATAAAACGATGATTTGAAATTGTTTTAATCTACGAATTCGCAAAGCAACGTCGTTGTCACAATTCGCAAAACAAATTTGATTGCTGAAAGCAATCTGCAATTTTTTATGGAGGAAAGAATGACACCTTTATTGATCATCATCGCATCGATTGTCGTGTTGTTTTGTGGCTATGTTTTTTATGGTTCGTGGCTCGCAAAGCAATGGGGGATTGATCCTGCGAAAAAAACGCCAGCCGAGGAAATGAGGGACGGCGTAGACTATGTTGCGGCGAAGCCCGCCGTTTTGATGGGACACCATTTTTCTTCGATTGCGGGCGCAGGTCCGATAAACGGCCCGATTCAGGCGGCGGTGTTCGGTTGGGTTCCGGTTTTCCTTTGGTGTTTGCTCGGAGGCATCTTTTTCGGCGGCTTGCAGGATTTCGGCTCGCTTTTCGCTTCGGTGCGACACGGCGGAAAATCAGTCGGCGAAATTATCAAGGATTCGATGGGAAATCGTTCCAAAAAGTTGTTCATAATTTTTACGCTTTTGGTTTTGATTTTGGTCATCGCAAGTTTCGTGAACGTCGTTGCCGCGACTTTTTTCACGGCGGCGGATGCGCATCAATTTGGAATCGTCACAAATCCCAACGGAAATCAAACCACGGCGATGGTTTCAGTTTTGTTCATCGTGTTGGCAATCGTCTACGGAATTCTCACGAACAGATTCGGAATGAAAACTCTGCCGGCGACAATCATCGGAATTTGCGGAATCGTTCTTTCGATTGTAATCGGATTGAATTTCGGGCTTGCGCTCGGACGCACGGCTTGGATTGTTTTGATTGGCGTTTACATTACGGTCGCGTCGCTTGTGCCAGTTTGGATTTTGCTCCAGCCGCGAGACTATCTTTCTTCGTTCCTTTTGTATTTTATGATGCTTTTGGCTTTGGTGGGAATTATTTTTTCCGCTATTACAGGAAGCGCACATTTCGCCTTGCCTGCGTTCACAGGATGGATGACGAAAATCGGAACGCTTTTTCCCGCGCTTTTCATCACGGTGGCTTGCGGCGCGTGTTCGGGATTTCATTCTCTCATCGCTTCGGGAACGACATCAAAGCAATTGGACAGCGAAAAAAATGCAAAGGCGATTGGCTATGGCTCGATGCTGATTGAGTCTTTGCTCGGCGTGATTTCGCTGATTGCGGTCGGAGTTGTTTCAAATGAATTCATCAAGGACGGCGGATTTCACGGTGCGCCTCCAGTAGCGTTCGCGCGCGGCATTTCCAAACTGTTTGGATTTTCGGACAGCACGAACGCGATTTACGCGCTGCTCACGCTTTCGGTTTCCGTGTTCGCGCTCACTTCGCTTGACACTGGCACTCGATTGAGTCGATTTATGTTCACCGAACTTTTTTTGAAGGAAGACGAAAAAAATTGGCACGATGCAAAAAATCCCGTTCGCAAGGCTTTGGCTTTCCCGCTCACAGGAACAATAATTATGGTTGTAATCGGATGCGTTTTCGGCGGATTAAGTTTGAGCCAAATTTGGGGATTGTTCGGCGCGGCAAACCAGCTTCTCGCGGGACTTGCGCTGATGGCTGTGGCGGCATGGCTGATGAATGTCGGCAAAAACAACAAAATGTTCGCGATTCCGACGGCGTTTATGCTTTGCGCGACAATCACGCAACTCGTGCTCACCGTGCGAAACAAAATCACTGCGATGGCGGCGGGCGCACAAGACGCGTTCCATTGGGGCAATTGGTTCCAATTGATTTTCGCTTCGGCAATGACGGTTTTGGCAATTTTTTTGATTGTGGAAGGAATCCGCACTTTTATGAAGCATAAGAAATAAAAAACAAGCCGCGCGGAAGCGCGGCTGTGGTTAATTGTTTCAATGCATTGCATAGACTTCGCCATTTTTGTCGCCAAGGATGGCAGTTTGAATTTCATTTTCGAGAATTTACAAAGTAAATTTTCGTTAAGCAAAAATTGCGCGGATGCAATTTTTGCGATGCGTTAGGGATGCGGAGGACGCCAAGCGTTCGCGCGAAGAGCGCGAATGTAGCGAAAGCGTAATCCGTAGCAGCCCGACCCGCAAGTGAGATTCCGCACTTGCGGGGAACGCCTGAACTCGCACGACATAAAATGCTTGAAAAATAAAAAATAATTTTTTATACTGTCATTATGAAACTTGTTATTCTTGACGGGCACGCGCTCAATCCGGGCGATTTGAGTTACGACATTTTTCGGCAATTCGGCACACTTGAAATTTTCGAGCGCACCCCGCCTGAATTGGTTTTGCAGCGAATCGGAAACGCCGACATAATTTTTTTGAACAAGGTCGCGCTTTCAAAGGAAATTCTTTCGCAATGCAAAAACCTAAAGTACATAGGCGTGTTCGCGACCGGCTACAATGTCATCGACATAAATGCGGCGCGAGAGCTCGGCATCACTGTTACGAACATTCCGTCTTACAGCACGATGGCGGTGGCGCAGGCAACTTTCGCGCTGCTTTTTGAATTGACGAACGGGGTGCACGCCCACAATCTTTCCGTGCAAAAAGGAGATTGGTGTGCGAGCAAAGATTTTTGCTATTGGACGCAACCACTTACGGAAATTTTCGGAAAGACTTTTGGCATTATCGGCTTTGGAAGCATCGGACAGCGCGTGGCGAAAATCGCAAATTCATTTGGAATGAAAGTTTTGGTGCAAACTCGCTCGCGACAAAAAATTGATTCGTTCAATGCAAATTTTTCGGAGCCGAGCGAAAAGGTTCGAGCCGTTTCAAAGGACGAACTTTTCGCGCAAAGCGAAATTATTTCTTTGCACTGCCCGCTCACCGATGAAACGCGCGAAATCATAAATGCGGACGCGCTTGCAAAAATGCAGGACGGCGCGATTTTGATAAACACGGCTCGAGGCGCGCTCGTCGACGAAGCGGCACTTCGAAGCGCGCTTGATTCAAAAAAACTTGCGGGATTTGCGGCGGACGTTTTATGCGAAGAGCCGATGTCGCGAGAATGTCCGCTTTTGGGCGCAGCAAATTGCGTAATCACTCCGCATGTCGCTTGGGCGGCGAAAGAAACTCGCTCGAGACTTTTACAAATCGCATTTGAAAACGTGAAAAATTTTTTGGCAGGAAATCCAACTAATGTCGTAAATTAATTATGAAAGCAAACCATTAGTTAGTTTGGTAATACTGCCAAAGTCATACAATTGCGTTTTTGCGCGAGAGCCATAAATACGGAAAAAATAATTGTACTGGCATATAAGACAGAAGCTATGGCAAGAATCGAGACGACTCACAGAGCAGAAGGATTGTTTGGGAAGGGTGCATCAATGAAATGAAAGCGATATGGATTTGAGCGTGCGCGGATAGCGGCTGGGGTATTTCGGCGGACAAAATATGTGGCGAGGGGATACAATGGAACTTGACTATGCGGTCATCAGGAAATATGTCAAAAGCCAAGAAGATAATGACCGAATGCAATATGAGTCGTTTGGCTGGTCGCAAAGCATAACCGCTTTTGACGGTTCACATTTCAAGCTATCACCTTTGGCGGTAGTCAATGACTTCTCTTTGAATTCCTCGCTCTTCCTGTAATCACCAAAAGCCGAACAAAACTTCCAATTGATGTCAGCGCGGCCGCCACATAAGTCATCGCCGCCGCCCACAAAACTTGTTTAACGCCTTTTATTTCGTCCTCATTCAATGTGTTAGTTTCTTTTAGAATTTTCAGCGCCCTGTCAGAAGCGTTAAATTCAACAGGAAGCGTGACCAAATAAAAAAGCATGGACATTGCAAAAAGGAAAAGTCCGATATTCGTAATCATATAAAAAACGCCAGAGGATACCGCCAAACTTTCATTGATACCAGAACCCAAAATCAAACCTAAAACCGCCAAAGTCGGACCAAATCGCGAACCGAAATTTGCGACGGGAACAAGAGCCTTTCTAAAATTGAGCGGAAAGTAATTTACATGATGCTGAATCGCATGCCCTGTTTCATGGGCGGCTACACCAATTGCCGCTATTGATGAAGAAGCGAATGT
Source organism: uncultured Treponema sp. (assembly GCA_910584475.1). Classification (GTDB taxonomy): domain Bacteria; phylum Spirochaetota; class Spirochaetia; order Treponematales; family Treponemataceae; genus Treponema_D. The sequence goes on from CAJUBD010000003.1 coordinate 73,160, forward strand.
GCTTTCACTCAAACTTAAAATTTTGCTCGACGGATTATAGTTATCTGTCAAAGAACCAGAAATCCTTTGAATCCGCACATCGTTGATTCCATTGGCTTTCAATAAAAATGCCGCCGCTTGCGAGCCAGTGAGTCCTTTTTTAGAAACGACATTGTTGAATTTTGCAAACCGCGATTTCACCATAAATTGCGCAACTAAACTCAATGCCACCGCAGGCAAAACATAAATAATGTATGTGTAGTCATATCCCATAAATTCATTATAATGTTTTTTTCCGCGAATTCCAAGTAGCGCGCACAAATGCAAGTGCAATTCGAGGTCAAAAAATGTGGTCGTAACATTTGACATTGCAACAATGCTCTGCTATAATTTATTTATGAAAATCACGTCGAGATTTACAATCGCAGTTCACACATTGCTTGCGATAAACGCATTTTCAAAAGACCACAAAACTACGTCGGACTTCATAGCCTCGAGCGTGAATGTGAATCCGGTCGTCATACGCAGAACGCTTTCAAGCTTAAAGGCGGCTGGAATCGTGGACGTAAAGGCAGGCTCCGGCGGCGCGACAATAATTAAAAAATTGAAGGACATTACGCTTTACGATGTTTACAAAGCCGTCGAATGTGTCGATGGCGGCATTTTTCATTTTCACGAAAATCCAAATCCAAAATGCCCCGTGGGAAAAAATATCCACAAAGTTTTGGACAAACATCTTGACGGTGCGCAATCGGCATTGGAAAATGAATTGAAGAAAACGACGCTTTTAAAACTTTCTCAAAATTTGGATGTTTGAGGATGGCGTGGAAAGTGCCGCACGAAATTGCAAATGATGTCGTATATGTTGGAGAATTTATATGTCCTTATTTATTGAGAATTACGGCAAACTGTTTCGGCTCGTAACGGCCCACACAGAATACCAAATGTCCGTGGATTTACACGGAGTTCTGCGCCATCTTTGGTACGGACAGAAAGTCGGCGTTCCAATGGACTACCTGCAGGAAGGTCAAGATGTCGGTTTTTCCGGCAGTCCCTATGACGCTGGAAACGACCGTACATATTCTCTCGATACGGCGGCACAAGAATATCCAGCCGATGGAACTGGCGACTACCGAATCCCGGCCATAAAAGCGAAAGGCGGAATCGACTTGCGGTTTTCGAAATATTCCGTTGTAAAGGGAACAGTTACAATTCCCGGTCTGCCGGCGGCGTTTGGCAATGCGGAGACATTGGAAATTACGCTCATCGACGATTCGGCGAAAATTGCCATAACATTGCGCTACGGAATTTTCGAAGATTTGGATTTGATTACCCGGAGCGCGGAGATTGCAAACTACGGAGATTCTGAAATTATTTTGGAAAAAGCCGCGAGCCTTTCTTTGGATATGCCATCAGGCGATTGGGATTGGATTCATTTTCCAGGTCGGCACATGATGGAACGCCAGCCTAGCCGTGCGCCGCTCTTTGAGGGCATTCAAGAAAGCGGTAGCACAAGGGGAACATCAAGCCACCAGCAAAATCCCGCGTTCATTTTCTGCGAAAAGAACTGCACGGAAACCGCCGGCTTTTGCATTGGAGGAATGCTTCTCTACAGCGGCAGTTTTCAGACCGCCATCGAAAAAGATCAACTCGAACAGGTTCGCCTTACTATGGGCATCCATCCCGATTTGTTCCGCTGGACGTTAAAGTCGGGCGAGCGTTTTTATACGCCGCAGGCCGCAATGTCTTCGAGCGCGGATGGCTTTGAAAAACTTTCCCACAATTTTCATTGCTTCATCAGGGAGCATGTCACGCGCGGCAAGTTTTCCGCCGCGCCCCGCCCCGTGCTTTTAAATAGCTGGGAGGCGGCATATTTTGATTTTGACGAAGAGAAATTGCTTTCGATAGCGAAGGATGCCGCCTCCCTGGGCGTAGAACTTTTCGTGCTGGACGACGGATGGTTTGGAAAACGAAACGACGATTGCTCGAGCCTCGGAGACTGGTTCGTAAACCGCGACAAACTTCCTCATGGACTTGACGGATTGGCGAAAAGCCTAAATGCGATTGGCTTGAAGATGGGACTGTGGTTCGAGCCTGAATGTGTTTCTGAAGAAAGCGAATTGTATCGTAAGCATCTTGATTGGGTCATCGCTCCGAAAAAGCGGAAGCCCGTTCGCGGACGCTACCAACTTGTGCTCGACTTGTCGCGGAAAGAAGTGGAAAGTTATTTGTTCGACACGCTGTCGGCAATTTTGTCTTCTGCGAATATCGCTTACGTCAAGTGGGATATGAACCGCAGCATCTGCGACTTCAAAAACGGCGAGCAACCGCACAGATACATTCTTGGACTTTATTCGCTTTTAGAAAGGCTGACCGCCGCCTTTCCAGAAGTGCTTTTCGAAGGATGCAGTGGAGGCGGCGGACGCTTCGACGCGGGAATGCTTTATTATACGCCGCAAATATGGTGCAGCGACGACACCGATGCTGTGGAGCGGACGAAAATCCAGTTTGGTACTTCGTTCTTTTATCCAGTGTCGTCAATAGGCTCTCATGTTTCCGCCGTGCCAAACCATCAGACTGGACGCGTTACGCCTTTGGAAACTCGTGGCGTGGTGGCAACGGCGGGCTGTCTTGGCTACGAACTCGACCCGCGAATGCTTTCAGAAGACGAGAAAAACATTGTTCGCGCACAAATCAAACATTACAAGTCGCTTGAATCACTCATACACGGCGGCAAATATTATCGACTTACAGATCCGACGAAATACAATGTCGCCGCATGGATGTTCGCGGACGGAAAACAGTTTTTGGTGCAAGGCGTTCAATTTCACACGATGCCGAACGCCCTTCGGAAAACCTTGCGATTGCGCGGATTGGAAGCGGAAGCACATTATCGTGTGGCAGAAACAGGACAAATTCTCACTGGCTCTGCTCTTATGTGCGGCGGGCTGCCCTTGCCTCGCGCTTGGGGAGACTTCAACGCTTTTGAGATTCTATTGACAAAGGAAGCGTAATGGCAAACGCGTAAATTGCAAAAAAATATTTTGTACGAATGACAATATTGAAAAAAAACAATTGTTTTTTCAAGAATTTTTTCGTGTTTAAAACATTTTGGAAATTTTAAAATTTTGAGGAAACTATGAAAACCGAACTTGAAAAATGTCTTGACGGAGAATGGTACGATTGCCACGCCGCGATTTTTTTGGAGTACAAAAAAAAGTCGCGCGAACTTTTGCAAGAATACAATTCGCTTGGCTACGAACAAAATCCGCGCAAGCGCGAAATCTTGGAAAATCTTTTTGAGGGCATCGGCGAAAATGTCAGCGTGGCTTCTCCATTTTTGTGCGATTACGGATGCAACATCACGCTCGGAAACAATGTTTTGGTGAATATGAATTGTACGTTCGTGGACTGCAACAAAATTACAATTGGAAACAATGTCCTCATCGCGTCGAACGTCCAGCTCTACACGGCGGCGCATCCTGTGGAACTTGCTGACCGGCTTGTGCCAAATTGGAATTGTGAAAGCGGCGAATATTTTTGCCGAACTTTCGCTCTGCCGATTTCAATTGGCGACGGCTGCTGGCTCGGCGGCGGCGTGATAGTTTTGCCGGGCGTCAAAATCGGAAGCGGTTCTGTCATCGGCGCGGGCAGTGTTGTAACGAAAGACATTCCAACGAATTGCGTCGCAGTCGGAAATCCTTGCCGCGTGATTCGAAAAATCAACGGCGATTAAAAATGAAAGTAACGTTTTTATGTCGATCAAATTGCAGCCGGTTTTTGGGTTGTATGTGTGCGCGCTTATCTATTGCGACTTCTCACTTCGTTGCGAAACGATGTTTTTAACATTCTCGGAAACTGAAGTTTCCTGCGATGTTAAAAAATAACGAAGCAAAAAAATTCAATTGAAAAATTTCGCAAAGAATGATAGAATGAAAATATGGCTTCAAAGGAAAAAGTAAATCGTTCGCTTGCGGTACGCCAAACAAGCAAAGTGGCTTTGACATTTATGTCGTCATTTCCGATGATTCAGCTCGCCCGCTTTTGGCAGCGCAAAAATTACGCCTTGCGATAATGCCGCACCAAAAACGCCCAATGGATTTGCCGGTTGGAAGCCACAGCAATTTTGAAAAGCAAAAAATAAATCGCGCGCTAATTGAAAACGAAGTTTTCACAAAAGGAATAAAAATTGTCTGAACAAATTTGCGGCAGCGTGGGAGAATGGCTCGCTTACGCGAAACACGATTTGGATTCTGCGAATTTTCTTCTTTCGATGAAACCTATGCCTATTGAAATAATTTGTTTTCATTGCCAGCAAGTGGTGCAAAAACAATTGTGGACTTTATTCGAGCAATATTATAAAAGGAATGTTCTAAAATTTCAATTTTTAGAGATTCTCAAAAACTTCATGGAGGAAAAATGCATCAAATCATAAACAGTCTTCTCGAAACGGACATGTACAAATTCAGTATGGGGCAGGCAATCTACCATCAATTTCCGAGTTACACGACGGTTTGGAATTTCAAATGCCGAAATGAAGACGTGAAATTTTCACCGCAAATGATTCAAGAAATTCGCGAGCAAATCCGCGCATATTGCGACTTGCGTTTTTCCGAAGACGAACTCGACTATCTTAAAAACATCGAATGGATAAAGCGCGACTATGTTGACTTTTTGCGGTTGTGGCATCCGCGTTTCGAGGAATTCAAAATTGAGGCGTGCGAGGATGGCGCGGGTCTTTTCATCGAAACTTCTGGAACTTGGCTTAACACTTCTTTCTACGAAATTCCGACGCTCGCTATTGTGAACGAAGTGTATTTTCGTATGACGCAAAATTACGATTCGCTTTTTTCGGATTTCGCCGAACGCGCGAAAGCGAAAACGAAAAATCTTGTGGACGGTATTTTCACGATCGGGCAATTTTCCGAATTCGGAATGCGTCGCCGCTTGAGTGCGGGTGCTCAAGAATTCGTGATTCGCGAATTGATCGAGGCGCAGGAAAAATTCGGATTTAAAGACTCCAATTTCATCGGCACAAGCAATGTTTTCCTCGCGAAGAAACTCGGCGTAAAACCAATAGGCACTATGGCGCACGAATATGTTCAATGCGTCGGACAGGGAAATCGCAAGCACAATCCGGCTTATTCAAATTGGTACACGCTGGAATCTTGGGTACAGGAATACGGAGTACTGAACGGAATCGCGCTTACGGACACAGTGGGCACGGATGTTTTTTTACGCGACTTCCGTAAAACTTACGCCACGCTTTTCAGCGGCGTTCGGCATGATTCAGGCGATCCTTACGAATGGGCGAAAAAAATCATCGCTCACTACAAATCGCTCGGAATCGATCCGAAGACGAAAACTTTTTTGTTCAGCGACAGTTTGAATTTTGAAAAGGCGACGCGGCTTTACAACGAGTTCAAGGATAAAGTTCGCGTGGCGTTTGGAATCGGAACTTACATTGCGAACGATACGCGAGTGCCGCCGCTCAACATCGTTATGAAAGTGACGGAATGCAACAACGGTCCCGTGGCGAAACTTTCCGATGCTGAAGGGAAAAATATGTGCAAAGATCCGGCTTACATTCATTATCTCAAACGCGCGATTGCATGGCGTCTTGAGCACAATGAAATGTAATTTTTTTCGCTCCACATTATTGAGACGAAAATAGCAATTTTGCTTCGCATCCTTATCTTGCGAGAAGTTACGTTTATGTGAAAGTCAAGTTTTTCATTCATTAAAAATTAGCTTCGCAGGAAACATCAATTTCTGAAGAACTTAATTTCGCATGCGTTAACAACTTTTTGCGGCGCGGGCAAGTACAAAATAGATTGTCGGGTCAAGCCCGACAATGACAAATAAGCGAGTTTCCGGTAAGGTGCCCGCACCGACAAACTCGAAGTTAAAGTTTGCGACCGAGTTTTTGAAGTAAAACCCGGCAGCGAGTCGCAAAGTGGTTAGGCAAGCCTGCAATGATAAAACTTCCGCGCCATTTTAACGGCGTTTTTATCATACATACTGGTTGAAAATTTCATAATTATATGTTATGATAAGGTATGGCGATAAATCTTTATTCACTTGGCGCGGCCGAGGAAGTTACGGGCTCCAAGCACATTCTAGAAGTTGACGGACGCTCGTATATGGTCGATTGCGGTTCGTTTCAGGGCAAGCGCAAAGTTTCCGACGAAAAAAATCGAAAATTCGATTTTGCTGTGGACAAGCTTGAGGCGGTCGCGTTGACTCATGGACATCTTGACCATTGCGGGCTTCTTCCGCTTTTGGCGAAAAAAGGTTACGATGGAAATATTTACGCCACTCCTGCCACGCGCGATTTGGCGAATCTCGTTATGATGGACAGCGCGAGGATTCAGGCGCGCGACCGCGAATATCTTTCAAAGCAGGCTCGCAAAAAAGGCGAAAAATTCAATTGGCGGCCGCTTTATAAAGAAGCCGACTGTATCAAAGCCGCCAATCAAATGTTAACGATTTCCTATAATCGAAAAATTTTTGTCGGACCGAATGTCTCGTTGGAGTTTTTTGATGCCGGACATATTCTCGGCTCATCGTTCGCATACTTTTGCGTGAACGAAAATTCTTCCGAAGAAAAGCGAATTCTTTTTACCGGCGATTTGGGACGGCTCAACAAGGCAATCGTCCGCGATCCTTCCACGGATTTTCCCGCGCCCGACTACATCGTCTGCGAAAGCACTTACGGAAACCGCAAGCATGAGGAAAAAGATTTCGCAATGCATGAGCTGATTCGAATTGTCCGCAATGCCATCGAAAAAAAAGGCAAAATCATAATTCCTTCTTTCGCTATTGAACGCACGCAGGAATTGATTTATTATTTGCACTTGCTCGTTGACAAAAATAAAATTCCGCGCATTCCGATTTATGTCGATTCGCCGATGGCGACAAACGCCACGAGCATTTTCCGCGTTCATCCTGAATGTTACGATGAGTCGGTCGCCGAAGCGTTCATAAAGCATCACAAAAATCCATTCGGTTTTGGCGACTTGCAGTTTGTCGCGAGCGTGGAAGAATCCAAGGCTCTCAACAAAAAACAAGGTCCGATGATAATTTTGAGCGCGGACGGAATGTGCGAGGCAGGACGGATTTTGCACCATTTGGCGAACAACATCGACAACGAGCGCAACACGATTTTAATTGTCGGCTATATGGCGGAAAACACGCTAGGCCGCCGAATTCTCGAAGGCAATAAGGAAGTGCGAATTATGGGCGACTTCTACAAAGTCCGCGCGCAAGTCGAAAGCATCAACGCGTTCAGCGCACATGCCGACTATGAGGAAATCGCCGATTGGCTGTCGCGAATAGACACGAGCCGTCTCAAGAAAATTTTTTTGGTTCATGGCGAAAAGGACGCGCAGGAATTCTTGACAAATTATTTGGGCGAGCGTGGATTCAAAAACGTTCAGCCAACTAAGTACGGCGAGACTTACAAATTGTAGGAAAAATGGAAAACACTGTCGAAGATTTTGAAAATTATTACAATCGCAATTTCCGCAGGACAAGCTCGTTTTGGTCGGGAGTGGTCTTCATGCTTGTGGACGCAATCACGCTTTTGCTTTGCATCGGAATCGGATTTTTCATCGTCAATTTCGTGAACCATTCTTTCATAAATTTTCGCTCGTTCGTGGAATATTACGTTTACATTCCCGTGATTTTGGTCGTGTTCTATGCGGCGGATTTGTATCCTGGAATTATGTCGTCGCCCGCCGAAGACGTGAAGAGACTTTGCATTTGCACGTTCTTCGGATTTTGCGGAATCGCCATGAGCATCTTTGTGGAGGACGCGGACGACAAGGTGGCGATTGCTGTCGCGCTGGTTGTGGCAATTCCGTTCGCCACGATCTTGCTTCCAGGGATGCGAGAAGTCGCCAGGCGATTTTGCGGCAAATTCAAATCATGGGGTTTGCCAATCGTAGTGTATTGTTCGGGAAATTCCGGCGATGAAGTTATAGAGCGATTTCTGAAAAATCCATATTTGGGATATTCGCCCGCACTCATTGTGAACGACAGCCTTTTTTTTAAAAAAGATTTTTCAGGAATTCCGATTTTCGCGCCGAGCCAGGATTTGCTTCTCGCCGTCAAAAAGCGGAAAATAAAAGTCGCCGTCATCGCAGGCTATAAAAGTTCTGCAGATGAAATTATGAAAAATTTTCGCTACACGGTCGTGGTTTCGGATACGCAAAATATGCTGATGAGCGGCGCGCCGCATTTGCGCGACATCGCGGGAATCGTCGGATTTTCCTGCACGCACAATCTCACGAAAAAAGCCCATCTCGCCGTAAAGCGCATAATTGATTTGTCAATAATTTTTTTCACACTGCCACTTGTGCTTCCCATAAGTTTGATAATCGCCTTGTTCGTAAAAATCACTTCGCCAGGTCCGATTTTGTACGGACATAAAAGAGTCGGGAAAAATCACAAGCAAATAAAATGTTGGAAATTTCGTTCGATGTACAAAGACGCGGATGAAAAGCTCGAATCAATTTTAAAGGAAAATCCCGCTATGCGCCGTCAATGGGAAAAAGATCGCAAAATCGAAAACGATCCGCGCGTTACCCCATTCGGCAAATTCATCCGCAAGACAAGTCTGGACGAACTGCCTCAGCTGATAAATATATTTTTGGGGCAAATGAGTTTCGTAGGTCCACGACCGGTGACGGAAAGCGAGCTTGTCAGATATGGCGACAGTGCCGACTACATTTTGTCCGTGACTCCAGGACTTTCGGGAATGTGGCAGACTTCCGGCCGCAGCGACACCGCCTACGAAGATCGCGTCGTGCTCGACACTTATTACATTCAAAACTGGTCTATTTGGCTGGACTTGTGGATTTTGATAAAAACAGTTTGGGTAGTGCTTGGCGGAAAAGGCGCGTATTGAAAATGCGCATTGACAAGTCATTTTACAAAAAAGTTTTTTTCATAGTAATTCCAATCATAATCCAAAACACGATTTCGAATTTCGTTTCGCTTTTGGACAACATCATGGTCGGGCAAATCGGCATAGACCAAATGAACGCCGTGAGCATTTCAAACCAACTTTTTTTCGTGTACTATCTTTGTTGTTGGGGAGTGGCCAGCGGCGGCGAAATTTTCGCGGCGCAATTTTTCGGGAACGGAGACCACAAGGGCGTGCGAAATGCCTTTCGCGCGAATTTCATGCTTTCGATTTCGATAACGGTTTTCGTGATGGCGATTTTGTTTTTTTTCGGAGATTTTTTCACTTCGCTTTTTTTGCACAAAACGGATTCGGTGGGAGACATCGAGCAGACGCAATTTTTCGCGCGAGAATATTTACGCGTGATGCTTTTCGGACTTTTGCCGCTTAGGATTTCGAATGTCTATTCAGGCATTTTGCGATGCACCGGTCAAACTTCCGTTCCGATGAAAGCGAGCATGTGCGCGGTTTTCGTCAATTTGATTTTGAATTACATTTTGATTTTCGGACATTTCGGTGCGCCGGCAATGGGCGTAAAAGGCGCGGCGATTGCGACGGTCGTTTCGCGTTTCGTAGAATGCGCTATCATAATTTTATGGACGCACACTCACAAGCAAAGATGCCAATTCATCGTGGGCGCGTACAAGACGATGAAAATTCCCGTTTCGCTTTTGCGACAAATCATAATCAAAGGAACGCCTCTCGCTTTGAATGAAACGCTTTGGTCTATGGGGCTGACTTTTTTGAATCAAAGTTATTCGCTTCGCGGACTTTCCGTCGTGGCTGCCGTAAACATCACTTCGACGATTTCAAATTTGTTCAATGTTTTTCTGTTTGCGATTGGTAATTCGATTTCGATAATTGTCGGACAACTTTTGGGCGCGGGGAAAAATTCCGAGGCAAAAAAATCAGCCAAACGCCTCATCGTTCTTTCCGCTTGCGTTTGTATCGTAATCGGATTTATTATGGCTTGTCTGCGGAACGCGTTTCCCGCGATTTACAAAACCGAAACGCAAGTGCGCTCGCTTGCCGCGAATTTCATTTTGATTTCTTCGTGCATGATGCCGATTTTGGCGGTGGTGCACGCGTGCTATTTTACGCTTCGATGCGGCGGAAAAACTGTAATCACATTTTTGTTCGACAGCGTTTTCGTTTGGATTTTTTGCGTGAGCACGGCATTTTGCCTCACGCGCTTTACGGATTTGCCGATTGTGTCGATTTATTTGATTGTGCAAAGTTTGGATTTGATAAAAGCGTTCATTGGAATCACGCTCGTAAAAAAAGGAATTTGGATTCAAAATTTGACAGCCATTTCAAAGGCAGATTGAAACGCTTCAATCTGCAATCGTTTGGCGATTAGGCTTACGCGTCAACAGAATACGCAAATTCAATTTTATATAAGCGCAAATTTCGCGACCATAAGAATTTGGCACAAACAACAAAGGCGTAGAAGAAGGTGCGCCACAAATATTTGTAAAGCCCATACGCTTCGCCAAACGTTCGGCGCGCGCGATATGGAAGTCGCTCGTTATGACAGTAATCGGCGATTCCAAAATCTGCTGAACGCTCATCTCCGCATTTTTTGCAAGAAGCTGTGCCGAAAATTTAAAATTTTGAATCGTGTCCTTTGCTTGGTTTTCCGCAAGAATTCTACTTTCTTCAATGCCGTAGGCGCAGAGCGCGGGCTTTAAAATATCGCTTTCCGCGCAAGGATCAAATTTCGATTTGCCGCCAGTAACCACGACGATTGCCTCGGGATGCTTCTTTAAATAGCCGGCTGTAAAAGCGACTCGTCTTTTAACGGAGTCAGGCAAAGTCGCTTTTTTCGTGATGCCTCCGCCAAGCATAATGACATATTTGCAATCTTCCGTTCCGTCGGCAATGCGAGGATTGCAAATGAAAATCAAATTTGCCGCGCAAATAATTATGCCCAAACCAAACACAGACAAGACGGCAACTTTCGTTTTGCGCCGAGAATTTTTCCACAAATGTTTTTTCCTAAAAATGAAAAGCACGAAACAAATAGCCGCCAAAAAAAGCCATACCATCGAAAAACTAGAAATTGTGTCGAAAAAATTACTATGAGACGCAATTTGCAATGCAATAAAATATGCGAAAAACAAAACGGAAAGAAACAAGAAAATCATGTTGGCAATGTTATTAGCAGGGGAGGGACTTGAACCCCCGGCCTTCGGGTTATGAGCCCGACGAGCTTCCAACTGCTCCACCCTGCGTCGTGTTTGAATATGATAACGCTTTATTAAAATTTTGTCAATAGACTAGCTCGGATTTTTTTAAGATTTAAACGAAAATAAAATGCGCCCATTGCCAAAAGACACGCTTGACCACAACCGTTGAAAAGCCACACGGCACTCAACGACACATAATTGACGGATTGCCGACTCGCTTTATGATTTTGAAGTACTCTGATAGTTCCTTTCTGTTCATACGCCTTTAGTCAAAGATAGCATCCCTGTTTTCCCATACAAATTCCTCAAGGCAATCGCATAGTGAAGGCTCGAAATCGTAATAGGCGTTGTCGGTTTCTTCAAAGTCATCCTCTTCGCCGACGGTGATTGCTTTGCGGTAGTTAGCGGCCATCTCCCTGTTGCCGACAGTTGAAAGGGCATCTTCCAGTTCGTCAGGATTTGTTTCAGGATGATTTTCCAGATAACCGGAATGTCCTCCGTTTTCCATTTCCGAGTCATACCAAAAGCAGAGCACCGCTTTCTTTTGAACTGGTGAAAGAGTTTCCGCATCGCGGTCGCAAATATCTTCAATAAATCTGTTCCAAAGTGTATCCTTTTCTATCATAGTGCTAAAGTAATTCGTTTAATTTGTCTTCTGCCAGACCATTATTGCATTTCTTCACAGCGAGCGTGAAATAGCGGATTGCCTTTTTCAAATCAGGCTGCTCACCCAGTCCATCGAGGTACATATTGCCGATTTCGTATAAAGCCGTTCCGATTCCGGCAGCCTGATGTTTCCATCCTCGACCTTCGAGGCGCTCAGCAAGATGCAGATATTCGTCCATTGCCTTTGCATAGTCCTGCTTGCCACCGATACCGTCCTTGTAACATTCGGCCAAGCGTAGCACCGCTGCTATTTCACCCACATCCGCACCTTTCCGATACCATTTGCGGGCTTGCGCTTCATCCTGTTCTATGCCGTTGCCATAGCGGTAGGCATCGCCTATTTTTGCATACGCTTCGTGGCAATTCAGCTTCGCCGCTTTCTTGAAACACGCAAGCGCCTTTTTCCCATCGCACAAATCGTGATAAGCAGTACCCATCTTATAATAGGCTTCCGACCAGAAAAAATCGATACAATCGCTTCCGGCAATTTCTTTATATAATTTTATGGCTTGCCATAACTTCCGCTCATCATCTTCATCCGTGAAGCAATCCAAAAGCTGTTCCGGCACACCGTCTGCATACAATAGAATATCCGCCAAGTTCATTTTATCAACGAGATCGCTTTTGGCTGCCTTCGCGGTCAATATCTCTATCCAGCGTTTATACCATTTGTGAGCCATCACAACGCCCTCTTCCGGTGTCATATCCTCGGGACACTCTTCGATATAGAGGTTCATCAACTCTTTGGCTGCACCATCCGAACCTTTGTCGGCTTTCGCGGCCAGCATATCGAACCATCGCCAGTGCCATTTCAGTATCAACACGTTTTGTTGTTCTGCATCTATATCATCAGGGCAGTTGTCGCGATATATTTCCATGATGAATTGAGCCGCCTCGGCATTGCCGCTGTCCGCCGCTTTTTTAAACCAATATATCGCTTTCCGGTCATCGCAGTCGCTATGATAGCCCCACGAATAATATCGTCCGAGAAGGAATTGTGTCGTCACATCTCCCTGCTCGGCAGCCGGTATTATCGATTCGACCGCTTGCCGTGCCGACACCGCATCGCCTTGACCGGCATAGCATTTGATGAATCTTTGTATGATTTTGTAGTGTTCCGCCAAATCTTTATTTTTCACATCCAGCATTGTGTCCCTCTTTTTTCATTGAATCTCTCGACTTCAATTGTTAGGTACGCTACCGCTTTCAATCATCGCGCCAGGCGTCGTATTCGCGGCGGGAGCGAGCGGCTTTTTTTGCGTTCCATCGCGAAGATTTTTCTTCCAACATTTCCGCGTCCTCGCGCCCCTGAAAATTGTTCCATTGCGTGAACTGGTTTTTTGAAAGCGCGTCCGGGCGATTTTTGTTTTTTTCCTGCAAATCTTCAATTCCGTTTGCCATTATTTTTTCCCGCCTGTAGATTTTTTCGCAACAATTTTTTCTGTCTTTTTTGGCACGGCTTTAGTTGTGGATTTTTTTGAATCCGCTGATTTTTTCAATGATGATTTTTTAACGACAGTTTTTTCAGCGGAAATTTTCTTTGAAGGAATTTTTGTCTGTGCCGATTTTTTTTCGGAAGCAGATGTGGACTTCATCGAAGTTTTCGCGCTTGAATTTTTCGTCGCGCCTTTTGTTGAGTTTGCTTTTGATGCAGAATTCTTTTCTAAGGATTTTTTCGCAGTCGTTTTTTCACCCGTCTTTTTCGGCGCGGAATCTTTCACGACTGTCTTCTCGGATGCGGATTTTTTTTCGGACGAAGTTTTTACAATTGTTTTTTCAGAATCGTTTTCATATTTTGCGGATTTTCGCGAAACGGATTTTTTGCTTTTCTCTGCCTTGATAGCCGCCTCCGCTTCCTTTTGGATTTTTTCAAAATCTTCCGCGCCGTTCTCGGCATTTTTCCCAAAGAACATTTTTTTCGGCTTTTGAACATCTTCCATTTGAGACTGAGATTTTTCCGTCCCGCCTTTTACCGAAATCACCAGCGCGGGACTTTTTGGAATTTCAATTGTTTTTTCTGAATCGAAAATTTCAGGCGAAGATGATTTCTTCGAAACAAGATTTTCGCGAACGCGCAGATAAAAAATTCTGCATTCCAAGGCGGCAAGCAAAATCAATGCCACCGAAAAATATTTTAAAGGCGAGTCAAACGCAGCAAAAAAATCATAGATGCCGTGAATTAAAATTGCGAAAACTAGCGGCGAAAAATTCCGCCGAATGTTTTTGCTGTAAAAAATGCAAAGTCCGCCAAGCCCTGCGCAAAGCGTGTGAATCGCAAGCGAGGTCGTCATCCGCAAAAAAATCATTCGCAAAAACCCTGAGGAAACTTGAGAGCGCGTGCCAAAGGTCGCAAGCAGATAGACAACGGATTCAAAGCAGCCCAAAGTCATTCCCGCCAAAATTGAATAAGCGAAAAAATTTCTCAAACTTTCGCCGCGCGATTTTAAAATCAAAAGCGAAGTCGCCTTCACGCCTTCTTCAATCAAACCAAAAAAAATCAGCGAATGAATTATGCTCAAAAAAAGATTCGTCTGCATAAATTTTTGCAAACGTCCAAAAAAGAAAAATTGCAAAATCACAATTGGAACAAACGCGACAAGTCCTGCGAGCATGCCAAGAAATTCGCGCGAAATCGAAATGCCAGGAACAAGAATCGCAAGCAAAAGAAAAGTCGTGATAAACGGAACGAGGCACAAAAGCATCGGCGCGTAAACATTTAAATTCATATTCATAGGATAACGCAAACTGTGGACTTTTGCAAGAAAAATCGATATAATTTCAAAAACGGAAATGAAAAAAAATGAAATGAAATTTTTTGAACGCGCATTGATTTTCGTGGGAATAAAACATTGCGGAAAAAGCACGCAAGGAAAAAGAATTGCCTCGCAACTCGGATTGGAATTTTTTGACACGGACGATTTGATTCAAAAATATGAAGGAATTTCGCCGCGAGAAATTTACACAAAATTCGGAAAGGAAAAATTTATGGAAGCGGAAAAAAATGCTTGCCAAAAACTCGCCGAATTTTTTGAATCGCAAAATAGCGCTGAACTTGAGTCTTTCAAAACATCAAGCTGTGTTCCCGTAAATTCTAAAAGAAGCGCGCAAATCGGAACGCAAAAAAAACGCGCGTTCGTCGTGGCGACTGGCGGCGGAATTTGTGAAAACGAAAAAGCAATCGAAATTTTAAAAACTTTCGGCACGATAATTTTTTTGCAAGCAAACGAAAAAATTGCCGCCGACCGCATCGTGCGTGAAGCAGATTTTTCCGCAACGCCCGCGCGGAATTTGCCCGCGTACATCGCCGACAAAAATCCGCGGACTGAAAAAGAAGCTCGCGAAATTTTTCACGATTTTTTTACGCGCCGCACGAATCGTTACAAAGAAATCGCCAATGTAATTGTGCAGATGGGAAACGCTCCAAAAGAAATCAACACGGAAAAAATTCTCGCCGCGCTTGAAACGGAAGCCGAAAGAAATTGATGGCTGAAATCAGCCTCCGCAATTTCCGCAGCCACAGCCGCCTGAGCAACTTTCGCTATCGCCGCAACTTCCACCGCACCCGCTTCCGCACGAACAACCCCCGCCGCATCCACCAATGTAAACCGAGCCTGCTTCGATTTGTTCCGCGCTAGCCTCTGAAACGGATTTTACTTCCACATCAAAATAAAGCGTCTTGCCCGCGAGTTCGTGATTGCCGTCAATCGTGATTTTGTCATCGGAAATTTTTGAAACGCGCACCATCACAGGACCGGCGTTCGACTGCGCGTAAAACTTCATTCCGATTTTTATTTCGCCGTCAATGTCGAATTGGTTTCGAGGCACTTCGGCAATGAGCTGCGGATTTTTTTCGCCGTAGCCTTCCGAAGGTGAGACGACCGCGCTGAATTTTTCGCCGGGATTTTTTCCTTCCAAAATCTTTTCAAGCCCTGGAATTAAATTTCCGTGTCCATGCAAATATTCAAGCGGGCTGCCGGAATTCGCAGAAGAATCAATGACGTTTCCATCCTCGTCTTTGAGCGAATATTCGATCGCAACAATTTTGTCTTTTTCAACTTTCATTCAAATCCTCGCGAAATTAGAATCCGTAGTCAGGCATTGGCGTATCGTTCACGACTTCGCTCACTTCGGGGCAAGCGTCTTTTAAATATTGCTCCACGCCCATCTTCAGCGTCATAGTCGCCATCGGACACGAGCCGCACGCTCCTAGCAACTTCAAGTGGACGCGCTTTTCGTCGTCAATCGAAATGAATTCCATATCGCCGCCATCCGCCTGCAATTGCGGCCTGAACATTTCCAACGCTTCCTTTACTTTCTTTTCAAGCTCTTCCATAATAATACCTCCGTTAAAAATCGTTTCGTAATGAAATGCGTTCGCAACGAGCGCGTAACGCGAAGTTTAAAGCGGAAACTCGATAGCAAGGACGCGGAACGTACTTGCGTAATACTTTAGCCGTTTACTTTAATCGTCCCTGTTTTCATTCTCTATTTTTTAAACAATTTGTCAAAAATCGCGTCGATTTTTTGAACTAAAATTGCCGGCGCGGTGTTTTTGAGCAAGTAGCCCGCCGGATTAAGTCTCACGACTTGTTTTACGGTTTCGCTTTCGTTGTTGCCCGTCAAAAATACTATGGGAATGCCTGCGGTCTCGGGATCGTTTTTGAGAATATGGAAAACATCGTATCCTGAAAGAATCGGCATTTCATAGTCCAATAAAATCATATCGACTTTGTATTGCTTCAAAAGCGCGATTCCGTCCGTGCCGGATTTTTCGGTAATTACATTGTAATTCTTTTGCAGCCATCGTTCCATAGCATGCAATTGCACGATTTCATCGTCTATGACCAAAATCGTCAATTTGTCAGCATCAAGTTTGATTTTCTTCACTTCGTCCGAAAGCGAATAGTCGCCGCTGCCAAATTCCAACGCTTTTAAAAAAGTCTGAGTATCAATGGGACGCTCGAATGCATGTTTGACATGATTCCTGTTTATCGATTCATAGGCTTGGTTTATTTCGTTGAGACTTCCTATAAAATAAAGCCGAATCCTTTGATTTTTCTCGACAAGTTTTTCAATACAGGGGAAGAAACTGTTTTGGGAGTCTTCGATGCGTTCAAGATACAAGACTACGATTTCCGGAAAGTCGTCGCCGTTTACCATCACTTCCAAATAGTGCTTGTCCGGAAAACAGAAACGCACTTCATACTCAGCATCTTCCAAAGATTTCGTCAATACTTTTAAGAGAAAACTTTGAGGATTTTCACCAATGAGCAAAATTTTTCCGCTCACGTCAGAGCCACCTTCCTTAAAATTAAGCACCGCAGGAAATTTCAATTTCCGAGGACGCTTAATTAGCCCGCGCGAGCGGGCAGTAAATCGCGAGTTTTTGAAAAAAACTCGTATTAAAATCAGCGGCGATATTTTAGCCGCTGATTTTAAATGTTCCTTAAAAATTAAGTTCGCAGGAAATCTCAATTTCCAAGGAACTTAATTTCGCCCGCGCGAGCGGGCAGTAAATCGCGAGTTTTTGAAAAAAACTCGTATTAAAATCAGCGGCGATATTTTAGCCGCTGATTTTAAACGTTATCTAAATTTGATCCCTATAATTTACGTGTCTGGAAACTTCATTTCTCAGGACACGCACTTCTAGCAAATCGCAGCTTTGCAATGCTTTATTGTCGGACTTAGGAGGAAACTAAAAGAGTTTCCGAACATATCCATTATATCAGATTTGCGATAAAATTCAATATTCTTTTGGAAAAAATAGTGCTTTTTCGACAATTATTTGTTATAATTAAATTATGAAGAATTCAGGTTATTTTATCGCGGTTATGATGGCAATCATCGGTCTGATGATGCTGATGGCGGCCGAACCGATAATTCAGGTTTTGGTCATTGTCCTTGGAATTGCGGCTTTGGTCGAAGGAGTTTTCATTTTGACTTCGATTATGCCGATGAGCGGCGAGCGCGCATTCAAAATCGAATGCGTATTGCGTGCGGCAATCAGCATCATAATAGGACTTTTGTGCATAATATTGCCGCTCAGGATGGCTGCCTTGGCTTGGCAAGTGATGGTGTATGTTTTCGCAATCTACGCGCTTGTTTCCGCCGTGCTAGAAATCTTGATAGTATGGCGGCTTCATTCCGAAGGTTTTCCTGTAAAGCGACTTGTCATAGAAATCGCGGCGACAATCGCTTTGGCTGTGCTTCTATTTATGTTGCCTACTTCGTTTGGATTTACGCTCGTAAAAATTGGCGGCGTGGTGATGATTTTGCTCGGCGCACTTACCGGATTTTTGGCATACAAAAACCGCGACATCATCGTGGAATCGGTCGAAATCAGGGACGCAGAGTAAATACGAACGTTTAAAATCCGCGCTGAAATGGCGCACGGATTTTAATCTCGAGTTTTGTTCCAAAACTCGTTTATTGCACAGCCCGGCTCGCGCAGGCGAAATTAAGCGTCCTCGGAAATTGAGATTTCCTGCGGACTTAATTTTTAAGGAATATTTAAAATCAGCAACTAAAATTGCGTTGCTGATTTTAATACGAGTTTTTTTCAAAAACTCGCCTATCCACTGCGATTTCTCACTTTGTTGCGAAATCGCGTTTTCAGCAATTCCCGAATTTGACAATTCGCTCATTGCTGAAAATTAAGGAACAGTTAAAATCCGCGCACGAAATTTGCGTCAATTCGTAAATTTCAATTTTACATATTGGAGAAAACACAATGGCAAAAATCTACACTTCGGCGGATCAACTCATCGGGCGCACTCCTCTTTTTGAATTGACCCACATCGAAAAAGAATTCGGGCTTTCCGCGCGAATCTTGGCGAAACTCGAACTGTTCAACATTACTGGAAGCGTAAAAGACAGAATCGCAAAGGCTATGATTGACGACGCGGAAAAATCGGGTCACCTCAAGCCGGGTTCGACAATCATCGAGCCGACAAGCGGCAATACGGGAATCGGGCTTGCCTCAGTTGGAACGGCGCGCGGCTACAAAGTCATCATCGTCATGCCCGAAACTATGAGCGTGGAACGACGACAACTCATCAAAGCTTACGGCGCGCAAATCGTTCTCACCGACGGCGCGAAAGGAATGAAAGGCGCAATCGAAAAGACGGAAGAACTTTTGAAAACTGAGGCTAACGCCTTCATTCCTGGGCAGTTTGAAAATCCCGCGAATCCCGAAGCGCATTTCAAAAACACAGGGCCTGAAATCTTCGAGGACGCAGACGGCAAAATCGACTACTTCATTGCTGGCGTTGGCACAGGCGGCACTTTGACAGGCGTTGGAAAATTTCTCAAGAAAAAAATCAAGGACGTAAAAATCATCGCCGTAGAGCCATCTTCATCGCCAGTGCTTTCCGAAGGAAAGGCGAGCGCACACAAAATCCAAGGAATTGGCGCGGGCTTTGTCCCGAAAGTTTTGGACACGGAAATTTACGATGAAATAATCACCGTTGCAAACGAAGACGCTTTTGAAAAGGGCGCGCTCGTAGGAAACAAAGAAGGCGTGCTCGTGGGCATTTCGAGCGGCGCGGCATTGCACGCGGCAATTCAAGTCGCAAAACGCCCTGAAGCGGACGGCAAGACAATCGTGGTTCTTTTCCCCGACTCCGGTGATCGATACCTTTCCACGCCGATGTTTCAAAACTGAATTGCAGTTACATTTTTCAAAAGCCTAAAAAGCGCCGCAAGAAAAACTTGCGGTACTTTTTTTCTAAATTTTCCTTGCTTGTTCAAATGCTGAATTTGTGGTAAAATTCAATTATGACTTACATTGAACAAAGCCTCCCTCCTGCTGGTTCGACTGCTTTGGTCGGAATGTCCGGTGGAGTGGATTCTACATTGACCGCGCTTCTTCTCAAGCAGAACGGCTGTCGCGTGATTGGCGTTACTATGTCGCTTTGGGACGAGTCTTTCGGGATTGAAGATTTTACGGCTTGTTTCGGGCCGAGCGAAAAACGCAATATCGAGGAGTGTCGAACTTTTTGCGCGGCGAATGGAATCGAATATCATGTTGCCGATGTGAAGTCGCCCTATAAAAAATTCGTATTAGAATATTTTAAAAAAGAATATCGCGCAGGACGCACGCCGAATCCTTGCGTAATTTGCAATCAAAAAATAAAATTCGGCGCGTTGCTCGAGACGGCGCGGAGTCTCGGAATTGAATTTGATTTTTTTTGCACTGGACATTATGCGAAAATCGTGCGCCCGGAAATCGGCGTTTTCGGAACGGATTCTCGACCGTTTATGATTGCCAACGCGAGCGATTCGCTAAAAGATCAAACTTATTTTCTATACAGAATCTCGTCCGAAGTTTTGGGCAAAGTTCGATTTCCGCTCGGAGCAATGCAAAAGTCGCAAGTCTTTGATTTGGCAAGGCAACAAAAACTTGACGCGGCAAACCGCGAAGAAAGTCAAGACTTTGTCGGACAAAAATATTTCGACGCGCTTTTTTCTGACGTGCCGAGCAAGCAAGGCGACATCATTGATTTGGACGGACGCGTTTTGGGAAAGCACAGAGGCATCGAGCATTACACTGTCGGACAACGGCGCGGACTTGGTGTGGCGGCGAATCGCCCGCTTTACGTCCATTCGATTGACGCGAAAAATAATTTGGTAGTGCTTGCTCCAGACGACGCGCTTTTTTCCAATGCGCTCATCGCCGATGATTTTGTTTGGCCGGACGGAATCGAGCCGGACGCTCCGTTCGAAGCAATGGCGAAAATCCGATTGGCGAGCAAGAGCGTTCAATGCAAAGTGGAACGCTATTTTTGCGAACAAAATGAAAACTCGCCAAACAAATTTTCTTCAGGCGATTTCATCGGAACGCCGTGGCTAATTACATTCGCCGAAGCGCAAAGGGCGGTCGCGCCAGGACAATCGGCAGTATTGTACAAAGACGACGTGATTGTCGGCGGCGGCATCATTGCGAAAGCGATGTAAAAATTGAGCTTGCAAGCCAAAGAATTTTCTATATTGAATTGACTAAAAAAAACATATCGGCTAATATATCTTTTCTATGGATAAACCCCTGATTTCTTCGGAGCAATTCAAACTCGAACGCAAGGAATTCCACAAATCGCTTTTTGCCATCGTAACGCCGATTATGGTGCAAAACCTGCTCACTGCCGCAGTGAGCGCGGCCGATGTAGTCATGCTTGGGTTCATCGGGCAAACAGCTATCGCCGCCGCGTCGCTCGCAAACTACATTCAGTTCATTTCGTTTCTTTTTTACACTGGACTTTCTTCGGGCGTGATAATGTTGGCGGCGCAATATTGGGGAAAAAACGACGCGCATTCAATCGAAACAATTTTTGGAATCGGCGCAAAACTTTCTGCTGTAGTCGGAATAATTTTTTCGATGCTTTCTGGATTTTTTCCGAATTCCTTGATGCGAATTTTCACGAACGATTTGGAATTGATTCAAGAAGGAGCGAAATATTTGCGTATCGTGAGCGTTTCGCATTTGTGTCTTTCAGTTTCGCAAATTTATCATGCCGCGCTGAAAAGCATCGAGCGAGTGAAAATCGTTACGGTAATCACGACAGTCGCGCTTTTGCTGAATATTTTGGGAAACGCGATTTTTATTTTCGGAATTTTCGGCGCACCAAAATTGGGCATTCGCGGAGTCGCGCTGGCGACTACAATCGCAAGAATTATTGAAATGTCTCTTTGCATTATAATTGCTTCACGCATAAAAAGTCCGCGGTTCAACTTGAAATGCCTTTTCAGAAGAAACAAAATTCTCTTCAAAGATTTCATTCGATATTCACTTCCCGCCATCGGAAACGAAACAGTTTGGGGTGCGGGCTGGGCGACATACGCCGTAATCATGGGACATTTGGGCGCAGATTTGGTGGCGGCGAATTCATTGGTGAACACGCTTCGCAATTTGGCGACAATCGCATGCTTTGGTTTTGCTTACGGCGGCGCGATTTTAATTGGAAAGGAAATCGGCGCTGCAGAATACGGCGTCGCAAAACGGAACGCTTCGCGTCTCGTAAGAATCACGATTCTTTCGGGCATGGCAGGAGCCGCACTTCTGGCTACTTGTCGGCCTCTACTTTTCAAAATGGCAGACTTAACGCCTGAAGCCACGAAAATGCTCACGCCGCTTTTGTTCATAAATTGTCTCTCGGTATTGGGAGCTTCGATAAACACAGTTTTGATTGCGGGCATTTTCCGCGCGGGCGGAGATGCGAAATTTGGATTTGTATTGGACACGATTATGATGTGGTGCATTTCAATTCCGGCGGGGCTAGTGGCGGCGTTTGTTCTGCATTTGCCGCCAGTCGTCGTTTACTTTGTCTTATATATTGACGAATGGCTGAAAATGGTCGTGCCTGTGGCGCACTACAAAAGCGGAAAATGGCTTAAAAACATCACGCGCGATTTTAAATCGCAAAATTGAATTGCAAAAGGCTCGCGCTCAATGCGTTCCCTTGCTGTGACTTTTTCGCTTGATGACAATATAGGGCGACTTTTTTTATTGCGATTTTCAGATTTGTCGTGTATAATAAAATTTATGACATACAATATTCAGTTGCAAGTCGCAGGTTTTATTACAGTGCTTGTTCTTACGATTGTGTTTTGCTCGAAAAAAAGATGGAAGTCGATTCAGAATTCAATTTTCAGGATTTTGATGTTTGTCACGCTTCTTGAACTTGCGCTTGACGCGATTAGCGTTGTCACTATTTGTCATCGCGAGCAAATGCCTTTGGTGAATATGCTTCTTTCAAAAGCGTATCTTGTCGCGATGATTTTGTATATTTACACGATTGACATCTACACTTTGTCGAACACTCTTTACGAGAACATTTCAAGGCGAAGACTTCGTGCAAAGCAAATTGTTGCCGGAATTCTGACGGGCGGAATGTTGGCGGCGAACATCGTGATTGTAATGAAAGAATTGCTTTTTGGCGGGGAAGGGGTGAAAGTTTTTTCTTATGGTACGCCCAGCGACGCGGTTTATATTTTTTCAACCGCGTCGGTCGTTTTCGTGATCGCGACTTTGATTATAAATCATCGCCACATTCCAATTCAAAGACAAATTTCGATTTATTCTTTTTGCGTGATGGAAGGAATCGTCGCAATCGTGCAGATGTTCAACAAAGAATTGCTGATTGTCGGGTTTGGTTCTGCGATGACAATTTTGATTATGTACTTTACGCTTGAAAATCCCGACATGGAAATCATCGCGAAACTGAACGAAGCCAACAAACGGTCGCGGGATTTGCTTTTGAATATTTTGCCTGAAAAAATTGCCGACAGGTTGCAGCAGGAACAGTCAACTTTTACGCAGGAAATTCCCGACGCTTCGATTTTGTTTTTGGACATAGTGGGATTTTCGAGTCTTTCAAACAAAGTCGGATCCGTGCGGATTGTAAAAATTCTGAACGCGCTTTTTTCAAACATCGACAATTTGCTGGGAAGACATTCCGTGGAGAAGATTAAGACGATTGGCGATTCATATATGGCGGCGGCCGGCGTTCCGACTCCGTACACAAATCATTGCGAAGAAATAATTGGATTTTCAAAAGACATCTTGCGTCTTTTGAAATTGTTCAACCAAAAATACAAAATCGATTTGAAAATAAGAATCGGAATAAATTCCGGAAGCGTCGTCGCGGGCATCATCGGCAAAAAGAAATTCGTCTACGACCTTTGGGGCGTTTCCGTAAACCTTGCAAGCCGCATGGAAAGTTACGGCGAAGTGAACCGAATAAATGTTTCTCCGAGCGTTTATAAAAAATTAAAAAATTCTGCAAAAATAAAATTCGAGGAACTCGGCGAGCGCGACATAAAAGGCTTCGGTACAATGAAAATGTACGCGGTGGTTTGAATTCATCGTGAAGAATTGCGACGTGAATCGCGTCACAATTCTTTCCTTTCTTTCTACGAGCGCGAGTTTAAAAGCGCTAATCTAATGAAAAGGCATATTTCGATAAAATTTGCCTGGCAGAACAAAAAATAAGGATACATGCCATGACCAATAAAGATCTGAAGGCTTTCCACCAGTACACCTCTGGCTATTTTCTCTTTCAAGCCAAAAGCACGGCGGAATCCCGCCATGCTTTTTTCTAGAACAAATCGCCAGGAACTTCTTTTTTGGCGACGGGCTTTGCCTCAGTTTTAGAGGAGGCGGACTTCGCGGCAGGAGCGGCTTTCTCGGCAGCGCTCGCCTTTGCGGGAGCGGCAGGCGGCGTTTTTTCGCTCGGAGTCGCGTCCGTGACAAGTCCGCCAGTGCCCACGCCTTTCGCGCGCATTTCGGCTTCATACTTTTTGATTTGCTCTTCGGTTACGACTTCGCCTTCTTTGTTGCGCAGAATCTGTCCCGGGAAAACCATTTCGCGGAGCGAATGTTCCAATTCCAATTTGTAGTCGGGATTTTTTTCGATGAACGAAACGGCGTTCTCCTTGCCCTGCCCCACTTTTTCCTCGCCGCGCGTGTACCATGCGCCGCGCTTGTCGATAAGACCATGCTTTACCGCACTGTCCAAGAGACTCGCCGCGCTCGATATTCCCTTGCCGAAATAAATGTCCAACTCAATCTTGCGGAACGGCGGCGCGACTTTGTTCTTCACGATTTTGACGCGGACGCGGTTTCCGATTGCCTCATCGTCGCCCTTGCCGTCGATCGTCTCGATGCGGCGGATTTCAAGGCGCACCGAAGAATAGAATTTTAGCGCGTTTCCGCCCGTAGTCGTTTCGGGATTGCCGAACATCACGCCGATTTTCATGCGGATTTGGTTTATGAAAATCACGGTGCATTTGCTTTTGCCGACAATGGCGGTGAGCTTCCGCAAAGCCTGGCTCATAAGACGCGCCTGCATTCCCATCACGGCATCGCCCATTTCGCCTTCAATTTCCTTTTGCGGAGTGAGGGCGGCAACAGAGTCGATTACGATTATGTCCACCGCGCCCGAACGGACGAGGTTTTCGCAGATTTCCAAAGCCTGCTCGCCGGTGTCGGGCTGGCTCACCCAAAGTTCGTCGATATTCACGCCGAGATTCTTCGCGTAAATCGGGTCGAGAGCGTGTTCTGCGTCAATGAACGCCGCGATGCCACCGAGTTTCTGCGCTTCCGCCACCGCGTGCAAGGCGAGCGTGGTCTTACCCGAACTTTCAGGACCGTACATTTCGATGATTCGCCCGCGCGGATAGCCGCCGATTCCCAAAGCCTCGTCAAGCAAAATCGAGCCTGACGGAATCACGTCGATTTTCGCCACATCCGTGTGCGCCCCCAACTTCATCAGCGAGCCTTGCCCGAACTGCTTTTCAATCTGCAAGCGGGCGGCCTCCAAAGCCTGCAATTTGTCATTCGCCGCGCCCGCGTCTTTTTTTTCTGCCATAAATCACACCTCTTTTGTCCGCCCACGGCGAACTTTTTATTTCATCTCCATACATTAATATATAAATTTTTGCGATCTTTTTGCGTTAACGAAGAAGATTTTATCAATTTTTCGTGTTTTTTTCAAGAGGAAACTAGCCGGCGGGGAAAAAGTCTTCAAAAGGCGCGGTGAGAAACTCAAGCCAGCACAAACGGCAGCGTTCACGGAGGGGATGTCATTGCAAACCCCGCAGGGGTGAAGCAATCCACGCAGATTGTAGATTGCTTCGTCGCTACCGCTTCTCGCAATGACCGACCTTAACTTGCAATGACAAGCGCATTTTTACAGCATGGCGGCTTCGACACGCTCAAACACCGCACTTTTCAAAATCGCGCCTCATTCTTTTTCCAGAATTCCGCGCACAACTTTCGCTTTGCGGAAGTCGCGCCCGAAAATCCGAACTATTCCGCGTCCGCAGTCTTTATGAACGACACGCGCACCATCTCATCGCTTCCAGCCTCTTTCGGCACAAGGATGTTGAACGATGTGAACTCGCCGCTAAACTTGTAGACGCTCCGCCAGTTCAAGCGAGATGATGAAAGGCGTGCGCTTATTCGCAGAAAATTCTTGTCGTAGGAATACGTGCCCTTCCCCGACTCCTCTGCCATGCCGAAGTTGCCGTCGGAAGAAGTCTTAACCGTGCAAACGCCCTTTTCCGCGAACGTGATTTCATACATTGTTCCATCGGAAAGCTCGCCCTCCCACACGCCGAGGAAGCGGTTCGGAGAGGGCATCTTTTTCACGCACTCGCGTGCGAACTGCGGCAACTGCCGCGAAAAGTCGTCCCAAGTGACGCATGTCATCTTTGCCGAATAGACAACCTTCGCGCTTTCCACCTCAATCATGCGGGCGGTGACATACAGCGTCGCGCCGAGCGTGCTCACCGAGCCAGTGATGACGCAGTCCGCGTTGAGCATCTTGCCCGCCGCCTTCACGGTCTTTGCGTCCGTCCAGCCCGACATCTGGAAATCCATCTCCTCGATAACGCGGT
Organism: uncultured Treponema sp.; assembly: GCA_910584475.1. GTDB lineage: Bacteria > Spirochaetota > Spirochaetia > Treponematales > Treponemataceae > Treponema_D. Next base: position 99,356 of record CAJUBD010000003.1, read on the forward strand.
CAATCCGCTTGCGCTCAAGCACCGTGATTCCCTCAATCCTCACAAGCTCGTCTGAAAGCAGGTCGCTCATCGTTCCCGTGCGGCTTTCAAGGCAGAAGTCGTCCGACTCAAAGCCCAGCACCGCCACCGTCTGCGCGGAAAGAATGGCAGTCGCAAAAAGAGCCGCCATCGCCAAAAACAATTTCTTCATGGTTTTCTCCTTGTTATTTTTTCAGCCTTGCCAAAAATGGCAATTTGCCTAAACCAAAATCGATGGATACCACTTAGTATCCGCATCCGCATTTGAAGTGTCTTGTAATGCTTCATGCAGCCAAGATAAGAATTGACCGACGAGATGAAACCGTCCCGCTCCTGTTTGTCTGGCTTGTGGTCAACGGCAACCGCGTTGAACCTCGCGACCTTCTCCCGAAAATTCCGAATCGTCCGCCTGTTCACAACAGTGTGAGACGGCTTTATAAAACAACCAAGAAAACGCACTCCGTAACGACACGGCTGGAGATACAGTTTTCCCGGATGAAGCTCCAAGGAAAGATTCTCCGCAAGGAACATTTTCGCACGACGCGCAACCGACTTCAAAAAAGCCTTCGACTCATGCATGAGAACGCAGTCGTCAACATACCGTCCATAATAACGCACGCCACACTCATGCTTTATGAAATGGTCGAACGACGACAAATAAAAGTTCGCGAACACTTGGCTCGTAAAGTTCCCGATTGGAAGCCCGCAGCCCTCTCTTGTCGAAAAAAGACTTTTTCCATGCGAAAGGAAATTCCACTTGTACCGAGGACTTTTGAAGATGCATTGTTTCGTCGGGTCGTTAAACACAATGACACGGCACAAATAATTCACGAAAGCTCTGTTCCCGCCACTATAGTTTTCGCCGATGAATTGAACCAGCCGTTCATAAAGCTTTGCCCTGTCGATGCTCATAAAAAATCCGCGTATGTCAAGCTTCAAAATCCAGCACGGCTTCCGTCCGTTCTCGGAACAACTCCGCATAAAATGGGAAGCCCTCCCAATGCCAAAGTGAGTTCCCTTCCCCTCGCGGCATGAATAGCTGTCATAGATGAAATGCCGCTCGAACAGAGGATTCAAATATTTCAGCAAAAGGTGGTGCACAATCCTATCCCTAAACGAAGCCGCGAAAATCTCGCGCACCACTGGCTTTTCCACGATAAACACCGACGACGGCTCAGGCGTATATGTTCCATCGCACAAAGTTTTCCAAAGGGAAACAATGTTTTCTTCAAGGCAGACCTCAAACTCTAGCGCGCCGCTCTTGTTGCGCTTATGTCTGCGACATTCGTAATAAGCCTCAAAGACATCTTCCAACGGAACGTCAAAATGCATTTTCATTCTCCAATAAAAATATCTTCAAAAATGGCGGAAGAAGCGCGCTTGCGGCGCGCCTCTCCGCCTGTCCTTATGCAAAACCCCGGACTGCCCGAACACAATTGTTGTTGTTCTTGTTGTTGTTGTTCTGATTGCCGTCGCTGAACCTCTGGTCCCACGCGTTGTTATTATTGTTCTGCGACGACGACCAGAATCTCCAAACATCTGGCGCAATATCACGGCACTAATTCCACCGCTCCCGAAACAGAGCGGCGGATTCCAATCCGATGCAGGGCTTCAAAAGCAGAAGCACCGGCAGCCGATCCGCTTTTGCACAAAAACCTTGCCCGCTCCCGCGCACCGTGGCACGCAGGATTCCGGCTGTCAGACGCGGGAGGCGTTCCGCCATCCCGTAATCTGCCGTCCAATGCTGTCCATGCTGACGGCAAGCTCCGCCTGCCGCTTGAGGCTCATGATGCGCAGATCCGCGCACAGGCGCACTTCCAGCTTGAGCACCTCGAAATCGTCAAGGAACGCCTCGAGATATTCGCGCTTGTCCTTGCACTTGTTGGCGCGGTAGATGCTCCGCACAAGGCAGATGCAGTCGCGCTTCATGTCCTGCCCGAGCGTGAACTTGTATTCGCGGGGAAAGTCGCGCGTCAGCTCGAATATCCTGAGCGTCAGCCGGTATGTTTCCTTGAACACAGGCAGGTCGTAATACAAAGCCATTTCCGGCTCCCGCCCGTCCGCACAACAGGATGCCGCGCGGACGCATTTTTTAAAACCGCGCTACGCGCGGAATGTTCAAATAGTTAAATAGACAAATGGCTAAAAAGCCCGGACTGCCCGAACACACTCGTCGTAGTTCTCGCTGTAGTAGTTCTGAAGGCCGTCGCCGAACCTCTGGTCCCACGCGTTGTATATCATAGCCCTGCGACGACGACCAGTGCCAACCGTTGCCCGATATTTTTCCAGTCCTTCTCAAATTCTGATAGATCAGATTCAGTTCATCCTTTGTCGGCAAATACCAGTCATCATACCAGCCGCCACGGTAATCTTTACAAAGATTAAATGCTTCGCTCCATGTCGCCTCGCCAAGCAGTTCGCTAACTTCCCACGACTTGTTCCCCTCAATGTAGAACACAAGCCCTCCGCCAGGTCCGATGTCACCGATTTTTAACGAAAGTCCGGCGACGGTGTTTTTTGCGAATGTTCCCAGCAATCCGAACACATCGTCAAGCGAATTGAACTGCTCGCGCGCCGAGGAAAGCACTTTCGCATTCTTTGCATCGATGATTGACGAGGAAAGATACAGTTTGCTCCCCAGTTTGATAATCTGCCCACGGGAAATCAGCTGCGCGTTCGCCGCGTTGCCGAGCGCGGTGGTCTTTGCGCTGTCAGACCAGTCGCTAGATTGGAATTTCATTTCCTTGACAATCTTGTCAAAGTTCGCGCGGTCAACCACAGAAACCTTGCCAGTCGCAACAAGTTCCGATATGAACAGTTCGGTAATCGCGTCCGCCTCATCCTGCGTCACGGCGTTTCCCGTAACATCGAATGTTGCCACTGCGATGACCTTCAGTTCCTGCGCGAATGCCGCAGAACAGAACAACGCGGCGAGGGCAAGCAAAAAAATTGTGATTTTTGTTTTCATTTTATATCTCCGTATTGTTTTTTTTCAGTATTGCCGTAAACAACAGGGCTGCTTCTGACTTTTATTCTTCCGACTTGACATTGTTCCATTTGAACATGATGTTTGCGTTTGCGGGAACCTCTTTTGCGGAAACCACATATTTTCCACTGTTGCTACAAAACTGGACATCCTTTATCGGGGTTTCTTTTTCTCCTGACTGCAAGAACGCCTTTCCGTTGTAGTCTTGGAAAAATCTGACATCCGATATGTCAAGTTCAATAGCCACATACTCAGCAAAATACGGAATATGCAGTCCAGTTCCGCCAATGTCCCTGCGGAGTTGCGCATTCGTCACGATTTCGCCAGTAAAGAACAGTTTATCCTTTTCAGTTCCTTTGATTTCATAGTCAAGCAGAATCGGATTCCGCCTGAATTCATCCTGATTGCGAACTGTCGCTTTAGGCAAAAACTGCTGATGCTGAATGCCGAAACCAGTCCTTATGCGGTCACGGTAAATAACAGGATATTCAGGAGCATCAACAAGCGCGGAGCCTGTGTATGTTACAACTGCCTGTCCCTGCTCACACTCCATTACAGAACCACGAATCTTGATATGCACATGGTAGTAGTTCATCACTGTTTCTGTGGGGCGTTTGCTTCTCTTTGTGTCTGCCTCCACTTGTATCAGTTCGTTTTTTGCCGACTTCAGTTTTGACTCAAACGCCTTGTATTCCGTCTCAAGTGCTGCGCTGTTCTTTATCCATCCTTTTTTTAGAATGTCTGGATTATTCTTTTCCCTATTCAATGCCGTTATTACATCGAACTTAAGGTTAGCTAAATCGGTCCAAAACTTCACCGTTTTTTTATTTCCAATCCGCTTGATAAATGCGTCCAGCTTTCGCTTCTTTTCTCCTGTGTCGCAGTCTGCCATTGAAATTGAGTTTTTATCCCGTATAAATACAAGGACGGGAATTCCTCTCTCCACGGCATAATTGTATTCTTGTTCCGTAAAACTTATGCCCTCATCGGGATTGATACTGCCATACCTTCCCGCGATGACCATAACAAGCATATCGGAATCCGCAATGCTTTCTTTTATGACTTCCCACACTGTTCCATTACGTGCGCCAAACGATTCCATGCCGTTGACCATATAGCCGTTCATAAACAGCCTCTGCATCACTTTCTCTCTAACTTCCTTCAAGTCCTCGTATGTAGAACTCAAAAACACAGAATACTTTCTGTCCATAACAGACCTCCTAAATATTATTTTTCAAATTACGCCGCCCGACTTTCCGAACGGCGCAACAAGTTGCCAAGATGTCATTCCGAGCGAAGCCGAGGAATCTTTTTAACGGCGGACTTCTATTTCCCAAAAGACTTCTCCGCTTCGTTCGCTACGCTCGCTTCGGGCGAGGTAACATGCTCGCGCCTCATTGCGAGCCATCGTTAGACAGCGTGGCAATCCACTTGTAGAAATGGATTGCTTCGTCGCTACCGCTCCTCGCAATGAGGCGCAAGTCTTCGACTTGCTAACGAGTTTTCGCAAGCGAAAACTCGCGAGAAAAACCTCTCCATTCTCAATTACTTATTCCCTATTCCTTATTATTTGCGACGCTTCGCGTCCCTTTCTTCCCGCCGAGCACTTCCCGCTTGTAATGCTCTATCTCGGTGTTCGCATACGCGATGAAAGGGGCGTAGTCCGCCTCGCCTTCAATGACGGCGCGTGCGTTCACGTTGGTCGCAAGTTCCTTGTACGCCTCGTCGCTCGCGGTGCGGGCGGCCTTGAGCGCGCCTGCGGTCTTCGCCGAGCGTTCGTCCGTCCTCTGCGCCGTCAGTTCCCTCACGCTCTCGTTCGCCGCCTTGAGCTGCTCCACGAACACGGAAAGTCCAAGTTTTTTCACCTGCGCCTTGAACTTGCCTTCCAAGTCCTGGATGAAATTCACGAGCAAGCCGGTCTCCGCGTCCAGCTGCGACTGCGGATTTATCTTGTAGTCCTTGATGTGCTGGCTCAAGACCGCCGCCGCGTCCGCCATCTCCGACAGGGGGAAGCCCACATAGCCCTTCACCGCCCTCTTGTAGCCCGCGTAAAGCTGCCCTCGGAGGCGGTCTGCCGCCGCAATCTTGTCCGTCGTGAGGCTTTTCGCGGAAATCTGCAAGTTCTCGTCCTCCGCCGCCACCGCCTTTTTAAGCGCGTCAACCTGCGGCGCGCACTTTTCGGCAACCGCCTCGTCCTTTTGCGCCCGCTGTGCCACGTTCGAGACGAAAAGAAAATGCGCCGCGTTGTTCATTCCGCCCAAATAAATTGCCTGAATCTGTTCCATACTTCCCTCTTATAAAAATCAATCCATTTTGAATTACAGTTTTTCAAAACTGTAATTTCGCCCGCGACAGCAAATTGTTGCGACGCGCACAGGCATATGATAAAGTTCGCGACGCAAACTTTGACGGCGCGCCGTTTTCGCACGTTTTGTTTCTCGGGGACGAATCTTGCACGAAAAATTCATCCCCGCCGAACTTTGGAAGGCGATCCTGCCCGCCAAATTCCTTGCCACAAAACCTTGCGGAAGAATCCTGCGCGCGGAATTCATCCCCGCAAAACTTTTTCAAGCACCCTTACCCACCAATTCCTTTGTCGCAAAACTTTGATATGAGAATTTGCCGCGCCAAATTTCTTCTCCCAAAATGTCAGAAAGAAATTTTGTGCGCATTCTCGCCAATATTTTTTTGTTTGCAGGAATTCTGTGAGCCAAATTCCTTCCCGCAAAATGCCAGGAACAAATTTGTTGTGCCAGATTTGCCGCCAAAAAATGCCGGGAATCCGCAAAACAAAAAACTTCTTCAAAAACCGATTGCGCGAAGGTGGAATGGGCATAAAAAAGGCGCGGCGCGAGCCGAATGCGACCCGCGTTTCGCGCCTGTGAAGTGAAAATGTACGTGAGAAAAAATTATGTGGTCGTTTTACCCCCCCCCCCATACATATATACGAATGCGTTTTGCATGTTTGCCGTTTTCTTAAACATCTTGTGATATATTATATCACATTTTTCCGCAGATGTCAATGACAAAGGGAATTATTCGCCGAATGCGTTTTTCACGCTTTGGTAGACTGAAACGCCTTCGAAGACTAGCCTTCCGCCCGATACGGACACCTTTCCCAAAACGCGCACGGGGAGCGCGGAATCGATTTGCGGAACCGGCAAAAAGTCGAATTCCACGCGCACGATTCCTTCCACATTTTTCATGTCCTCGTAGCCCACGAGCAAATCAAACGAACACGAATTTTCCGCCGATGAGAAATTTGAAACCCGCCCGCTCCAGTCCACATAGCAATCGAGGTAAAGTTCAGGGCTTGAGGCCACTTGCTCGTAGGAAAAATTGTCCTTCAAGGAATCAAACGTGGGCGCACGCAAATATCCCATCATTTCGCGGCATTTTTGCTTTATGGAGCGAGTCGCGTTTGAATTCAGAATCCTGTTCAGTTCGCGCTGGGCGGCGTTGTCTCGGTATTCTTGGAAAAATTTCGCCGAATCGTTGTACGCCGTCTTTATTTCCTTCGCGCTCAAATTGAATTTGAAGTTGGCGGAATTCTCTTCGGCGGCATTCGCGTTTTCGCTGACGGTGAGCATCAAAGATGAAAGGTCGGCGCGACCTTTGGCGGCAAAATGATTTCGCGGCCAAAACAAGACTGCAAGGCATCCCGCCATCGCCCCGAAAACCAATGCCAAGACTAAGTTGCGGATGTGGCGCGGGTTCGGCCCGAGCGGCGGATAACAAATCTCAATCGAGCCATCGTCAACACAACGACAAATCGCCTCGTAGTCGCCGTGCTCGCGGACGAATTTCAAGGCACGGTTTGCGTCTTTGTTCTGCGGCTCGAAGTCAAAAATGTCGAGGTAATATTGCACGGCGCGGTCGGTCTCGCCCCGCCGCAAAAAAATCGCCGCCTGCGCCAAAAGCAGATTCGCGTCGTTGATTCTTATTTCGCGCGCGTGGTTGAAATTGAGCGACGCGCTTCCCGTGTCTCCGGCGTACAAAAACGCCAGCCCCAAAGTATAGTAAAAGTCGAAGCTGTCTTCGTAGTTTTCGCGTCTTGAATTCAAAAGAGAAATCGCATCGGAAAATTTGCGGCATCTCATCAAATAGCGCGCTTGATCTATCGCGTTTTTCACCTGCGGCTCCTCAAAATTTCAAGAACCTCATTTATCTCTGCTTGAAGTTCTTGGATTTTCTCGCGGTTTACGGCAGGGTCGGTTTGCTCGAGCGCGTTTATCTGGTCTATGAGACGCTGCACATATTGCGGATTTATTTTCATAGGATCAAGATAATTCCTTTCGGTTTCAAAATCAATCTGTTCCGCATCTTCCTTCGGAGAGGACGGAGAAACAGGAATGCCGTCTTGTGGCGCAATCTCGAACGGCATCTGCGGCTCTTCGATTTCGGGTGGCGGCAAAAATTCCGCCATGGGCACATAAGGCTTTAGAAGTTCCGCGTCGTCTTGAAAATCAGCATTTGAAAAATTTATCTTGTACGAATAGAGGATTTCAGATTCCATCGGAACAGGAAATTTTTCCCAAAAAAGCGCGAGGCTTGAATTGTTGTACGCCAAGACGGAAGTGAACGGTCGCCCCTCGACAAAAACTCCTTCAGGGCGCGACGCTTCGATGACGTTCTTGTTCGCCATGGCGACATTACTCGGCGGAGTGATTTCATCGCCATAAAGCGAAAAGCAAAGAGCGTGCCTTCCGTCGCTTGTGATGACCCAATTGTTTTCGGGCGAAGGCTGGAAAGAAAATTCGCTTGATACGGCGACATTCGCCGGAGTCCTGAAATGGGCGGCGCGGCTTTCGCCTAAAATCGTATTGTACACTACTTTCAGCGCGAAGTCGTGTTTCTTTCTGTCTCGGTTCAAAATCGAATACGAAATTAAAATGCAGTTGGCTTCGCCCGCAGGCTTTCTCGACGAGAGCACATAATTAGCCTTCACTTCCGCAATGTCCCTGACTTTATAAGTGATTGTCACAAAATCACTGCCGGATTCGAAAGCGCATGCGACATTGCCCGAAGTGTTCAGCCGATATTCGATTCCATCTATGAAAAGAGAACCATATGTAGACTCGCCAAGATCGCGCTGCTCCACCACCGGAATCCAAGAATCCTGTTTATTGCCGTCATCTTCGATGAAAAGCAAGACGGCTCCGTTTTCCATCACTGACTGAATTTTTACGATACCATGTGAAACGGAAAAAGTTTCGTAAATTTTTTTTGACGAAGAGTCCTTGGAAGCGGATTGCGCAGTGCTTGTCTTTTTCGCTTCCGTTGCTTTTTTTGTCAAAATGTCCGTATTTTTTTCATCGGGGTATGAAGCACCCTTTTTGGCGGAAGATTTTTTGGCAGCCGCCTCCGCTTTTTTTGCGGACAGTCTCGCGTTTCTTTCAGCTTTTTTGGCTGCCTTTTTTGCCGCGCGTTCAGCCTTCTTGTCGGAAGTGCTTTCAATTTTTTCAGGCTCGGAATTTTTGCTTTTTTTCGCGAAAGACAAATTCGGCGCAAGCAGAAAAACGCACAAAAGCGACACAAGTATTTTTTTCATCGTCCGTTCTCCCTGTCAAGAAGGTTCTGCGCCTCGGCCGCGGAAATTTTGAGCCTTTGCAAAGCGTCCTGAATGGAAAAAGGTTCGTTCACCGGCGCGGCGTCTTCCGCCTCGCTTTTCGGCGACACGGCTTCTTGAGAAGAAGGACCTTTAGCCTCTTCAGAGTAAGGCGAAGCGTTCTTTCCGCGCACGCCGAGCAAATTTTCCAATTCGTATCGGCGCAAAGTCTTTTCGTAATTCTCCTTCGAAGCCAAATAATTTTCGCCGGTCTGCTGGAGAATGTACAAAAGTTTTTCCTGCCTGTCATACGAATCTATCGAATCAAGCCTGTATTTCGCTTCCTTCGCCTTTTCGTCGGAAGGAAACTTTTCCACGATGCATTCGTAAAAAGGTCTAGCCTCGTCAAAATCATATCCTTCATAAAAGCATTCGCCAATCAAAAAAAGCGCGCTCGGATACATCATGTTGTCGGGATTTTCGTGGCAAAAATCTCCGAGCGTCATCAATGCCTTGTCGTGGTCGCCCAAATTGAACAAAGCACGCCCCATTTGGTATTTCATGAGCGGAGCGTATTCGCTTTCAGGATACGACGACAGAAAATATTCCGCGTCGGCATAGGCGCTCTGCCAGTCGCCAATTTGCACATCCGCCATCACAAGCATATACAACGCGCCGTCGCTTTGGTTTCGCCTGTCGGACAAAGCCCGCCTGAACAAAAAAGACGCGCTTTGATAGTCGCCGTCCGCATAAGCGTTGTAGGCGTTCGCCAAGGCGGTATCGGGCGAAAGATTCTCGCCGTAATAATTTTTCGCGGAAACGAATTCCTGCGCAGACAAAAATGCGCCCAAACCGAAAATGCAAAAAAAGGTCGCCAGAATTCTCAATTTTATTTTCACTTCAATTTCTCCAATTCAGCGTGCCCTTGAAGAACGCCGAGCCGGAAACAACTATGTCAACGCCGCTCTTCAAAACTTCATCCAAAGTCTGTCCATTGACACCGCCGTCAACCGAAATCTTGTAATTCAAGCCGAGTTTTTCGCGAATTTCCACGAGGCGCGAGACTTTTTCAAGGCACTCGCCAATGAGCGTTTGTCCGCCAAAACCAGGTTCGACCGTCATTATCAATATAATATCGGCAAATTCCAGCAAATCCTGCACTTCTTCCACGGAGGTTTTCGGCTTGAGCGAAATGCCGGCTTTTTTTCCGAGCGAGCGAATTTTCTTGAGCAACGCAGCAGAATCCGAGAGTACGCTTTCATAATGGAATGTAATCCAGTCCGCGCCGCATTCCGAAAAAGACTCGATTTGCCGCGCGGGATTTTCCGTCATCAAATGCACGTCGAACGGCAGGGCGGAAAGCGGGCGAATAGAACGGAGCACGACTTGTCCGAACGAAATTTCGGGCACGAACGCTCCGTCCATCACGTCAAAGTGGAGCGCGCCGGCATGGCTTGAGTTTATTTTTTTTACCGCGCCGGACAAGTCGGAAAAATCCGCGGAAAGCAAAGAAGGCGCAAGAATCCTATCTTCCATTATCTTATTATAGTAGCACGAAATCAATATTTTGTAAATAGTCATCAATAACTTCGTCGATGCCGTCCATTTTTTCATGCATAGGCGCGGCAACTAGGACTTTGTCATCGACAGAAGGCTCAGAAACCATCGATAGCATGGCACATGTTTGATACCAAAGCATTAAGTTCAGGATGTTTCTATTTGAAAATTGATTTACGGGTGAATGGGAAACGGTGCTTGCTCTTTCCCATTTTTTTTGCTACAATGTGCGCATGTCTTCAAGCAAAAAGATTTTCGCGCCGGAAGGTCAGGTCATCAGCGTGCGCGGCGCGCGCGAGCATAATCTCAAGAACATCAGCATCGACTTGCCTCGCAATCGTCTCATCGTGATTTCAGGGCTTTCGGGCAGCGGAAAAAGTTCGCTCGCGTTCGACACGCTTTTCGCCGAAGGCCAGCGACGCTACATGGAAAGTCTTTCTTCTTATGCGAGGCAATTTTTGGGAACGATGGACAAGCCTGACGTGGATTTGATCGAAGGGCTTTCTCCTGCGATTTCCATCGAGCAAAAAACTACGCACAATAATCCTCGTTCTACCGTGGGCACGGTGACAGAAATCTACGATTATTACAGGCTTCTTTTCGCACGCGTGGGCAAGGCGCATTGTCCAAATTGCGGACGTGAAATCAACGAGCAAAGCGTTGACCAAATCATCGACACGATTTTTTCTTGGCAAGAGGGAACGAAGCTCACGATTCTCGCGCCGTCGGTCCGAGGAAAAAAAGGCGAGCATCAAAAGATTTTCGAGGATGCGAAAAAGGCAGGATTCGCGCGCGCGCGCGTTGACGGAATCATGGCGGATTTGGACGACGTGCCGAAACTCGACAAGCAGAAAAAGCACACGATTGAACTCGTCGTGGACAGAATCGTTTTGAAAGAAGGCGTTCGGAATCGGCTCGCCGATTCCATCGAAACCGCATTGAACGCCGCGAACGGAATAATAATCGTTCTGCGCCGAATCGAAAAAACGCAGGGCGGCTATGAAAAGATAATTTCGGATTTGGCGGCGAGCGGAGCGAGCGTTGACACTTCAAAAGACTACATCGAAGACGAAGTTTTTTTCAGTCAAAAGAACGCTTGCCCCGACTGCGGAATTTCCGTTCCCGAATTGCAGCCGCGACTTTTTTCTTTCAACAATCCGTTCGGCGCGTGCCCTGAATGCACGGGTCTCGGCGAGAAAATGGAATTTGATTTGGATTTGATGATTCCCGACAAGTCGAAAAGTTTTAACGAGCACGGAATCGCGCCTTTCAATCCGACTTCGCAATGGAACGCCTGCCGATTTCAGGCTTTGGCGGAAGCCTACGGATTTTCGCTCGACACTCCGATTCAGGATTTGACGCAAAAACAGTTCGACGTTTTAGTGAACGGCTCAGACAAACCGATTCATTGGATTTACAAAAAGCAAAGCGGAACGGGCTTTTCGGAATACAACGAGCCGTGGCGCGGACTTCTTGCGGAAATGCGGCGCAAGTACATCGAGGCTTGGGGCGACGCGCAACGCACTTCGCTTGAAAAATTTATGGTGCACAAAATTTGTTCGGCGTGCGGCGGCAAGCGTCTTCGCCCCGAGGCTTTGGGCGTAACCGTCGGAAGTGAGCTTTGCGAACGCAGCGAACAAACTAGTAAGTCCGCCGAAGACGGACTTGTTACAGCGGGAAGCGGTGCTAGAGGCAAGAACATCATCGAGCTGACTTCGCTTTCAGTTTCCGAGTCAATCGAATTTTTTGAAAAAATAAAATTCACGCAGACGCAAATTCAAATTGCGGCGCAAGTGATAAAGGAAATAAAATCGCGTTTAAGCTTTTTGAAAAACGTCGGACTTGAATATCTCACGCTCGACAGGAGCGCGGGCACTTTGAGCGGCGGCGAGGCGCAGAGAATCCGACTTGCCACGCAAATCGGTTCGGCTCTCACGGGAATTATGTACATCCTCGACGAGCCTTCGATTGGATTGCATCAACGCGACAACGAGCGGCTCATTGAGACACTCACGCGCCTTCGTGATTTGGGCAACACGGTAATTGTCGTGGAGCACGACGAACAGACGCTCCGAACTGCGGACTACCTTGTGGACATCGGACCAGGCGCGGGCGTTCATGGAGGAAGCGTCGTGGCGGCAGGAACGCCAGAGCAAGTGATGACTGTAAAGCAAAGCATTACAGGTCAATATCTTTCGGGCGCGATAAAAATGGAAATCCCGAAAACTCGCAGGAACGGCAACGGAAAATTCATTAAAATCAGCGGCGCGCGCGAGCACAATTTGAAAAATGTGGACGTGGAAATTCCGCTCGGAGTTTTCACTTGCATCACCGGAGTTTCGGGCAGCGGAAAATCCACATTGCTCGGGGAAATTCTCTATCCCGCCGCGAGCAACAAGACGATGCGTACGAAATACCCCATGGGGGTATGCGACAAAGTGGAAGGTCTTTCCGCAATTGACAAGGTAATCAACATAGACCAAAGCCCCATAGGACGGACTCCGCGCTCGAATCCTGTCACTTACATCGGCGTGTTCAATTCAATCCGCGACTTGTATGCCTCGCTCCCGGAGTCGAAGTCGCGCGGATATTTGCCGGGGCGATTTAGCTTTAATGTAAAGGGCGGTCGCTGCGAAAACTGCGAGGGTGCGGGCACAATCACAATTGAAATGAATTTCCTTCCTAACGTCTACATCCAATGCGACGTGTGCCGAGGAAAGAGGTTCAACCGCGAAACGCTCAGCGTGCTCTACAAAGGAAAAAGCATAAGCGACGTTTTGGAAATGACCGTGGAAGAGGCTTGCGACTTTTTCGCTTCGATTCCTCACATCGCACGGAAATTGGAAACGCTAAAATCCGTTGGACTTGGTTACATTGAACTCGGACAGTCCGCGCTCACTTTGAGCGGCGGCGAAGCGCAGCGCGTAAAGCTTGCGAACGAACTTTCAAAAATTTCCACTGGAAAGACGCTTTACATTTTGGACGAGCCGACGACTGGATTGCATTTCGCCGACGTGAAGCAATTGATGAGCGTGATTCAGCGTTTGGTGGATCAGGGAAACAGCGTCGTGATGATCGAGCACAATTTGGACGTGATTTGTCAGGCGGACTACATAATCGATTTGGGACCTGAAGGCGGAAGTGGCGGCGGAACGATTGTCGGTTGCGGCACGCCAGAACAATTGGCGGAAAACAAAAAATCCCATACAGGCGCGTTTGTAAAAGAGTGGCTGAAAAAAAACTGAAACGCTTTCAAAAAAAAAATTTTCTCGTATTGTTCGCAATCGCGTTCTTTGCGCCAAAAATTTTCGCGCAAGATTCGGCGCAGACTTTGCAATCCGACTTGAATTCTCCGTCCGAAATTCAAAATGAAATTTCTTCTTCCGATTCAAGTGAAAATGACGCGGAAGAAATTCAAGTTTCCGAAACTCAGACAAAATCTTCAAGGCGAAAAAATCGCGAAGAAAAAAAATCCGCGTCCGCGCAGTCTTCTTCAAAGGAAAATGAAAAATCCGATGAAGAAAAAGATGAAAAGACTTTAATCACGATTATGAACGCTCTCGTTTCCGGCAATAAAAAGGACGAGGCGAACGGCGACGACCTTCTGACATTTGAAGGCAACGTGAAAATTTCCGTGGAAAAGGGCGCAGTGAAAACCATAATTTCCGCCGACAAAGTTTCTTTCAATCGCGCGCGGGAAATGCTTTTCGCGGAGGGCGCGGTACAGCTCGAACAGACTGAAAAGAACGGCTCAACGCAGACGGTTACGAGCGACACACTTTTGTTCAACACCGCCACGCTCGAAGGCGTGTTCGACCATTCGCGCGTAGTGCGCGCGGACAGCAACGCGCTCAACTTGCCCTCTGGCTCTAAAATCAGCGTTTCTTCCGACATTTTCGCGCGCGACGACTCTGGCACGATTGCGTTCAAAAATGGGCGGCTCACTTTTTGCGATGAAAACGAAAATCCGCACTGGACAATCAAGGCTTCGCGAATTTGGCTTTTGCCCGGAAACGAATTCGCATTTTTGAACGGGCTTGTGTACGTGGGCGTTGTTCCTGTCTTCTATCTGCCGGCGTTTTATTATCCTAAAGACGAACTTATTTTCAACCCGGTTTTCGGCTACAGGAACCGTGCGGGGCTTTATTTTCAGACGACGACTTATCTATATGGAAGAAAGCCGCTTGAAAAAGATGACGATTCGGACAAAGACGAAGGGAATGTTTTGGGCGACTATTTCAGTCTCATAAAGCCGACCAAATTGATGGATCAAGTGCGCGAAGGTCTCATCTTGCATAATCTGGACACGGAATACAAAGGCGAAACTTCCAATTATTTGAAACTTATGGTGGACTGGTACACAAATCTTGGTCTTTCCGCCGGAGTTGACGGAGCGTACAAACCGAAGAACAGTTCCGCGCCAAACGTCGAGGCGAGTCTTGTATTTGGATTTTCAAACAGCGTCTTTCAGGAAGAGTCAAGCTCAATTTACCTGCCTTATGGAAAGAGCGGAGAAGTATACAAAGACAAGTCGAATTTTATGGGGCTTGAAATGCCATTCCGCTACAAGGGAGGGGTAAAAATCTCCGGCTCTGTGCCATTCACATATTCTTTGGATTTGCCGATTTATTCCGATCCTTTTTTCAACTACGACTTTGGTGACAGAAGCGAGACGATTGATTGGTTTTCATATCTGCTTGACGGCCCGATGCAGGAAAACAGCACCAAGACGGAAGAGGAAAAATACGATGCCGCGAAAATCACTTCTTTCAATTGGAACGGAAGCCTTTCATACAGCGCGAAACTTCCCGAAACAATCAAGCCTTATTTGAACACGCTTTCCATAAGCACATTCAATTCGACGATAAATTTTTCCGAAAAAAGCGCGAACTTCGGCAGCGAGACGAGCGATGAAGACGGCTGGCGCAATGTGACTCCCACGCGGAGATTTTTCTATCCATCTACAATCACGCCTTTGAAGACCAGCTTGAGAATCGAAGGCACGATTTTTTCGACTTCGATAAAAAAGGATTCGAAAAATTCTTCGGACAAAAACTTGGCTCTCGATTTGAACGTACCGGAAATATTCGCCGAAAAAAGCGACGAAGAAGAAAATTCTGAAAGCGAGGAAAATAAAAATCCCGAAAATCAAGAAAAATCCGAAGTCGCAGAAAGTTTTTTGGACGAAGAGTCGCTTTTGCCGGCATTGGATTTTTCTGGGCCGAGCATTTCGGAAGTCACGCTTTTTTCATACAATCTTGGATATTCGATAAATCCAGATTTCACTTCGCAAATTTCATACGCATCCGAGCCTTTGAATACGGCGGAAGACTTCGATTGGAAAAGATTGAAATCTTCGTATGTGCAAGTGAAGTCGCCGGTCGCTCTGAACCAGTCGCTTTCGTTCCGCAACAATTTTTTGGGAATGACAAATTCCGTCAAACTCGATCCGCTTTATCAGACGCACCCTTATATTTCGGACAAGACGGACGAGGGCGGCTATTCTGAAAATTCAAAAAAGAATTTGCAGAAAACCGACTACAAAGCTTCGTATTTGAATTTGACGAACGACAATTCGATTTCCTTCAAGCCGTTCGTTTATTATCCGAATTTCAAGGACACGAGCATCTCTTGGAACACCAGCATAAAGATAGTGCGCACGGAATTCATCGGAGACGCGGAAAATCCTGAATGGGACTATCTCACTGTGGACTGGACCGACGCGGATTCGATAACATCGCATACCCTGAACGCCACGTTCGCCGCGAACGAACTGAGCGACAAATTTTCGCAAAGCCTCGTTTTTACCGCGACGCTTCCGCCGCAAGTGGACAAATATTATGCGACGCTCAATTTGAAATTTCCGCATGTTTCCTTGAGCGCGGAGACAGGGATTTCCCAAACAAGTCTCACCGACGATACATGGAAAAAAGAACCGTTCAAGCAGTCGGCGAGTTTCGACTTTTTTAACTCGCAGTTGAAAATCACCGAATCTTACAACTATGACCTTGAGGAAAAATATTCTGATTCTCTGAAAGTGGCGTTGAGTTACAAAGGTTTGCAGGCCGCGTACACGATGCGCTACACCACGCCTTACGATTTCAACGAAGAGGAAGGATGGGTCGCGCAGAGCGAAAAGAAATTCGTTCCGTACTCGGCGAGCCTCGCGTATACGGCAAGCGGCAAAAGTTTCAAATTTTGGAAAAACAGAATAGAACTCATTCCGGGAATCTCTACGAGCGTCGTGTTTGATTTCGTGCGTCCGACGAATTCGTATTTCATTTTCTCGCCGTCCATCACTTTCAGAATCCACAAAGCCTTTTACCTGAAATTTTCTTCGACAAGCCGGAACGATGTCATTTATAGATATTTCCAAGCCGCCATGGGAAATCCCGGAAGGCTTCCTGGCGAGACAAATGTTTTCGTGGACTTGCTGAACGGTTTCCGCTTCGACAACGAGGATTTGCGCAAGTCCAGCGGATTCAAGCTAAAATCTTTCGAACTTACGATGACGCACGATTTGCACGATTGGGATTTCAACTGCCGGATAAAAATAGAGCCGCGTCTCATTACGAAAGGCAGCAGCAAATACTACGACTTCTCGCCTCTCTTTACGCTTTCCGTCGTTTGGAGGCCGATGGACAGCTTCAAGACTAAAATTGAGGACAAATATGGCGAACTGATTTTAAATGGAAGCGACGATGACAATTAGCGATGAAAAGGGTCGCAAGCAAATGCGCGACAATGCGCTTGTCATTGCGAGATAGCCTTTGGAAGATGCGGCAAACTGCGGGCTATATATAGATTGCCTTGTTCGCAAATACTAGATTGCCATTGCATTTTTCCTCGCGAAATGCTATCATAATAAATTATGGAAAAAAACGCAAAAAAAATCCAAATACTTGATTCCACTTTGCGCGACGGTTCGCAAGGCGAGGGAATCAGTTTTTCTGTGCAAGACAAAATCCACATCGTGCGCGCTCTAGACGAACTCGGAGTTGACTTCATCGAAGCGGGAAATCCGGGAAGCAACCCCAAAGACATAGAATTCTTTCAAGAGATGAAAAAAATCACTCTCAAAAACGCAAAGCTTTGCGCGTTCGGCTCGACACGGCGAAAAGACATCAGGCCTTCCGAGGACACGAACTTGCAGAGCATTTTGGGCGCGGGCACGAAATACGCCGTGATTTTCGGAAAGACATGGCTTTTCCATGTTACGGATATTCTTCACACGACGCCCGAGGAAAACCTTGCGATGATAAAGGATTCCGTGGAATTTTTGGTTCAAAACGGAATGACAGTGCTCTATGACGCGGAGCATTTTTTCACGGGATTCAAGGACAATCCAAAATACGCGCTCGAAACGCTCCGCGCGGCGAAAGAAGGCGGCGCAAAAGTTTTGTCGCTCTGCGAGACGAAAGGCGGCGCACTTTTAGATGAATGTCGTGAAGCAGTAAAAGCCGCAGTTGAAGAATTCGGAGCGGAATGCACAATCGGAATTCACGCGCACAACGATTCGGGGCTTGCGGTGGCAAACTCGCTCGTGGCGGTGGAAGCGGGCGCGCGTCATGTGCAAGGCGTTTTGCTGGGATTCGGCGAGCGCACTGGCAACGCGAACCTTTCCACGATAATTCCAGATCTGCAACTAAAAATGAACTATGAATGCATTGACGGGGAAAACTTGAAAAACCTCACGCCAATATGCAAACGGATTGCGTCAATCGCGAATGTGCCTCTCGGTTCTTCACTGCCTTATGTCGGCGCGAACGCTTTCGCGCACAAGGCTGGAATGCACATCGATGCGGTTATAAAAAATCCCGAAGCATACGAACATGCAGAGCCTGAAGCGGTGGGAAACTCGCGCATATTTTTGATGAGCGAAGTCGCGGGACGCTCGATGATAATCAAGAAAATCCAAAAGTTCATTCCGTCCATCACAAAAGACGATCCTGTGGTGAAAACGATTATGGAGCGAATGAAAGAGCTCGAGGCGCAAGGCTACCAATTCGAAGGCGCGGACGGCTCGTTCGAACTTCTTATGCGAAAAATCATCGGAAAATATCAGCCGTTCTTCACTCTGCACTATTACCAAACCAGCGGAATAAATCCGCGTCCCGAAGACGGAGTAAACGCCATCGCGCAAATCAAAGTGGAAGTGGACGGACAAATCGCAATCACGGCGGGTGAAGGCGACGGACCTGTGAACGCGCTTGACACGGCTATGCACACCGCGCTCTCGCAATTCTATCCTGCCGTGGACAAAATCCACCTCACGGACTACAAAGTGCGCGTCATTGACGGCAAAGACGGAACGGCGGCGAAAGTGCGCGTTCTTATCGAGAGTTCTGATGGAGCGGATTCGTGGACTACAATCGGAGTCGGACCTGACGTAATCGAAGCGTCATGGAAAGCGCTCGTGGATTCGTTTGAATTCAAACTGATAAAGGACATCGAAAAACATTTTACGAAATTGATTTGAAATTTCTTGAAAGAAGAATGTCGCGGAGGCAGGCCTATCAAAACCTCATGCGACCGCTTTTTTCAAACATCTTGCTTTGAGATTGCTTCGCCAAATCAATCCAAAGCGAGATGTGAAATCGCATTGGGATTCATCGTTTTTGAATTTTGAAAATCGCCAAAGAACTACAATCCGTATTTTCGGATTCGGAGCACCGCTTCATCGTACACTTTCAAATCAGACCGCATTCCGATTATTATGACACGCATGGATTTTTTAACGCGTTCCACTTTGTAAACGACACGAATGCCTGACGCTTTGAGTTTTATCTTGCAGAAATTTGCGAGGTCGCGGCCGCCTGAATTGCGCAGACTTTTTCCGTAGCCGCCATCTTCGCGCGGGAGAGGATTTTGCGAAACCTTTTCTATCGCACGAACGACTACGGTGCGGACACTGCCGTCGAGTTTTTTCAAATCTTTTTTTGCTTCATTTATATATTCTAAAGTCCATTTCATTCAAATTCAATGTCCTCTTCCGTAACTGCCGCCAAGTCTTCTTTGGTGATGCCCAATTCTTTATAGAGCTTTTCGGCAGGAATCAATTTGCTTTCGTCCAAATCGCGCATTCGTTCCATCGCGATTTCATAGTCTCGCTCGTCCTCCAAACACTCGAACAAATTCTTGTATTCCTGCGGCGACATCAAAATGCATTCGGGCATATTGTTTTTGACAACGATTTTCGTGCCAGACTTTTTCACGTCCGCAAAAATCTTGCTCGCCTGTCCGCGATTAAAAAGAGAAATCGGAATTATGTTGTCGATCACCTTCGTAAACGAATTCATTGCTATACTCCTGATAAATATATTATACAATTTAACTGAAAATTTTGCAACAAATTTGCAATAAATTTTTGCGCGTTTAAAATTGTCGCTGAAATAGCGCGACAATTTTAACTTCGAGTTTCCTTACAGAAACTCGTTTTTTGAATTGCCCGCTCACGCGGGCGAAATTAAGTTCCTCGGAAATTGACATTTCCTTCGGACTTAATTTTTAACGCGCAATTTTTCTTTTATCAACGCACTTTACTTTTTGCGCGAATTGTGATATTGTGATAAAAAATAAATTGTCCTTGAAATAAAGCACCGCAAAAAGCATTTTCGTGAAATCGAAATTTCGCCATTGGCTTTTTATTTAGGAAAAAACAACGCCGTGCTGAATTGACGCAAAGCGTCGTTTTGACAAGTTCCGTGTTCTGTGCAGACTCGCATACACACTGCGCGCGCACTTGAAAATTGATTCGCGCGGAGGGTTTCATACCCTGACGCTTCGCGTCGAGGCATATTGATTCGCAAAATTGAATTTCGAAAATCAATTTTTACAATGGGAGATAAAAATGAAAAAAACAATCGCATTGATTCCAGGCGACGGAATCGGACCTGACGTTGTTGGTGAAGCCGTGAATGTCCTGAATGCCGTGGCGAAAAAATTCGGCCATGAATTTTCCTACACTAACGTAATCGCGGGCGGCTGCGCGATCGACAAATTCGGCGAGCCTTTGCCGAAAGAGCAGCTTGAGATCTGCTTGAAAAGCGATGCGGTTTTGCTCGGCGCGTTGGGCGGCCCGAAATGGGACAACGTGGCTCCAGAAATCCGTCCCGAAAAAGGCTTGCTCGGCTTGCGCGGCGGAATGAAAGTTTTCGCGAACTTGCGCCCCGCCGTGATGTTTCCCCAACTCAAAAGCGCGTGTCCTCTCAAAGACGAAATTGTCGGAAGCGGCTTGGACATTCTGATTGTGCGAGAGCTTACGGGCGGAATTTATTTCGGCGAACGCGGATTTTCCGAGGACAAGAATACGGCTTGGGACACGGAAAAATACACTTGGGCGGAAATCGAGCGAATCGTGCGTCTTGGATTTGAAAGCGCGAAAATCAGGCAGAAAAAACTTTGCGTTGTGGACAAGGCGAACATCTTGAATTCCAGCAGGCTTTGGAGGCGAGTCGCCGAAGAAGTGAAAAAAGATTTTCCCGAAGTCGAACTTTCTTTCCTTTACATCGACAACGCGGCGATGCAGTTGGTGCGAAATCCCGCGCAGTTCGACGTGATCGCGACGAGCAATATGTTCGGCGACATTTTGAGCGACGAGGCAAGCCAAATCACAGGCTCAATCGGAATGTTGGCATCGGCTTCGCTCGGCGACGGAAGCGGTCCCGGGCTTTACGAGCCGATTCACGGAAGCGCGCCCGACATCGCGGGAAAGGATCTCGCGAATCCGCTCGCGACAATCTTGAGCGCGGCGATGCTCTTGCGGTTCGACTTCAAATTGGAAGAAGAGGCGAAGGCGATCGAAGCGGCGGTGAACGCGGTCTTGGACGAAGGCTACCGCACCGGCGACATCGCAGGAAGCGAGCGCGACGCGCTCAAAGCGCAGGGCAAACTCGTCGGCACGAAAAAGATGGGCGCACTCGTGGTGGAAAGGATATAGTCGCACATTTTTGCGGAACTTTGTTCCGCAAAAATTCGGCGGCTTCGGCACGCGCAAATTTCAACCGCCGTCGCAAATCCCTAAGCGTTTTGGAAAATCCCGCTTGACTTTTCCGCCCAAAGCCTTGCACAATTTCTTCATTTGTGCTAAAATATTTTCACAAAATTTTTTAAGGTGCGTTTAAAATGAAAAAAAGCGTTTATAGCATCGGCGGAATCATCATACTGCTGTTTGCGGCGTTTGTGTTTGTTTTGGTTCCGGCTCTCGCGGGGCAGTCGGATGCGAACAGCCTGCCCGAATACGGCAGTTACAACGGCGTTCCAATCAGATTTGAAGAAGGCACGGAATTCTACCAACTTGCGAACCAAGCCGTGCAGAGAATGCAGCAGCAAGGCTACGATTTCAATCAGGAATATTCTTCTCTCTATTATTCGCTCGCGTTCACGCAGGCTTTCAACCAAATCGTAGGTCCGATGGCGTTGCGCGACATGACGGCAAGCACGGGCTATATCGTGCCGGACACTTGGGTGGAGCGCGGCTTGATCGAACGCTACTATAACGAGGCTGGAAATTTCTCGCAGGCATTGTACAATGCCACGCCAGACAATGTAAAGCGTGAAAATCAAGAGCAGATGGCGGAAGATCTTGAAGCGCAACGCAGTTATGAGGACTTGTTCGGAAGTTTTTCGACATTGGGCAAGGCGAAACTCTATGGACTCAAGGCTTCTTCCGCGGAAATTGAATTCATCCGCAAAATGGGCGAGGAACTCCACGGATTTGATTATGTCGCGTTTGACATGCGAGAATATCCCGACGAAAAGACGAAGGAATTTGCCGAGGCGAACAAGGACAAATTCGCAAAATACGATTTGACCGTAATCACGCTCGATGACGAGGCGAAGGCGAAAGATGTCTTGAACCGGCTTTCAAATTCCGAAATCACTTTTGACGACGCGGTTACAAGTTATTCCACGAAAATCCTCGGAAACGACGAGACCGGAAAAATCACGCAGAACCGTCGCCACCAAATCGCGGAGCAGTTCAAGGACGAGGGCGCATTGGATAAAGTGCTCACGCTTTCTTCTGGCGACATGAGCGAAGCCGTAGAACTGAACAATGGCTGGGCGATTTTCCGATGTGACGGAGAAAGCGTCCCAAGCGATGCGGAAAACGCCGACGAACTTCGCGCCGTGAGCGCATACATTTTCTCGCATGAAAAAGGACTCGTGGAAGACTATTACAGGACAATCGCGAATGACTTCATCGCGGCGGCCGCCACTTCCAATTTCGACGAGGCTTGCGCGAAATTCGAAAAGACGAAAGGCACTATCACGCCTTTCGCGCTCAACTACAACAACACGACCCTTGTAGGACGTTCGTCTCTCGGAGACATATCGGAATTCAGCGGAGCGACCACGAACGAGAATTTCCTGAAAAGCGCGTTCGCTCTCAAGCAAGGCGAACTTTCCGCTCCGCTCGTCCTTCAGTCTTCAAACAACATTGTCGTACTGCGTTGCTCTGAAATCGAAAAGGGCGGAACGTCGGCAGAAGACGCGCCGCGACTCATCGGCGATGAAATTGCGAATGCGGACGCTGTCGTCGTCAATTCCGCGATTCAGGCAAGCCCCAAAATCAAGTCGAACTCAGGCGAATTTATGGCGAAACTTACCGGACGAAATTGACATTGTGGTCAGAAAACAATTTTCAAAAAAGCACGCACACGGAAAATCCGATTTTGCTAAAGGCGAGTGGTCTTGCTGGCGAAGGCGAGACCGCAGCCTATACCGTTCAATACAAAAACCGCTTTCTGTACTCAAAATACAATCCTGAAAAAAATATAATTTCCGCCATCGAAAAAAGCGAAATACTTGGCGGCACATTGGTGCTGATTTTTTCTCCGTGTCTTTTTTATGGAATTGAAACGCTCATAGAAAAATGCGGCGCAGAATTGGGGAAAAGCGTTTTCATTGTTGCGCTCGAAGCCGAAGAAAGGTTGCTTGAACTTTCGCTCGAACAAAAACCGAAATTTGAAAAAATCCCGAAAGGCGCGTTGCAATTTTTTCCAAAAGACGCTTTGAGCGAACAAGGAATAAATTCATTTCTGCAAAGCCTTTCTTCTTCGTCCGAAAAAAAAATCGCGGGACTTTCGCTTCCCCCTCCAGGAATTTTTCGGCGGGCAATAAGATTCGATTTTAGCGGCGGCGTTTTTTTTCACGCGGATTTCTATGCGCAATTTTTTGCGCTCACGCAGAACGCGATCGCGCAGTTTTGGAAAAACCGCCTCACGCTCGTAAAATTGGGAAGGCTTTTTTGCAAGAACATTTTCAAAAATCTTCCGCTCGCCGCAAACTCAATTCAATTTGAAAATTTGGAAAAAAAAGTTGGGCAACCGATTTTGGTTTTGGGCGCGGGCGAAAGCCTTGAAAGAACGATTTTGGAATTGAAAAACCTTGGCGAAAAAATCAATGAAGTTTTCATCGTCGCGGTGGACGTGGCACTTTTGCCGCTTCTTTTGGCGGGCATAAAAATCGACGCGGCGGTGGCGAACGAAGCGCAAATCGCAATTGAAAAGGCGTACATCGGAATAAGGAGCGCGGCGACATTTTTGCGCGAAAAGCCGCTCCTTTTTTGCGACCTCACTTCTCGCCACACGATTCCGCGCATCACGAAATTCTCGCCGTGCTTTTTTTTCAGTGAATTTGAAAATAACAATTTTTGCGCACATCTTGAGCGATGCGGGATTCTGCCTCGGAAAATTCCGCCGCTCGGCTCGGTGGGCTTGAGCGCGACATACATCGCTATGCTTTTGCGAGAAAATGAAGATGTGCCGATTTTCGTGTCTGGGCTGGACTTTTCTTTTTCGTGCGGAAAGACGCACGCGAACGGAACGATGGCACACAAAACGAGGCTTTTGCAAGTCAGTCGCGTCGCGTCGCTTGAAAACTATGCGGCGGCATTTTCGCAAGGCGCGGAAGCCATGCATGGAAAAAACGGAAAGCAAATCTTTACGACGAAAAACCTTTCAGCCTACGCCGCGCTTTTCAAGAACATTTTTTCATCGACAAAAAACATTTTCGATTTCGGCGAGGAAGGATTGGATTTGGGAATCGCACGCGCAAAGTTGATTTCGTTCGGCGGAAAAAAATTTGATTTGTCTTTTGAAAAAGAAAATTCTCATGGAAAAACAGAAGCGCGAAAAAAGACAAGCGACTTTCTGCAAGGAGAGAGACGTGCGCTTTTGGCTTTGGCAGACATCCTCTCAAACGGAGAAAACGCGGAAAGCCGCGAAAAGGGCATTCCTTATGGCGAGCAGATTTTGCGACTTTTGGAAGGACGCGAATATTTGTACCTGCATTTTCCTGACGGTTATGCGCCAAACTTGGAACAAAATTTCTTGAACAGGGTGCGAGCGGAAATTGATTTTTTCTTAAAGGAAATAAGTTTTAAGTAACAGGTAATGGTTTTCGCTTCGTGCACGGTGGCATTGCTTCGCTGTCTTTGCAAGTTTTCCGCAAATTTTCTGAAAAAAATCCTTCATATCCTCTAAAAAGATGCAAAAAATTCATACTATATTAGTAAGGAGTTTTTATGCGAGAGCCACAAAAGTATGAAGATTTGTTTTTTACCGATGATTTTCTCTTCTGCAAAATCATGGAGAACGACGAGCACATCTGCCGCCGCGTAATCGAGGTTTTGCTTGGAATCCAAGTGGAGCGAATCGAGTACACGCACAAGCAGGAGACGCTGGACATTGACATCGAGTCGCGCGGCGTTCGTCTCGATGTGGTGGCGAAAGGCGATGGCAGGGTGTTCGACCTCGAAATGCAGACGACGAAAGAAGCCGACTTGCCGAAACGCGCGCGTTATTATCAGGCGATGATGGACTTGGACAGCCTCGTCAAAGGGCAAAATTACGCCGCGTTACCCGAGTCGTTCGTGGTGTTTATCTGTACGAACGACCCGTTCGGGCTAGGCTTGCCGCGCTACACCGTGGAACAAACCTGCAAAGAAAGTCCCGACGCGAACGAAAAAGTTAATGACAAAACCTGCAAAGTGTATTATAATACAAAGGCGTGGGAAGAACTCGCGAAAGAGGACGCGGAAGTTCGCGCGTTCCTAAAGTTTCTTTACACGCAGAAAGCCGAAAGCAGGCTTACGGAGGAAATAATGGAAGCGGTAATGACGGCACGAGGAAACGAGCCGTGGCGCAAGGAATTCGTGCATGCGCGTGAATTGCGCGAGCGCGGACGAAAAGAGGGCTATGAGGAAGGCAGAGCCGAAGGAATTGAACAAGGTCGCGAGGAAGGATTGGAAGAAGGGCGCGCGGAGCAGTTCGCCCTTGACCAACGACGCATTGTCGAACTTGAAGCCGAAATCGAGAGACTAAAAAGGACGGCACAATAATTCAAGAGCGTCAAAATGCAGTTATCAGTTAATGATGAATAGTTAATAGTTTGCCAGGGCATGTCATCTCGACAAAGTGAAGCAAGCAACTTCATTTCGACCGAGGCGGAGAAATCTGTTTCATCAATAAAAAGTTATCAGCTGTTGCGCGGCGCGATTTTGAGATTGCCTGCAAAAAACTCACAGAGTTTTGTGTGAATTCTCTGTGAGTTTTGCATGAATTCTCACAGAGTTTTAAAAATTTCTCTTTGAGTTTTTTATGCGAAAAGCCGCATGCTTTTGTTTGCAAATGAAATGAGAAATTCGGGAACGGCGCGTATGCGCGAGCCATTCCCGAATGGGCGCACGAAGCGGCGAGTGCCATTTCGTGTGTGCTGAAGTGCGTTGAGCGCAGGGTTATTCTACAACGACAGTGATGTTGCCATCGCTTGTGTTGGTGAGTTTCAAGTCGCCGACAAGAGAAGATTTATTCAAGTCAGCAAGACTGTCAAATTTCTTGGCAGATCCAAGCGAAGGTCTCTCAGTCTTATAGTTTGCGACCGCAATCGTATCCTTTTTCACATTGGCGTAAACTGCTACACCGCCACAAAGAAGTTCATAGTCCGCATTGCCAACTTTTACAGTAACTTTATTAGTAGAGCGAGCGTCTGTGTATGGTGTTGCCAAATCCAGCTTTTCAAGATTACTTGCGTCTTTTCCAAGCCAAATTTCATAGCCAATTCCACTTGTGCCTGTGATTGTTGGACGAATGCTTACGACGATTTGATATGCTTCAACCGCATTGCCTTTTCCGTCAAAGTCATGGTTGACTGTTTTCCAAGAATCTGTTGGCAAATTTTGCCACACGTCATTAGAAGTCTGTGACAAATCAACGCAAGTTATATTGGGCTTTTTTTTGCTATCTTTATCCAAATCAAAGGCTTGATCATCAGTATCAAAAATATCAGTTGTCTGCAGTGGCACATTTGTATATTTTGATACATAATACTGCGCCTTTCTCTGCCGCCCTGTAGTGGTATTCACCTCACGATCAAAATTGATACCAATAATTCCAAAATCCCTTGCCGCATCGCCATCAGCATTTTTGTTGAAGTCGAACATTAAGCCAACTACAGCGGTCTGACCTTTTTTGCTGTCTTCTATGGCTGTAAGTCCGTCCTTTTTGATTGTAATAGTCGTGGTGATGCCAGCAACAGAATTGTCTCCTAGTCTTGTGCCCAACTGCTTAAAATAACGACGGTTGTTAGCAGTGAGAGGAGTCTTTGCCGCATCTGTGCCATCGACTGTCATAGTGAGATCCCATTTTCCGCCATCGGTGTCACCCGCCCCGCCGTCCTCACTACATCCCACAAAAACAAGCGCGGCAGCCGCGAGCGCCAACGCCAAGCCAATAATTTTTTTCATATTTGAAACCTCCTGAATTTTTGGACGGCATGCGCCGCCTTTCGCCTAAAATTATAACGCGCGTTTAAATTTGAGACATTTTATGGCGAAGGAGGGCGGCGATAGGGGGAAAAATATGTCGGGGAGGGGATGAAAGCTAGCAAGGCGTGGGAAGCCACACTAGACTTAGTACTTGCTGAGTTAGCGAAAAAAACTCGAGGCAGTGCGCATCGGAGATGACTAGATGCAATAATAGAGGCATTACGAACAGAAAAAAAACTCGTCAAGCAACTCGAAGAATTGTGACTTACTCCCAGCCGAATGTTGCCGGCGGCTTGTTCGTGAGGTCGAAAAATACCGCGTCGCAAAAATCCATCGCGGCGATTTTCCGCACAATCTCTTTGAGCAAATCTTGCGGCAATTCCGCAAATCGCGCCGTCATCACGTCTTCGCTGACCACGGGTCGCAGGACAAACGACGCGCGGTTCTCGCCGCTAGAATACGGAAGCGCGATTGTCAAATGCTGGAAAATATTTTCGTATTCGCCGCTTTCATGGAGCGCGTTCAAAACGATGTCGTCCGCTTCGCGAAGCTGGTCGAGGCGTTCTTTCGTGCAAAATCCTTTTTGCAATTTCAGTTCCGCCCCCTCCCTTTGGTAGAGGCGAATCACGCAACGATTTATGTAGCGCGCGCTGTTCGTGATTTGCACCGAAGCGGAATCAAGTTTTTCCCAGAATTTCGGAAGGTGAAAAAATCCCCCTCCTTCATTTCCGAACGAAATCACGGCAGGAAATCTGTATGTGCGGAAGTCGCCTTGCACGCCCACCGAGCGCACAGGCAAGATGAACTTTTTGAGGCTTTGCAAGCAATGCTCGCAAAATTGCGTGAAGCGTATTTTTGAAATTTCTTCGCTTGCCTTTTTGAATTCTTCCTGTTCGCTTTCGGAAAGAATCCCATCTGTGCACAAAACATTTATAGAAAGGCCAGGTCCTGGAAATGGATGACGCATTACGAGCGCGTCGCTCAAGCCCAATTTTTTTCCAATGGCGCGAACTTCATCCTTGTACAAATCCTTGAGCGGCTCAATGACCATTCCTTTTTCGATGAGAATTTGAATTCCTTGAACGCGATTGTGATGCGTCTTTATCGTGTGTGAATTTTTCGTTCCGCCGGATTCGATGATGTCAGGATAAAGCGTGCCTTGCGCGAGCATCCATTCTTCGGGATCAAGATTTTGCTGCGCGAAAAAATCGTCACGGACACGAATGAAATTTTCGCCGACAGCCATCCGCTTTTTTTGCGGATCGGAAAGCCCCGAAACCGCCTCCAAAAAACTTCGCGACGCGTCCTTGCAAATGAAATTCTCAAAGCCGAATTCTTTGTAGGCGCGTTCGACCTTTGAACTTTCGTCTTTGCGCATGAAGCCGTTGTCGATGTGCAAACCCAAAACGCGCTTTTGTCCGAGTGCCCTATTCAGCAGCGCGAACGCCACCGTGGAATCAACGCCGCCGCTCAAAAAAAGCAGCACGTTTTTTTCAGAGCCGTTTCTGCAAGCGTCGCGCCTGATGTTTTGCAAAATCGTTTCAAGCACCGCGTCCTGATTCCAGTTTTTTTGCATTCCGCAAAACTTCGCGAAATTTTCAAGGATTTTGTTTCCGCATGGAGTGTCCTTCACTTCGCAATGAAATTGGAGCGAAAATCTTTTTTGCGAAAGATTCTGCGTGGCGGCGAAACGGCAGTCTTTCGTCGCGCCCACCGCCTCAAATCCCACGCCCAATTCCTCAACCTCATCTTGATGGCTCATCCAAACTTGCTGTTCGCAAGTGAAATCGATTCCGTCAAAAAGCGGGCAATTTTTCTGCGCTTCGATTTTCAGCATCGCAAATCCGAATTCGCCGACTTTAGCCTTTTGGATTTTTCCGCCGTAGCCTTTTTGCAAAACGTAATGTCCGTAGCACAATCCCAAAATCGGAATCTCAAGTTTCAAGATTTCCGGGTTCAATTGTGGCGCGCCCTTTTCGTAAATGCTCGCAGGTCCTCCGCTCAAGACGATTCCTTTGGCGTTTGCGAATTCCGAAATTTCTGCGGAAGGCAGCGCGATTTCAGAATAGTAACCCAACGCGCGGAAACGCTTCGCGATGAGGTGCGCGTATTGGCTTCCAAAATCAAGCACGACGATTTTCTGCCGCGCGGATTTTTCGATTTGCGCCTGTGCGTGATCCGCGCTTTCACGCGCGTTCGTGGCGATAATTCTTTCAGCGTTCATTGAAAACATTATATCATATTTTGCGGAAGCGTGGAAGTGGCGCAGAAAAAAAATCTCGAAAACGCCGAAAAACTGGCATTTCAAACTCCGTCTTGAAGCAATCGCCTTTTGATTGGAAAACTCGTTTATTCACTGTCCGCGCACGACAAGCAGCCATGACAGACGAAGCAAGGCTTTTGAAAAGTCGAAGTTTTTCAAAAGTTTATTTATTAAGGAAAAATCTCTTTTTCCCTTGACAAAAGAAAAAACGCGCGTTATAATTTTAGGCGAAAGGCGGCGCATGCCGTCCAAAAATTCAGGAGGTTTCAAATATGCGCCGGAAATGTCGCCGCATATTTGAACTACAGTTTGCGTTGCAAACTGCCACATTTATTGTCGTTTCTCATAGCGTTGCGAAACGACATTTTTGGCGGCTCGAAAGCTGACGCTTTCTTCACCGTTAAAAATCAAGGAGGTTTTCAAATGAAAAAAATTATTGGCTTGGCGTTGGCGCTCGCGGCTGCCGCGCTTGTTTTTGTGGGATGTAGTGATGAAGTGGGGGGGGTGAACTTGACGGAAATAAATGGGAAGCAACCATGACCGTTGACGCAACTGGAGCAGATGGGGATGTTAAAGATATGAACGGAAATGAAGTTCAACTCAGACGTTATTGGAAACAACTTGGTACGAAAGAAGAGGTTGCAGGAATTACCACTACAATTACCATTGACAAAGCGGCAATTAACAACACAGATGCTGCGGTTGTAGGTCTTATGTTCGACTACAATAATGGTACAAGGGACGACTCGAAAGACTTTTGTCTAGTTGGTATAAATCTGTACCGAAATGCCAATCCTGCAGTTGGCTCTGTAAAAGGTCCGCAATTCTATGTTGTTCGATATGAGGGAATCCAATATCAGAAAAAATTGACCCTTGACACGAATTGGGATGATCTTATATATGATGTAAATAATACCTCTTATAATAAAAATGGAGAGGGCGTAAAAGTAGGTACAGATAAAAATTTAACAGGCACTGATACTAGTGCTTGGGAAACATTGACAAAAAATCAATATACTGTTAGTGAAGATGGCAATACTTATACAGTTGTTGTTAATATTCGACCTGTTTTGAATGAAGCTACAAAGAAAGGTACTGCTTACGAAGTCAGATTGGGAAAAGACGTAAATACTGCCGTTAATTCTGATTCTGTTGCAACATATACTATACCAACTACTCGTAATTCAAATTACTATACAAAGATCAAAGTTGGTGGCGAAACATATGAGGTGCCTTGTGGAGGTATTGCTGTTTATGGATGTGCAAAAAGCAAAAAAGTTGTAACAGGTGGCACAAAAATTATCGCCACATACAGTAATACTGTAAGGGGAACAAACGGCAAGAATCAAAAAATTGAAGGAAAAAATTTTGGTACTAAAGATGATTTAGGAAGAACCGATACTGGCATTATTGGCAATTTGCAACTTACCTCTGAATATGACGACAACATCACCGTCGTTGTAGAATAATTCTGCGCACAACGCACTTCAGCACACATGGAACGGCATTTCGCCGCTTCGTGTGCGCCCATTTCGGGAATGGCTCGCACATATACGCGCCGTTCCCGAATGATGCGTTTCATTTGTGGGCGAAAACAAGCGGGCATTGCGCCTCGTCAAAATCATTCTTTGCCAAACTAAACAATCAAATTTCTGCGCAAAGCAGGGCAAACTTTTCCATTATGCATAACCAGGCAGTTTGACATTCGTTAATTTTTGAATAGCGAAAAAGTTTTAAGTTTTTCGCTATTCAAAAAACGCGACTTAGCAATGAAATGAGAAGTCGCAATAGATAAGCGAGTTTTTTTTAACATCGCAGGAAACTTCAGTTTCCGAGGAATTTAATTTGCCCGCGTTAGCAACTTGTTGCGGTGCAGGCAAGTACAAGATAGATTGTCGGGTCAAGCCCGACAATGACAAACAAGCGAGTTTGTGCAGCAAACTCGTGTTAAAATCAGCGACGCGAGTTTAGCCGTTCACTTTAAACTTTCCTTAAAAAGTCAAGCACCCACATCAAAGCCGGGATATTTGCCTTACACTAAAAGAGAGCATATTCACCTCCCCCCACTCATCTATATAGACGGTCAAAAATCAAGCGCGAATAGTTTTTCCCGCAGCTCAAACAGGCTTCCCGTCTCGCAGTAATTGAAATATGCGAAATCCTTATAGGAAGCGTAGGTCTCGCCGCTATAAATCACCGTTCCAAGCACGGAATTGTCCTCAACGCTGGCAACATGGGAAGTATAACGCTCACGAAATTTGCGCATGTTCCTTGTGAATTCATCGTCAAGGCTTTTTCCGATCTTCATCTCAAAAAGGCACAGTGTTCGGTTCGTCTTCAAGATGATGTCAATCTCAAGCCCTTTGCTGTTCCTAAAAAAATAGAGGTCGGACTCCGCGCCTCTGTCATAGCGGGCTTTAAGAGCCTCGGACAGCACGAGGTTCTCAAAGAGACTGCCCATCAGCGGATCGCGCCGCATTTGTTCTGGAGTCTCGATTCCAAGCAGATAGGAAGTTCCCAGCAGAATTGGGTGCTTTCGTTAAAAATACAATAATACGGCGCTTTTATATTCTATAACCTTATCCTCTGTAGTATTTCGCAAATTTATTCATAAATTCACTTGACTATATCTTGTAGTTAGTGTATGCTAACTACATAGGTTAGCAATGGCAAACCTATGTAGTTAAAAATAGTTCTTGAAGGAGGTCTGATTATGGACTTGCAATTGGGTGCCATTCAAAAAACGGCGTTGATTCCTCTCGTGATTCGGGCGAACGAGACAAAACGGAAAAACGCGCGGATTCGTGATAAAAAGGCGCTGGAAATACTGAATGCGATTGAAACAAACGCGCTGAAAATTGACGTCAAGCATTTCGACAGCTTCTTTTCGCATGAAGGCGTCGTGGCAAGAACCATACTGTTTGACACTGCCGTAAGTAATCTGCTGGAAACCTATCCGAACGCACTTTGCGTCAATCTTGGGTGCGGTCTTGACGATAGGTTTTCACGTGTGGACAACGGGAAGTGCGCTTGGTTCAACATCGACTTACCTGATTCTATTGCAGTACGGAGAAATTTCTTTTCTGAAACACAAAGAGAGAGTATGATTTCAGGAGATATTCTTACGCCCGACTGGACGGAATGCATTCCTGCAAACCGCATTGCGATTGTAATCGCGGAGGGGCTGCTCATGTATTTTTCAAGGGCGCAGGTGAAGGCGATTTTGAATAACATTACGGATGCTTTTTGCGGAGGATTTCTTCTTGCGGAGTTGATGCATCCTAAAATGATGAATGAAAAAATGCACGACACGATAAGACATACCAATGCGAAATTTGGGTGGGGAACACAGTCGGGAAAAGAGTTGCTGGAACTTGACGAGAACCTGGAATTGCTGGAGGAAATCAACTTTTGGCAGGAGGCGAAAAAGCATACGCTCGCGGGAAAAATAGGAAGCGTGCTGCTGAAAAATCTTAACAATCGGCTTGCCGTTTACAAATGGGGAAAGTGATTGAAAGAGAGTGGAACAACGGCGACATTCTTAGCCAACGAGCCATGTGTCCATTTATCGCGCTTTTTAAATTGAAATGGGAGATATCCGCCGTAAAAACGGACGAAAAAAGCATAAGCGCAACAACCTCCATTTTTTTTATAAAAACCGTTGTCATTTTTATAAATTCCTACATTTTTATGCAACTATAAACAACGCATACAACAACAAGAAATATGCCCGCCGTAAAAATATAGACCCACAAAGGCACCGATGTTTCTCCGTTGATTTTCCCGTGCTTGTGGTATGAATTTAGCCCGTCTTTTTTTCCAGAAAAAAGACGACCGTTTTTATGTTTTTTGTTTGCAGGCGACTCCTCGAAGATGAGTCCTCTGATTCGCTGGTAGTACGAGTTCACTGCGTTTCGGTTCACGCCGACTATTTTCGCGCAAGGCGGTCGCCGCAATGTCCTCGCAGAAGCACAAAAAGATTTTGTTCAGTTTCTGCGTGCTAATTCTTTTGTATTTCACGACTTACAGTATATCCTGTTCGGTGATACTAGTCAAGCACCTTCATATAAATTGAAAACAAATGACAATTTGTAAAATTTTTGATGAAAATCATGCGAAAGTATGATATAATATTACTTATGGATAATTAGGAGTTATCTTCTAATATGTTGTAATAACTAGAGGATAACATTTGTAATAATCTGTCTATAAAGTATAACATATATCCTTATTAAATGAGGGAGAAATATGAATATAACTTTAGATGAATTTATCGTTGATATTGCATATAAATTAAATAATGAACAAGTTTCTTTTTTTATGGGATCAGGTGTTTCAACAGAACTGGGGTTGCCTGACTGGAAAAATTTATTTGCAGATATAGCAAGAAAATTGTCATTGGACATAAATAAAATAAGTGATTATTATCAGCTTTCACAATATTACTGCAATAAATACAGTATTGGCGGTTTAAAAAGTATTATATCGGCTAAACTAAGAACCGCAGATTACAATAGCCCTACAATAAACAAACTTTTGCGATTAGGATTCAAGTCAATTTGGACAACCAATTTCGATACTGCTATTGAAAATTGCCTTTTGAACAATCATATGACATACACGAAGGTTCATAATGATAAAGACTTGTCATATTTAACGCCAGGCAGTACTCCAATTATATATAAAATTAATGGAGATGTAGATGATTTAGAAAATGCAATCTTGACACAACAGGATTGGGAAAAATTTCAATATACAAGACCAACGATGTTGACTTTTTTAAAAAAGGAATTAGTAACAAATTCATTTCTTTTTATTGGATATAGTTTTAAGGACAATCTGATAAAATTAGCACTAAGTAGCATACGACAATTTGTCGGAAATTCTGGAATCCACCATTATGCAATTTTTGAAAAAAGTGATAAAAAGGAATTTGATTATTTTATTGATGACTTAGACAAAAATTATAATGTTAAAGTTGTAATAATAGATGACTATGCACAGGTACCAAAAATATTGGAGAATATATACAATAAGAGCATAGAAAAAAATATATTTATATCTGGAAGCTTGGATGACTATAGCGATGAAACAGAATTATTTGCCAATAATTTATTAAAAAATATTACAGTAAAATTATTAGAAAATGGATATAACTTATGTACAGGAATGGGAAGAAAAATTGGATACTTTGTTTCAGGTCCTGCGATTCAATATTTGTTATCTAACGGCGTAAATAATATTGATAAAAGAATTCAAATACGACCGTTTGATGATAATAGAACACCTGAAGAAATTACAAGTTATCGTAAATATCTTATTGATAAAAATAATATATTACTTTTTGTTTTCGGACAGAACTTTGTTAATGGCATTTCTGCCGACTCTAAAGGTGTTCTAGAAGAATATGAATTGGCAGAAAAAATGGGTAAGAAAATAATACCAATAGGGACTACTGGCTTTGCAGCGCAACAAATAATGGAAAAAGTTAATAAAAATATTACAAAATATCCCTATCTTGAAGGATACCATGAATTGTTAATGAGAGAGAAAGATGTCAACAAAATATCTAATGCCGTGTTGACAATTGTTCAGTCGATAATGAATTAACATAGATGTTTAAAGCAATCAAAATAGTCATTTCAAAAATATGAAAAGATAAATGATCTAAAGTTATATTTAAGGACGAAAAAGTTATAATTTTTTTTATAATTTTGACAATATATGTTTCAAATCGCACTTGTTTTTCTATTGTCATATATAAATAAGCAGAATATAGTAAAGCAATTTTAGCAGAATAATTAGGGGAATCTAGTATTAAATACGTTTCTAAAAGTTCTTTTAAATATGGTTCTATATGATTAGATATTTCAGAAAAAGAACGGTATTTTAAGGCATTGCATTTGTCATGCAATATTTTTTCTATAATTTGATTTGTTACAAAAAGAGTTCCACTATTTTTAGTAACTTCATTGTATATAATTTTCTTTATCCAATTATATTCTCCAGTTAATTCTGATGCGCGCAATAAATATAAGATTGGAAAAAGAGTAATACCTCCTTTTTCATATAAATTTTGTGCATATTTTAATTCTTCTATGGCGCATTGGCTGCTAAATAAATTGTTTGAAATTATAAATATAACATATTTACTTTTACCAATTCCATTAATGAAATTAGTTTCTATTCTGTTATCGCTTAGATACATATCATGAAAATCATACCAAACATCAAAACCATAGTTTTTTAGATGAAAAATCATAGGTTCGACTATGTCATATCTATCCTTGCTAGAATACCCAATAAATAACATAATTATATCCTTCCGCCCCTTATCTTTATTTTTATATATCGGAATGCTAAATATCAAGACAATATTACCTAAAGTGTCTTGTAAAATACCAGCGGATAACTCCTAATTATCCTTCACTTATCAAGACAATCTATCCAAAAGCAACTGCCCCCACCATCACACACCACCTATCCTCATTACAACCGAAACCCATTCCTCGGGTGCTTTGTCTCGAGGATGCTCCGTTGCTTGGAAACTGTCACATGCGTGTATATTTCGGTGACGGTAATGGAGCTGTGTCCCAGCATTTCCTGGATGTATCGAATGTCCACATCCGCCTCCAAAAGGCTGGTCGCGAAAGTGTGGCGAAACATGTGGGGTGTGATGTGCAAATCTATGGATGCCATATCCGCGTACCTATTTATCATTCTGCGCACCGATTGATCCGATATCGCTTTTCCCCATTGGTTTACGAAAAAATTGCCGCAGGATTGTCTGTTCGCGCTGAAGCTTTCGTTGTATTCCATTAGAATATGCATGACGGATTCATTGCCGATTTGGATGCGTCGCTCTTTACTGCCTTTTCCATAGATAAGAATAGTTCCATCGCATAGATTCACATCTTGAACTTTTAGGGAACAAAGCTCTGATATCCTCATGCCAGTAGCAAAGAGCATCTCCACAACGGCTGCATCCTTGAGGGCATTTTTCTTTTGATAAGAAGTTTTTGCAGTTTTGCGTTGGTTATATATGAGTGACAACAATGTTTCAATGGTGTGCAGTGGTATTGTTTTCGGCAGTATCACAGGTTCCCGGAAATGTATCAGCGTTTTGTTGAACGGGTTATGGTCAATAATATTCCTATATTCAAGATAATGAAATAAAGCTTTTAGCGAGGCTATTTTTCGTTTTACCGTTTTGGGCTTGTACAACGCATGAAGTTGAGCAATATATTTTTCCAGCGCCTCAGAAGTAATCTCCGTAATAGCAAAATCAGCATTCCTTTCAAAGAACTGGCGTAAATCAATCCGATACGCCTTTAGCGTTTTTTTATCAAGACGCTTTTGCCGCTGGCAATAATCCAAGTACTGTTTGATGTAATCTTTCAAGTCGTTCATAAAAAATCTCCTTTGTTTTTTTATGTATTATAATGTGCCTGCGCAATGAAAAGAGAAGATGCCCAAATAAAAACATTGACAGACGCAAAACAAAATGGTATAGATTTGTTTGTAGAAAAGAGAAAAAATTTGACGGTCGCAAAAGGACAATAAAATGAATAATGACTGCACATTGCAAGTGCAATGTATCGGGCTTGAAAACAACGGAATGTTCCAATATGGAAATGATCCAGGAACTGTTTTCCACTTTAGACATCAAAGGATTTCGCCCGACATATTTTGAGAAAGCTTAAAAAAACTTTTATTCTACGAAAGCGCAGGAAACTTCAGTTTCCGAGGATGCGTAATTTCTTCGCGCGAGCGGACAATAGATTCTTGAGTAGCATCTCTAAAAAAAGAATGCAAGTCTATGAAATGCGAGAAATTAGGCGCACAGAAAACAAAAAGATTTTACGTCGCTTCTGCGCGGATATAATGGTGAATGCAAACTTGACGAGTTGTACTTCGGCGTGTGCGCGGATTGGCAGGAAAAGGTCATCGTCCAAATTGCTTCGACCGCTCAAGCAATGAGATTGATGTCGATAATGCAAGAACTTATGCTCGAAAACCCGACGATACAGTTGTAGCCGTTTTTATTTGGGAAATTGCTTTTATGTCATCGCTCGCGTGATGTGACAATTCACTCCAACGGCTGGAAAAAGTGTTGACCAACGGCATTGAAGATTTCTGAACCTTCACCAAGTTCACGTTTGCAATTCTGCCGCTTTTGTGCTACAATTGAAAGAGCGCGTGCTCGCAACGAAGTTTCAAGTGGGTGGAAATACAATCATATGCACGAGAATTTGCTGGCATTTCTAAAGGGGTTTTACAGGAAGACTTATCTTGACCAAGGAATTTCTGTTTTTATCTAGTCAAGAGCCACAAAAAATGCCCCATACAAAAAAAAGAATTCCAATTTTTCAAAGTTTTTTATTCAAATAAAGTGGGTTCATCGCTTGCGGAAAATTCAGTAATATAATAAACTACTAGAAAAAAAATTAAATTTTGGAGAAA
Organism: uncultured Treponema sp.; assembly: GCA_910584475.1. Lineage (GTDB taxonomy): Bacteria > Spirochaetota > Spirochaetia > Treponematales > Treponemataceae > Treponema_D. The sequence goes on from CAJUBD010000003.1 coordinate 136,959, forward strand.
AAATGCAGTACGGATATTTTGACGATGATGCGAAAGAATATGTCATCACGCGGCCTGACACGCCGACTTCTTGGAGCAACTATTTAGGCTCGACTGTGTACGGCGCGGTCATTACGAACAATGCGGGCGGCTACGGCTTCTACAAGTCGGGCGCTCAAGGACGCTTTATGCGGCTTCGCTTCAATGCCGTGCCTAGGGATCAGCCCGGCCGCTATTTCTACCTGCGCGACGCTGAGTCGGGCGACTATTGGTCGGCTTCATGGCAGCCTGTGGGAAAGCCGCTCAATTCTTACAAAAGCGAGTGTCGGCACGGTTCGGCTTACACGAAAATCACTTCGGAATATTCCGGCATAAAAAGCGAAACTCTTTATTATGTTCCGTTAGGGCAGACGTTCGAATATTGGCGGCTCAAGTTGACGAACAATTCAGGACGCAAGCGCAAAATTTCCGCGTTCACTTATTGCGAGCTGACGAATCAGTGGAACACCACGCAGGATCAAGTGAACTTGCAGTATTCGCTTTTCATCACGAAAGGCGAGCGCAAAGACAATATGCTCCGATTCGCAATTCACGACAATATGTACCACCAGTTTCCAGACGCAGAGCCGGGCGAGCAGTCTATGAATAGCTGGATGGCGATGTGCGATTCTCCCGTCGTGGCATTTGATACAAACCGCGATGCGTTCATCGGAGACTATGGTTCGTACAAAGAGCCGGCCGCCCTGCTGAACGGCAAGTGCTCAAACTCGCTTGCCTACGGAGACAACCTCTGCGGCTCGCTCCAGACGGACATAGAACTTGAAGCGGACGAATCAAAAGAAGTGATCGTGCTTTTCGGAATCGGAGACGCTTGGGCGGTCGGCGAAAAAATTGTCGCAGAATACGGAAACGCAAAGCGCGCGGATGAGGAATTTAAAAAACTCAAAGAAAATTGGCACGCGAAATTGGACAGTTTCAAAGTGGAATGTCCCGACGACGGAATCAACCACACGGTGAATATGTGGGGCTTGTACAACTGCCTCATCACGTTCGCGTGGTCTCGCGCGGCAAGCCTCGTCTACAATGGCGAGCGCGATGGCTTGGGCTACCGCGACAGCGTTCAAGACATTTTGGGAGTTTCGGCGGCAATCCCTGCCGAGGCTGAAGAACGCTTGGTGAGAATGTTGAGCGGACAGTGCCAAAACGGCGGCGCGATTCCCGTGATTTCAAAAGACTTCAACGCGGGACATGAAAAGCCGCCCAAGCCAGAAGAATTCCGCAGCGACGACTGTGAATGGTTCTTCAACGCCGTGCCGTGCTTTGTCGCGGAAACCGGCAATTTTGAATTCTACAATCGCATTGTTCCTTATGCGGACGGCGGCGAGGCAACAGTTTTCGACCACCTCAAACAGGCTTTGCTTTTCAACTTGGAGCGTATGGGAGCGAACGGACTTCCGTGCGGACTTTCCGCAGACTGGAACGACTGCCTCAAACTTGGCTATCATGGAGAAAGCCTTTTCGTCGCATTTCAACTTCGTTTGGGACTTAATACATTCGCGGACATCGCCAAAAGGCTTGGCAAAGACGACGAGGCGGAATGGGCAATCAAGGAGCGCGAAAAACTTGACGCGAACATTCAGAAAAAGTGCTGGGACGGCAAGTGGTTCATTTGGGCCATCGGCGAGGACGGCACAGTTTACGGAACGCACACTATGGAAGAAGGGCAGATTTATTTCAACACGCAAGTGTGGTCAGTAATTTCCGGCGCGGCCACTCCCGAACAAGGTCGCATGGCTATGGATTCCGTAAAAGAAAAACTTGCCACTCCTTACGGGCCGATGCTCTGTGCGCCGGCGTTCGTAAAAATGTCTCGCGAAGTCATGGGCGCGGTCGTGTTCAATCCTGGCATCAAAGAGAACGCGGGAATTTTCAACCACACTCAAGGCTGGGGCGTAATTGCGGAAACGATTCTCGGAAACGGCGATCGTGCGCTCGAATATTGCAAGGCTATGCTTCCTGCCAGTTACAACGACAAGGCGGAAATCCGCCAAAGCGAGCCGTATGTTGTCGGACAGACGACATATTCAACCTACTCGCCAAGGCCTGGCAACACGCGCGTCTCGTGGCTTTCGGGCGCGGCGACATGGAACTACTATTCCATCACGCAGTACATTTTGGGAATCCGCCCGCAATACGACGGTCTTTTGCTTGATCCGTGCATTTCCAAAACTTGGGACGGCTTCAAGGTGGAACGCCGCTGGCGTGGAATTAACCTTTCCATCGAAGTGAAGAACCCCTCCCATGTTTGCAAAGGCATCGCGAGCATTGAAGTAGACGGAAATAAAATCGCTGGAGCGGAAATCCCCGTGAACGAACTGCATGACGGCAGCAAGATTGTCGCGGTTATGGGATAAGCAAAACAAGAATTGCGGACAGTTCACCGAGAGACTTGAAGTGAACCGTCCGCCACGCCGCCCATGCAAACAAATTTCCATAGCTACTAATCAATGTTTCAGGCATCCTATTGGAACTACATGCGCCCCGTCTTTTCTTTACATATCCTTATCTGACCAACTGCGAAAAGGTTTGTTCCAAGAGCCAATTTCAATCAAGTTGCCCTCTGGGTCGGAAATATAACAAGTCCTCTGTCCCCAAGGTTCAGTTGTAGGCTCTAAAACAGGTGCAGCACCTTTTGAAACAGCGTCGGCAAAGGTCTTGTCAACTTCGTCAAAGGTATCAACATAAAGCGCTATTTCAAAATGGGCGTTCAAACCTTTTACATATTCATATTTTCTGCTTGTCATTTTCTCAAAGTTTTCCCTGCCATAAAGCATAAACAGCGTGTCATCTTTTATGAGATACACATTCACAGCGTCCTCGGCTTCTTTAATTTCAAATCCAAGCACATCACGGTAGAAGCGTATCATTTTCTTCATATCTTTTACAAATACTCCAAAACCGTCCAATCTCATAATTTACTCCAAATTTTTATTTGACGCGTTGTTCCTTGGCTCTGCGTATGTGCGTCAGACTCTTTAATGATATGTTGTTCTTCCCGATAAACAGGAATTTGACGCTATTTGTTGTATTCAAGTTCAGTAGGAAGATTATTCCATGTCACACTTTAAATATTCATCAATTGTATTTGAGTATAAAATTATATTCATTCATTCAGAAACTAGTTTACTTGTCATTGTCGGGCTTGACCCGACAATCTATTTTGTAATTGTCCGCGTCGCAACAAGTTGCTAACGTGGGCGAAATTAAGTTCCGCGACTCGCTACCGAATTTCTCGCCTTATTTTTCTTGCGAAAAACTTGCGCCGCTGATTTTACAGATGGTGCGCAGTTTTTATCTGCGCACCATCCATTCTATCTGCGTATATCTGCGCCTAATCTTTGATTCGTGGCGAATTCAAACTATTCTTTTACAGAACCCATCGTAACGCCGCTTATGATGTAACGGGACATAAAGCAGTAGAACAAGATAATCGGAACAAGCGAAACCGCGATACCCATATAAATAGCACCGTATTCCGTGCGGTAAATGTCGCCGCGCAAAAGTTGCACCAAAACAGGCAAGGTTTTCTTGTTGTCGCTTTGAAGCAAAACCATCGGAGTAACGAAGTTGTTCCAGTTCGCTACAAATCCGAAAATGGCTTGAGTCGCCAAAGCCGGCTGCATAATCGGCACGATGAGCTGGTTGAAGATTCTGAATTCACCTGCGCCGTCAATTCGTCCCGCGTCAATCAGTTCAAGCGAAAGCACCGAAGCCATGTATTGCCGCATAAATAGAACCGTCGCCGAACTCGCGATGGCAGGAATAATCAACGGAATGAAACTGTCCAAAAGGTGGATTCGCGCCATGAACTGGTAGAAACCGATGAACGAGATTGATGCAGGAATCATCATAATCACCATGATGAACGCCCACACAATCGTCTTTCCCCTGAAACGGTAAACGTGAATTGAATACGCCGTCAATGTGGAAAAATACAAGTTCAAAATCGTGGCGCAAGTAGCTACAATCGCCGAGTTCAAAAAACCCTGCCAAATTTGGAACTTTCCGCCTTTGAAGTTCAAAATCCAGTCGCCAATGGCGATGTACTGATATTTGTCACCGGCATTCTTGAGCGTTTCCATAAGTTTTCCGCCCGCCGCCACTTTCAATCCTGATCCGGTCGTTACCAAAATGTTCCAGTTGTTGACAAGACTTTTTCCGGGCAAAATTGCAAGACCAGCGTTGATTTGCTCCGTTGTGCGCGTGGAATTCACGAGCATTATCCAAATCGGAACAATCGCGACCAAAGCGAAGAAAATCATAGCAATGTATATAAGCGTCTTTTGTATTGTCTTATAAGATTTGTATTCCATATTTTTCTCCTACTTCCTTTTCTTTAAATCGCTTCGATCTTTCAGAATGTACTGCATAAAGAAAGAAAGGATTATAGTGATTATGAATACGCCCATGGCGATTGTGGAAGCATAGCCATATTGGTTTGTTCCTTGGAACGCCGTGTTATACATATACAAAACCATCGTGCGAATCTTGTAGTCAGGACCGCCGCGCATATCCGTCAAAAGGAACGGAATTTCAAAGAGTTGCATGCCGCCGATTACAGAAGTCACCATCAAATAAAGCATCATCGGGCGCAAAAGCGGAAGCGTTATATACCAAGTTTGCTGACTCTGAGTCGCGCCGTCGACAACCGCGCTTTCATACAAAGACGGAGAAATCGAAGTGATGCCCGCCATAAGCATAATCAAAGTCTGACCGCACCACATCCACCATTGGATGAAAGAGACGATTCCTCGCGACCACACAGGGCTGCGGAAGAATTGAATCGCTTCTTTTATGACATCGCCATTGTCTCGAACAACGGTCGCCTGAATTCCCAATTTCGTGAAAAACTGGTTGATCGGTCCGATTGGATATGCGAAAAGGCTTCGGAACAAAATCGCAATCGAAGCAGCAGTAAGAAGGTTCGGCAAATAGAAAAGCGCACGGAAAAGGTTTTTGCCTTTTAAGTCGCTCAAAGTCGGATCTGTAAAAATAACCGCGAAAATAAGCGCGATTCCCAATTGCGGAACAAAGTTAAAACCCCACATTATGAATGTGTTGCCAACCGCGCCCCAAAAGTTAGTGTCTTTGACAAGTTTTGCCCAGTTGGCAAAACCAAGCCATTCGGCTTCTCCAAAAGTCTGAAACTTGTTCAAACCTGTGAACGAAAGTAAAATTGTATATAAAGTAGGCCAAAAATTGAAAATCAAATAGACAATGATGAACGGCAAGACAAAGAAAACGCCGTACTTTGCCAATTTGGCTTCGGAACCTTTCACTCTTGCATTTGGCATTCTTTCCTCCTTATTTTCATTCGTGAAATCGGTGCGTTAGCAAGAAAACACAGCGCGAAAAAAAACTCAAAAAAAAAGCGCGGTATGACAAACTATGCCGAATGTCACACCGCACTTTCATACGGTGCGCTTGATAACGCACCTATTCTAGCATAACAAGTTTACGACTGAATTCCAAGTTCTTCCGCCACGTGCTTTTTGAAATCGGCAATGGCATCTGCCTTTGAACGCTCGCCGTTGAGGTATGAGGAAACTGCTTCTCCCCAGAAGCCTTCGATGGCTTGGTCTGTTCCCTGGCAGAGTTTTCCGTCTACGTGGTTCGCCATCTCGGCAAATTCCGCATAGTGGTTCTGTCCGGCAAGGAACGGCTCGCTGTATGTGTCCTTAATCTTGTTGATGACGTTGTTGTTGGAAACCATGTCGCCAGTGTCTTTCGCCCATCTCTCGAGGAATCCATCGTCCGTACCGACATACATCAAGAATTCTTTGGCAAGTTCAGGAACTTTTGTTCCCTTGTAAGCGGCCACCCAAGTGCCACCCCAGCGGTAAGGAGCAGGTCCGGCGCACATGGCCCAGTCGCCCGCCGTAGTGCCGGCGTTCGGCTTGAGCGTGTAGTGCAAGCCCCAAGTCGGGAGGAAGTAAGAGAACACTTCGACAGCGTTTCCACTTTCGTCCTTCAATTCGCCCTTCATTCCAGCGAACCAACCTTCCGCCCACTGTCCTTGGCGTCCTTCGAGACCTTCTTCTTTGAGGACTTTGCACATATCCATGTATTCTTCCATAATCGGATCGACTACGAGTTTGCCGTTCTGTACCCAAGGTCCTTTGCGTCCGCCGTAGTATGGGTTGAAGAGGTCGCCTGTCGTAGAAACGATGACGCACGCTCCGTTTGACTTGTTCTTGATGTCGCGGGCAGTCGCGAGGAACGCATCCCAATCCTTGAGAGCAGCCTGAACGGCGGCAGGATCATCCGTGCCGAGATATTTCTTTGCCAAAGAGCGGCGATAGAAAACAGCTCCAGGAGCAGCCTGCCAAGACACAGCGTAAACGCGGCCATTGAGAGTTCCGATTTCGCCAGGATAGGCGATCATCTTGTTTCTCACGGCATTGTACTCGTCGGTGATGTCGAGCAAAAGCTTGTCGCCCTGATCAACATATTTGCGAACGAAAGCATTTTCCAATGCCATTACGTCAGGCGCGCCGTTTCCAGAAGCGAGAACAGGATCCAATTTGTTGGGGAACTGATCTGTAGGCGTGAGAGAATATTCCACCTCAACGCCAGGATGTGACGGCTTGTAGTAGTTGTCGATCATTGTCTGAAGTTCATCTGTGAACGACCAGACAACCAACTTGTTTGCATTCTTACCAGAAGCAGACTTCTTACCACAGCTTGTCACGGAAAAAAGCATTGCCGCGACAGCAACCGTAGAAAGAATAACATAACTCTTTTTCATATTTCCTCCAGGATATATGATTTTGTGAAATGAAGGAAAACAAAATTGCATAAAGCAACCAACTTTCCTTTTCTAATATTATCCCACGGCTTTTCATTTTTGTCAACAAAAAATTCAAAAAAAACGCAAAAAAGCCCGAAAAATTATGCTTTTTCGGGCCAGATGGTTTTTCTTACTCTAAATAATGCAACATTTAAATTTAGCGGCTGAAATATCGCCGCTAAATTTAATACGAGTTTTCTGTGAAAACTCGCTTATTTTTATGGAAGGAAGGTCTCGACACGCTCAACCTACGCATGAATGAAAATTACTTTTGCGGCGTAAGGACAAAATCGTCAAAACTGCCCCACGCTTTTGCGGGAAGCTCCGCCTCCGCGCCGATTGTAACAGTTCCGTCCGCGCCCACGACAATATCCTGAATGTCCGGCGTAAAGAACGCGCGCCATCCATCGGTAAACGTTTTTTGGCGATATTCTTTTCCGCCCGAAACGGCAAAAAGGAAAATCTGCTGGTCTTCGCGCTTTCCGGCGTCTCCTCCGTGAAGCACCATCGAAGCCTTGTATTTTCCGGGCGCGAGTCCGCTCACCGTCTGGCCCACCTTGAAATGAATTGGCGATTCAGAATAATAATGCAAGGCCTTAGTGCCGCTTTTTGCGTCGGTCTGCTTGTCCATCACGAAAAGCTCGTTCATGTCGGAAAGATTTTCGATATTCCACATCGAAACGTCGGCTTCTTCAAACGAAGGATTTTCCACGTAATTCAGCTCGATTGCGGCGACGCGAGCCAAAACTGGCACAACATCGTCGGCACGAACTTTATATTCTGCCACGCCGCGCAAAGGAATTTCTTCCACAGGAATGCCGTCGTCCGTGGTGGCGTTCCATTTTACATTTATCGTAGATTTTGAGCCGTCGTTGTTCACGACGTTGACTTGCTCGGGCAAAGTCAATTTTTCGCCAAGCCGAACTCGCACGTCAATCTCCTCGGCTACATCCGGATGGACAGGTGCGTCCGCGCCGACTCCCGCCAAGCCCCACGCGGCAAGAGAAGCGAGCGGATTTCCGTCAAAATCGAAAAGCGCCTGGTTGTCCCAAGCCGAGCCTCCATAATAAACTCCGGCATCGTCGGGGTCATAAATTGAAGCATAACTTGAAGCCCAGCCTGAGCCGTGTTTTTCCCACAAAACTTGGCGACTTGCGCGGTCATTTCCGGGCACTGGAAGCCAAGCCGGCTCCCAATAGAAAACGCCCAAAGCTTTAGGTCCGATGGCGGAAATGTCGTTGATGTAGTCCCAAATGCAATTCGCCTGACCTTGCACGGAAACCGCGTAAGGTCGAGCCACGGCAGAATCTTCGGAAACGGAATTTCCATTGTTGTCGCCGTCATCGTAAGTATACGCCCAAGAAAATTCCGCCACCATCACTTCTTTGCCAGTCGCCTCGGAAACATCTTTCAAAACCTTCGCCAAATCCTTCGTGCCCAAATGCCAGAAAGGATAGTCGCTCGAGGCAAAAACATCGTAGTCCACTTTGTTGTGGTCGAGAATCTGCGCGATATGCAAATATTCGCCTTCCTTTTCAGGATTCGTAAAATGCAGCACGATCTTGATGTCCTTGGAAATCTCGCGGATGGCCTTCGCACCGGCGTTCATCATTTTGCAAACGTTCATCCAGTTCTTTTCGCCGCACATTCCGGTCGTGGTTTCGTTTCCCACTTGAACCATTCCCACAATCGCGCCGTTTTTGCGCAAAGCCTTCAAACTTTCTTTTGTGTAATCATAAATTGCGTCGCATTTTTGCGCGACATCCATTTTTTCCCAAGCGCGGGGAGCCTTTTGCTTTTGCGGATCCGCCCAAAAATCGGAATAATGGAAATCCACCAAAAGCGGCAAATCGTATTTCGCCGCGCGTTTTCCGATTTCGATTGCGGTTTGCAAATCGTTGTTGCCGCCGCCGAAACTGTTTCCATTGTCGTCATAAGGATTCACCCAGACGCGCACGCGGATATAGTTCACGCCGTTTTCGCGCAAGATTTTGAAAAGGTCTTCTTCTTTTCCGTCAAAGTCGCGGAAAACCACGCCGCTTTTTTCAAGCGAAATCACGGTGGAAACGTCGACGCCGCGAATGAAATCATCGCGCGCCGTCTCGGATTTCGGTAAAATCAAGCCTGGATTTTCGGGAATGACAGTCGTAACTTTTGCCTTTTTCGAGCATCCGAACGCGCACATCGCCAAAGTAATTCCTCCCGCCACCATAGCAATTTTAGAAATATTTTTCATAATCTTCTCCTTGATTTTCAAGTTTCGCGACTTTTTCAATTTTCGCGAAACTTGAAAAAGTCGTTTCGCAATGAAATGAGAAACGACGGTAAATAACGAGTTTGCGAAGCAAACTCGTAGTCAAAGGTTGTCGCGCAATTTGCCATGCGAATTTTCGCCACGAGCTTTCGACGCGTCCAACTTCCGATACATTAAAACTAAAAAAATCCGCGCGGAAATTGCGCGGATTTTTTGCTTGTTCTTTTGAGCGAATTTTTCCGCGAAAGAAAATTATTCTTTTACCGCGCCCGCGCCCATACTCATCATCATCGCCTTTTGGGTAAAGATGAAGAAAATGACAAACGGAATCGCGATGATAATCGAGCCTGCGGCAAACGTCGTGAATTCGTTTTTCTTGTCAGTGACGAAACTGAACAAGCCGAGCGCGAGCGTCTGCTTTTCCGGCGAACGCAAAATCATCTTCGGGAAAATGAAGTCCATCCACGGTCCGGTAAATGTCGTGATTCCCAAGAATGTGATGATCGGCTTTGCCACCGGCATTACGATTGTCGCCCAAATCCTGAAGTGGCTTGCGCCGTCAATTCGGGCGGCTTCGTCCAAACTTTTCGGAATCGTATCAATGTAGCTTTTCACCATCCACACGTCGTAAGGAATGTTGCCGGCGATGTAGACCAAAACCAATCCCCAAAGCGTGTCGAATCCGCCGATGCGCTGAATGATGACATAAATCGCGATCATTCCGACAAACGAGGGGAAGACTTGCAAAATGAGCAAAGACATCAGCATCGGTTTTTTGAGCGAAAATCTGAAGCGCGAGAAAATGTACGCCGACAAAGCCGTAATCACCATCGTAATCACCGAAGTGGAGACGGCGATTTTCAATGTGTTCAAAAACCACAAGCCGTATTGCGTTTGCTTGAAAAGATATTTGAAGTGCACCCAAGTCACTCCGCGGGCGAAGGGCTTTGGATCCATATCCGCAATCGAGTTTCCAGGAGCGACCGAACCGCTCACGACATAAATCATCGGATAAATTACCGTAAGCGAAACAATGATAAAAAACAGGACCATCAGCACTTTTGAAATATGCTGGATGGCGCGATAACTTTTCTCTTTTTCGGATGTCATATTTCACCCTCCTTGAAAGATTTGGTGTTGCGGAAACTGATAATCGCGAACGGTGCCATTACCACGAAAATCAAAACGGCAATGACCGAAGCGTAGTTGTACTTGAGCAGCGTCATCGTAAGCTTGTAAATCCAAGTGACGAGAATGTCCGTCGCGCCAGCAAGTGTCGTGGTGCTGTCCGAAGTGGGTGGATTTCCGCCAGTAAGGAAGAAGATGATGCCGAAGTTGTTCAAGTTGTGCGTAAAGCTCATGATAATCTGCGGCATCGTTTGGTACATTACAAGCGGAATCGTAATTTTGCGCAAAGTTTGTCCCGCGCTCGCGCCGTCAATTTTCGAAGCCTCGTACAAATCCGCGCCAATCGCCGTCATTGAGCCCATCGAAAGCATCATAAAATATCCGAATCCCGCCCAAAGGTTTATCACGATACACATCACTTGCGCGAGCAAGGGCGATCCAAGCCACGGAATCGGGTCTTTTATCAGGCCGAGCATTTGCAACGTCCTGTTCACTGTTCCAAAACTTCCGTTCAAAAGGTTGCGCCAAGTAATCATCGTAACGACGGACGGAACGGCATAAGGCAAAATGAAAATGATTCTGAAAAAACCGTCGAATTTGATTTTCGCCTCGCGAAGCATGACGGCAATCAAAAGTCCGCCGATATAGCAAGTAGTCGTGGCAAAGAAAGCCCAAAGTACCGTCCACAAAGCGACGCGCCCGAATCCTTTAGACCAGTTCGTGCCGCCGCTAGTCAACGCGCGGAAATTTTCCAAGCCAACCCAATCCACGGTGTTCCCCGGCGGAATGTGATCCGGCGCGGAATAATTCGTGAACGCCACACACACTGAAAAAACAAGTGGGACGACTACGAAAATGATCAGCATCAAAACGCTCGGAGCAAGCCCCAAAAGCGGAAAACTCCCGCTCGCCAAATCGTTTAGAGTGTGCTTTGTCTGCGGAAATTCTCCAGTAATGCAATATTTTTCGTAAGTTTTTTCCGCGCTCTTTAGCGAAACAAAATAAGTTATAACAAAAATCGCCATAACCGCTATCGCCAAAATTCCGTCAATGAGCATAAAAACCGAATTGTCCCTTTTGAGAGGCGGCAAATTCGGCTGAGGTTCGCCCAAGGTGATAAGTCCGAAAATTTTCGGGCAAAAGAAAAGCGGAATCAAAGCGATGAACACGACTTCTAGCAAAGCGAAAAGCGCGCCCTTCAAATAATCTTTCAGATAAAGTAGGTGTGCCCCCCCCATAAAACACCGAGAAGCGAGCTTGATTTTCTTCATCGCGCTTCCATCCGCGGGCAATTCAGCTGCCATAGTTCCCCCTTATTTTTCCAAATGAAAAAAAACAACGACAAATGAACGGCATAAAAGACAATTCATTAATAAATTAAACTCCTCTAAAGTTGAAACTTCAGAAAATATTGAAAAAGCAGTTCAGCAACCGTATAGTTGATACGGCAGTTTGCGCTTCAAACTGCCGCTAAAGCAAACGACAGTACTTTTGTCGTTTGCTTTATTGTGTCAAAAAATTAAAGTCCAAGAATAGAGGCATTGGCAGCATCAAGTTCTTTCTGAACATCCGCGCCATCCCAAATATTTTTGGAAGCGTTCGCCATGGCTTCCCAGAATGCGCCCATCTGCGGAATTGAAGGCATCGGGAACGCGTAGTTGAGCTGCTCGATAAAGCCGGGCATATACGGGCTGTCGACTTTTACGTCAATCGAGGGCATCGCTTCAGTGATGTCAAATCGCAATTTCTGCATTTCGGGCGTAAGAAGGAATTCGGCAAAGTCGGCCGCTTCTTCCGGATGCTCGGAATAAGCCGAAACGAACATCGCGCGCGTTCCGCTGAAAGAAGCGCAAGGCTTGTTGTCGCCAGGAAGAGACGGAAGAGGAGCGACTCCAAAGTTTACGCCGGCATCCTGGAACGGCTTTACATTCCACAATCCAGTGATGTGCATCGCGGCAGAACCAGCGGCAAAAGCCGAGTCTGCGACAGAAGTAGTAAGGTCGGCGGCAGGAACATTCAAAGCCGGGCGAAGAGCAGTCTGGAAGAATTTCATTCCGTTCACAGCGTCAGGCGTGTTCAAACCAGAGCTGGAAGTGTCGTCGCCAGTCGCGCCGAAAAGGCGGTTTCCGTTCGCAGTGACGAAAACGATCGTATAATATCCGTTGCCAACGTCCATTACAAATCCGTATTTTCCAGAATTCGCGGCATTGAAATTTTTCGCGAATGTCGCCAAGTCTTCCCAAGTTTTGGGAACTTCATTGTCTTTGATGTAATCTTTGTTATAGAACAAAGCGTAGGTTTCCGCAGAAGCAGGATATCCGTACATCGTGCCTTTGTAGGTGAGAGCCTGTGAGCAAGCGCCGAGAACCTGGCTTTTGATTTTTTCAGGATTGCGAGTAGTGGCAACGTGACCGCTGTTTACCAATTCGCCCAATTTGTCGTGCGGAGCCGCGAACAAATCAGGTCCTACTCCAGCAGGACCGTCCAGCGCAATTTGACCAGAAGAATCTCCCAATTCGACATGAACATATTTTATTGTCACATTCGGATGCAATTTCGTGTAAGCTTCCCCAGCTTGCTGGATAAACTGGTCAGGACCATTGTCCGATTCCCAAACTGTAAGCGTGACCGCATCGTTTCCGCCATTATTGGATTTTTTAGAACAGCCGGCAAGCGCAAAAACTGCGGCTACTGCCGCTCCCAACAACAATAATTTTTTCATAAAAATGCCTCCTTAATTTATGAAAAAGTTATAATTTATATTCAATCCATTTTTAAACGGATTGAATTCCCCCTTATAAATTAAGTCCGCAGGAAACATCAGTTTCCGAGGAACTTAATTTCGCCCGCGTTAGCAACTTTTTGCGACGCGGACAAGTACAAAATAGATTGTCGGGTCAAGCCCGACAATGACAAATAAGCGAGTTTTGGAACAAAACTCGAAGTTAAAATTGGCACAGTATTTTTGTGCCAACTTTAAACGCTCGATTTTCTATATTGAACCATTATACACGGATTTTTTTATTTTGTCAATTTTTTTTTCAAAAATTTATTCTGTGCGAGCAGCATGCATCATTTTCTTTTTATGATACATTTCGGTGTCGGCGCGATTGAAGACATCTTGATAATTTTTGTCTTCGTTTGGAACGAACGCCGCCATTCCATAAGCGAGCGAAACGCGCACTTCATCCTCACGAGACTTCTCTTCGTCTTCCTTCAAAACCTTGGCGAAATTTTCTATTATCAAATTGCGGGCTTCGTATTCCACGCCTTGCAAAAGTGCGACAAATTCATCTCCGCCAATTCTGAAAACAGTGCTGTACGGAAACGAACGGCAAATTAGCGCGCACGCTTTTTTTATTGCGTTGTCGCCGGCATTGTGTCCGTATTCATCGTTGATTTGTTTCAAGTGATTCAAGTCGCACATCACTACGGCGAATTCCGCAGTGCCAGCGGCAATTTGCTTTTCCAAATTTTCTGTCATAAGTTTGTACGAAGCGACATTCTTCACTTTCGTAAGCGAATCTTGATATGCGAGCGTTTCCATATTCGAAGTGTACTTTCGCAAATGATTCATAATCGTCTTGAATCCGCGCACAAGAATGCCGATTTCGTCGTCAGTTTCCTTAGGCAAATCCACATCAAAATTTCCTGAAGCAAGCGAGTTTGCCGCCACGCTCAAATCTTCGATCGGTTGCGCGATATGGTAGGCGACATTTACAGCAATTATCACGAAAACAGAACCAAGCAAAGCCGTAAGAGCGAAAATCAGAACCACCGCATTTATCCTGTCGGCGTAAACTTCCGAATAATTGTCGTGCAAAACCATTTTCATTCCGTTGCGCAGCGTCACAAACGACATCACGCTGTCGATTCTGTTCGCCTTGTAGCGAATGATTTTTTTGCCAGTGCTTGCCACACCCAGCAAATCAGCGTTTTCAATTATGTCGTAGATTTCATCGCCGTGTCCGCTCGCGCCGCCGTTTATGAATTCATCATGATAATGAATTTTTCCGTCCGCGCTTTTTAGATACGCAGAGCCAGATTTGTTGAAGACGATTTTGCTCACGGAATCCACCATTATCTTAAAGTCAATGTCGATTCCTGCGATTCCCAAAAGTGTTCCATCCTTGAAAAAAGGCACTACATAGGAAATCATATAGCAATCCAAATTCTTGTTTTGATACGGCTCCATCCAAGTGCCTTTTTCATTCGCCACGGGAATATAAAACCAGCCGACATGCTCGATATCCGAAGGCGCGTATGCGCGAATGTCGGTGAGTTCCACTGGCGCAAGAACGCCGCGTTTGTCAAGGCGATAAATGAAACCGTCAATTCCATCAATCAAATCAGGATTGAACGAAACATAATGCGAGACAACCCCGTCCATCGAATTTGCCATCGCAAAAAACAAACTGTCCGCTTCTTCCAAAATTTTTTTTCGGTAAACCGCGTCGCGAGCCATTTCCGGCCGCTCGAATTTGTTCTCCAAAAGAATCGCGATGTTGTTCACCGCGTCCTCGATGCGAACGAACATCTGGTCGGTTTTCTTGCCTTCGCTTTCGCAAAGCAAATTCATCTTAGAAGCGATGCTTTCATTCAAAATGCGCGTGAGGCTGATGTACGCGAACAATGCGGAAGCCGTGGAAAGCAGGAAAATGCACAGAAAAACCAAAAGAATTATTTTTGCCTTCAGCGAATGAAATTTCATATTTTTTTCCTTAATTTTTTAACGATGAAATACTTTCAACTTTTACATCGTTAAAAAATGTGCTTTCGCAACAGCGTGTCTTCGCAACGAGCGCGTATCGCGAAGTTTCAAGCGGAAAGCGCAATGTATAAACGAGTTTTGAAACAAAACTCGAAGCTAAAATCCGCGCGCTATTTCAGCGCAGATTTTAAACATTCCTTAATTTGCGACAGTGAGCGAATTATCAAATTCGAGAACGGTCGCAAACGCAACTTCGCAATGAAATGAGAAGTTGCAGTCAATGAGCGAGTTTTGGAACAAAACTCGAAGTTAAAATCCGCACGCTATTTCAGCGCGGATTTTAAACGCTCCTTATAAATTAAGTCCGCAGGAAATTTCAGTTTCCGAGAAACTTAATTTCGCTCGCGGAAGCAGATTCCCGTGTCAAGCACGGAAATGACAGATTTCAATGTTTTCGACGCATCTCAATCATCGCTGGCTTCCACAATTTTATTTTTTCGCCAAGACGAAATCCAAGAATTCGTTTTTTTCCAATTCGGTCTTCGCCTTGATTGTGTACATTTGGTTTCCCATCGTCGCCGAAATTGCCTCGGGCATGCGCTCGCACATCACGAGAGAATCACCGTATTTTTGAACGACTTCTTCGTGCGAATGAACATATTCGTGGCAATCGCGCCTCGCGGCGTAAACGCAAAAATTGTGCTCGCCGCTGTCGGGCAAAATGCGCTTGTCGTGCACGACCATATCCGCCCAAATCTGATAGACATCGGTAGAATGCGCGAAATCCATCATGTCGGGAGTGTAGCCGCCCGCCGGCCGCATGTTCACTTCCAGCCCCGCAAAATCGCCGACATTTCCAATTCCTTTTTTCGCCTTTGTGAGCCGAAAAAATTCCATGTGCGCGAAACGGCTTTTTACGCCGAACGACTTCAGCGCGGCGCGTCCGAATTTTCGCAATTGCGCCGGAACTTCGGGAATGGTAAAATACGACAAGTCGAGCTTTTTATTCACCACGTCCATCACGGAAGGCGGAAAAACGCTCGAGCTTTCAAAAAGCGGCTCGCCTTTGCTGTCGGCAATCACATCGTAGGAATAAATGTCGCCCGTGATAAATTCTTCCATTATATATTGAACTTCAGGCGGATTTTCAAAAAATTTTTCAAAATCTTCTTCGCAAGAAATCTTCCAAGTGTCCAATGCACCCACACCATTGTCGGGCTTTACTATGACAGGAAATCCAACCTCGTCAAGGAATTTTTTCGCCTCGGACTTCGTGGAAATCTTGTGGCAACGAGCACTCGGGATTTTCGCCGCCGCGTAGAATTTTTTCATATTGAATTTGTGCTTCCAATTTGCGATTTCGTCCACGCCGATTCCTGTCACAATGTTGAAATCGCTGCGAAGATGCGCATCCTGTTCCAGCCAATATTCGTTGTTGGATTCAAGCCAATCGATTTTGCCATATTTGAACGCGAAGAAAGCCACCGCGCGATACATTTTGTCGTAATCTTCCATATCATTCACAAAATAATATTCCGTGAGACATTCTTGCAACTGAGGCTCAAGCGTATAATATGGCGCGTCGCCAATGCCCAAAACATTCACGCCATTTCTTTTGAGACGCTCGCAAAAATTCCAATAAGTATGCGGAAAATTCGGAGAAATAAAAATAAAATTCATAAGAATAATTTTAACGAAAAACGAAACATTTTGCAACAAGTTTGCAGACGAAGAAGCGTATTCAACGGGAAAGGCGGAAAGCGCAGACAAAAATTCTCGCTACAAAGAGAAGCGGAGTCGGACAGAAATTTTCTGCTTCATTATAGAAAAAGAATTGCGCGAATATTTGAAAAAGTAAAATGGAAGCTCATGCACGAACAAAAGCAAACAAACCGCGTTAGCAACTTGTCGCGACGCGGGCAAGTACAAAATAGATTGTCGGGTCAAGCCCGACAATGACAAATAGGCGAGTTTCTGGTAATGTGCTCCGCACCGACAAACTCGAAGGTAAAGTTGGCACAGCATTCTTGTGGCAATTTTAAACGCTCGCTTTTCGCAATTGGAAAAATCAACATACCTCGACGCAAGCGTCAGGGTATGAAACCCTCCGAACCAATCAATTTTTGCGAATTATCGCCTCGACTTTTTCCGTGAAAATTTTCGGGCAGACGAAAAGCGTCTCACCTTCCGGCATTTTCACCGCCATTTGCGTCGTCTCCGCCTTAGTTACGATTTGACCAGTCTTGAGACTGCGGATTTCATATTTTATGCGAATACGATTTTCCCATTCGATGAGCGTCGCTCTTACAATCGCTTCTTCTTCAAATTGCAATGAGCGGATATATTTGAGACTGAGCGTCGTGACCGGAAACATAAAATTCGTCGCGACCATTTCATTGTAACCGTAACCGATTTTGTCGAGCAAATTGCAACGCGCCACTTCCAAAAATTTCACATAGTTTCCGTGGTAAACGACATTCATGCTGTCCACGTCAAAAAATTCCGCGCGGATTTTCGTTTCAAAGCTGATTGCGTTCTTTGAGACTTCAAGTTCATTTTCCATTTTTTCTCCCTCTTTGTCATTCCCGTACCTGCCACGGGAATCTAATTTATAAATAGATTGTCGTGGCAAGCACGACAATGAAATTTTTCAATTTTCCGAATTTGGAAACGCCCAAAAATCAAAAAAATTATACCATTGATACGGATACATTTTGCAGAAATCTTCGAGCGTCCGAGCATATTCGGCGCAAAGATTTCTTATGCATACTTCGCGTTTTTTGCGTGATGCAGAAATTTCCGTCCGCGCTTTCTTCACATACATTTCGAATTTGCGCGAAAAAAACAAATTCTTTTTTTTAAATCCAAATATAAAATAAACTGGCACCTCCAAAAGCAACGCCAGCAAAAACGCCCCGTAAGAAAACGGCGCGCTCTTTCCCAAAAAATCCTGCGCCACGATTTTTCCCGAAGCGTTTTTTGAAAGTCTGTCGCCAGCGCAAACGACAAGTCCGCCGCGCGAAATCGTGTCCATAAATTTTTCCATAGTGGCAGGCGTGATTTCATCGATGCTTACAGTATTTTCAAAAAATTGCGGCGCGATTTGCCGCAAAGTTTTTGAAAAATTGGAAGAAACCTCTTTGTCGGAAATAACGGTCAGCGCGACTTCGCTTTGCACGCCCATTTTGTGCGCGTTGGCGAGCGAGCGCAAAATTTCAAAATTACCCAAATGCGAAATGAAAATGAACGCGCCGCGTTTTTCGTTGAGCTGCGAAATCAATTCGTGAACGTCATCATCATGAAAGCAAATATTTTCAAATGGAATTGGATTTTTGGAATTCGTCCAGCAATCTATTTTCTCGCCAAGACTTATGGCAAACGAAGTCAACTGCCTGAGCGGCCTTATTTTTAAATTTGGATTGCATTTCTTTAAAATTTTTTGATAACGAATCGCCTCGCATCGCGCACGCCGATCAAAAATAAAATAAAAAACCGAAACGCACCACGCGATGAAATTCACAAGAAATCTGGGAAAATGCTTCAAACACCAAAACGTCAGCAAATAGGGAAACATAGAACGCGCGACTTCCTTTTTGTCAAACCATTGGATGCCTTCTTTTTTCATTTTTATTTTTGAAGAACCTCGCGCTTTTTTCGCTCGCGCAAAATCGGATAGCGAATCCACATTCCCACCGTGAGCCGCGCGAACATGAGCGAAATGTGAATATTGTCGCGAACCAAGCGAAAATTCGACTTGTTGTCAATAGGATATGTAACACGGACACTTTTGTAAATTACGGGAACGCCGCGCCAAATCATACGCACCAAAATTTCCGAATCAAATCCCATATGCGTGTCAATCCAAGCGTGACGACAAATTTCGTAGAACGGTTCAACGGGATAAATGCGAAATCCACACATCGCGTCTTTCATATCGCCAGTTTTGTCGAGCGTAACAAATCTCGAATATTTGTTGCTGATTTCTTTCGCCCTGAGCCTGGAAGCCGGAATTGATTTGTCGAATTCTGGAAAACCGCAAATGAGCGCGTCAGGATTTGATTTCGATTCCTGCAAAAAACCGTCGCAAGCCGTCGCATCGTGCTGACCGTCCGCATCGATTTGAAACAAATGCGTGATTCCCATTTTGCGCGCTTCCTTGATTCCTCGGCAAACCGAAAAGCCTTTTCCACGATTGCGCTTGTTCACGATGAGAACGATTTTAGGAAAACGAGCAATGATTTCGTTTATGAATTTTTTATTCTGCGAATCGTTTCCATCGTCTACTATAATAATCGGCAAACCGTATTTTTGCAACGAAGAAACGACTTGAACCAGCGAGCTTCCGTGATTGAAAACTGGAATTACAAAGCCCCACTGCACTCATACCCCCCCCCATCATCTTTCCCAACAAGTGCAAAGGTGCCCGTCGAATAAATTTTTTCGCCGTTCGCGCTGCTCAATTTGTATGTGACGGAATTTTTCTCAGAATTGAATTTTATGTTCATTCGGACGGTGGCGTTCGGAAAAATCGGCGCGCCGAATTTCGTGCGCTTTGTTTTGGAAAAATAAAGAGGAATGTCAAAATATTTTTTTGCGAAATGCGCCATCAAATCAATCTGTGCCACTGCGGGAAGCAGTTCGATTTCTGGAAAATGCCCTTCAAAAAAATCGCAATTTTCCGGCAAAGAAAATTCCAGCAAAATCGAATCGTCGTTTTTTTCGATTATTTTTTCAGGCGCAATGCCGTGCTTGGTCAAATACATAGAAACATTCTATCGAATTATTCAACTTTTGTAAACAGGGCTTGGATTTCCTGCTTTTTGTGTTTGCCTTGCAAATCGCATGGAATCGTTTCCAAAAAACGCCATTTTTTCGGAATCACGACATTTTCAAAAAATTGCATAAGATAATCGTGAAAAAACATATTCACATCGAATTTTTTTTGCGAAGAAAATTTTTGTATTCCAGCTTCGTTGAATGCGATGGCGGCGGCCAAATATTGACGACGGTCGCTCATCGCCACGACGCAGACATCTTTCACGAAGCCGCTTTGCAAAATCCGATTTTCCACTTCCGCGAGCGAAACGCGTTTCTCCTCGATTTTCACAATTGAATCGGCGCGACCTTTTAAAATGAATTTTCCGTCGGGCAAAATTTCCACCAAGTCGGCGGTTTCAAAACCTTCTGGATTTTTTATATAAAGCGATTTTATCACCAAGCAGCCCGAACCGTTTTTCCAAATTTTTGCGTTGTCAAACAGTGTCCATTCCAAACCGTTCTTGCTTTGCCGCCACGCAATGCCAGCCGTTTCCGTGCTTCCGTAAACTTCCACCGGCCAAAATCCGAAAACTTCATTTGTGCGCTCCGCCACTTCCGGCAGCAAAACTCCGCCGCTCGTAAAAATGAACGGCTCTTTCAAAGGAAGCGGATTTTCTCCTTGGGCATCATTAGTGCGTTTCAAAAAAGCGGGCACGGCGATAATCATATATTTTTCGTCGGAGAATTTTTCGAACTCTGAAGGAAATTCAATTCGCGTGCGACGGAAAGGAACGCCCGCCGCGAACGGAAGCGAAATCGTAAACAAAAATCCGTAGATGTGATGCTGGCTCACCGTGGCGACAAGCTTTCTTTGCAAAAATTCTTCGCCCCATTTTGAAAAAATGAACGCATTGTCCTGCTCGAATTCCGTCATCCGCTGCACGACATCTTTCGGCTTGCCGGTGCTGCCCGAAGTAAACAGATGGATTCGAGTTTCGTCGGAATTGATTTTCGGCGCATCGCGAATTTCGCTTTCGCTCGGCATCGCAGAATTTTCGATGATTGAGGTAATGTCGAACGCGCCCAACGATTCAATCGCGCTCTGCACGTCGCTCAAAAATTCTTGCCCCGGCTTTTTCATTTCCTTTATGAATTCGCCTGAAATATTCGCCGTAAGCATAACTTGTTTTTTACACTGTAACAACGCGACGAATGTCACCAAAAAATACCAATAGTCGTTGCAATGCAAAATCCATTCGCCGCAGTCTTTGCCATGGATGAACGCGCGCATTTTCGCCGTGTCGCGCAAAAAATCTTTCCAAGTTTTGTAAACGCCATCCGACCAAACGCCTTCAAAGCACATCACGAAATCGTCGGCGCGGCTTTTCGCCGTGAAATTGGAAATCGAAAAATAATCCTGCATTTTTTTATTTACCCTCATTCTGACAAAAAATTCGATTGCGAAAATCATTCCCATCATCAAATAGGAAATTCCGCCATTGTAAATCGACCAAATTTTTTCCGAGCAAAAAAAAGCCGTGTAAATCGCGACCGCAATATTAATTACGAAAAACGCGCACCAGACAATCGTAACTTTTTTGCAATAATTTTCCACACGCGATTTGTACGGGCTTTTCAAAATCGACTTGTCCTGCATCGTCGCGAACCGAAAGACAATCGGCGGCGGTGAAATCAAACTTGTCGCAAAAAAAAACAAAAGCGTCGCGCAAACTGCGACAGGATAAAGTTTCAAAAACAAACCAGAATTTGCGACAAAGCACAAGATTCCTGCGGTGAGAAAGAAAAACGAAGAAAGCAAATTTTTAGAATTGAATCTTACTTTGCCAAAAAAATTCCGCAGATTTTTTTTTCGTTCGTTCGCAGAACTTTTTTCGTTTTCATCGGCAGAATTTTTTTCCGAAGAATTTCCCGTGGCGGAAATAAAAAAAATCAGCGCGAGCGCAATCACGCACAGAGAAATTATGCGCACCGGAAATTTGTACACGACCAAAAGTACAAAAATCAGCGCGGGATACAAAACGGTCAGCGCGGAGAAAAATATTTTTAAAATTTTTTTTGCCACAAAAACGACTTTAAAATCGGCGACCTCATTCAGCCGCCAACCTTAAAACAAAATTATTTTTGCGCAAGAGGCAAAAGAATGTCCACCACGTTTCCAATGGTTTTCGCGCTCTTGAACATTTCAGGATCGATTTTTCCGGGAATGAATTGCTTCATCTTTACGACAAGATCAACCGCGTCAATCGAATCCAAATCCAAATCCTCGAAAAGTTTTGAATCCATAGTAACGTCGCTTTTGTCCACCTCGAAATCACTTTCAAGGACATCCTGGATTTTCGCGAAAATTTCTTCTTTCGTCATTTTTCCTCCATAACCGTGCTTATTTTGACTTTTCGGACTGGATAAATTCCGCCAAAGAATTTACCGAAGCAAAATGCTTTTTGCTGTCTTCACTTTCCGCCGAAAGTTTCACATCGAATTTTTTCTTGAGCGCGACGCCCAATTCCAACGCATCGATGGAATCCAAACCCAAGCCCTTTCCGAACAAAGGCGCGTCATCCTGGATATCCTCGGGCGCGACATCTTCAAGTTCTAACGAAGAAACAATCAATTCTTTAATTTGTTTTTTTAATTCTTCCATAAAAACAACTTGTCTATTATAATCCATATTCGAAAAAAATGCAAGTGTTTTTTCTTGTTTTTCTCGAAGCCCCTTACGGCAGCCAAACGGTGCAGCCGCTAGCCCCAGCGGCAGCGAACTTCTACGCGCAGGCACGAAAAACCTGCGTGGCGCTCGCGCCAATCTTGCAACGAACGGCTTTTTCTGATAAAATGTTTCTATGAAAAACAATTCTCTGTTCAGCATGGAAAAATTTTCCAAAGACAAAATTTCCGCAATCGACGCGAAATTCGAGGCGCAAAAAATCGCGTTCGCGCCGCTCACATTTCAGGCGATTCGCGCGATGCTGGATTTGGGCGTGCTGCAAAAAATCAGCGATTCTGGCGATGACGGAATTTCGGCGCAAGAACTTTCGCGTACGCTCGACATTTCTGAATACGGAATAAAAGTTCTTTGCGAAATGGCAGTCGGAATGAACGTCATCAAACTCAAAATCGCGCAAAACGAAGAGCGATTTTTTCTGGGAAAAATCGGATTTTTCTTGCTTGAAGACAATTTGACAAAAGTCAATTTCAATTTTACGAACGACATTTGCTACAAAGGCGCATTCGATTTGGGCGACTCGGTAAAAAGCGGAAAGCCCGAAGGCTTGAAAGTTTTCGGCAAAAATTGGACGACGATTTACGAGGCTCTTTCTTCGCTCGGCGAACGCGAAAAAAAATCTTGGTTTGAATTCGACCATTTTTATTCCGACATAGCGTTTCCCGAAGCCTTGCCGATTGTCTACGCCGAAAAGCCCAAACGACTTTTTGACATAGGCGGCAACACCGCGAAATGGGCGATTGCCAGCTGCGAATTTGACGCGGACGTTCATGTTACGATAGTAGATTTGCCGGGACAAATTGCGGTGGCGAAAAAGAACGCCGAAGCCGCCGGATTTTCCGAGCGAATCGACTTTTACAGCGGAAACATTTTGGCGGAAAGCACCGCGCTTCCTGCCGCGCCAGACGCGGTTTGGATGAGCCAATTTTTGGATTGTTTTTCGCTTCATCAAATCACGAAAATCCTGAAAAAAATTCATTCTGTCGCGACAGAGAAAACTTTAGTCTATGTTTTGGAGCCGCTTTGGGACAAACAAAGATTCGAAGCGGAATCTTATGCGCTTCAGGCGACATCGCTTTACTTCACTTGCATGGCGAACGGCAACAGCAAAATGTACCGTTACGGCGAACTCGTGGACGCAATTTGCGCGGGCGGCTTTGAGCTGAAAACCGCGCATCACAATTTAGGCAGTAATTTTTATTCGCTTTTGGTTTTCGCAAAAAAATAAATGGGGAACATTTAAAATCCGCGCAAAGATAGCGTACGAATTTTAAATGTTTAGGAGGAATTATGGAATTGGAAAAATATCGATTTGACGGAAGCGAAAAAATCGACTTGAAAAAAATTCATTATGACTTTGATAGTTTAGAAGAAAAAAAATCCGCGCTCATAAAGCAGACGCAAAAAAATATGGAAGAAGTGTCGGAACTCCAAGACAGACTTTATGCGGAAGGACGCGAGGCGATTTTGGTTTGCCTTCAGGCATTGGACGCGGCGGGAAAGGACAGTGTTGTCAAGCATGTTTTTTCGAGCATAAATCCGCAAGGCATCGATGTGTACAGTTTCAAGTCGCCGAACGCGGACGAGGCGACGCACGACTTTCTGTGGCGTTATCACAAGCGCCTTCCTTCGCGCGGGAAAATGTGCATTTTCAATCGTTCTTATTATGAAGAAGTTTTGGTCGTGAAGGTGCACGAATTTTGGAAAAGTTACAACATGCCAAAGCGTACGGTGAATGAAGATTACATTAAAAACCGCTACAAAGACATTCGCGGCTGGGAAGAATATCTTTACGGAAATTCTTTTCGCGTGATAAAAATTTTTTTGAATCTTTCCAAGGAAGAGCAAAAGCGGCGATTTTTGGAGCGGATAAATCGCGAGGAAAAAAATTGGAAGTTCAGCGCGAGCGACATAAAGGAACGCGCATTTTTCGACGATTACCGCGCGGCGTTTGAAGACGCAATCAACGCGACGAGCACGAAAGATTGCCCGTGGTATGTTTTGCCCGCTGACAAAAAATGGTACACGCGCTATCTTGTTTCGGAAATTTTGCTTGACGTGATGCGCGACATAAATCCGCAATTTCCCAAGTTGGACGACGAAGCAAAAAGTCGCCTTGAAGAATGCAAAAAAATCTTGGAAGAAGAGAATTGAGAATTTTGCAATTCTTTCAATGTGGAAATTTGCGACAGGAGAATAATGTGTCTCGCAAAAGAATTATAAAAAGCATAGAGGAAAAATATTTGGCGCGGTCATTGGATTTTGTTGAAAAGGTTTTTACAGAATATGATTGCGAGAAAGAAGGAAAAAAAGTTCGCGCTTTGGTCGAGGAAATTCGTTCGAAAAAATATTATCTTCCTGAACTTGAACTTGTTATGACAGATGAAAATGATGCCATTCTAGGATATGCGATGTTTTCGCGTTTTCACATTGAAAGAAAATATGAGAATGAATTGTTGTTGCTTTCTCCTGTCGCCGTAAAAACAGAATTACAAAGGCAGCATATTTCAAAAGAACTGATTGAATCTGGATTTGAAAGAGCAAAAACCATGGGATTTAAAGCTGTCCTTGTCGAAGGAAATCCGAAAAATTATAATCCGAGAGGATTTGTTACAAGCGCTGATTATGGAATTTTGGCAAGCCCGAAAATTCACCTTCCTCATATAAATTGCCTGATGATAAAGGAACTTGAAGATGGCGCATTGGAAAAGATGAGCGGAACGGTGGATTATTCGTTTTATGATGCGTTGAGCTAATGACGGAGGATATGATTGTCGCATTTTTGCGTCGCTTAATTTTTTAAAGTATGGGGGCTTTGATGAATAAGAAGACGTGGGTTTTCACGGCCTTAGGCATTGGATTTGCCATAGCAATAATGTCAATGGCTATAGCGATATATTTTGGGTACACATATGCATATCGCACAGAAACAGATATGTTTACGGTCAAACTGTTTGGACTCCCTATTTATGAACTTACAAGGTCAGGGAAAAAATATGTTGGAGAATCCATAGGAATCAATATGGGAGGCATCTGCGGCATTTGCATGGTTGTAAGCATCATTGTTGTAAAAATAATCCACATAGTTCGTCACAGATAAATTCTAAAATAACGATTTGCGGGTTGACAAGAAAAATTAATCAGTTATAATCTTTCACGCTCGACATAACCCTTGGTAATGCAAGGAATTAGGTTGCATCAAGCGTATTATTTTTAGTGAAAACTTTCCGCAAAATGCTTTTTCATTCCGCTGGAATGTGAATGCGAAAACTGAAAAAAGGAAGCCGCGGCTTCCTTTTTGTTTTTTAAATGCGTAACATGATTAGTTTGAAAAAACAGATGCGGTTAAACAAACGCAAATAAAAAAGACAAGGCACAGACATTCTATCCGTGTCCCATCTGCCAGAATCGGCATGCCTCTGCGTCAAATTATTTTGCCAACGCTTTGTCAAGCATCGCGCTGATTTTTTCTTTGTCCAAATGCGTTCCGATTATGCAAAGTTTTATCATTCTGTCGCCGAGTTTTTCATCCCAATCTTTTTTTACTTCGGGATTTTCGCGCAGGATTTTCTCACGTTCGGCTTTTGGCGCGGCAGCCACCCATTGCCCAGAATATCCCGCCACGATTTGCCGGCCCGTAGTTTCGAAAACCCACGCCATTTCCGGCTCGTCTGCGAACCACATCAAGCCTTTCGAGCGGATGATGTTGCGCGGCCATTTGCTCGCCGCCTCATCCAATTTTTGTCGATCGAACGCCGCGCGCCTATAATAAATGAACGAGCCGATTCCGTATTCGTCTTCGCTTTCGCCTTCGTGCCTGTGCTCGTGGTGATGGTGTTCGTGGTGCTCATGTTCATGATGATGTCCATGTTCGTGTTCGCCATGATGATGCTCGTGTTCATCGTGATGGTGTTCATGCTCATGTTCGTGACTGTGTTCGCCGTGCTTATCAAGTTCATCTTCATCGACATCTTTGTTGAGTTCCGCAACCCAGCCCGCGCTTTCGTAAACCTTTTCAAAATCGAATTCGTGCGTTCCCAAAATTTGCGAAAGCTCCACTTGGCATTTTGTGGTTTCAATGACGCGCGCGTTCGGCTGAAGTTTTTTTACGACGGCGCGAATTTTCTTGAGCTGCTCTTCGTTCACCAAGTCCACTTTGTTTATTATGAGCGTGTTGCAGAATTCGATTTGCTGAACCAAAAGCGACTCGATGTCCTCTTCTTCCATATTGTTTTTCAAAAGCGCGTTGCCTTCGTCAAACTCCGTCGTAAGGCGCATCGCATCCACCACGGAAACCAAATTGTCGATGTAGCCTTTGTCAATTTGCTCCACGGCTTGCGCGATGGGCATTGGCTCACAAACGCCGCTTGCTTCGATGAGAATGTAGTCAAACTTGCCGGTTTTTATGAGACTTTCGATTTGCTCCACCAAATCAGTTTTGAGCGTACAGCAAATGCATCCGTTCGTAAGCGGAACAAGGCTCGAGGAATCGGTGATGTTCGCTTCTTTTGAAATGAGCTTTTCGTCAACATTCACTTCGCCGATGTCGTTTACGATGACCGCGACCTTGTAGCCCTTTTGGTTGTTCAAAATGTAGTTCAAAAGCGTGGTCTTGCCCGCTCCCAAATATCCTGCCAAAAGAGTGATTGGAATCTTTTTCATATATTTGACCTCTGAGAAAATTTATTTATTATATTTTCCTTGTTTTTCAACAACGAAAAAAGTTTTAATTTTTGAGTTGTTGAAAATGCGATTTTGCAACGAAGTGGAAAATCGCAATAAATACGCGAGTTTTCGCAGAAAACTCGGCATTCAACTCGACGGCTCAATCAGCCGTTGAGTTGAATTTTTCTTTTTGAATGTGGACTTTCGCACCGTCGGGAACGGTATCGTAAAACCATTTAGCGTTTTCCATCGAAAGGCGAATGCATCCGTGGCTTGCAGGCTGCCCCAATTTCGCCGCTTCCTCGGGAATCACATTGCCCGCCTCGTCAGTCGCGAGCGAATGGAAAAGCCAAGTGCCGCCGATAAATCCGACCCACCATTTCGCGCCTTGTCCGAATTTTTTTGAAAAGAATGAAGTGCCGCGCTTTTGTCCGCTTTCGTTCAAAATATAGTCGCCAAGCGGAGTGTCATTGTCGCCGTCAAGCAGACCTGTGGAACAAACCATTTCCCGCACGAGCACGCCCTTTTCAAAGACATAAGTTTTTTGATCGTCGACACTCACCACGACGAGCCAATCAGGGCCATAGCCGGCAGGACCTGCGAAAACATCCGCCGCAAAAATCGAAGCGCTCAAAGCCAACGCCGCGAGCGTAGTAACAAACATTTTTTTCATAATATACCTTTCGGAAAAAATTTGTTTTGATATTGATAATATAACAAATTTTTTCCGAAAAGGCAACAGGTGGCTTCATGGATAAAGGCTCGCAAAAAACTTCGTGCCAGCCGATTTCAAAGCGACTTCTCTCGTCACACACCGAGCGAACTTTCTTCCCAAAAATTAAGGATAAAATTAAGGAAAAATTTGACTTTTTGCTGAAAATAATTTAAAATGGAAATTTCAATTTTGAACATTGGAATTTTTTTGGAGAACAAGATGAAATTTTTCGCCAAAGGCGCGACCCTATTTTTCCTATTTCTGACAATTTTTTCTTCGCAGCCTTTTTGCAATTATTCGGACAATGCCACGGAAGAAATTTCCGAAAAAATCGAAGCACCGAAAAAAGAAAAAAAATCAAGAGCGAAAAAGAAAAGAATTGAAATTCAAGATGAAAACGAATTGCCCTTGCCTGAAGAAGATTCGGAAATCGCGCTTTTCGCCATCGTCAAAGAACATTCGGAGCGCGAAGAAGTTTTGCATTGGAAAGAAGAATTCTTGAAAGAGCGGCGGTTCAAATTTATGAAAAACGCAGTCGAAGATTATCCTGAATACAGAATCTTCGTGCGCAAGGCCGTTCGTGAACAAGGACTTCCAGCGGAACTGGAATATCTTCCGGTAATCGAATCTGGCTATAATACAAAAGCCGTGTCGCGTTCTGGCGCGAAAGGAATGTGGCAGTTTATGGCGAACAGCGTTTATCCATATCTCAAGCTCGACGAATACACGGATGAACGCCTAGATCCTTGGAAGTCTACGGTGGCAGGACTTTCCAAATTGCAGGACAATTATAAAATGTATGGAGATTGGCTTTTGGCAATCGCCGCATACAATTGCGGAAATGGGAAAATGCGCGCCGCAATAAAAAAAGCTGGCGGTGAAACTGACTTTTGGAAATTGGCGGCGGGAGGATACATTCCAAAGCAAACCGCAGACTATATTCCCGAACTTCTTGCCGTCGCGGAAATTTGCGTCTGCCCGCAAAAATTCGACGTGGAAATTCTGGACTTTAAAGAAGAATTTTCCGCCGTGCAAAACGAAGAAGATAATTATGATTTTGTAACTGTAAAAAAGCCTTACATGCTTTCTTCGATTGCGAGCGAAATTCAAATCGAAGAAAACGCGCTTAAAAAACTGAATCCTTCTTTTACGAAAGGCTTTACCCCTCCCGCCACGGAAAGCACATTGCGCCTTCCAAAAGGCATGCGCGAAAATTTCGAGGCGGCTTTGGAAAATGTAAAGGAATTGGAATTTCCGTTCAAATACAAAGTCGTGAAGGGAGACTCGCTATGGGCGATTTCTCGGCGTTACGGCGTAACCGTAAAACTTCTTTGCGACACAAACGGCATAAAGGAAAACGCTCTTTTGAAAATCAATCAAATTTTGTATATCCCTTCCTTGAGAAATTAAGTCCGCGAAAAGCATCGGCTTTCTAGCACCTCAATTTAGTCCGCAATAGCAACTTGCGGTATGCCACTATCGACATTTCGTAAAAACCTTGTAGAATTTTTGATGAAATTACTTAAAATAAATTTGACATTTGAAAAATTCTGCATTAGAATGTTTATATCAGTTTGTTTAGAAAAACTACAGTGAGGAGACGATGACAAAATGTCGTTAGAATAACGTTCTTTAATTTTCAGCAAGGAAGAAAGTTTGAACTTTCGACTTGCTGAAAAAGTTGCTTCGCAACAAAGTGAGAAGCAATGGTGGATAAGCGAGTTTTGGAACAAAACTCGAGTTAAAGTGAGCGGCGGCATTTCGACGCTCACTTTAAACCTTCCTTAAAAATTAAGCACCGCAGGAAACTTCAGTTTCCGAGGACGCTTAATTAGCCCGCGCGAGCGGGCAGTAAATCGCGAGTTTTTGAAAAAACTCGTATTAAAATCAGCAACGCAATTTCAGTTGCTGATTTTAAATGTTCGTCATATTCAATGTCGCAATCAATATCAAGCAGTCCGTCGCTCCTGACGGCAAATGTCAAAGTAACTTTTTCAGTACCTCTGAATTCCATATCGCGGAATACGATATTATTATCATTGCCTTTACCTGAATATGGATATTCATCGTTATTGCAAAATGCCCCGTAAACCCAGTGTGTCTCAGGTTCGAAAGCGAGTTGCCACCAACCAATCTCATCGGTCCATTCTTCTTTCATAAGTTTGAATCCGCACCAGCCTGGCGATTTTTCCGTAGTAAATGTGCAAGTCCATTTGTCGCCATTTTTTACCAATGGCAATGCGCCTTCCGCCTTTGTATCCGGCCATCTTGTCGTCTTATCGGCATTCTCTATGCAATTCATTTGTCCAGAAATCATCCAGCCGTCAAGAGATGAAATCGCTCGTCTTTTCAGTTCGATGCAAATTTTTCCGGGCGTTTTATTTGTGTCGAACGTGATGTCATATTTTCGCCTTTTTTCAATGCCCGCAAGCGCAATGTTCTCGGGATCTTGATACTTCTTGTTATCTTCGGTGTTGTTCACTACTTCCGTATCGTTTGTAATTCTGACGCCGCGAGGCAAAACGCTGTTGGCAACATCGATTGAAGAAAGCCCATACTGAGATTTCCAATTTGCCACAATAAGCCTGATGAGCGTGTCATTTTCATTGGCTATGAAAGAGCACGAATATTTTCCGTCGGCGATTTTCGTAAGTGAAAATGCTCCTTCTTCTACTGTGTTTGCCCATCTCCAATCGTCATTTTGATGAACAAAACACGGATTTCCTGTGAATAGAAAATTGTCAAGATTGATTTGGACTCCAGGAGCGTTTGCAGTTACCGACCACTCTGTATTGTTCTCATCAGTAAACTTGATGCCATCTCTGTCGGACTTTATTTGCAGCTGCTTGTCTGCACCTTTCATTTCAATGCTTTCAAGTTTTTTGATGAGGGCTTTCAATTTCGAGATAAGGTCGCCGAGCGAAACGTCAGCCATTGCCCGCACGGAACGAACGCCCGCATTTTGCGCGCTCGTATCGGACAAGCCGAGCATCGTTTTTTCTTCGTCAGAAAGAGAGACGGTGTCCATCTCTTCCGATACAGTAAATGTCAGTTTTCCATCTGTCAGAATGTTTCCGCTATACGAACCTTTTGCAAAAAGCGCGAAGTCCGAAAAATCTCCGTACGACAAATTTTTGTGAAGTTCAAACTTGCCGCCGTCAAGCAAGTAGAGCACGTCGCTCACTTTGTTGCCCGCTTTTGTTTCGATTTGATTAGTAG
The DNA here is from genome assembly GCA_910584475.1 of uncultured Treponema sp. GTDB lineage: Bacteria > Spirochaetota > Spirochaetia > Treponematales > Treponemataceae > Treponema_D. The sequence continues at coordinate 167,981 of CAJUBD010000003.1, forward strand.
AATAACCTTCTATCGCTTTGCTGGATATTTCAGGTGACGAAGTGTTGGTCGAGGTGTAGCCTCCAGCATCTTCCGCCTCGCCGCTACTGCCGTTCGAACAGCCGAATTGGATGAGACTAAATGAAAGAAGTAATGCTAATACCCCCTCCCATACAATTAATTGACGAATGCCTTTTCATAAGAACCTCTCTTTGCTTGTATCAAGCAGAAAATTTTGATTTTTCATTATAGAATTTTTCCCGCCAAATGTCAAGGAAAATTCAAGTACTTTGTCAACAGCGTTTTTCACCCTTTCACTGTTCCCACAAGGCAATTGACAATAAAAAAGCGCGGCGGCATCCGCAGATGTGCCGCGTTCAATCCATTGTGCAGAACTCGCATTCATTATATGACAAACATCTTCCGCTTGTTGTTCCACAAGACCCACGTCTCGCCGCCGTCCTTCGTGGCGAAATAGATTTCCTCATAGTTCTTCTCGCTTTCGTCGCGCAATTCCGCGCCGACTTCCACATAGCCGTAGTTCCCGTCCATGGACATCGACAAAAAACGAGCGGCCTTGTACCTCTCCGTGTCGAGAGGCAGCTCAATCCTTTTCCATGTCGCGCCGTCGTCGGCACTCTTGAAAAACGAAAAATACCTGCCCTCCCGGGAAGTGGGCGCGATGATTGTGTCGCCCTGCGCGAAAAGCGCGCCCGATTTCCCATATTCTTCAGGAAGCGCGCACGCCACTTCCAACGACTTGCCCAAGTCCCGCGTCCTGTAGAGCGTTCTGCCCTGTATGGTTCTGCTTTCACTTTCATTGTAGAATGACGGCAGCAGATAGCCGGTGCTTTCTCCGACGGGGCAGGTCAGGGACAGGCTCACGCGGATTCCGTCGTCAAGTGAGTCGGGGTCGAGTTCTATGCGCGACTCGTTCCAAGATTTCCACTTGTCCGCGCTGAACAGAATCGTTATTATGTTTCTCGGCGTGTCCTTTTCGTGGAACGCGATTATCGAAGCGGCGGAACTCGCGTACAGGGCCCAGTCCATCTTGGCGAATTCTTCCTGCTTGACCGACTGATAGTTTTCAAAGTTTGACTTCTGTTTTTCATACCAATCAGAATTGACTACGGGCGCGGGCACGTCTCGACGCCTGTCGCCCTCATGATAAGTGAAAATGAAAAGTCCCGCGGTTCTAGGATTTTCGCCCGGCATGGCACTGCCGTCCGGCCTTTTCGGACGCTTCATCAGCACTGCCAGCGCATACGCCTCCTCGTCTCTCCAAGCGTCGAATCCGTCTTTGGCAATCTGCGTTTCCTGCGCTACGGCGGCGTTCGCGGCGGGTTCGGATTGAGTTTCGGCAGATTCAATGGGCGCGATTTCTGTTTTGCTGACGACTTGCTTTTTCGCGCACCCGAAAAAGGCGAGCGCGGAAATGGCGCAAATTGTGAAGATAAATGTATAAGTTTTCATTTTTTTACTCCTTTGTTTTTGAAAAGAAAACCAAATCAAAACGTTTCGCGCCAGCAAGTTTTTTGTTGTCAGCGCGGAGCGTTCCTACAATGATTGTTTATAGTTTGTAAATAATCGCCCTCAAACCGTTGCCAAAGTTATGGCGAAATTTGTCTTTTTTCAATGACAACTTGCGTCCGTCTTGCGCACTTTTAAAAGGTGCTATGGAATTGGGAACTTCAATTTCTCCATTGCCTATTTTCAATTGATCGTCAAGCCTTGTTCCGTTGCAGTGAGAATAAATGACATCTGTCTCTGTAAGTTCCTCGATGAACACAACATGTCCTAAAGTATAAGCACCACCTATTCCAAACACCGCAACAGAGTTGGCTCTCAATGTGATGTCGTCAGGATTTCCTACTTCCCTTCCAACTTTCTCTTCATTCACCAAAGGGTTAGTTTCCCATTCGTAGGCGTTTCCATAACAACAGTTTGCTATCCCATTCGCTTCCAAAAAACGACCCTTGCAGTACCAAACGCACTCGCCCACATAATTTGGATAACTGCTGTTGTTATCGCTTTGATAATAATCATCGGCAGGGAAAATTGTAGCCATATTGGCAAAATCAGGCGCGGCTCCTGGCGAAACCTCTTCCACTTCCCATTGTTGCGCTTCGTTGCCATCAGCGTATTCAGACCAATACACATTTCCCGCCTGAGTAAGCGTTGTGGGAGAGTTGTTACCGTTCACTCCGTTCGGGTTCGGGGCGGCGGTGAGAACCAAGTCGGCAGGATTGTCTTGCGAATTATACTTGTCATACAGATGAATGTAGACGCGGCCTGTATCGCCAACCTCCGTAAAATACAAAAGCTGATCCTGTGCGCTTGAATTCATGGACTTGTACACATCCGCATTGTTCCTCAACGCGCCTGTGAAACGGTCAAGCGCATAAGGCTCTTTTATCCCGCCGAGCACACAATTGAGCCAATATAGCGTATGCTCGCCGTACTTTCCTGCGTACATCGCCCGCCACTTCTGAGCCTCGTCATTCTCGTCTTTTGTGTACAACATTACATTTCGTCCGTTTGCAAGGCTGCTCGAGCCTTAGGCGTTCAGAACCTGTCCGTTCTGGTACGCGTAGTTTTTGAAACGATAAACCACCTTTAAATTTTCAGCATCGCAGGAAACTTCAGTATCCGAGAATGTTGAAAACGCGATTTTGCAGCGAAACGAAAAATCGTGATAAATGAACGAGTTTTGCGCAAGCAAAACTTGAGTTGAAAGTTGGCGCGACATTTTGGCGTCAACTTTCAACATCCGTAATATACTATTGGAATCGCCATATAAAGTCACAAGTCAATAAGCAAGTTTCTATAAGAAACTTGTCATGATAAAAGTGCCGCGCCATCTGTGCGGTGCTTTTATCACACCTCCTTGTTTTGGTTAATCCTAATGCTTATATTATACCACACTTTCGCGAAGTCGGCGAAAAAAGTAAACTTTTTCGACCAAAAAATCCGTACAAAAATAGCTCAAGCGAAGTCAATCTTACTTCATCTTCAAATCAACTTAAGTTTAACATAAAATCAATGTGATTTTGTCTTAAAATTAAGCTGATTTCATTATCAAATTAACTTAATTTTGACATCAAATCAAGTTGATTTCAAGTTAAAATCAATCTAATTTTAACTTGAAATTCACATTATATTTCAAGTCAAAATTCACATTGTGCGGTTTTTTATACATATACGCCGATTGTTGCGCGTTGCATTCGGGAAACGCTTTCACCTATTCTGCAAGGCAATTGACAATATTCGCGTTTTGCATTAAACTGAAATTATGACTGCGAATGAACTTCGTGCGAAATTTATCGAGTTTTTTAAAAGCAAAAATCACGCTGAAATTTCTGGGCAAAGCCTGATTCCTGAAAACGATCCTTCGGTGCTTTTTACCACGGCGGGAATGCATCCTCTTGTGCCTTATCTTTTGGGCGAAGGGCATCCTGCCGGAACACGGCTCACTGACTACCAAAAATGCATCCGCACCGGCGACATCGACGAAGTGGGCGACACGAGCCACCTCACGTGTTTTGAGATGCTCGGAAATTGGTCGCTCGGCGATTATTTTAAAAAGGAAGCGATTGCATTTTCTTATGAATTTTTGACGAGCGAAAAATGGCTCGCGCTCGACCCGCGGAAAATTTCCGTGACGGTTTTTGAAGGCGACGAAAACGCGCCGCGCGACGACGAGGCCGCCGAATGTTGGAAAAGCGTCGGAATGAGCGAAGACAAAATCGCGTTTTTGCCGGCGAGCGACAATTGGTGGGCGGCAGGTCCTACAGGTCCGTGCGGTCCGGACACAGAGATTTTCTATTGGGTGGGCGAAGGCATTCCGCCTGAAGGCTCGAACAAAAAGACAGACAGCGCGAATTGGATGGAAATCTGGAACAATGTTTTCATGCAATTCAATAGAAAGGACGAGCACACGCTTGAGCCGCTTCCTAAAAAAAATGTAGACACTGGAATGGGACTTGAGCGCACGAACTGCATTTTGCAGGGAAAGACTTCGGTTTATTTGACGGAAGTTTTCCAGCCGATAATCGCGGAAATCGAGCGGCTTGCCTCTTACACTTACGGCGCGGACGAGGCGAAGGACACGAGCGTGCGGATTATCGCCGACCATACACGCGCGGCAGTTTTTATCTTGGGAGATCAGCGAGGAGTGAGTCCGAGCAATTTGGGCGCGGGCTATGTTTTGCGCCGCTTGATTCGCCGCGCCGTCCGCCACGGAATGAAACTCGGCATCGAGAAAAATTTCCTCGCGCAAGTTGCCTCTGCCGTAATCGAAAATTTTAAAAACGCCTATCCTGAATTGGAACAAAACAAGGAAAAGATTTTTTCCGAACTAAATGCGGAAGAAGACAGATTCCGTTTGACGCTGAAAAATGGCGAGGCGGAATTCTCTCGCATCTTGCCGAATTTGCTGAAAAATCCTAAAAAGGAAATCAGCGGAAAAGTCGCGTTCCGTCTTTACGACACGTTCGGATTTCCGCTTGAACTCACCGAAGAATTGGCGGCGGAAAATGGCTTTACGGTGGACAAGGAAGGATTCAAAGAAGCGGAAAAAAAGCATCAGGAAGCATCGAAAAGTTTGGACGCGGGGCAGGCGAAAGGCGGTCTTGCCGAGCAAAGCGAAATCACCACGAAATATCACACCGCCACCCATCTTTTGCATCAGGCTTTGGCGGAAGTGCTCGGCGACGAGGTTGCGCAAAAAGGCAGCAACATAAACAACGAGCGCATGCGCTTTGACTTTACGTTTGGTCGCCCGATGACCGCCGAAGAAATCGCGCGCGTCGAAAAAATAGTCAACGAAAAGATAAAGGAAGATTTGCCGGTTACGATGGAAATTCTTCCTTTGGAAAAGGCGAAGGAAAGCGGCGCACGCGCGCTTTTTACGAACAAGTACGGCGAAGACGTAAAAGTCTACACAATCGGCACGGCGGAAAATTGGTTCAGCAAGGAAGTTTGCGGAGGTCCGCACGTTCAGCATACGGCGCAAATCGGCGATTTTAAAATCACGAAAGAGCAGTCTTCGTCGGCAGGCGTGCGCAGAATCCGCGCGGTAATTTCGGGTGGCTTGCCGTTAGATAAATAGAAAATATTCGCGAATTTTGATAGCGAAACGAACAAAACTCGTATTTAAAATCGCGAAAGCGATTTTAAATTGTAACCTTGATAAAATATATTAGTTTAAGGTAAAGAAGGTAAATTGTATGAAAAAAATTTTATTTGGTACTATTTTGTCTTTGGTCGGCATTTTTGGCGTGGCGGCGCAGAATATGAATCTCATGCAAACGCTCGCCGTCGTGAAATACGGCGATTCTGAGACCGTTACCGTAAAAGAGGTCAAAGACATTGTTGATACTCAGGAAAAAGAAGCGAAACGCAAACTCACTCCGCAGGAACGTGAGCAGATTTATGAAAGTGTCATAAACCAGAAATTGGTTTTGCAGGCGGCGAAAAAAGCCGGCGTTACCGTTTCTGGCACGGAAGTGGATCAGGCGTTTTTCCAGAATATTTCCCAACAATTGGGGCTTCCTCGCGTTTATTCCGAAAAGGAACTGAACGATCTTGTGATGCAGCAAAAGAAAATTCCTTTTTCTCAATTTGTCAAAGAAGAGACTGGAATGAGCATTGACGATGTGAAAAATACCATCGTCAAGCCGAGCTTGCTTTTGCAGCGCTACGTTTTGATGCAGAATCAGGCGGAATTGCAAAAAGTAGTGGCGACTGACAAGGAAATTCGCGATTATTATGAACTGAACAAAGTCCAATTTACGAGGCCCGATTCTTTGAAAATGTTCTTGGTCGCCGTTCCGAGGGATAACAATCCGAACGCGAAGACAAAAATCGAAGGGCTTTTGAACGATTTGAAAAGCGGAAAGACTTCAGTGGAAAAACTCCGCGCCGAGGGGACTGACATGAAAAAAGCGGGCTATGGAAGCGCGGATGTAGTCGTGATGAAAATCCAGCAGCATGCCGCACAGCTTGGCATCACTTATGAGCGACTTTTGGAGATGTTTGAAGAGCCTTTGGACAAGCCTTCGGAAATTTTGGAATCTCCTCAATCTTACCAATTTTATGAGATTTTGGAAAAATATCCGTTCAAGGCTTTGGAGTTGTCCGATGTCGTGCGCCCTGATACCACGCAAACTGTGTACGAAACGGTTCGCGCTTTGATAACGCAGCAGAAGCAATATCAGTTTCTCGAACAGGCGAGACAGAACATGATAAAGTCACTCAACGTGCCTGAGAATGTCCAGCGAAAAAGGACCGGCGACGAGCTTATAAAAGCGCTTTCTTGGTAGGAAAATGAACAGGCACGACTCAAGGCTTGCCGCCGTTCAAGGAATGTATTCTTGGGATTTGGGCGGGCAGAAAGATACGGTCGCCGCGATTTCGTTTGGCTGGCTTGAAGGCGACGATGATTTGACCTTCGCTCGCCATCTTTTGGGTGGCTCGCTTGAAAACATCGAACAAATTGATTCTCTTGTAAAGTCTCACCTCGCGCCGAATTGGGATTTTTCGCGCCTAAATCGCGTCGCGCTCGCGATTTTGCGCATAAGCATTTTTTCAATTTTATATCAAAAAGAAATTGAAAGTCCAATTATAATTGACGAGGCTTTGGAACTTGCGAAATCTCTCGGCGTGGAGGACAATTGCAAATTTATAAACGGCGTTTTGGACAAAATTTCAAAAGAAACGAGACAATGAAAAATCGCGCAAAAAAAGTCTTTTTTCTCGCGGGAATTTTTTTTGCCATGATTTTCGCATCATGTTCTTCAAAGACCAGGGTGTCGTCTTTAATTTCGAGCCTTGACGAAGTGGATCGCTATATCGCGCAAGGCTATCCCGAAGACGCTTTGAAACTTTTGGCGAAATTGCAAAAAAAGTCGGTTTCCCCGATGGAAGCCGTGGGAATATACAAACGTTATGCCACGCTTGGCGAAGAAAAGTCCGCGGAAAAATTGCTTCTTCGGACGCTGAAAAAAAATCCCGAAAATTTGGAACTCAACGCGGTTTATGTAAATTACCTGAAAAAGCAAGGCGATGTCGAACAGGCGTTTTCCCGCGCGCAAATTTTGAGAGGAACGCGCTATGCTTCGCTCTACGCGGAATTGTATTTGCGGCGGATTGCGGCGCAGGACGTGGAGCATTCCACGGATTTTTTTTTAGGAGAGGAATTCAAGCCGATTTATTTGGGCGCGTATTCTGTGACGCGTGAAGACGCTTGGCTTGAAAACGCGGCGTTGATTCATTTGTCGCGCGGCGAATATTCCGATGCCGTAGAACTTGCCGGCGAAGAAAGTGCCGATGCGAATGACGCATTTTTTTGGGCATGTGTTTTCTACGATTCTGAAAGATTCGACGAAGCGGCGATGCGTCTTTTGCAGGCTCAAGGATTCTTGAAAAATGAATCGGCGAATGCTTTGGGCGGACGAAAAACGCCGCGAAAGGCATATCCCTCACAAATAGAGCTTTCCGCGCTTTTGTCGGATGCTTATGTGGGAATGGGCGATGACGAGGCGGCTCAAGCCGTGCGCGACAATCTGATAGCGAATTATATGCTTGGCGATTCGGAAGATGCTTCTTCTGATTTGCTTTCGGCAATATACTTGAACAGTGCGCTTTATGCGCAAAGCCGAGATGACAAAAAAGCGGCATATATGAATCTTTCTTATGTCGTGGAAAAATGGCCAGATTATGTGCCCGCTTTGATTGCTTATGGAAATTTCGCATACGAAAGTGCGCGGCAAATTTTGGACGATCCTTTGACAAGGGCTTTGCGTGAAGTGGGAATCTCGAGCGCGGATATGCGGCGTTTTGATGAAATGCCTCGAGTGAGCATAAGCGACGCGCTTTCCAGAATGGAAGAATCTCTCGGTCGAAAAAAAGACGAAAAATTGTATGTGGCGAAATTGGAATTGGAAGAAAAGACCGAACGCAATGTCGATGTGCGCGAGCGGCTTTCTAAAATTTGGCGCGTTTTGGAGCGCAATTCTCTTGGCACAAATTTGTATCCGCCTGCGATAATGCAATACGCGATTCACACATTGCTTTCTCTTGAACAGTACGACGAGGCGAAGAGCCTTTTCGAAAAATACATCAAGGCTCGATTTGAATTTAACGCGGAACGTACATTCGAGGAAAATGTCGCGGACTTCGTGCGAAAAATGCATTTGTGGGAAGTAGAATATTGCGCGTATTTTGCCGCCGCCGAGGAAAATGCAGATTTCGCGAAACGCCTTTATGAATACGCGGTATATGAAAGAGGAGTGTCAGATTCTGGCGGAACAGGAATATCGGCGGAATGCTCCGTCCAAAGCGCGGCGAATTTGGCGATGATCTATTCGAGCACGGGAAGCAAGGACAAGGCTTTGGAACTATATGGAAGAGTGAGCGGTCGCGCGATGGACAGTTATTTGAAGTCCGACATTATGTATAGAATCGCCTGTCTTTACGCGGCGAAAGGTGACAAAGAAGGCGCACGCCAGTCGTTGGAATACGGACTTTACCTAAATCCAGGAAACGCCCGCGCGCATCTGATGATGTCAAGTTTTTAGAGTAAAAAGGTTTGAATTTGAGTTTTCTTGTTTTTTCGCGCAACGAAAAATACGAGCGACACGCCCAAAAAGAAAACCCCGTTAAGAAGAGAAGTTAGCGCGTGCGCTAACTTCTTGCGACTTATTTTGTGATGACTGCGATAATGTCGCTCATTTTTACGATGAGATATTCTTCGCCGTCGACTTTGATTTGCGTGCCAGAATATTTGTCGTACATAATGCGCTCGCCAACTTTTACAGTTACTGGTTCTTTTTCAGTGCCAGGACCTACGGCTTCTACGACGCCAGTTTGAGTCTTTTCTTGTGCGGCATCGGGAATGATGATTCCAGATGCGGTTTTTGTTTCGGCTTTGTCTGCTTTGAGCAAAACGCGGTCTGCCAATGGCTTTACTTTCATCTTATTTCCTCATTTATGATAAAAATTAAAATTTTTTAGTTTTCAACGAAAACTTTCTTTAAAGATAGCGAAAATTTTGCTAAAAGTCAACATTGATGAAGAAAAAATTTGACGACATTGGAAATTCGGTGTATAATATAGTACTTGATTTTTCCGATAACTTTAGTAAGAAGTGAAGAAAATCTCGATTTGCGCTAAGGGGGTCTTTATGGCTGAAAATGATTGGGGAATTTCGCAAAAGCAGAAATCAAAGACGATGATTACGAAAATCGTTGGCATCGTAGGATTGACGACCGTCGTTCTTTTTGTGGTTTTGAACTTATTTGTGATTTGGCGAGTGCGCATTATGACTGTAAGCACCACAAATGAAAATGTGAATTCGCTTTTTGATTCTTATTTGGAAAGCGTCGACACTTTCGTGGACAATACTTTGCACGAACTTGATTTTTATACAAATTCCGATGTGGTTTTCAATGGCGGAAGCGCGCAGGAAATCGGTCGATGGCTTACTACTACAGTGGAGCGCCGGCCGTCAAGTTTTTCCTATGTGCTTTTTATCGGTGCGAACGGAAATTCATTTTATGATTCTGGAAACACCGGCTTTCATGGGGATCGCGCTTATTTCAGGCAAATTATCGAAGAAAACGAACCTTTTGTCGTGAACAATCCGACTGTCGCGAAAGCCACAGGCAAAGTAAGCGTCATGTTCATAAAGGCCGCGTACAACCGAAACCGCGAAGTTGTCGGAATGTTCGTTGGTGTGGCTGGAATGGATTATTTGCAGGATTTGATATCCGGCTTGAAAATCGGAAGAGACGGGCACGGATTTATGCTGGACGGAACTGGCGAAGTGATTGCGCATTATGACAGCGAACTTGTTATGTCTGCAAATTACATCAAAGACGAAAACATCAGCGCGGACGTAAAATCTTTTGCGCAGTCAATGCTTTCGGGCAAGCGCGGTTCGGCGGAAATCACGAATGGTTTGGGCGCGAATGCGGAGCGGCTTTATGTCGTTTACAACAAAGTAGCCAAAACTCCGTGGTCGATGGGTGTTGCGATTCCAATCAGCCAAATTCACGAAACCGCCGACAGCCTGAGCATGCTTTTGCTTGTGGGCAACTTAATTTTGGCGGCGATAGTTTTGGTGGTTTTGGGATTGATGATAGCCACCTCGATTTCTCCGCTTCGAAATGTCGTTTCTGCCATCGCGGATATCGCGAGTGGTAACGCGGACTTGACCAAACGCCTTCCAAAAACCACGCAAGACGAAATTGGCGAAGTTGTGGATGGTTTCAATAAATTCGTCACGAAACTCCAAGAAATTATGATGGAGATAAGATCCTCGAAGGACAATATTTCTTCTGTCGAGAGCGAAATGATTGAAGCCATCGGCTCGACTGAAATCAATATCAGTAAAATCATAAAGTATATTGAAACTGTAAAGGGCAGCGTGGTTGCCCAAAACGACAGCGTTGAATCGACCTCGGCGAGAATCGCCGAAATTACGAACAGCATAGACGCATTGCAGAATTTGATTCAGGTTCAGGCTGGAGAAGTCGATGACTCTGGAAAGGCGATTCAAGAAATGGTAAACAATATTTCCACAGTAAATGAATCTGTGGAAAAACTTTCCAAGGCGTTTGTCGGATTGCGTGAAAATGCCAATGTCGGCATTGACAAGCAGCAGGCGGTAAGCGATAAAATCTATCAAATCGAATCTGAATCGAAAATGCTTCAGGAAGCGAACACGGCGATTGCCGTCATCGCAGAGCAGACGAATTTGCTGGCTATGAACGCCGCTATCGAAGCCGCACATGCGGGCGATGTCGGGAAAGGATTCAGCGTCGTGGCGGATGAAATCCGAAAACTTTCCGAGACTTCTTCTGAGCAGTCCAAGACAATCGGCGCACAATTGACGAAGATCCGTGATTCGATTGGGCAGGTTTCGGAATTTTCTACGGATTCGAGCAGTTCATTCAAAGTCGTTTCCGACAATATAAAAATTACGGACAAACTTGTTTCGCAAATCAGTTCCGCCATGGAGGTGCAGCAAGCAAATTCAAGGCAGATTTTGGAATCTTTGAATGTGATGAGCGAAAGTACGGACAAGGTTCTGTCGGCTTCGCGCGATATGGCGGAGGGAAGTTCCGTCATCCTAAAAGATGTGGACACTCTTAAAACCAACACATATACCATTACTTCCAATGTGCAGGAAATGGACAGCGGCGTCGCAATAATCTCCGAAACGAAAGATGCTTTGAGCAGACTTTCTCGGAAGATGAACGATGCGATTAGTCAAATCGGTCAAGAAATCGGACAGTTCAAAGTCTAACGTTTTACCGAAAAAATGACAGTGCACCTTTACTTTGTAGTTTTCGCCACGGCGCACTCGCTTCGGTAGTCGGTTTTTTGAATAAGCGAGTTTTTGAAAAAAACTAGGTTTAAATTAAACGGCGCAATTTTAGCCGTTTAATTTAAACCTTCATTTTTTGTGCTGAAATTTGTTTTGTTTGCAAGAAGCGGTTTTTGGATTTATTGGAGATGATCGGACTTGAACCGACCTTACAGTCGCGCACATCGTGTGCTCTCCTTTCAGGCCGCCTACGCTCGCTGACGGCGACATCCTGTCGCCTTTTCGCCACGACGCGCTCGCTTCGGTAGTCGGTTCATTTATTGTGCTGAAATTTGTTTTGTTTGCAAGAAACGGTTTTTGGATTTACTGGAGATGATCGGACTTGAACCGACTACCTCTTGCATGCCATGCAAGCGCTCTAGCCAGGTGAGCTACACCCCCAAATTTCTTCTTATTTTATCAAAAGTGGAATTTTTTGTCAAGAGGGTGCGCGTTTAAAATTGCCGCTGAAATTGTGCGACAATTTTAACTTCGAGTTTGCGTTGCAAACTCGATTATTCACTGTCGCTTCTCAGTTTGTTGCGAAGCAAGTTTTTTTTAACAGTTCTCGAATTTGACAATTCGTTCACTGTTAAAAAATAAAAGAGGTTTATTTTTGCAGCCAACCTTGCTGAACCGCACGCTCAATGCATTTTTGAATCCACGGCCAAATTCGCGGCATAAATTCTTTTACTGGAGCCATTCGCTTTTCGCAATCCGCGATTGAAGCTTTTGCCAAATTCCAAGTATGCCCATCTGTGAGCGTGTTGTGCAAAAAGGGCTGAATCCTGTCCATGCAATTCGCATAGCGAGAATCCACGCTTTGCATCGCATCGAATTCTTCCCAAAGTCCGCGCAAGTCTTTTGCCAAATCTTCTGGCAAATGCGAATAAAGCTTGTCGGCGGCGGCTTTTTCGCGCTCCTCCTTTGTGGCGTTTCCGGCTTTGTCGTAGGCGAAAGTGTCGCCAGCATAAATTTCAATCAAATCGTGAACAACGCACATTTTTACGGCGCGTTCAACATTCGGAGTTTGCTCGGCGTAATCTTTGAAAAGCATAGCCATAAGCGCGATGTGCCAAGAATGCTCCGCATCATTTTCGCGGCGGCTTCCGTCGGTCAAAACGGTGCGGCGCAAAATGTCCGTCATTTGATCCGCTTCCACGGTGAATTTCAAAATCGCGTCCAATCGTGCATCGTCAGAGGAGATGAAATTTTTGATGATTTCTTCAAAAGGCTTTTTCATAAATCATTTTAACAGAATTCGCACGAATTTGTCAACTATTCAAAATCAATAGATTCGCGCATCGCGCAAGCGATGAAGTAAAATAAATTTCCTTACAGAAAGCGACGCGCTAACATAGTGCAGTCGCATTCGCGCATCGCGCAAGCGATGATGTGAGATAAATTTCTTAACAGAACCGAAAAAACCTTCCTTAATTTCTAACAGTGGAGAAAGTTTCAACTTTCGAACTGTTAAAAAAGTCGTTTCGCAACGAAGTAAGAAACGACAGTAAATAACCGAGTTTTTGAAAAAACTCGTATTAAAATTGTCGGCAATATTCTTGACGACAATTTTAAATGTTCCTTAATTTTTGAATAGCGAAAAAGTTTCAAGTTTTTCGCTATTCAAAAACTGCGACTTCGTAATGAAATGAGAAGTCGCAATAGATAAACGAGTTTTGGAACAAAACTCGAGTTAAAATTGTCGGCGACATTTCCGACGACAATTTTAAACCTTCGTTATTTTTTAACATCGCAGGAAACTTCAGTTTCCGAGGAATTTAATTTCGCCCGCGATAACAACTTGTTGCGGCGCGGGCAAGTATAAAATAGATTGTCGGGTCAAGCCAGACAATGACAAACAAGCGAGTTTGCAAAGCAAACTCGAAGTTAAAATTGTCGCGCGGTTTTTTCGCAAATAAAAACAAGGTGAAAAACTCGTAAGCAAACCAAAGATTTGCGATGCAACTCTTTGGTTTGCGACAAATTTCTGACGACAAGTTTAAACCTTCTCAATTTTTTAATATTTCCGCGAATTTTTTTGAACTGAACCCATGTTTAACCAAAGATGCGGCGGCTTTGTCTTATTGCGCGAAATTCAAATCGCATTGTTACAAATTTGTTTTTTTCTGCATTTTTCGCGCCGCACTAGAAAAAAAATCGATTTTTCGCTAGAATGAATTTATGGGCACAAAAAAATTCGATGACGAAACAATTTACATTCTGGATTCTTATGGTTTGATTTACCGTTGCTATTTTGCGTTTATTTCGCGGCCGCTCACAGATTCTCGCGGACGAAATATTTCCGCGCTTTTTGGTTTTTTCCGCAACTTGCATTCTCTTTTGCAACATTACAAACCGAAGACGCTTGTAGTCGCGCTGGATTCTATTTCAAAAACCTTTCGCCACGAAATGTATGCGGAATACAAAGCCACGCGCCAAAAAACGCCTGACGATTTGCACGCACAAATTCCTTGGATTGAAGAAATTTTGTCCGCGCTCGGCGTTCCTGCTATTCGAATTGAAGGCTATGAAGCCGACGATGTAATTGCAACGATTACAACAAAAGCGGTGGCGGCAGGAAAAACATGTCGCATACTTTCTGGCGACAAAGATTTGATGCAATTGGTTTGCGATGATGTTCAAATTTTAAAGCCGGATCACAGCGACGTTTGGAAAGTCGTTGGCAAGGAAGGTGTAAAGGCTGAATGGGGGGTGCCACCTGAAAAACTTTTGGACTTGCTTTCGCTTTATGGCGATACTGCCGACAACGTTCCGGGCGTAAAAGGCGTAGGCGTAAAAACCGCATGCAAATTTTTGGACGAGTACGGCTCACTCGAAGGCATCTACGAACACGCCGAGGAAATCAGCGGAGCTATCGGACAGAAAATCCGCGATGGAAAAGACAACGCCTTTTTTTCCAAAAAGTTGATCGCGCTTTGTAAGGATGTCCCAGGCGTGGAATTGGAAAAAATTCCGCCGATGAATTTCAATTATCTTGCCGCCGCCGAAAAATTGAAATTTTTTGAAACTCCGCAAGTGGCAAAGCAATATGCGATGCTTGCGGTCGAATCGGGACAAAAAAATTCAAGTGATGGAAATTCTTTGTTCGATTCTGCGGAAGAAAAAAAATCTGCTTCATCAAATTCAAATTCCTCGGAAGAAATCACAGAACCAATTCCACTCAAAAAAAATTCCGGCAATTACAAAGCGATTACGACACAAAAAGATTTGTCCGCACTTGTCGATAAAATTCTGGCTTCCAAGAAAAAAGCGGTCGCGTTCGATACGGAAACGGATTCGCTGGAAACTACGAAAGCGCATTTGGTCGGATTCAGTTTGTGCGACAAAAAGGGAGAGGCTTTTTATATTCCCGTCGCGGCACAGGACGCTTCACTTTTCGAACAAGTTGGAATTCCTTTGAATGACGCGCTCACGCAAATCCAGCGACTTTTCGATGCGGAAAATTTCACGCTTGTTTTGCACAATGCGAAATTCGACTACGAAATATTGCGTATCGTTGGCTTGAATGCGAAGACGATTAAGGCGAAAATTTTCGACACGATGATTGCCGCATGGCTTTTAGAGCCTGACCAGCTTGGACGTTCTCCCTATTCGCTTGAAACGCTCGGACAGACAAAGCTTGCGCTGATTGGAATTGAATTCAAAGATTTGGTCGCGAAAGGTCAAACTTTCCGTGATGTGCCGCTCGAAAAGGCTGTGGACTATGCCGCTGAGGACGCGGATTTCACTTGGCAACTTTTTGAAATTTTTTCAGGCGAACTCAAACAGAAAAAATTAGATGAGCTTTTTGAAAAAATTGAAATTCCGTTGATTACGATTTTGGGCGAAATGGAACTCCAAGGAATTCATCTTGATTCAAATGCGCTTTCAGAGTACGCGCAAAATTTGCAAAAAGAAATTTCTTCTGCCGAACAAGAAATTTATTTGGAGGTTGGACACGAATTCAACGTGGCCTCTCCCAAGCAGCTTCAAGAAGTTTTGTTCACGGAGCGCGGACTTAAAGCCAGCAAAAAAACGAAAACTGGATATTCTACGGACACCAGCGTTTTGGAGGAACTCGCGCCGTTCGATCCAGTGCCCGCGAAGATTTTGAAATTCCGCGAAATGTCAAAATTGCAATCGACTTATGTTGAAGCCTTGCCGCGACTCGCAGATGAAAACGGTCGCATCCACACGACGTTCCTGCAAACAGGAACTGCCACGGGTAGGCTTTCCAGCCGCGATCCGAATTTGCAAAACATTCCTGTTCGAAATGACGCGGGCAGAAAAATCCGAAACGCGTTTACTGCTGTTCCTGGAACGGTTCTCATCAGTGCTGATTATTCCCAAATAGAACTTGTTGTGTTGGCGCATCTTTCGGGCGACAAAAATATGCGCGAATCGTTTTTGAACGGAAGCGACATTCACAGGGCGACGGCTTCGTTGATATACAATGTGCATTCTGACGATGTTACACCTGAAATGCGACGCACTGCCAAGACAATTAACTTCGGCGTGATTTACGGAATGAGCGCGTTCAGATTGTCTAACGAACTCGGAATTTCTCGAACGCAAGCTTCGCAATTTATCGAAAATTATTTTGCGCAATATTCTTCGGTTGACAAGTTCATAATGGAAACTATTGCGAGCGCGGAAAAAAATGGCTACGTGGAAACGTTGATGGGTCGCCGCCGAAAAATCTTGAACATCAACAGCCGCAACAAAATCGAAAAATCAGGCGCGGAACGAATCGCCGTAAACACACCAATTCAAGGCAGCGCAGCCGACATTGTAAAAAAGGCGATGATCGATGTCGATGCGGCGTTGAAAGAAAATTCGTGTGAAGCGAAACTTTTGCTTCAAGTGCATGACGAACTGATTTTGGAATGCGCGGACAACGCGGTTGCAATAGAAAAGACGATTTCTGTTTTAAAAGAAAAAATGGAAAGCGCGGTAAAACTTTCTGTTCCGCTGAAAGTTTCGATTGAGTACGGTGCGAATTGGGGTGAATTTCACTAAGGTACTCGTTTTTGCTTTAAATATTGAATTTCTTATTCAAACGTATTTTTGCAAAAAGTTTGCCAACGATTTTTGAATTTGGAAGGCGGAGAATGTTTAAAGAAAAAATCGATGAAAAAAACATTTCGCGCGAAATTCCGATTTTTTGCGTTGCCGGAAAAATCGCCGCAGGGAAAAATTTCGTCTGCTCTATTTTGGAACGCTACGGTTTTCTTTGCATTGATGCTGATTCAGTGATTCACGAAATTATTGAAGAAAAGCAAAATGAAATTTTATCTGCTTTTCGCGATGATGCGCAAAGGGCTGGGATTTGTCTGCAAAATGCGGACGGCTCGCCTAATCGCCGTGCGCTTGGAAAACTTGTTTTTTCGAAAAAAGAATTTTTGGCAAGGCAGGAAAATATTGTCTATCCAGCCTTTGTGGAGCGCGTGGAAAAAATGATCGCGCATATTTCGGGTAATACGAATTATGAGAATGAAAAAAATGCGCCACGCGGAATTATCCTCAATGCCGCCGTGCTTTACAAAACGCCTCGGCTTTTGGAAAAATGCCGCGCGATTTTTTTTGTGGAAGTTCCTGCGTTCGTTCGTTTTTTGCGAGTGCGCCGTCGCGACGGAATTCCGCCGTGCGAGATTTTAAAGCGATTTTGTTCACAGAAAAATTTGCTCGCGCGATACGAAAAATTTTCAAAGTCGCACGGGATAAAAATTGTGAAAATTAAAAATTATGGAAATAATGTGGAAGAAGAAATTTTGTCTGCCGTAAAACTCATCAATAAGTTTTGAAAAAAATTTTTTCTAAAATTCAAAAATAAAAAAGTGAAGTGTCAAAATTTAATTCACCATAAATTTTCGAAATAAAAAAGAATTCGCAAAATTTAAAAATAAAGAAAATCAATATTGCAAATTTCTTCGATACGAAGTTCAAAAAATCTCAGAAATAGAAGAACGCCACTTACGCAGCGTTCTTCTTCTCCCTAAAACCGTTTTACATTTTTACTTCTGTAACATAACTTTGCGTGTCTTTGAAAAAGTCCAAACTGCCTATTCGTCCTTTCCAATATTCGGCTTCACTTTTTGTCGTGTACGGACCGACGCGGACTCGATAAAACAAAGTGTCTTTTTTGTCCTTGTAGGTAAACACTTCGGCCGGAATTTTATTTTCATCCAATTCGGTGCGGGCATTGTCCGCACTTCTTTTATTGGTAAACGATGCGGCTTGCACCCAATATTTTGTCGCGAGCGGTGCGGGCGCAGAAGCCGTTCTTTTCTGCACGGGCTTTGCATTCGATGAACTCGCCGCGCTTGACGAATTCGATTTTGCAGAAACGGGCTTTGCATTTTTTTCAGTTTGTGCGGATGCGACATAATTTGAATTTTTATTTGAGCCACTTGCCTTTGCCAAAGCCTGTTCGCCCGCGCGACTTGTCGCAGTGATATTGCTTGATGGCGCGGCAGCCGTTTTCAATTCTATGTTTGTCGTGTTCGTGTTTATCGTGAGGTTCGCCGAGTCAAGTTGAACGGCATCATTTCGCGCGACACTTTCCGCGTTTTCATTTGTTTCGCCAGATACCGTTTCATCTGAGATTCCATTTTCTATTTTTTGGAATGCGAGTGTATTGGAATCCAAAATGTTTTCCGACGATGGAGTTTGAATTGGAGAAATATTTGGCGTTTCAGTCGCCGCTACAGGCGTTCTGTCAATCGTCGTGATGGCAGCCGTAGTAGGCACGTTTGCCGGCGATGAATTCAAAAGCAACGCCGCGCCTAGAACGACCAACAAAAAAACGCCACTGGCCGCGATAATCCACAAAGTTTTTTTCTGTTCCATAGTTTTGCCCTCGATATTTTTTTTCAAGACGTTTTAAATCTTTACGAAATTCGCGCTGATTTTGAACGCCTTGCATTTTACTATTTTCAATATCGGCAGACATGAAAAATTGTTTAGAGAAAATTATGTCACTTTTTATCTCCTCGTTTTTAACTCTTAAGGAAGAGAACGCGCCAAAAACTCCGCCTTGCGTTCTTTCGCGCCAACAACTTTCGAATCGGACACAGATGATTTTTTATTTGCATCTGCGTCCAGTTTTTTTCACTTTATATAAAATTTCCTCACTGTTAATTTTTCGTTAAAACCGCATTGTGCCTACGCAAAAACAACCCCTCTGTGTTATAATGCAAGAATGGAAATTCTAATCGTTGACGATGAAGAGCCGATTCGTCGTCTTGTTCGGTACAATTTGGAGAAAGCGGGATTTTCCTGTGATGAAAGCGCGACTTGTATGAACGCGCTTGAGAAAATTCGCGCAAAAAAATTTGACCTTGTACTGCTTGACTTGATGCTGCCCGATATGAGCGGGCTTGATTTTTGCCGAATCGCCAAGCGCGATGCGTCAATCTCCACTGTGCCAATCATTATGCTCACCGCGAAATCCGCGGAGAGTGACATAGTGGAAGGCTTGAGTCTGGGCGCGGACGACTACATCACAAAGCCTTTTTCTCCACGTGTTCTTGTTGCCCGCGTCAATTCAGTTTTGAGAAGAACGGCGCAAAATGCAAACGGAATGAACGCGGATTTTGCAAGCACGACGGACAGAACAATTGAAATCGGGGATTTGAAAATCATTCCGTCACGGCGCGAGGTCTTTGTTTCTGAAAATAAAATTGATTTGACCGCCACGGAATTTTCCCTGCTTGAACTTTTAGCGCGAAACGCAGGACGTGTGTTTTCCCGTCCGCAAATAATCTCCGCGCTGCGCGGAAGCCAATACATCATCACCGACCGTGCTGTGGACGTACAAATCCTTTCGCTCCGAAAAAAGCTCGGCGATGATATTGGAAAAAGTCGCTTCATCGAAACGCTTCGCGGTGTCGGCTACAGATTTAAAGAGGCGTAAAAAGAAATGAAAAGAAGTTTTTCCACA
Source organism: uncultured Treponema sp. (assembly GCA_910584475.1). Taxonomy (GTDB): domain Bacteria; phylum Spirochaetota; class Spirochaetia; order Treponematales; family Treponemataceae; genus Treponema_D. The sequence continues at coordinate 187,276 of CAJUBD010000003.1, forward strand.
ACGCAGTTTATCATTATGTTGAATTCGCTTGTGCTGATTTTGGGATTCGCCGCGCTGATGTTTTTAAACAAACGGCAGCTCAAAGAAATTGCAATAGACCAGCATGCGCAGAGCATGAAAATCTTCTCTTCGGTAGTCGAAAGAATGATTTTACAAAACGCGGATTTTCATAATGTGGACTTGAGCGAATTTGAAGACGATGCAAACGCTTTAAATTCAGAGGGATTACATTTAGGAGGCTCAACATCGTCTAATTCAAAAAAATCTCTTGATGCAATCGTGAAAAATCTTGCCGATGGAAATTTACAGTTTAGAATTTCTGTAATCGGTGCAGACGGCAAACTTGTGGCGGATTCACTTGCGGACATTTCAACTTCAGAAAACCATTTGAATCGTGAAGAAGTGAATCATGCGCTTGCAGGAAGTGAAGACATTGCAATTCGAGAAAGCGTGACGAGCGGTGGCGAAGAGATTTATTTTGCCGCTCCGATTAGGCTCGGCGGAAAGAATTATGCGCTTCGTCTTTCCTCTCCGATTGACTCGAACATTTTCTTTTCAGGCAACTACCTTTTCAAAATGATTTTCGGCACAGTGATAATTCTCATCCCTATTTTGTTTTTTTCGATTTTGATTTCGGCGCACATTGTCATAGGGATTGACGAGCTAAAAAATGCGGCGCGTCATTATCAAATCAAAGATTTTGAATTTCGCTCATCCGTGCACTCTCCAAAAGAGCTTTCCGAGCTTTCCTCCACGATGAACGCAATGGCAAAAAGAATCGGACAAAATATAGAAAAGATGAAAGAGCTTGAACGAATGCGGAAGGATTTTGTGGCGAATGTCTCGCACGAGCTGAAAACTCCGATTACAAGCATAAAAGGATTTGCGGAAACACTGCTTGACGGCGCGTTGGAAGATGCAGAAAGCGCGCGCAGTTTCGCCTCAATCATCAAGACGCAGAGCGACCGCATGGAAAATGTTATTGAGGATTTGCTTTCGCTTTCAGAGCTGGAAAGCGGCAGTGCAAAAATTGAATTTGAAGATGTGGACATAGTTTCGCTAATTGAGAATTTGTGTGAGGAATACCGTGCAATTGCAAAGGCAAAAAATATCTCCATACATTTCTCGTCCGCGCTCTCTTCTTGCATCAAAAAAATCAACCCTAATCTGTTCCGCCAGTGCTGTTCAAACATTTTGGACAACGCCATAAAATATTGCCCCGAAAACTCCCGCGTGGAAGTGGAAATCGTCCGAGTTTCCGTGAGCAATGATTTTGCAGCCTCCACAGAGCCAAATGAAAGAATAAGAATTACAATAGAAGACAATGGCATGGGGATTCCTGACAAATACGCAGACAGAATTTTCGAGAGGTTCTTCCGCGTGGACAAAGGGCGTAGCCGCGAAAGTGGTGGAACAGGGCTGGGGCTTTCCATCGCAAAACACATCGTAGAAATTCACGGTGGAAAAATCCGCGAAAGCAAAAGCGAAAAGTTTTCAAGCGGAGCGAGATTTGAAATTGAGATTTAAGGAGACAAAAACTATGTGGGTGATTTTTGCGTTTCTCTCCGCGCTGTTTGCGGCGGGCACTTCGGTTTTGGCAAAGGCGGGCTTGAACGGAGTCAATTCAAACCTTGCGACGGCGGTGCGAACGGCAGTTGTTCTCGTTATGTCGTGGGCAATCGTTTTCTCGCTGAAACTTGAAAGCGGCGTCTTCAAAATGAGCGGAAGGAACTGGCTTTTTCTCATCCTTTCAGGGCTGGCGACCGGCGCGTCGTGGCTCTGCTACTATAAGGCGTTGCAATTGGGCGAAACGGCAAAAGTGGCGGCGGTGGACAAGGCGAGCATCGCAATCACATTGATTTTGGCGGCGATTTTTCTTCATGAAGGGATTACACTGAAAAGCGCGCTCGGCTCGGCGTTCGTCGTGGCAGGGGCTGTCATTATGGTAATATAAAGGTTATGGAAAATAATTTTTTAAATTCATTGTCACACTGCAAAAAAAACTTTGTCTAATTTAGCAAGAGGTAAAAATTTATGAAAAAGACAAGCGAAGAACTTCAGGCATTGGTCAGCGAAGCCATCAATGGGAACAAGGAGGCCCTTGAAACGCTCATTGAAAATGTGCAGGACTTTGTGTTCAATTTATCTTTGCGGATGCTCGGCACATTCGCAGATGCAGAGGATGCCACGCAAGAAATTCTACTGAAAATTGTTACCAATTTATCTTCTTTCAAAGGGGACAGTTCATTTACAACATGGGCATTCTCTATTGCGACAAACCATCTGAAAAATTACAAAAAACACATGTTCGCAAATCGTCCTTTGAGCTTTGAATTTTATGGTAACGACATAGAAAACGGGAAGATACATGATGTGCCAGATTTGACACAGAATGTGGAAAAGAACCTATTGACGGAAGAATTGAAAATGTCCTGTACAAATGTTATGCTGCAGTGCCTTGACACAGAAAGCAGATGCATCTTCATATTGGGAACGATGTTTAAAGTTGACAGCCGAATTGCAGGAGAAATTTTGGAAATGACTCCTGAAACATATCGTCAGCGACTTTCCAGGATACGCAGAAAGATGGCGGATTTCCTTACACAGTATTGCGGAGAATATGGCAGCGGCAGATGCAGATGTAAAGACAGGGTTAATTATGCCATACAGAGCCACCGTCTAAATCCATCACGCTTAGATTATATGACGGCCACGGAAATCCCGCTAAAAACCATAATAGATGTGAAAAATGCCATGGAAGAGATTGATGACTTGTCGCAGGACTTTTCATTTTGCAAGCCTTACAAAATTCCAGAACGCACGAAACGCCTGATACAAGAATTTTTAAATTCCGCACAGCTTTCCATAGTCCAAAAATCATAACAAGGAGGTATGACAAAAGTCGCGCAAATGTATCATATACGATTCCCCAAACAATCCACGGTCGAAATCCGCGCTAAACTACATCGTAAAACAAAAATGACAAGGAAGAAAAAATATCGCTTTATTTTCCGCTCTTTACAAGCGTGTCAATATCCGACACTTCAGGCATTGACATTAGCGCACCTTTTTTCGTCGTAATCAAGGAGGACGCGGCATTCGCAAATATCAGCGCGTCTTCAAGTGTTTCCTTCGAAAAATCGTAGCCTGTTTCCAAAATGAAATGAAGAACGCAAGCGCAAAATGTGTCGCCCGCGCCAGTCGTGTCGATTGTCTTTACGCTCGTAAATGTCGGTCGTTCAATGTGGAAGTACGCGTTTTCATAATCGTAAAATGCTTCGCAGCCTTTTTTGCCCTTTGTTACTGTTATCAGTCGAATTGGAAATTCGGATTTGATTTTTCCCACGCCTTTTTGAATGTCGCTTTCGCCAGTTACGAATTCAAGTTCTTCTTCGGAAATTTTCAAGATGTCGCATTTTGAAATTCCAAACAAGATTTTTTCTTTCGCAAGATTTTCAGCGCTCCATAAATTCATTCGCAGATTCGGATCGAACGATTTTAAAACACCATGCTTTTCTGCGAACGAAATCGCAATTTCCGTCGCCGCCGCCGCGCAAGAATTCGTCATGCTCAAAGAACCAAAATGCAATATTTTCGACGAGGCAACAATTTCTTCGCGCACTTCATTTTTTTCAAGGCTTGCGTCCGCTCCGGGATTTCGGTAAAATGAAAAACTTCTGTCGCCGCTAAAATCCGTGTGGACAAATGCGAGCGTAGTTTTTTCGGTTTTTGACTTTACCAAATTTTTAGTGTCGATTCCGACGGACTTGATTTTTTCTTCGAGCATTTCGCCAAAAAAATCCGCGCCGACTTTTCCGATGAATGCTGTTTTTCTTCCGAGTTTGGAAAGCATCGCAAGGACATTGCAAGGCGCGCCGCCGGCGTTCGCTTCAAAAGTCCAGTTGCCGCACGATGAATTTTCGCCTTGCGTGAAGTCAATCAAAAGTTCACCGAGCGCGACCACATCAAATTTTTTGTCCATAATTTTTTCTCCCATATAATATGCAAGTTTAGTAAGTCGCAACGCGACTATAAAATTTCATTGAGCAAAAATTCCACTTCGTTGAAAAATGTCGATGAAAGCGCGAGCGAATTTTCATCGCTTGAAATGAAAAAAATATTCGTAAAAACTTTTTCGCCGCTGTTTATAAAAATTTCCACGGAACTCGTGTCAATCAAGCAAAGCAAATTCAATTCGCCGTTTTCGTCAAGTTCAACATGAATGCTTTTTTTGTTCATTGTGCCGCCGCCGTCAATCGTGTTTTCGCGGTTGAAAGAAAGTTCCATTTTCTCGCTGTCAAATTCAAAAAACGCGAATTGTTTTTTGTCGCCGATTTTGACTTTGAGTTTTTCACTTTCGCCGCGCTTGGGAACAATTTTCAATTTCATCGCGCAATGTCGCAAATCGAATTTTTTTTCGCCGGAAATTTTTCCGCTGAATTCTTTTCCGTAAAAATCTTTAAGTTCGCGGACTGGAGTTTGAATCAACTTTCCGTTTTCGATTTTCAGTTCGCGCGGAAAAGTCATCATTCCCGACCACAGATAATTTTTCGGCGTGTTGTACGAATCCCAATTTTGCATCCACGCAATCATAATTCTCCTGCCAGAAGAATCTTGCATTGTCTGCGCCGCGTAAAAATCCATTCCCAAATCGAGCATCGTAAAATCGGAATTTTCGCGCACAAATTTGCATTCATCTTTTTTGAATTCACCGAGAAAATAAACCGTGTTGTTGCCTTTGTTGAAACCGCCTTTTTCTTCGGCCTGCATTTCCTGCGGAGAAACGATGAACACGTTTTTCCCGTCAAGCAAAAAAATGTCAGGACATTCCCACATCGCGCTTCGCGAAGTTTTTTCTTCGTCAGCAATCCCAAGGAAATTCCATTTTTCAAAATTCGCTGATTCAAAAATTGCAAGTGCGCCGCGTCCGTCTTTTTTCTTGAGCACGGCGGCAAGAAAAAATTTTTCGCCGTCATGCCAAATTTTCGGATCGCGAAAATGTTCGACATCATATTCAAAAGGAATATCGTCCGCCGTCAATATCGGATTAAAATTTGGTTTTACAAATTTCTTTCCATCGAAAAATGCGACGCATTGATTTTGAATTGTGGAATCCAATTTTTTTGAAACGCCGGTGTACGCGATGTAAAGTTTTCCGTCTTGCTCAATCGCGCTTCCAGAAAAGCATCCTTCGCAATCAGCTTGTGAATCAGGTGCAAACGCGGGTGGAAGATGTTTCCATTTTACGAGATTTTTTGACGAAGCGTGACACCAATGCATCGGTCCCCATTGCGTTGAGTATGGATGCCACTGCGCGAACAAATGAAATTCGCCATCGAAAAAACAAAATCCATTCGGGTCGTTGATCCAGCCGCATGGGGATGAAAAATGGAAGCGCGGCAAAAATTTTTTTTGCTCTTCGCTTGATTCGATTTGCGATTGAATTTCCGCCATGCGCTTTTTTGCTAATTCCAATTTTTCAGACATATTTTTGCCTCCGCCAAATTTTTAAATAATGAAAAATCGCAATTCAATAAGCGAGTTTGTTTCAACAAACCCAAGTTAAAATCAGCGACGACAATCGGCCGCTGATTTTAACTCCCATAATTTTTCCAGTTTCAACCTTTCACCGCAGACGACGCGACAGATTCCATAAAATGCCGTTGGAAGAACAAGAACAAAATCAAAACCGGAAGCAACATCACGACTGAAGCCGCCATAAGTTGATCCCAATAAATTTCTCCGCCTGAAGCAGTGAACGATGAAAGCGAAACGGCAATCGGTCGAACAGTCTCTTCGGTGGTAACAAGCAGCGGCCAAAGATATTGATTCCACATATCCATTCCTTGAAGAATGCATATCGTTATTATCGGCGCGGAATTCATCGGAAGATAGACGCTTTTAAAAGTTCGCCAAAAGGACGCACCTTCAAGTTCGCACGCTTCGCCTAACGAAGCTGGCACCGACTTGAAATTTTGGTAGAACAAAAAAATGTAAAGCGGGCTTGCGATGAACGGCAGGATTTGCACGGCATAAGTGTCGGTGATTCCCCACCTTGTCACTTGGTACATCAGCGGAAGCATAATCGATTCCATCGGAATGATGTAAAGCGAAAGGATTATCACGAGCAGGATTTTTTGGAATTTCAATTTGCCTCGGCAAATCGCGTATCCCGCCATCGAAGAAACAAAAATCGTCAAGAGAACTGTACAAGTAAGCACGATGATAGAATTGATGAACGCCCGCCCGAAATTTTGAACCGACTCAAACAAAACTTCGCGGTAATTGTTGAGAGAAGGATGCACCACGAAAAACGCGCGGAACGAACCCATGTCGCGCATAATTTCATAACGGTCATCTTTGAGCGACGCGACGAACATCAAAAAAATCGGCGCGATGATTATAATTCCTGCAAGCGCGACGATGACGCTTTTGCAGATTTCGCTTTTTTTGTTCCTTACCATAATTACATCTCCTATAAAAAACCGTGAGCGATTTTGAAAAATCGCGAATGGCTTTTTAGCATGCGCGAGTGCGCACATGTAAAAAATGCAAGTTTCTAGCGGAAACTTGTCATGAAAAAAGTGCCGCACCATTTAAGCGGTACTTTTTTCATTCCTCCTATTAAAAAAGTCAAGAGCGAAAAGTTGCCTTGCGGCTTGCTTCCCGAATTTAATTTTCCTGTTTTTTATTCAGCAACGCGTTTTGAATCAAGAAAATTATTAAAATCAAAATGAACAGTATGACAGACGCCGCCGAAGAATATCCTATTTTTTGCGCCTCAAAACCTTTCGTATAAATGTAGTTCACCAAAGTATTTGTCGCGCCGTTCGGCCCGCCCTTTGTCATTATGTTTATCTGGGTGAAAAGTTTCAAAGCCTGAATCGTCGTGACAATCAGTACGAGCACGTTTGTGTCACGCAATGACGGAAACGTTATGCTCCAAAATTGCTGCATCGGGCTTGCGCCGTCAATGCTCGCCGCTTCGTAAATCGATTTGGGAATGCTTTGAAGTCCACCCAAATAAATTATCATTTGAAATCCGAAAGCCTGCCAAGCCGAAAGAAAAACAATTGAAGGCATCGCCCACTTTTCGTTTCCGAGCCAGTCAATCGGCTTTAATCCGAGTGAATTGAAAAAGATATTCATAATGCCTTCAGGATATTGATACATACTTCTCCAAATCATCGCGACAATTACCATCGGCGTGATATAAGGCAAAAAGAAAAGTCCCCGAAGCCATCCTTTTCCATAAGTGATCCTATTCAAAATGTTCGCCATAAAAAGCGCGAAACCGCATTGCAACGGAATTACCATAACCGTAAAAAGAACGACGTTTTTGAACGCCTGCCAAAATTCTTTGTCGCGAAGAATTTCAACATAATTTCTAAACCAAATAAATTTCGGCGAAACTGGTCCTTGTATGAGTTTTTGGTTTGTCAAAGAAAGTTTGAATCCTTCAAAAAATGGAATGACCATAAATAATACAAGAAGGCAAATCGCCGGAACAATCATCAGAATTTCCTGAACAATGTTTTTTTCAGGCAAGCGAATTGATTTTTCTTTCATATCGAACTCCTGTAAAAAATTTGGCAAGTCGCAATGCAACCGCACAAACTAAAATTTATGATGTCGCGCTGTTTTTTGCAGTCGTCATCATTTTTCCAAATTATTTTTTTACAATTTTTCCAAACGGTGGATATCCATCGTTGTCCATTATGTCAAGGTCAATCGCTTTTGCGGCTTTATCCAATGCCGCCTTTATGTCACCGCCATTGAGCGCGGTTTCAATCGCATTCGCCACTTCAATCGTGATGATCGGATAAGCGGGATGGGCGGGGCGTTCGACGGCACATTCCGACTGCGCGTAGGCAATCGCCATTTTTTCTTCGTCCATATAATCTTCGCAAGTCGCCGCGAAAGATTTCAGAGCGGGATACGCGCCGGTCGCCTTGAAGTCATCCAAAAACTTTTTGTCTTTCATCATATACGATAAAAGTTTTCCAGCGGCTTCTTTATTTTTTGAGGTGGCGGAAATTCCCCAAACCCAAGTGCCGTTCGGGCTGACAGTGCCGTGCCCGAAATTCGGGAGCGGAATCGCCACCACATCATTTCCCATCGAAGCCTCATAAGTTGCGTAAGACCAATTTCCGTTCCAAGAAATTGCCGTCTGCCTTTTTTCGTTGTAGAAAGTATTGTCGCCCGCGCTTTTTGGAACAATCCATCCGTTTGCGTTCCATTTTTGGAAATATTCCAAAACCCTTACGTTTTCCGGCGAATTCAAAGTTCCTTCCGCGAACCATGTTTTTCTGTTTATGATGTCCGAACCAGCCGAAACGAACGCCTCATAAAAAGCGTAAGTGCCCCATTCCGAACCAGCGATGTTCATTGACCAGCCAATGTCGATCGGCCAGCGAACTTCGTCAAGCGCGGCGAGTTTTGAAAGGATTTCGTCAAATTCCTCCACCGTCCATGAATCTTCAACGCTTTTTGGAATTCGCGCGCCTATTTTTTCAAGATAATTTCTATTCGCAAAAAGAAGCACCGTGGAATCCGCCTGAGCGATGGCATAGCGTTTTCCGTCAATTGGATAAGTGCATTGCGCGATGTTCGAAGGCGTCATATCGGCAAGCACGTCAGCATCGATGTAGTTCTCGACATCCGTAACAAAGCCGCACCAAGCCAAGTTCGCCAAAGTGGGCGCGTCCAATTCGATTATGTCGGGCAATTTTTTATTCACGAAATATCCGGCGAGTTTTGAAGTGTATGTATCGTGCGGCGTATAAAGAAGACGCACTTTGATTCCAGTTTCCTGCGTAAAACGTTCCACGCTTTTCATTATCGCGCTTTGTTCTTTGTCCGAACCTTGGAACATCATGCTGATTCCATCCCACTCTTGCTTGGCGCACGACTGCAAGGTAAAGATGGCGAGAAAAATCAGCATGCCGATTTTAAAAGCATTTTTCATACAACCTCCAAAATAAAAAAGCAGTTTGAAAGCGCGTTTTGCAAATTATTGTTACATATTATGTAAACGCTTTCATTATTTACATAATAACTTCATTATGTTTTTTTGTCAAGCACTTTTTTCTATTTTTTTTTAAGTTTCGCGAATTGAAATTCTTGGCTTCAAAATTATATTCTCTACATTTCGCGGTACAGAATTATTCTCAAGCCGGCGCAATAAAATTGAAAAGCTATAATCAGCAATTTCTTTTAAAGGCTGATGAATTGACGTTAATTTTGGATAAAGGATTTCACAAAGCATCGTGTCGTCGAAACCGACGATAAACAAATCTCGTCCGATTCTGATTCCACATTCATGCGCCGCGCAAATTGCATTGGCCGCATAAATATCGTTCACGCAAAAAAGCCCTGTCTTCTCGCGCTTCAATTTATTTTGAATGTAATTCCTTAAAATCATCGCGCCTTGCTCAACCGTTTTGAAATACCAGTTTTGATTTCCAATTACTGTAATTGCCTTCTTGGGTACATTGTTTTCTGCAAGGCTTTCTCTAAAACCAAAAAATTTTTCATCATCTTCCAGTCCGAAATAACAAAAACTTTTGCAGTTTTTTGAAAGAAGATAGTCGGCAGCCAGCGCGCCTCCTTCCGCGTGAATGATTCCCACAGAGTCAACGTTCGCGACATTCCGCGTCATCACGACCACGGGAAATGGAACAGATTTTAAAAGCGAAATTGTATTAGAACGAGTTCTTGTCATTGTTATCAAAAGCCCGTCCGCTTGGCGCGCGATAATTTGTTGGATTATAGATTTTTCCTTTTCAATGTCGCCGTCCGAATTAAAAAAAATCATCGAATAGCCATTACTTACGCACAATTTTTCAATATAATCAAGAAGCTCAGTAAAATACGGATTCTTCACATCGGGAAGAACCACGGCGATGAGTTTTGATTTCTTTGCCACCAAAGTTCTCGCAGACTCATTCGGCTGAAAATTATATTTTTCCGCCAAGGAAAGAATCTTTTCTTTTGTCTTCGGAGAAACTTTCGAGCCGCCGCTGAAAACTCTTGAAACGGTAGCGATAGACATACCCGCCATCTTCGCTATATCGTTCATTGTTACAGTCTGTGGATGCGCTTTCATACTATGAAATAATAATTTTCAAAATCAGTTTTGTCAAGCATGCGAATCGCGAAATTGGCAGAAAACAATCAGAATTCAGCATAAAAAAACGCATAATGATTAACAAAATTTTTTACCATAAATTCTATTCCGAAATTTTGAAATTTGAATTCACGCAAATATCCGCATTTATTTTGACTTTTTTCAACTTAAACGAAAATGATGCTTTTGCGAAAGGCGCGAATTTTCTTCCGTAAGATTTTTTCTGCGATGCGCTCGCGCCAAGAGAAACGCTTTTCAAAAAAGACACGCCCGGATAATAATAAACGCGCACACTTTGTGAAAGTTCTTTTTTCATTTCGTCCCGATTTAATTTTGCTGAAAACGACGCGGACGCCGAAACACGCCTTTTGTTTTTGAATTTATGCGAATAATTCGCCGCCACAGAAATTTTCGGCAATTCCATTTCTTCTCCTTCTTTTAAATGTTGTCGAATTTTTATTTCGGAAACTGAAAAAGTCAATTTGGTGGAATTCGTTTTTCCTGAAAATTTCGCGCCCGTAGAAAATTTCATATCAAGCGAATCGAATTGACTTTCCTTTTCGTAATTTTCAATCCGGCTCTCCAAAAATCCACCCGCGCCAAATTTCAGCGTCGCGCGCTTCGGGAGAAAAACGCAGATTTCCGGAACAAATTTTATCTGCCAAAGCGAAGATTTTTTCGCGCCGCCGCTCGCCACAAACGGAATCGATTGCTTAAAAAAGATATTGTCACTTGCGAACGCGCCAAGCGCAAACGCGAAACTTCCCGCGCGGAACACGGCTTCATCGCGAAACCAAAATCTTACTTGGCTTTCGGAATTTTCCGTGATGCCAAAAGTTATCTTGTTTTTGAAATATGGAATCGCAATTACAGTTTCGTTCATGCAAGAATTGAAAAGTCCGGAATTCCAAACTGGAATTTCGCCGCACCAATTAACGTCAGCTGCGGACGAGCTTTGCGCGTAATATCGCTCAAACCAAAATCCGTTCGTAACTTTCAAAAAGTTCTGGTACAAAAAACCGCCTCGTAATGTCCAAATGTAAGGCATTTTTTCACTGTCAATTTCATTTTTCGAGCAAAAAAATTCCGCATGCACAGGCAAGACTCTAAACGCTTCGTTTGAAAGATTTTCAATAGAATGAAATGTCATTCGCGCGAAAATCGCGTCGTCCTTTTTCGCCGAACTTTTCGTCGGAAGCGAAGGCGAAAGAGAAGCCGCGTCGGAAAGCGCGGAAACGAACGGATAGATTGCCGTGGAAAGCGGCGGATTTTTCATTCGTGAGGACGCACCGAGCGAGCCTAAAGCAATTTCAGCGTCAAGTCTTTTTTCAAATTTTTGCAAATCGATTTTTAGCGAATTTCGACTTTTTTCGAAAACATCATAATAATCGTCCGCACATTTTATTTTTCCCAAATCCTCGCCGCTTGTTTTTCCGCAAGAATTGAAGTAGCGAATTTCAAACGCGGACAAGCGCAACTTCGCGCCATAAGCAAAAACATATCTTGAATCCCCGAAAATTTTCCCTTCAAAATTTTCAGGAAAATCCATAGAAGCCGATGTGAAAAATTCCAAAGACTCAAACGACGAATTTTTTTGCGTCATGCCGGATTTTTTCGGAACGCAAAATGCCGCGCCGCAAATCGCCGCACAAGCGAAAACTAAAATTGCTTTTTTCATATATATAAAGTATGAATTTTTGAAAACAAATTTGCATCAAAAAAAGAAAAATTGAATTCTTTTTTCAAAATCTGTTTCAGATCATTTCCAATCCGTGCGGTAAATTTCTCCATAATAAGACGCAACTTCAAAACAACGCGCCGAACAAAGCCGCGAGCAATCCTGCGAAAACCACTGTGCCGAAAATATGCACTGGCGCAAAACTGCTCAACGCAATCGCGCCGAATGAAAGTTCAGTTGTAATGAATGAGATTACAACAGCGAGCGTGTTCAATTTTTCGCCGCTTTCCACCGTGTAGATTATGTAATCCAAACCCAAGCCGAAAACCAAAATTATTCCTGTCACAGAAAAAAAGCCGATGGGAATATTGAATGCCGCAAGCGCCGCGCATTCCGTCAAGATTATCGCAAGCGGAATCATCGCGATTTTCAAAACAATTTTTGCAGGATAAAAAAATCGCAAGACAAAAATCAAAATCACAAACGCCACTCCAAAAAGCATGAGCATAATTTTTGTCAGACGATCGAGTTCGTATTCGATGTCGCTCATTTTGTTCGCGAAAAAAACATTCTCGTCCTGCGCACAAAGTCGCTTGAAAATTTCCACATCGCTTGCGTGAAGCGGCAAGACCGCGCTGAACCATTCGCCGTCGATTTCACCGATGTAAAGCGAAGAAAGCGACTGTCGCAAATATGAAGGAAGCGCGTTTTCTTGCGATTCAATTTGAATTAAATTTTTATTTGACTTTTCATAGTCCGAAAAAATTTGCGATAAAATTTCTTGGCGTTCAATTTCGTCGTCAAATCCCAAAAGCGCGATTTGCTCATTGGCGGCTTCCAACAAATTTTCGCAAGCGCGCCAAGATTTCATTTGCGATAAAGTCGAAGGAATGAATTTTGAACAAGCCATGTAAGAAGATAAATTTCCGATTGCGATTTGCGCGTCGAGTTTTTCGCAAAATTTCTCCTCATTCGCAAAAAGCTCTTCCTGTGTTTTTCCGCGCACGATAAAATACCAACCGCTTGAACCGTGATTTAAAACTTTTGCGCAAAGAATTTCATCATCAAGCATTTTTCCGCTGATTTTGTAAAAATTGCGCAAATTGTTTTCAATTTTCAAATTCTTGCGATAAAAAATTGCGATAGAAACCAAAATTGCGATAAAAATTATCGCAATAATTCTTTTCACAACAACTTGCGATAAAAATTTGCGATAAATATTCTCGCGACAACTTGCGATAAAACCAAACTTGCGATAAAATTTGTCAAAAGATTGGTTTTTGCAACGACTTGCGATATTTTTTATTATCGCAAATTGCTCGAAATTAAATTCAGTTTTATTTTTTGGCAAAGTCGGAATTTTTGGATAAAGCAAAATCACCGTCAAAAACGAACTCAAGATTCCGACAAACGAAAATATCGCAATTTGCTTGAGCAAGGCGAACGGCGCGAAAAGCAAAATCAAATAGCAGATTTCCGTAGAAGTGAACGAAAGCAAAAATCCTTTTAACAATTTTTTTCGGATTGCGATTCCGTTTTGCAAAGATGAATCGAATTTCCAGCGCACGAAAAAATGCACGCTGTAATCGAGGCAAGTTCCGATAAGCGTCGTGCCAAAAACAAAACACAAAATGTGAATTTGGCCGAAAATCAAAAGCGTAGCGCACAAGGCCGTGAGCGCACAAAGCGCAATCGCCGCTACCGAGCAAAAAATCGGGAGCGCGTTTTTGAAAATGAAAATGAAAAGCAAAATTATCGCAAGCATTGAAAGCGTGGAAATTATCGCAATTTCATTTTGCGCGCTCGAAGAACTTTTGTAACTATGGAAAGGTACGCCCGAAAAGTGAAATTCGATTTGCGGAATTTGCGATTGGATTTTTTGCGCGCATTCGTAGATTTTTTTTACGCCGCTCTTTCTGTTCGTGATTGACGCGCCGAGCGGAGTGAGCGTGCCACGAATCATAACGAAAAATTTTCCTTCGCATTCCGCGAATAAAACGCCGTCTTGTAAAGTCATCGCCGTGCCAGAATTGGAGATGCTTGCGATAAAATTTTCGAGCGCGAATTCCGTCAAAAAAAAGGGATCGCCTGAAATATATTCCATCGGCATCATCGAAAATCCGCCGTAGGCTTTTTCCAGCGCGGCTTCGGCAATTTCATTTTTTCCGTCGGGCGAATTTACTTTTGCGATAAAATTTGTGTCCAAAAGCAAAAATCGGTTGCGATAAAAAAAATCAAAAATTTCATCCAAATCTTTTTGGCTTGTGCCAAGCGAAATATTTTCAAAAAGCACGTTTTTATTTTGCGCATTGAATTCCGCGCTGAAAGAATTTAATTCATCGCAAAGTTTTTCCGCCCCAAGTTTCGCGTTCTCAAAATTTTTAGCTTGCGATAAAATAAAAAATTGTCGTCCGGTTTTCGCGGAAAGTGCGCGGTCGGCATCTCCTACACATTTCATTGACGAAGATTCGGGAAGAATGTCAAACAAATTCGTGTCGATTGCGAATCGTTTTCCGCACAAAAATAAAATTCCCAAAGCGACAAAAATCGCGCCGTGAAATGCCGTCCAAAAAATTGTGCCAGAATTTTTAAAGTGAAAATTATTTTCCTTACAGATTTTCTTCAAAAAAGGATTTTTCATCATTTGTAAGTGTATCAAAAAATTCGTGCTCGCGCAATTGATACAATGTCGAATCGCCGTTTTTAAAGACCATTCGCATTTCAGTGGCGACGCATGTTTCATCTGAAAAAGTTCCGGCAATTGTAATTTTTTCGAGCATCGCTTTTATGGAAGCATCGCGCGGAAAAAGTTCTACTTGCCAATTTTTTCCTTGGTAAGAAAAATCGAGTTGCGCGTTTTGTTCGGCTGCCGCCAAATCGCCAGAAAAAAGCGCGCTCGTCAAAGCGGCCATTTGCGAATAAATTTTGTTTTCCCCGCCTTGAATTTTCGTGCGTTTGCCACGCGCATTTTCTGTGAGCATAAAATTTTTTGTGACGGCTTGCGTGGTTTTTATCGGGTTTTGCGTAAAGTAAATCATTCCGTGTTCGCTAGCAATAGTAAAATTGCCGCTAGATTTCAACGCGCGATTCGCTTTTGCGGAAAATCTTTCCAGAGAAAATTCACCGCGAGTGATTTTGTTTTTGGAAAGCGCATCGCTCACTTGCTGCAAATTCGTCTGTGCGAAAATCGCATTCGTAAAAACTGCCGCCAATAAAATCAAAAAATTTTTTTTCATAAAAATTCCCTCAAGCTTGTAACTGAATAAACGAGTTTTTGGCAAGGTTTTCCGCACCGACAAAACTCGAAATTAAAATTGTCGCGCGGTTTTTTCGCAAAAACAATGAGAAAAAACTTATAGCAAATCACAAGACTTGCGCACTATTTCAACGATAAGTTTAAACATTCCATTTCGTGTATTTTTCGCATTCCAAAATTTTTCGCGCGTTCTCAATCCGTTCCGCGCTGGGCATCGGAGTATCTTCAAGCGGATACGGAATTCCCATTTCACGATATTTCATAATTCCCAAAGTGTGATACGGCAAAATTTCCACGCGTTCGACATTAGAAAGCGTCCGAATGAAATCGCGAGTTTTTCGCAAGTATTCGTCATTGTCGGAAATGCCAGGAACCAAAACATGGCGAATCCAAATCGACTTTTTGATTTTGTCGAGAAAGTGAAACATTTCGATTATATTTTCGTTGCCGCGCCCCGTAAGCGAGACATGCTCGGTGGGATCGATGTGCTTGATGTCCATCAAAAGGATGTCCGTCACTTCCATTAACTTTTTGAATTTCTCGAACCATTCGCCTTGGCTCGTAAACGGTGCGCCCGAAGTATCAATGCAAGTGTTGATGCCACGTTCTTTTGCGAGCGAAAAAAGTTCAAGAAGAAAATCAATTTGCGACAAAGGCTCGCCGCCACTTACAGTGATGCCGCCTTTTTTTCCCCAATACGCGCGACAAGTTTCTGCCTCGTCCAAAAGGCTTTGCGCAGAACGTCGCACGCCACTTTCCATTTTCCAAGTGTCGGGATTGTGGCAAAATTTGCAGCGCAAAGGGCAGCCCGCAAAAAAAATTATGTAGCGCATTCCAGGTCCGTCCACCGCGCCGAATGATTCGATTTTGTTGATGTATCCGTCCATATTTTTATATTAACATAATTTTTGGAAATAAGCAAATACAAAATAATTAAGAGCGAAAACCGCTAGAAAAAATGCTGTGATAGGGGGAGGGCAAAAGCGCGGATATTTCGATGCAATCTAAGGCAATCAACATACCTCGATGCAGAGCCTCGGAATATGAAGCCTTTCGCATGAATCAGAAAAGAGTCTGTGGCGCGAAAGGCATAAATTCAAACCCTTCCGAAATGCTCGCGCGTACCGAAAAGAAAGTCGTTTCCGCTCTCTCCTGTCCGCCAGGGATTTTAACGATCGCGAAAGATGGGAGACGCGGCGTGCCGCGCGGAAGCGCGCAACTTCCTGGGTTTATAAAATATGTCAAATCAATTTCATTTCTAGACGCAATATGCGTGTGTCCGTAAAAAACAATGTCCGCCAAAGAATCTTTCGCGCGTTGCGCCAAACGATTCAAACCGTAATATGCGCCCTCCGTGTGACCGTGCGTTACAAAAACATTCATTCCAGAAACCCTCAATATTTGAGTTTGCGGGATTTTAATTTCGTATTCGCCGCGAAGTAAATTTTTTCCTAAATTGGTGCGCGAAGCGGAATTTGGATTGGGATTGAAATCCACTGGAAAAAAATCATAGTCGCCGTTTCCGCGAACGAAAGCCGCAACCGGAGGAAAGACTTGCGCGAATTTTTTGCTTTTTTGCGTGTAAGAAAGCGCAGCGCAAAAATCTCCGATCCCATCTCCACAAAAAATCACCGCCGCGACAGTTTCGCCAAAGCGTTCGATTATCGCACGCAAAACTTCTCGTCTTCCATGCGAATCAGAAACGAGCAGAACTTCCGCTTCAGGCATTTTTGCAAGGGCATCAATTTTTTCGGCACTTCCAATCAAACCTGAATCCTGTTGCAAGAGCTCAATCATTTTCTTTCTATTACAAAATGATTGACTGACTGCAAGCCGCTTTGCGCATCGATGTAGCGAGAAACTTTGTAACTGTCTCCGACGATTCGCGAAACATGGGCGAGCAAATTTTCATCAGGCGGAAGCGGGTGTTCAGTGAGCAACATATATTCCACGGCGTGATCCAAAAGCGAATCCAAATCAGCGACTTGAGTTTGCGTCACCTCCTCCTTGTCTGACTCATCGTCCATCGAACCGCTCCCCTCAAGCACTTGATCAAGGACAAAATTAGAAGTAGCTTCGATCCCAGACACATCATCTTGCGGAAAAAAGGCGTACACCGGATAAGGAATCATATTTTCACGCGCGTCCCATTCGTCCTCAAGATCTGCAATGGCATGATTCGTGTTTTCTGGCGCACCCACAATTATGAGACCAGCAAGCTCACGATCTCCGATAAGCGAAGGAAGCCTGGAAATTCTTTCGCCTGGAAAATCATCTGGAAAAACCAACGGAAAAATCAGACCGCTGTCAGACGTTCCGTCATCAAGGCCATATTTTTTTGCAAGCGACTCAACAATACCTTGCACATAATTTTTTTCATTGTAGCCGTAACCGAACACAATGCAGATTTTTTTGAGCGAATGATGCCAAGCCGGTATAGAATCGGAGGCGAGATTTTTCTCGGAAACAAAATCCAAAGGCACGAGCGGCGCTTCATTTCGCGCAAACTTTTTTTGGCAAGAAATAAACGCAACGCAAAAAAGCGTGGCGACGAAAATTCGAGCAAAAACTTTTTTTGATTTTTTTAAAATCAAGTCATTCATAAAAAATATGTTAGCAAATTTTATTTTTTTTTGCAATGGCGGATTCTTTCGATTTTGCGCGGGGTTTGAAAAAAAATGAATTCGTCCTAAAGATTCTGCCGCTTAGATTTGACAGTTTTTTTCTCTTGCAAGTTTTCGCGTTTCGTGATATAATTTCAAAAATTAAGGAGCGTTTAAAATTGTCGCTAAAATAGCGCGACAATTTTAACTTCGAGTTTTGTTCCAAAACTCGACATCCAATGTGTTTTCTCATTTCATTGCGAAAACACATTTTTAACAGTTCGAAAGTTGACACTTTCTTCACTGTTAAAAATTAAGGAGCATCAAATGCTAAAAGGTCGTCACGTCATTCAGATATCTGATTTGTCAGTTCCAGAAATCAACGAAATCTGCGAACTGGCAGAACAAATTATTGTTGATCCGAATTCATTTAAAGAAGTGTGCCGCGGGAAAATTCTTGCGGCACTTTTTTTTGAGCCGAGCACAAGAACACGGCTTTCGTTCGAAGCGGCGATGCTGCGGCTTGGCGGAAGTGTGGAAGGCTTCGCGGATGCTTCATACACTTCCACGACAAAAGGTGAAATCCTTGCCGACACGATTCGCGTAGTTTCAAATTATGCCGACGTAATCGCAATCCGAAGCCCTAAAGAAGGAGCCGCGCTTTTGGCTAGCGAGTATTCAGCGTGCCCGATAATCAACGCGGGCGACGGCGGGCATTTTCATCCCACACAGACGCTCACCGATTTGCTCACGATTCGTCGGCTCAAAGGCACTCTGGAAGGGCAGACAATTTGCTGCGTCGGAGATTTACGCTTCGGACGAACGGTTCATTCGCTCACCCAGGCGATGTGTCGCTATCCGAAAAATCGATTTATTTTCGTAAGCCCAAAAGAACTTGCGATTCCCGAATATATGGTCGAAGATATTCTTAAACCTGCAGGAATCGAATATGAATGCGCCGAGCGGATGGAAGACGTGATTGACCAAGCCGACATCCTTTATATGACCCGCGTACAAAAAGAACGCTTTTTCAACGAGCAGGATTATATTCGCTTGAAAGACAGTTATATTTTGAACAAGGAAAAAATGCGGCTGGCGAAAAAAGATATGATTGTTTTGCATCCGCTTCCTCGCGTGAACGAAATTTCTTATGAAGTAGACGATGATCCGCGAGCGGCATATTTCAAGCAAGTGAAATTCGGAATGTACGCGCGAATGAGTTTGATGGCGAAGCTCACGGACGCACTTTGAAAATTATTTATAAAAATTGAAAATGCTGTCGGAAAGTCGCATCCATCCGCCTTACGCACGACTGCGGATATTTGGAACTTAGACTCGTGCGCCGCTGCGCGGCTTCTCGCTCCGCAGAGTGCGCCGGACGGAATGGACGCTCCTTTTGCGTATTTTCGTTTTTATAATTATTTGTAATTTTTTTTACAAAATTAAGGAGAAGTTATGTTGAATGTTGACACGATAAAAAACGGTTTGGTGATTGATCATATTCACGCGGGCGACGGTCCGAAAATTTTCCGCTGGCTTGGTTTGGAAAAGGCGCGTTTTACCGCCGCGCTTGTGATGAACGTTCAGTCGAAAAATTTGGAAAAGAAAGATATCATAAAAGTTGATAACATCATAAACATCGACTATTCCGTGCTCGGCTTCATCGACCCGAACATCACGGTGAATGTCGTCAAGGACGAAAAAATCGTTGAAAAAATAAAAATGGAATTGCCTCAAAATGTTACAGGCGTCGTAACTTGCAAAAATCCGCGCTGTATCACCGCGAGCGAAAAATATGTCGTGCAAACTTTCAGCCTCGTGGACAAAGCGCGCGCTCTTTATCGCTGCAAATATTGCGACACGCTCTACAAAGCGGGACTTCAAGGTGAGGCGGTGGAAATTAGTTAAAATCGGCACTAAAATATCGTGCCGATTTTAACTGCGAGTTTCCTTGCGAAAACTCGCGTTATAGTTCGAAAGTTGAAACTTTCTCACTGAAAATTTGGCGGAAAAAAATGAAAATAATTTACAATGCTATTTTACTTGACGAATCTATGCGGATGCGCGGCGCGATTGTTTTGGAAAAGAAAAAAATTGTGCGCGTTTTAAAAGGAAATTTTAAAACTGAAAGCGCGGTTTTGGAAGCCGCGAAAGCCGCTTGCGATAAAAAAGTTTTTTCCGAAAGAAGTATATCGCAAATTAAATTCATAAACGCAAACGGCTTGACGCTTGCGCCGGCATTTATCGATATGCACGCGCATTTTCGTTATCCAGGCCTTACTCAAAAAGAAGATTTGCAAAGCGCGCTGAACGCCGCCGAAGCCGGAGGTTTTGGAACGCTAGTTTTGATGCCAAACACAAATCCCGTGGTTTCTTCAAAAGAACTTGCGATAAAAATCGATGCTGAAGCCGCTTCGCAAAAAAAATCGCAAGTTTTTCAAACCGTAAGCATCACGAAGGATTTTGACGGCGCAACGCTTTCTCATCTTGATTCGCTTGAAAGAAAGTCTACGCCTGTAATTTCGGAGGACGGTCGCGACGTGGAAAGTGCCGCCGTTATGCTTGAAGCGATGCGCATTGCCGCGAAAAAAGGGCTAATCGTGGCTTGTCACAGCGAAGATTGCGCACTTGCGATAAAAGCAAAATTTTATCGCAACAAGGCTTTGGAAATTATCGCAAATCATAATATGAATATTCAGGATTTATCGCAAATTTGCGATAAAAAAAATCAAATTTCGAAAAAAATTCCTAAACTTGCGATAAATGAAGCGAAAAAAAATATTTTTATCGCAAATTCAATTTTGGAATTGGCGGAAGATATCGCAACCGAACGAAATATCGCAATCGCAAAAAAAGCGAATTGCAAAATTCATATTTGCCATGTTTCCACGAAAAACAGCATTGAAGCCGTCCGCCGTGCAAAAAAAAATATCGCAAATTTAAAAGGAGAAACCGCAAGCGAAAAATCGCAATTTCAAATCACTTGTGAAATTACGCCGCACCATCTGGGTTTGACTGGAACAAGTGGCAAAGGAATTTTTGAATTCGTAAATCCACCTTTGCGAAGCGAAGAAGATCGCGCGGCATTGATTCAAGCGTTGCGCGACGGCACTGCCGATGTTATCGCAACTGACCACGCGCCACATACGACTTGCGATAAAGCCGTAGGCGCGCCTGGATTTTCTGGGCTTGAAACTGCCTACGCTTTTTGCCACACAATTTTGGTAGAGCAGGAAAATTTCACCGAACAAAAATTATCGCAACTGATGTCAGCAAATCCAGCGCGAATTCTGGGTTTGAAAAAAGGTTTGCTCAAAGAAGGCTATGACGCGGACTTGGTTTTGCTCGACCCACAGGAAAAATGGAAAGTGCGTTCGCAGGAATTTCTGAGCAAAGGAAAGGCCACGCCGCTTGAAGAAAAAATTCTTACAGGGCGCGTAAAGAGAATTTTATTTTGCGGGAAATAATGTCTTCAAATTTTTCTGGAATTCCGAATAAAATATTTTTGGCGCTCGATACGAAAAAAGGCGGATGAAGAAAAACGTGTGATTGCAGACATTTGACGCTATGAAATCGAAATTCTGCATACCAAGTTTTTTCACAGAAAGCCGCCTGCATAAGATTTTGAAGAACCGAACCGCGCAAGCGGACGATAGCAAGTTTGTGTAAGGATTCAAATTTAAAATCCATGCAAAATTTTAAAACAATTTTTCTTAATTTTCCTTGTTGATTTTAAAACCAAGTTTCATTATAATTTTTCATTATGTTTAATATAAAGAAAAACCAGACGAGCGCGGAAACCGTCGTAAGAGATGTTCTCAAAGTAAAAAAAGGCGAGCGAGTTTTGATAATCGCAAATCCCGCCGTGTCCGACATCGCACAGGATTTTTATACCAATTGCGACAAGGTCGAATCTTCGCCCACGCTAATTTATCAAAACGAAAAAACTTCTTTGGACAATGCCGAGCCAGCCGTCATCGCCGCGATAAAATCTGCTCCCGATGTTGTCATTTCGATTTCGAGTTTGAAACTTGGAAAAGATTCTGAAGCGACGGCAACGCCTTATGTTGACGAGGCTGGGAAAAAATATGACCATGTTTTCGACTATCTTTTGAACGGAAAAAAATCAATTCGCGCGGTGTGGGCGCCTGGTCTCACAGACGATATGTTTGAGCGCACCGTGAACATTGATTATTCGGAACTTGCCGAGCGTTGCAAGAAATTGAGCGAAAAGTTTTCTGATGCTGTAACTGTTCGAGTTACAAGCGCGGGCGGAACGGACATTCTCGTTCCTGTGGAAGGACGCAAACCTTTGGACGACAATGGCGATTTTTCCAAACCAGGAAGCGGTGGCAATATTCCTGCCGGCGAAGTTTTTATCAGTCCGATTGTCGGCGATGGAATCGAAAGCGGCTGCAATGGAACGATCGTTTTTGACGGTTCAATGACTTTTGCGGACGGCGATTCAATTTTGCAAAATCCAATTACGGTAAAAGTGCAAGGCGGTTTCGTCACGGAAATTTCAGGCGGCGCGGAAGCCAAGCGGCTTTTGAAAACAATTTCCGATGCTGAAGCGCATTCGCTTCAAATGGAAAAGAAAGGTGATCTTCCGCAAGGACAAGGCGAAATTTATAAACGAAACGCGCGCAATATCGGCGAACTCGGAATCGGCTTGAATCCCGCCGCCACAATTACTGGAAATATGTTGGAAGATGAAAAGGCATTCAAAACCTGCCATTTCGCGATTGGTGAAAATTACGATGGCGATGCGCCTTCGCTCATTCACCTTGACGGCGTTGTTCGTCTTCCCACGATTGTGATAAACTATAAAGACGGTACGAATTTTACTGCGCTGGAAAATGGTGTTTTGAAAATCTAGAAATTTGCGATTCCGTTTTCAAAAAGTCACATTCTTGACTTCTATTCATTGAGAATATGATGGCAGCACTCAAATGAGCGTTTGCCATTGAGTCTAGTTTGTCCAGTTGCGTTGCAACTGTCAAATTTGCTATAAACTGTGCGCTTGTGCGCACATAAAGACTAGAAAAAAATTGAATTTTTTTTTCAATAATTCATTGGAGGAAAAAATGAAAGAATGGTTGAAGGATGCGATTTTCTATGAAATCTATCCGCAGAGTTTCAAGGACACGAATGGTGACGGAATTGGCGATTTGCAGGGCGTAATCGAAAAGTTGGATTACATCAAGGATTTGGGCTTCAATGCGATTTGGCTCAATCCGTGCTTTGAGTCTCCGTTTCATGATGCAGGTTATGACATTTCCGACTATTGCAAAATCGCGCCGCGCTACGGAACAAACGAAGATGCCCGCAGACTTTTCGCCGAGGCACACAAACGGAACATGCATGTTCTGTTTGATTTGGTTCCTGGCCATACTTCGATTGAGCACGAATGGTTTAAGCAATCAATGAAATCTACCGACAAAAATCCAAATGAATTTCATGCCCGCTACATTTGGACTGGAGGCTGGTTTGAAAAAATGGAAGGCGTTACGAACATTACCGGCGTTCTGAACGGATTTTGCGACAGAGGCGATTGCGCCACGAATTTTTTCACGACACAGCCCGCGCTCAATTACGGTTTTTTGAATTGCGATCCGAAAAAGAAGTGGCAGATTTCCATGGATTCGCCCGCCGCGCTCGCCACGAAAAACGCGCTTTGGAATGTTATGAAATTTTGGCTTTCAATGGGATGCGACGGATTCCGCGTGGACATGGCGTTTTCGCTCATCAAAAACGACGACAAGGATTCTACGGGCACGATAAAATTTTGGCAGGGAATCCGTGAGCGGCTCGACAAAGAATTCCCGAACGCGGCGATGGTTTCCGAATGGGGCGCGCCTGACAAGTCTCTGAAAGCTGGCTTTGACATGGACTTTTTGATGCAATGCGGCACTACTCATTACCTTGATTTGTTCCGTGAAAATCCGTATTTTGCCGGTGTCGGCGATTTAACGGAATTCTGGAAATCCTATGAATCCCTTTCCGAAAAAGTCGGAAAACTAGGACTTCTTTGCCTTATTTCGGGCAACCACGACATTGAAAGAATGTCGCGCAAACTTTCGCCTACGCAAATAAAATTGGCGTTCACATTTTTACTTACGATGCCTGGCGCGACGTTCGTTTATTATGGCGACGAAATCGGAATGAAATACATTGAAGACCAGCCGAGCGTGGAAGGCGGATATTTCAGGACGGGAAGCCGCACGCCGATGCAATGGGACGCTTCTTTGAACGCGGGATTTTCTTCCGCAAAGCCGAGCGAATTGTACATTCCAATTGACGCAAATGAAAATCGCCCGAATGTCGAAGCACAGGAAAAGGACGCGAATTCAATTTTGAACACGGTAAAAAAATTGAACGCATTGCGCAAAAACAATGCTTCCTTGAAAAATCTTGCTTCAATTGAAGTGATTTCTTGCGGAAAGAAGGATGAGGCTTTGGCATACATTCGCGGCGGCGACATTCTTGTCGCGATAAATCCGCTTGATGCGCAAAAAGAAATTTCTTTGCCAAAGAATTTCGGCGATAAAAGCGCGGAACGTTTTGCTTTGGGCGGCGCGAAAATTCAAGGCGGAAAAATCATTTTGCCGAAGCAAAGCGCAATTATAATTTAAAAAAAAGAGTCGGGCGCAAAACGCCCGACTAAATTTGATGACAAAACTTGCCAAAAAATTCTATGCGAGTGAGCCAATTCTGCATTGTCTGGCACAGAACATTGATGTAATCGCTCTTTCCCGCATAAAAATTTTAAGTCGCAATTCCAAAAGCGCAATAGAGTGAAAGTCATAACGCTTGGATTTTTACGAACGTAGAATTTGAAAATCTGTCAACAAGCATTTCTTGTAAAAATGCCCTTCGTCTCAGTAATCACAATGTAATTATGAGCGAGAGTCTACATCAATTCTTCCAAATCCAATTCGGCGGCGACACACGGAACTTGAATTGCCCAATTTTCCAAAACCTGCGGATGGACTTCGCCAAAAATTCCGATTTGCTTTTCGCCGACTAAAATTCCTGCTTGACGGCCTGGCACGAAACGCGGATCATCGGTTTCCACGACTTTGTATTCGTGGTCGAGGAAATAAAGCAGCGAAGAAATCTCGCTTGCGAGCGTGTTGAAATTCGCGTTTGAAGCGGCGGTGAGCAATCCCAAATTTTGGCGCGTTCGTGTGCCTGTATTTTCCTCATCACAAATATAGGCGACTTTTCCCACTTCGAAAATCTTGTGCGGGAAAATCGCGTTCGCGCTTGTGCTTTCGGCGCGGAGCAAAGACGGCAAAATCGAGTTGCGCACGAATTGGTAATTTTCACTCATCGGATTTGCGATTTCAATTATGTTACGCGTGTCAACGTCCATCCGTTCAACATAATCTCTTTTGCTTCCAAGATAATTGAAAATCATTTCCTGATAGCCAAGTCCCGCCATAATTTCTTTTGCTTTCCGGCTGAAAATAGTCACGTCGGAAAGTTTGCCAATTGTAAAGTCGCGCGGCTTAAGCGGCGGAAATTGCGAAACGCCCATTCCAATCATCACGTCTTCCGTCACGTCCACTTCATGAAGGAAGTCGTTGCGGTACGGCGCGGGCGAAAGCGTGATTTCCCAATCGTTTTCAATCTGTTTCGTCTCGACCGTGCTTCCCATCCTCGCGAGCGCATCGCGAACTTTTTCAATGTCAAAGTCGCTTCCCAAAACTTTGTTGATGTTGCTCAACTTCGCCTTTGTCGGCTTTTGGAAATAAAACGGAGTCATTATGTCGCGCCCGAATCCGGTTTCATAAGGATGCTTTACGAGAATCGGCTTAATGTCGTAACCTTGATCAATGAAGTCGCATGCAACAATATTCATAGAAAGCAAAAGGTTTTCCATATTGTCGCCCGTCATCTCGACCATCAAATCTTTGTCGCCCACTTTAACCGCGCCCAAAAACGCGCCGTTGATAATCGGAGCCATTGACAACACTTCGCCATTCGCGTCCGTGAGCAGTGGAAATTTCGGCAGTCCTTCCAAAATCCAGCCATAGTCGCGACCTTTCGGATGGTCGGTGAGAATTTGGCGGCAAGTCATCGTCACTTCGCTTTGAAGCGGAATGAACGAAGTCTTGTCAGGATCGACGGCTTTGTATGTCGCGGGAAATTTGATTTTTTCTGCGCGATAGACTCCCATTGAAATGGACTTTCGCTTTCGCCCAAAATTCCAGCAAAGTTTTTCCTGAGTTTGAATTATGTCCTTGAGCATTGCATCGTTGATCGGCTTTCCGCAAATCAAAAACGCCACCATAAACGGCCTAATATTTTTCAAATCCGGCTCTACATTTATGACGCGCTCGCCGTAATCCGCATTGCCTCGGTTCGCCATAAATTTAAAATAGTCAGGACTGTTTCCGCTACGCTTCGCTGCCGAGTTTGCTTCGCAAACATCGCCCGAATGCAATTTGAGTTGCCGCGCCACGCCATTTGTGGACCACAAGTCAGGACGGTTCGTGTCGTTCAGTTCGATTTTGATTGTGCGCTCGCTTTCCGGCAAAGTTTCATCGGGCTTTTCGTCGAGTTCGGCCTTGGCGCACGGAAGCACATCTTCCAAAGCGGCGTAATCATAGCGGCGACCTACCGCGTCAAAAAACAATTTTTCGTTCACTTCGATTTTTGGCATAACACACCTTCCGTGAGAATTTTGAAAGATTTTCAATTAATGTAAACCTTATTCTACAAAATTTTCGGATTTTTTGCAATGGCGTGAGTTATGTCGTAGGTAATAAGTAATTCCGCGCTTATGAATTTGAAAGAAGCACTTGAATTATACCACGAAGATTTTGCAACAGAAGGAATTCCCGTAAAAAATGTTTTTTTAACAACAATGAGATTGGCGATATAATGTCAAGCAAATATCCAATTCTTCCACCAAAAGAAATTATCAAAGTCCTTGAAAACTCGGCTTCCGCCATGTTTCGCAAAAGGGAAGTCATTTAAAATATACCGATGGCTCGCATATTGTCATCATTCCAAACCATTCTGAAATTGCAAGAGGGACATTGCACAGCATTTTGCAACAAGCAGGCATAAGCATAGAAACTTTCTTGAAAATACAATGAACGCACGGGTATTTCTTCCACAATTTTTGAAAACTGAAAATCAATTTTCATCGTTTATTGACTTTTGATAAAAATTGATTTTTTTGTCCAAATTTTGCAAATGTTTTTTCCACTTCAGATTTTGTTCCAAAACATAATTTCGGTGGGCTTGCAGGATTTCAAGGCGTTCGCTCATTGTTTCATTTCCCAAATAGCGCAACTTGGAATAGCGGCGAATGTTTTTCAAATCCATTCCGGTCTCTTTAAGGCGGCGGATAAATTTAATCCATTCAACATCGTCTTTGGAATAAACGCGTCTGCCGTTTTTGTCGCGCACGATTACGAGTAATTCTTTTTTTTCATAATAACGCAACGTGCTTTCGGGGAGATTTGTTTTTTGTGCCATTTCGCCAATCGTCATAAAATTTCTCAAAAAAATCTTGACTTAAACCAAGGTTTAAGTGTTATGCTTTAATTATAAACTTTTTTGGAGGAAAGTCAAATGGAAAAAAATCTTTTTGAAAAAGGATTGGAACAGTTAAAGCGGATTGACGGCGAGGGCGGCAAAAACGTGATAAAGTCACTGGAAAAAATCGCGCCCGACGTGGGCAAGTTCATTGTTGAATTCGCTTTTGGAGAAATCTACACAAGGGAGGGGCTTTCCTTGCAGGAACGCGAAATGATTACGATAACAAGCCTACTCACTTCGGGAGGGTGCGAGCCGCAATTGGAAGTTCACATCAACGGCGCGCTGAATGTCGGCATCACGCCAGGAAAAATCATCGAAACGTTTGTACAATGCATTCCGTATGTCGGATTTCCAAAAGTGCTGAACGCGATAAATGTCGCAAAAAAGATTTTCGTTGAAAGAAAAATTTTGCCGTGAATTTTTTCGCAAAGCGACCTGTCATTCCCGTACTCGACACGGGAATCTGTTTTCACTACAGATTGTCGGGTCAAGCCCGACAATGACAAATAAGCGAGTTTGTGCAACAAACTCGTATTAAAATTGTCGGCGCAAGTTTTCGCGGTTTTCGTCTGTCTGCGGACGAAAATGCAAGACATGCGAGCAAGCAAAAACTTGATAGCAAGGACGCGGAGCGTACTTGCGTAATATTTTAGCCGCTGATTTTAAATGTTCTCTAATATTCAAACACAAAATTAACATTTTCACTTGCGATAAGCAAATCTGCCATTGAAATTTTTTGCGATAAAATTTTTTTGTCGGGGCAAATAAAATCCACTTTGAATTCGCCCGAGAGCAAATCATCTGTCACAGCCTCGCCGAAAACCGCCACAAGCAAATCCCTGTATTCTTCGGCGGACATTTTTTCGCCTGTGACAAGCGGCGCCATCAAAATTTCGGCAAATCCCTTTATCGTAGTTTCATCGCGCAAAAGCGTTGTCTGCAAAATTTCTGGACTGAGCGAAAATGTTACGCGCGTTTTTCCATTCGGCAAGTTCTCTTGCGATAAACAGTCTTTCGGGAATTTTGCGATATTCTTGATTTTCGTATTTGCGATAAAATTATATGATTTTGCGGATTTTTTTTGAATTTTCACTTGCGATTGGGAAAAATATCGCAAATTCATCTCGCTTTCGATTTCTTTTGTGTCGATGATTTGCGATAAATCGAAATTTTGCGATTGATTCTGCCCGGGATTTGCGATATTTTGCGAGTCTTCTGCAAATTGTTCGGGAATTTGCGATAAATATTCCAGCGCAGAGACAAAATTCTCGCCGATATTTGAATTGAATTCCAACGAAAAACTTTTGTCGGGATTTGCGATAATTTTCAAATCCGCAGGACATCCGCAAAAAATCAATGAAATTGAAAAAATTGCGATAAAATAAAAAATTGGCATTGCGAATTTGCGATAAAATTTGCGCGAAAAACAATTGCGATATTTCATAAAAACCTCGTTTGCGATAAACCCGCAAAATCTTTATATTTCATTTTAAAAAATTTGACAGCGGCAAAGTTACGCGAATTCCTGTGGAAAAAACAAATCCTGTTCCGATGTGCTTTTTGGCTGAAATCGCGCTACGGTCGCGTTTTGTATAGAAAGTATAGTCCAAATCTTGGACAAGCGAAACTTCGACTTTTCCGATTTTAATTGTAGGCGTTTGAAATGAAATGCCAATGATTCCAGGGAAAGGCCAGCCTTTTATTTTTTCGCCGCTTGTGCTTATTTTCGGGATTCCACAATTTATCACGGGACCTAAATAAAATTTTATGTAGTCTTTGAATGTCAACGAAAGAACGATTGGAATTTGAAAATTTTGCGTGCCGCGATTGTAGCGAAAAATAGCTCCGAGTCCAGGCTGCAATCTCCAGCCGGCATACCTTATGTTTGTTTCAAGCGCGATTCCGTGCCAATTAAAATCCGCGCCTTGCGGAAACCAAAGATTCCAATCGCAAAAAAGAGTCGCGTCAAATAAAACATTTGAATTTTTCGGGGAAGCCTTTGCCTCGACAGTACGCCCTGCTGTAACACTTGGTTTTTCGGATTCTTCGCCCTTTTCTGTGTCGTCGACATAGATTTCATTTGATCCTCGTCCAGAAGGAAGCACCCGTCCCGCGGAAGCGAAGCAATTCGCATAATATCGCTCTTTGAGCGAAGAAACTATTACACCGTTGTTCGCGCCATCGCTCGCCGCATGGATGAATTGATTTCTTCCGATGTAAATGCCGACATGTGAAATCGAACCGTCGCCTGTAGTCTTGAAAAAGACAAGGTCGCCTTCTTCTATTTGGGAAAGCGGTATGGTTTTTGCCTTCGAGTAAACGGCTCTTACGGAGCGCGGCATTTGGATTTCTGCGGCTTCGCGCATTACCGTGTAGACGAGTCCCGAACAGTCAAATGCTTCTGGTCCGATTGCGCCAGTTTGATATGGGCAGCCTATATATTGTTTTGAGCACAATGCGATTTGGGCACGAAGCCGTCGCGCGTGTTCGGCGGAAATTTCCTGCGCAGTGCAGTACCAAACGAAAATCAGAGGAATTGCCAAAAACGCGAGAATTTTTTTCGCCTTCGCCATAATTCAAATTTCGGAAAAAATCCGGCTAATAATTAGAAATTCGATTCGCCACCTTGCCAACGATTTAAGTTTCATAAAACTCGAAACTCGCGGAAATTTTGAACTCGAATTTCTCCAAGATATTTCAATATAAATTGAAATCCAAATTGGAAACCACGAATTGCGATTTTGGTTTCACGAAATTGGCAAACTGAAATATGATTTTCTTCCTAAAAAATTGTCATTCTATTCTGCTACCCCAATGAACATTATACTCAGAATACCAGTAGTATGTGCTGTAGCCATCCGGTGAAATCCAACTGTAATGCCAGTCGTAGTTTTCGGGGTGATGGCGATATGCGGGAATATATTTTTCTGTCACATCATCAAACACATATTCTTGAACGGTGCGGACATTTTCAGGAATTTCAAAAGTTGGAATGAAACTGTCACAAAACGCATGATGCTCTATCGTTTCTAGGCTTTTTGGTGCATACACCTGCATGAGAGCACAGCAATTCATAAATGCGAATTCTGTAATTGTTTTAAGTCCCTCTGGCAAGCGAAGTGCTTTAAGAAATTTGTTTTTATAGTCTTTGTAATAACCGAAGTCTATTTCCACTGGTTTTTCACAGTCTTGGAATTCCATAATCTCAAGTTCAGCATCATTTAGACTTACAGAAATTTTCATCAAGTTTTTCGGAAATATTATTCCTTTGATTCTCGCCCTTGGAGAAAAATCACATTCAATACCGCCGCTTTCGCACTCCGAAAAGTCGAGGAAACATCCAGCGGAAAAACATTCCTCCGCTATTTCATAGATATTTTCAAACGCGCCGGAAGATTTCAGCGTTCCTTTGATTAAAACATAGCAAAATTCCGTTTCTTGCGACAAGGAAGCGGCTTCTTCGGAATCGGAGAACTCGCTAGAATCGAGCGCGACAATCTTTCCTTTTTCTTTGTAGCCGCGAATAATCGGCTCGGCAAATTCACGGTAGCGTTCAAGTCGCCGTTCGGCGTTCGCCGCGATTTCTTCTTTTGAAAGTCCTATCAGCGCGGTCTGAGCCTGCCGTTTCCTGCGCTCCTCTTCCAGCCGGTTTTGCTCTCGGTTTTTCTCGTAATCTTCGGGATGCCACTCAATATCTTCGACCTCCTCAAAAATTTGCTCCAAAAAGTCGATGCAAGAAACACGCAGAAAGCAACAATCAAAAGCTTCTGCATCTTTGTCCAAAACACTTTCCAAAAAACTTCCGTGAATCAAATCTTTTTCCGCCGGCGATTTTTTCCAAGCATAATCCAAATACCTAGACTTAAATAGTTCAACAGGAGAAAGCACATACTGCTTGTTTCGTTCTTTGAGAGTAGGCAGAGTATAAGCATCGTACCTGTCGATTACGCCGCCGCCCCACAATCTGTTTCCGCGCCCTTCTTTTTTCAACACAGAATCAAATTGTATTAGGACATGGAAATTCTTTGCCACATATGTTCCGTGCATGCACCACGGCTCATCAGAATATGATTCGGAGAAATTTCTATCCCCATAATAGAAAGCGTCCTTTCCGTTGCTGTTGAAGTGGAAATACAATGCATCGCCCGCCGCGGTCATTTCTTTTCCCGCAAAAAAGTCCGCGTCATTTCCGCGTGCAAAAAGTTTTTTCGCCCGCTCTTTCACCGCATCTCCATTCTCACTGTTGTACAGATTTTCAAGATCGGAATCTGAAAGCAGATGCTTCAAGTATGGATACCCTGCGATAATCGCGTTATACAGATACGCTTCCGAAAGTTCAAGAAATCCCAAAAGGCTCATGCAGCAAGAAAGATTATAGATGGAGAAATAGAATTCCTCGCATTCGCCGTTCTCATCGAGCGTACAAGGATATGATTCTTCCCATTTGTCATCCCAACCCACTTTGCCATATTTGTATGGACTGCATTGAAATGTCTCCGCCGCCATCGCATAAAGCTTTGCCGCTTCTTGATACTCTTCGCCGTCCGCGCATCGGTTTCCCGCATAATAATAGGCGACGGCATCTCGGCTATAAATGGCATCATTCTGCTTTAAGATAGTGTCAAGATCCGAATCAGAATAAAGTCCGCCGTATTTTTTCTGCGGCAGATTTTGCGTTTCGGATTCTTTTGCGGTAGAAACAGTTTTCAAGTCAAAAGATTCTTTCGTTCCTGCACGCCCCACTTTGCATCCCAAAAACGAAAAAATGAGCATTGAGACAAATATACATTTTGCAGCGTTCATCCAAAACATTCTACAGGAAAGAGCAGAAAAAATAAAGCGAGTTTTCGGTAAGGTGCTACGCACCGACAAACTCGAAATTAAAATTGCCACACCTTTTTCGTGGCAATTTTAAACGCTGAATTTAAACATTCGCGATGAAGTGGTTGACACTATTTGTTTTTTTTGCTAGAATCGTTTTTAACGAAGACGTTTGGTTTAAGGAATCATTTTCTTTAAGCCGACGTCTTTTTTTGTGCGGCGGGATTTTCCGCCAAAGCGCATTTTCTTAAGGGGTTTTTTATGTGTGGTTTTGTCGGCGCGTTTGATTTGGAAAGCGGTTCTGTTCCTGTCGGGGAGGGGTTGCGAGACGAACTTCGTTCGCAGGTTTTGGAAATGTCTCGAAAGATTAGGCATCGCGGTCCTGACTGGAGCGGCGTGTACACTGGCGGCAACGCGATTTTGAGCCACGAGCGTTTGGCGATTGTCGATCCGCTTTCGGGAAAGCAACCGCTCGTGAGCGACAACGAGACAATCATCCTCGCGGTGAACGGCGAAATCTACAACCAAAAAGAAATTCGAGCTCGATTTTTGAACAGTTACAATTTTAAAACTCAAAGCGACTGCGAAGTAATCATTCCGCTTTATAAAAGCGCGATTGAAAATTTTGATGAAAGCGTTTCAGCGAATTCTGATTTTAAAAAACGCATTTCGGATTTTATCGAAAACTTGAGCGGAATTTTCGCGTTCGCGCTCTACGATTCCAAACGAGATTTGTATTTGATTGCGCGCGATGAAATCGGCGTAATTCCGCTTTATCAGGGCTGGGATTCTAACGGGCGATATTATGTTGCCTCCGAACTCAAGGCTTTGGAAGGACATTGCGTTTCGGTGGAAGAATTTCCGAACGGTTCATTTTATTTGGGTGGAAAAGGCGCACAAAAATTTCTCACCTCGAATGGAGGGGGAAAGCCAATTCGCTGGTATTCGCGTTCTTGGGAAAAATTTGAAAATGTCAAAGACAATAAAAGCAGCGTGAATGAACTTCGCGCCGCGTTAGAAACTTCGGTAAAAAAGCAACTTATGAGCGATGTGCCTTACGGCGTTCTTTTGAGCGGCGGATTGGATTCTTCAATCATTGCGGCGATTACGAAAAAATTCGCGGCGAAGCGAATCGAAAGCGGCGACACGCAAGCCGCTTGGTGGCCGACGCTTCACAGTTTTGCGATTGGCTTGGAAGGCTCGCCGGATTTGGCGGCCGCGAAAAAAGCCGCCGACTTTTTGGGCACGGTTCATCACGAAGTGCACTTCACGGTTCAGGAAGCGTTGGACGCTTTGCCCGATGTGATTTACCATTTGGAAACCTACGACATTACCACGGTGCGCGCTTCCACTCCAATGTATTTGCTCGCCCGCGTGATAAAATCTATGGGAATCAAAATGGTTTTGAGCGGCGAAGGAAGCGACGAACTTTTCGGCGGATATTTGTATTTTCACAAAGCGCCGAACGCGCAGGAATTCCACGAAGAACTCGTGCGCAAAATGAGTAAGCTTCATTTATACGATTGTCTTCGCGCAAACAAGTCGCTGATGGCTTGGGGCGTGGAAGGTCGCGTTCCTTTTTTGGACAAGGAATTCATCGATGTGGCTATGAACATAAATCCGTCCGACAAGATGTGTCCGAAAAATCCTGACGGAAGCGAGCGAATTGAAAAATGGATTTTGCGAAAAGCGTTCGAAGATTATCTTCCGAGCGAAATCGCTTGGCGACAAAAGGAACAATTTTCTGACGGCGTTGGCTACAATTGGATTGACACGCTGAAAAAATTCACTGAAGAAAAAATCAGCGACGCGCAATTTGCCGCGCGTGAAAAACGATTTCCAGTGAACACGCCCGCCACAAAAGAAGAATATTTTTACCGTCAGATTTTCGCGGAATTCTTTCCGTCCGAAGCGGCCGCAAAAACTGTTCCCCATGAAGCGAGCATCGCTTGCTCCACGGCGAAGGCTTTGGAATGGGACGCGGCTTGGAAAAATATGGATGAACCGAGCGGCAGAGCGGTAGCTGGCGTGCACGAAAAAGCGTATTAAGGAAACGGGTTTTGCAACATAAAACTTGACAGCAAACTTGCTTATTTGTCATTGTCGGGCTTGACCCGACAATCTATTTTGTACTTGCCCGCGCCGCAACATGTTGCTAACGCGGGCGAAATTAAGTTCCAAGGAACATTTAAAATTGTCGTCAAAATATAACGCACGTACGCTCCGCGTCCTTGCTATCGGATTTTTCGCCTTGTTTTTTTGAAAAAACGCGTGCCAACTTTAACTTCTAGTTTTGTGGTGCGGAGCACCTTACCAAAAACTCGCTTATTTATTGCGCTTTCCGCTTGAAACTTCGCGCTACGCGCTCGTCGTGAAGACACGACGTTGCAAAACGACTTTTTTATGAAATTACTAGTTGCTTTTTTTTCAATTATATTTTATATTTAAATTACATGTATAAAATTTTCATTGACGGAAAGGAAGGAACGACAGGTCTCAAGATTTTCGAACGGTTCAAGAATCGTGGCGACATTGAATTGATTTTGATCGATGAAGAAAAACGCAAGGACAATGCCGCTCGCGCCGAATGCATAAACGCTTCGGACTTTACATTTTTATGTTTGCCGGACGCCGCCGCAATTCAAGCTGTCGCACTTTGCACGAATCCCGCCACGAAAATTATAGACGCTTCCACTGCGCACAGAACAAATCCCGACTGGGCGTATGGATTTCCAGAATTGGGCGCGGAATTTCGACAAAAAATAATTTCCTCAAAGCGTGTCGCAGTTCCGGGATGCTATGCAAGCGGCTTTGTCGCGTTGGTATATCCGCTCATTAAACGCGGAATCATTTCGCCAGATTATCCTGTAGTTTGCCACGCGGTTTCAGGTTACAGCGGCGCAGGAAAAAAAGCCATCGCAAAATACGAATCTTCCGAGCGCGATTTCGAATTGGAATCTCCAGGGGAATATGCGCTCACTCAGGAACATAAGCATTTGCCAGAAATGAAAAAAATCGCAGGGCTTTCATATGAGCCGATTTTCAATCCATATATTTGCGACTACTTCAATGGAATGAGTGTTACAGTTCCGCTATATTCTCGTCTGCTCGCAAAAAAAATCGGCATCAAAAATCTGCGAGATGAACTTGCCGCACATTATGAAAACTGTCGCTTTATAAAAGTCGCTCCGCTTAATGGTGAAGGCGTTTTGAATGCTTCGACAATTCCAGCCAACACTTTGCGCGATACGAACGAAATGCAGATTTTCGTCTTTGGCAATGACGAGCGCATTTGTCTTTGCTCAAGGTTCGACAATTTGGGAAAAGGCGCAAGCGGCGCGGCCGTTCAATGTATGAACATTATGATGGGAATCGATGAAGGCACAGGTCTTCTTTAATTTTCAGTTTTCGGGCTGAATTTATTAGAAATTTTTTCGTCAATTTTTGGAGGATTAAAATGCGTTCACTTTCACTTCGGTTTAGGTACACCCTTTTCATTTCAATTTTATTTGCGTTTGCGATTGTCGCTTTGACTTTTCTTCCCGCGCATAATATCATAATTGCGCTGGTTATGATTGTCCTTATGACTGTTTTGACAAGTCTCGTTTTGAAAAAGCTTTTCGACCGCATCAAAAAAGTCAGCGATTCAATCAGCGATATTGCTTCGGGCAAAGCAGATTTGTCGCAAAGCATCGAGGTTGGTCGTGACGACGAAATCGGAAATCTTGTGCGGACATGCAATCAACTTACGGCTAATTTGGCGAATATGATTGGCTCGATAAAAGAGTCGGTCGTAATGCTTTCGCAAACTGGCGATGCTGTTACCAAGCAGGCACAAGATGCGATGGAAGATATTCAGGCGGCGAGCGACGCCATAGGTGAAATTGATACGCGCGCTAAAACACAAAGTCAAACTATGCGAAGTCTGGCTGAAAGCGGTGGCGAAGTCGGAGTGGCGATAAGCCAACTTGACGAAAAAATCGAAACCCAGACCAACGAGATTTCGCATGTTTCTTCGAGTGTAGAAGAAATTTCTGCGAACATAAAAAGCATCGACACAAATATTTCTCAAATTACAGACCGATATGAACAGCTCGTGCGAGTTTCCAACAAAGGTCAGAATGATCAAATAATTGTCGCGGAAAAAGTGGATGAGATCCATGCGCAGGCAAAGCATCTGCGCGAGGCGAATACAGTAGTCGCAAAACTTGCCAGCCAGACCAATTTGCTTGCGATGAATGCCGCTATCGAAGCGGCGCATGCGGGACAAGCTGGCGCAGGATTTGCCGTGGTTGCGAACGAAATCCGAAACCTTGCCGAAAATTCTTCAAAGCAGTCAAAGTCGATTGCGGGCGTAATCAAGACGATCACGGATACAATCACGGCTATTGTGGACGCTTCAAAACTTTCGCTCAGTTCGTTCCAAGACGTTGACAAAAAAATCGGCGAAATTCAGGGAATGATTGCTCAAGTGAAATCCAGCATAAGCGAACAGGAAATCGGAACGAAAAACTTGCTTGACTCCATGATGCTCATAAACAGTTCTTCGCAGTCACTTGGAGAAACAAGCCGAATGATGAAAAAGCAGAGCATCGAAGTTTTCGGACAAATTGATTTGATCAAGGATGTCGCGGATGAAATAATGTCTCTTTCAGAGCATACGCAAAATTCTATAAACACGATATCTCAACAAGCAAAAAATTCTTCCGAAGCGGCGGGAAAAAATCTTGAAATGAGCGGAAAAGTTTTTGAAATCATAGAAAATTTCAAAGTCTGATTCGTTTTGTTTGGCAATTAAAGATTTTCAATGCCGTTTCGCTTGGTTATTGATTTTTTTGGAGAAAGAGGTATCATAATATATTAGAT
>CAJUBD010000004.1 GCA_910584475.1 uncultured Treponema sp.
ACAGGCCCTTTTAGGGCTGGTCGTCAAGCCACCGGCTATGCCGGTGGTTATGACTAAAAATAGACGTCCTCTAAATATATTGTTTTCCAAATTTTTGCACGGGTTTTAAATGTTCGCAATATCTAGAGAAAATTAGGCGTGTTCGGAGAACCGAAGTTCCCGAGCACGTCCATTGATTTGTCGAAAACAATTATTTTTTCGTAGCCGCCTTTTTTGTGGCAGTTTTTTTTGCCGTTGCTTTTGCCGCCGGCTTTTTTTCTGCCAATGAAGTGTCCACGATGTCCGAAGCCACATTGTTTTGAATGGACATAATTCCGGATTTGCAAGCCTGTAATGTCGTATAACCTTCGCCCCATACGATGTTGTTTCCGTTGGAGGCAATCAGACGAAATCGGTATTCCTTTTTTCTGTCTTGGTAGACTTCATACTTCGGCTTTTTTTCTTCGGTGTAGCCTTTTACAGTTTGGTCTTCTATTGGCGATTTTGCGATTCTTTGCAGACTCGCGATTGCTTTTTTGCAGCCGACCTTGGTCGTGTAGGATTGCGAAGTGCAAATCACCTGTCCGTTCGACGCTTCAAGATTGAACTTAAAGCCGGCTTTCGTTTTTGCGATGACATACTTTCCCATTGAAATCTCCTATAAAAAGTCAAGAGTGAAATTGTTGGCAATCGAAAAGATTGCGGCTTTCACATTGGCTTTTAACGTGCGCGTGTGCGCACAAGTATATGATAAAGTTTGCAACGCAAACTTTTGTTGCAAATAGGCACGCCTATTTGCATGGTTGATAAAAGTGTCGCGCTATATGTGCGGCTTTTATCATACCTCCTTAAGAAATTAGGTTATATAAATAGTATAAATCTGTTTTTAAAATAATGCAAATAAATTTTTATTTTTTTTCTAGCACGAATAAATATTCACGGACATGAATGGAACGACTTTTCAAATTGCGGCTTCCGCGAAAAGTGTTGTACGGAATTTGCACACTCTTGATTTTGCCATATTTTTTAAGCATGGCGCGCATCTCGTCAAATTCGATGAAGCCTTCGGAATTGTAGGAAACGATTATGAATTTCGCGCGGGCGGACGAAACTATTTGTTCCAAAGAATCGAGCGCGAAACGAGCTTTGTTGAACGGCGAACGATTCCAATCCTGCGTGATTCCTGAAACGCGGCTCACTTGCACATCGAGACGATTTTTTAAAATCAAATTCAACATAAAATAATTCGAGCCGTAAGGATGCTGATTGTATGGAGGATCCAGATAAAGTGCGTCGATGTTCCGCAAATCTTGCGCGAGGTCGATGGCGTTCCTTTTGTACACTTGGGTTCTGCAATTGAAATTGCTGAAAATTGGCTCCCGCAATTCGATTGCGCCGAGAATGCGCGAAAGGGCTTGTTTGCGCGCCGCGCCGAAACATCCGATTCCTGTGTTTTTGTCCTTATAAAATCCTTTGAAAACGCCGCTCGTGTTCACATGAATGGATGCTTCCGTAATGAGCGGAGCGAGAAAAAATTTTTTCATTTCTTCGTCCACTACGATTTCGTCGATTAATGCGCGGTAAGTGTCGAGCAAAAGCGCGTTTTGACGCGTATAAAAAACGCGTTCGTTTTTTTGGATGCACTCGTCATTTTTCGGCGCATAATTTTTGGCGATGATGCCTTCGATTTTTTTCGCCGCGCACTTCGCTTCTACTGCCTTTTTGTACTCGTAATATTGAGTCGCCGGAAAATCTTTTTTGTTCGTGAGATAACATTCGTTTATCACGCGCGAATATTCTTCCAGATCATTCACGATGAGCCTTGTGCTATGCCGCTTGAGCATTCGCGCGACAATTCCTGAGCCTGAAAACAAGTCGGCACAGACAATTTTTTCTTTGCCCAATGTGGATTTGACAAGTTCAATTTCACGTTCGATGTTTTTTAGCAAGAGACGTTTATTTCCAATATATGTGATTATTTGCGTGGACAAAAATTCTTGGTTTTCTTCTCTCATAAAAATGTTTTAAATATTTTACTTTACATTTTTTTGTTTGTCTAGTATGCTGTCGCACGCACAGCAGAATTTCATCTTTTTATTTTTACTGACGAATAAAATTTCAATTTTGCCTGTCAGTAAAAAAAACATTCCTTAAAAACTAAGTCCGCGTTAGCAACTTGTTGCGGCACGGGCAAGTACAAAATAGATTGTCGGGTCAAGCCCGACAATGACAAACAAGCGAGTTTGTGCAGCAAACTCGTATTAAAATCAGCAACTCGAAAGTAAAATTGTCGTGCTAATTTTCACCTTTCCTTTTTGCGAAAAATTTATATGCAAACTCTTTGGTTTGCGACACATTTTCATGGCAATTTTAAACATCTTATTATCCATTTGACAAAAAAGTAAATTTGCCTTATTCTGTTACTAATGACAGAAACGCAGGACAAACTTTTTTCAGACAGTTTCGATGAAATCTGTTCGATACTCGCCTCGTGCGAAAGCAAAAAATCTGTGCGAGATTTTTTAGAGTGCCTTTGCACTTCCCCTGAGCGACTCGACTTTTCAAAACGATGGCTTTCCGTGAAAGAACTTTACAACGGAACTCCGCAAAGAAAAATCGCCCAAAAATTCAATATGTCGCTTTGCAAAATCACGCGCGGCTCAAAAGAACTGAACAAAGATAGAAGCGCGTTCAAAAAAATCTTGGATTCAAAAAAATGAAAATTCTTTTAGGTGGAGGAGCTTTTTAAATCAGCAACTAAAATGGACTCACGCTGTCTGGCTCGATGACATGCACCGACGGCTGGAAAGTTCGCCAAGCTAAACGGTTGCGCTTCCGACAAATTTGTGCTACACTTGAAAGAGTGCGCACTCGCGACGAAGTCTCAAGCGGTGGACAAGCACGAGGATTTGCTTGCGCTGGTAAAAAAAATATTTCGCTTCGCGAAATTTTCTTAAAGAGGCTAGTCAAGCACCAAGTTTTTCAATTGCGTTTCGTTTGAAACACAAAAAATTCTTAAATCAAAATGACGGAGAAAATTAAAATGAAAAAAGGTTCGCGAAATTTGTTGATAGCACTCGGCGTGATTTTGGTCGTGATTTTTGCTGTTTACAGATTTTTCGTAGGCAACTACAATTCAATGGTTGAACTGGACGAAAACGTTTCGGCGAAATGGGCGCAAGTTCAAACTCAATACCAACGCCGCTCGGATTTGATTCCAAATTTGGTGAGCACAGTCAAAGGCTATGCTTCGCACGAAAGCGAAACTTTTACAAAAGTTACCGAAATGCGTTCGAAGGCGCAAAGCGTGAACATCAACTCTGGAGATTTGCAGGACGCGCAGAAATTTCAGGAATTCCAGAACGTGCAAAACCAGCTGAGCACGGGCATTCGAAATCTTTTGGCAGTGGCGGAAAATTATCCTGAACTCAAGGCGAACGAAAATTTTCTTGCGCTGCAAGATCAGCTTGAAGGAACGGAAAATCGCATCGCTGTCGCCCGCACTGATTACAACAATGCCGTTCAACGCTACAATGTTTTCATCAGAAAATTTCCGCAAAGTTTCGTCGCGAATATGAACGGATTTATGGCGAAGCAAATGTTCGCCGCAAGTCAGGAAGCGCATTCCGCGCCTAAAGTCGAATTTTAATTTGCGAAGTTGCGTCGCAGTCGGAAATCCTTGCCGCGTGATTCGAAAATCAACGGCAATTAGAAATGAAAGGGATGTTTAAACTTGTCACTAAAGTAGCGCGACAACTTTAACTTTGAGTTTTGTCGGTGCGGAGCACCTTACCAAAAACTCATTTATTTAAATATGGAGTATTTATGTTCAAACTAAGAGCGAAAGAAATGTTCGCAGCGTTTATGGAACGGATGATGGATCTGTTTACTTTGGCACATTTTTTCAAGTTAATTGGAACTGTCGCGATTATTTTCGTGGCTTGGATAATTTATCGACTTATTTTGCGGCGCGTGAAAAAAATTCCTGCGGAAAAAATGTCGGCGCAGCGTTCGTTGATTATCACGAAAATCATAAATTATGCTTTCTACATAATTTTGATAATGTATGTCTTGAGTGTATTCGGCGTGAAACTTTCCGCTATTTGGGGCGCGGCTGGAGTCGCGGGCGTGGCGTTTGCTTTTGCGGCGCAAACTTCAGTGAGCAATATCATCAGCGGAATTTTTGTGATTTCGGAAAAGGCTTTGAAAGTCGGCGATTTGATTACAGTGGGAAGTGAAAGCGGAATTGTCGACGACATTGGTTTGCTTTCCGTCAAGGTTCACACGCTGGACAATCAGATGGTGCGAATTCCGAATTCCGCAATCATCAATACGAACTTGCGAAACACGAGTTATTTTTCACAAAGACGGATGACGATTTCTTGTTCTGTGGGATACGAAATTGATTTGAATTTCGCGTTGGAAACCTTGAAAAAAGCGCCGGAATATTGTCCGATTGTTTTGCAGGATCCTGCCCCCGCTTTTTGGATTGACGGTTTTGGCGCAAGCGGAATAAATCTTGTCATGGCGATTTGGTTTGATGCCGCGAATTTCCTCGAGGCGAAAAATCAAGCCTTCATCGCCATAAAGCGCGTTTTCGATGAAGCAAAAATTGAAATTCCATACAACAAAATTGATGTGAAAATTTACAGCAAATAATAAGCTTTCTAAACTTGGATTTTATTTAGGAAGAAAATGAAAAGATGCGCTCAAATTGCGTAATGCTTTTTTTTGCAAGTTCGTGCTTTGTTTTGAATTTTCTTATAAAACTTGTGCGCAAAATGCGCACGTTAAAAATTTAATTGCGGAATTAGATTTTCGCTTTTACTTTTTATGGGAGAAGAAAAAATGGCAAAGGAACACAAGTTCGTTCAGTCAAAGGCGGAAGGCGGCGTGGCTCGTCCCGCACAGCCAGTCGGCAATGCGACAGGACTTCGCATTGGGGCAATCATTCTTTGGACTTTCGCGATTGTTTTCGAAGTGCTCGGTTTTGG
Organism: uncultured Treponema sp.; assembly: GCA_910584475.1. Lineage (GTDB taxonomy): Bacteria > Spirochaetota > Spirochaetia > Treponematales > Treponemataceae > Treponema_D. The sequence goes on from CAJUBD010000004.1 coordinate 4,974, forward strand.
CGTGATTTTGGGAAAGGTCGACTTGAAGTTCTGTCCAGTGCTTTACCAAATGATTGGATTTTTGGTGCTGGATTTGGCTTGTGTAGTGATTGGCTCGCAATTTTGGAAAAAGGCAAATCATATCAAGCCCGCCTCGGAAAAGAACAAATTCGCTTTTTGGCTTTGGAACAATTTGGGGCTGATTGTAAGCGTGATTGCGTTTTTGCCCCTCATCATTCTTGTGCTCGCGAACAAGGATGCCGACAAAAAGACGAAAACCGTTGTCGCGGTCGCGGCGGCGGTATGTCTTGCGATTGCGGGCGTAACAAGTTATGATTTCAATCCAGTGAGCGAAGAGCAACAGACTGCGGCGATGGAAGCGTTCGGTGCGGAACAAGTCTATTGGACCAAGCATGGAAAGGTCTACCACACAAGCCAAGATTGCCAACATTTAAATCGCACTGAAGAATTGATTTACGGAACGGTAGAACAAGCCATTGCCGAAAATCATGTTCGGCTTTGCAAGACTTGCGCTTCGCGTGACGGCATTACGAATGTCGCCACAGAAGAATAAGGCAAATTGATTTGTGCGAGGGGGAGGGCATACCCCGACGCTCTGCGTCGAGGTATGTTGATTTTATTCTGCTTTGGCTTTCACTCTTCTCGCAAGAGCCGGCAAAGCGTCTGTGTGACATCGAGCGCGTCCAAAATTTCAAGATGTTTTTTTTGAACACAACGCTCGTTTTCGTCTTGGCTTGTTTTTCCAGCGTGGTTTTTCAAAACCGCGCGAATCAGCAAATTTTTCGGCGTTCCTTCCATATCGATGAATTCCAAAATTTGAACGGTATAGCCGGCTTGCTCCAAAATTTCCGCGCGAACGCAATCCGTAACAAGCGCGGAAAATCTTTCGCGAACGATTCCATATTTTAAAAGCGGTCGCAAAATTTCTTGCGTGGCAGAAATATCAGCCGCAGCGTTTCGCGAGCAATTTGATTTCTTTTGCAATTGCAAATTGATTTCGTGCTGACAGCAAGGCACGCTCAAAATCGCTTTCGCTCCGCGACGCAAGGCATAGTCGAGCGCAAAATCGGTGGCTGTGTCGCAAGCGTGAAGCGTAATTACGATGTCAGGATTTTTTTCGTCAGAAAAATCCGCTATGTTTCCGCAAAAAAAATTTATGTTTTGCAAGCCGAGCCTATGCGACAAATCCGCGTAATTTTCAACGACATCTTTTTTCAAATCCACGCCAGTAATTTCAAACGGAATTTCTTTCCGCGAAAAATAATAATGCACGGCGAAAGTCAAATATGATTTGCCAGAACCAAAATCCAAAATTCTTATCGGCTCGATTTGCGAATGCGACGCGCGGCATAAATGTTGTGTCATTTTTGAACATTGTTTAATTTTCACGCGAGAGATTTTTCCGCTCGCTTCGTTCGGTCGAAATGATATGCCGCGCGAATTTTCTCCGCTTAAATTTTCATTTTCTGAATTTTCAAGCAATTCTTTTTCTTCAAAATTTTCGCGCAAATTTTCATTCACGATTTTCATTTCAATTTTTTTTCGTTCGAGAACGGCAGGAACAATGTCGTCGAGAAATTCCAAAAAGCGATTTATTTGGCGAAATTTGGCGTGTTTTGCGGCGACGATTTTTCCGTCAGAAGTCATCACGCCCAATTCTTGCAAAAACGGAACGCGCTCACCTTCTTGAATGATGTAATTTTTCGTGCGATTTTGTTGATTTTTGCCAAGTGCGATTTTTTCTCCGAGAATTTTCTTCGCACCAATTTTTTGCGTCGACTCATTTTTCAAAGGCTTTGCGATGCGCGTGATTTTTCCTTTTTTGCTCGTCATGAAAATTATTTCTTCGCGTTCCGTACGCTCGGTGCAATTGCGAAATGTTTTTCCGATATTTTCCTGCAAAAAAATTTCAGCTTCTTGCAAAGAAAAATTTTTGTGAAAAGTTTGGGTGGCGGTAAAAAATTCTGCGAAATAAATTTTTTCTTCGCGTGAATTTTTTTTGTTAGAAATTCCATTTTGCGAATTTTCATTTTCAAAATTTTCATGCGAAATTTCATATTGAAAATTCTCCAACGAATTTTTATCGCGCGAATTTTTTTGAAAATCTTTTTTCCGTGAAATTTCTTCGCTCAAATTTTCTTGCGAAATTTCGTTTTGCGAATTTTCTTCGTCGAAAATCGGAGAATTTAATTTTATTTTTACGCGTTCGTATTTGCGCCCGAAAATTTTTTCACTCTGCGCAGTCGGTTTTGACAATGTGGCAAAAATAATCATCGCATTATTGTAGACCAAATGAAAAAAAAATGCTACAATGATTTTATGGCTAAGACTTTTGTTTTTGTGAATCAAAAAGGTGGTGTGGGAAAAACAACTTCCGCCATAAATATTGGAGCGTACATCGCGCTTGCCAAAAAAAAAGTTCTCCTCGTTGACTTTGACTCGCAGGGAAATATGTCGAGCGGAGTCGGCGTTTCTTCGAAAGAAAAACCGACGATTTACGAACTCATAAGCGGAAATTCCACGCCGGAAGAAACCGTCAAAAAAACTTGCATTCCGACTCTCGACGCAATCAGCGCGGGCATAGATTTATCAGGCGCGGCGGTCGAATTGGTCGACCAAGAAAACCGCGAATATTTTTTGAAAAATGCGCTCAAGCCTTTTCAAGAACAATACGAATACATTTTGATTGACTGTCCACCTTCGCTCGGAATTCTCACTTTGAATGGACTTGCGGCCGCTGACGAAGTTTTGGTTCCGATGCAATGCGAATATTTCGCGCTTGAAGGAATCACGCTTTTGTTGCAGACAGTTAAAAAGGTGCAAAAAAATATAAACACAAAATTGAAAATCGGCGGAATCTTTTTTACAATGTACGATGTGCGCACTCGTCTCGCGCATGATGTCGTCATGCAAGTAAAGACTTATTTTAAAGATTCGGTTTTCAATACAATTATTCCGCGCAATGTGCGTCTGAGCGAAGCGCCTTCGCACGGACTTCCGATTTGCAAATACGACCCGGAATGCATCGGCGCGAAAAGTTATGAGAAGCTGGCGGCGGAGGTAATGCATCGTGTCTAAAAAAAGGCAGGTTTTGGGAAAAGGACTCGGTGCGTTGATGCGCGATGCAGAAGACGAAATTGAAGTCGATGTTTCCGTCGAATCTGAAAACTTAAAAAAAGCCCAAGAGGAAAAAACTGAAAAAGCGGAAAAGCGTTCCGTAAAAAAGTCCAACCTGCCCGCGCAAATTGAAAGCGATGAAAATGGTACGCTTTGGATTGATCCGCATCTTTTAAAGCCGAATCCTCATCAGCCGCGACAAATTTTTGACGACGATGCTTTGAACGAGCTCGCCGCTTCGATTCGCGAGCATGGTGTCGTTCAGCCGATTGTAATCGAGGATGCGGGCGATGGCACTTTTTTTATAATCGCTGGCGAACGCAGAACGCGTGCTTCGATTTTAGCGGAGCAAAAAAAAGTTCCCGTCCAACTTCGAAAATTCAACGATGAAAAAAAATTGGAAATTGCGCTCATAGAAAACATTCAACGTTCGGATTTGAATCCGATTGAAGAAGCGCAGGCGTATTACAATTTGATGCAGCTCGGCGGTTTGAATCAAGACGAAGTGGCGAAAAAAGTCGGCAAAGGTCGGCCGACTGTCGCAAACGCGCTAAGGCTTTTGAAACTGCCAGAGGACATGCAAAACTCGTTGATCGTCGGGCAGATTACGGCGGGACACGCGCGCGCTTTGCTTTCTGTTTTGAATCCAGCCGACCAGCGCGTTCTTTTCAATAGAATTATCGGCGAATCAATTTCAGTGCGCGAAACGGAAAACACGGCAATACAATTGAATGAAGGAAGCCGCGCCACGATGCCAAAAAATCCCGCCACAATCAAACCAAAGAAAGATGCAGATGTCGCCGCGCTCGAACAAAAATTCATAGAAGCCCTAGGAACAAAAGTTCAGATGAAAGGCTCGCTTGAAAAAGGCTCGCTCGTGGTGGAATATTTTAGCCGCGCGGATTTGGACAGGCTTTACGAAATTTTTGTCAGGGAATAGAAGGGAAAAATTCGGTAGCGTTTTTTTAAATTCGTTTGGCTAAAATATCGCCTTGTTTAAACACATGAAATCTGATTTGACGCAATTTAATTTTGTTCAATCTAATTTTTTTGCTTGAAAACCAAACATTGTTAAATTTTCAAAGACATAAAAAATTTGTTACAAGAAATTTCTCTTGCGTGGTGATTTCGTCGCGTTCAATCACCACACATCGTCGCGCCACTTTTCTTTTCACAAACTTCGAATGTATTCGCGCACAAAATGATTGCCCACTTTCGCGTTCGCCAAAAATTCTCGGAACGAATAAAATTTTTGCCCTGCAGAAAATTCTTGTCCTAGTTGTATGAATTGCCGTCCGTCATTTCCATAAGTTATCAAAAATTTTTTTCCGTCGTAAGAAAAATCAAATTCGCGTTTTTGTTCAATATAAGATTGAAGTTCATCCGTAGTCATAAAATCATTTTATGCAAAAACCAAATTTTTGTAAAGGTTCGCAAGTGTCGCAAACCTTCGGTTTGCTTCCGAGTTTTTGTTTGCTATCCGCGCTCGCATTTTTTGCTTGCACAAAAACTCGCGCAACAACTCTTCCCTATTCACTTTTTATTGTCAACTGCGGTGCAAGCCGCATACTTGCGACACTTGCCTTATTCGTGCGGATGTGATATAATTTTAAAAATTTGAATTTTTTCGAGGAAACATGCTTTTTTATCTGGGCGATTTTTTAAGACAGAATTTTGATTTTGGACCTTCACGACTTTTGCAATCTTATGCGGTTTTAATTGTCATCGCGCTTTATTTGGGTTTTTTTTGCTGTTTGAGGCTTTTGCCGAAATTCTACAAATTCCTTCCGCACGATCGCGGGCGAGAATTCACTTTGACCGCCGAAGCCGCCAAAGGCAAGCCGACCGGCGCGGGCGCGGTTTTCATCACGCTTTTCGCGTTGATTTGTCTTTTGTGCGTACCGCTCACTTTGCTTGAGGGCGCGACGGTGCTTTTCACTTGGCTTACGATGCTCACTGGATTTTTGGACGATTCAAGCAAAGTTTCATGGGGGGAGTATCTAAAGGGTGCGCTCGACTTAATCATTAGCCTAGCGTTCAGCGTGATAATTTATCTTTGCCTTGCGAAATTCTCGGAAGACGGCGGCGTCTATTTTTGGCTTCCATTCGTCACAAGTCCGCTTAAAATTCCGTTTTGGCTTTATGTCATCATTGGAACAATTTTGATTTGGACTTCAATCAACACGACAAATTGCACGGACGGCGTGGACGGACTTTCTTCCACTTTGATTCTCGTAGCCTTAATGACGCTGGGACTGATTTTTTATGTCGTGCTAGGTCACATCGACATGGCAAAGTATTTGCTCGTGCCTCATCTCAAAACTGGAGCCGCTTGGGGAATTATGATTTTCGCGATGGCGGGAATTTTGATGGGATATTTGTGGCACAACGCCTTTCCCAGCAACGTTTTGATGGGAGACGCAGGAAGCCGTGCGCTCGGTTTTTTCATCGGCGCGTGCGTTCTCGTTTCGGGAAATCCGTTCATTTTGATTGCCACATCTTCGGTCATGCTCGTAAACGGAGGAACAGGTTTAATCAAAGTCGCGCTTTTGCGTTTTTTCAAAATCAAAATCTTCGCGAACGTGCGCTTCCCCCTCCATGATCATGTCAGAAAAAATTTAGGATGGTCGCCGACACAAGTTCTCTTGAAATTTTTGATTTTGCAGCTTTTGGTTACGATTTTCACTCTCGGCATTTTCTTCAAAATTCGTTGAACAAGACTGCAAGTGTCTGCGCGTCGCGCACCAAATTTTCCATAACGCAAAATTCGTTTGGCATATGCGCCGTATCGCAAAGCGTGCTCCAAACAACGCAATCAAATCCTTTGTTGCGAAGTTCCGCGCCGACCGTGCCGCCACCAATTCCAATCGTTCGCGAGCGAATGCCGTGCGCTTTTTTCAAAGCCACGCTCATTTTTTTTACGACTTGCGAATTCGCACTTGTCGTACGAGACTGCGTTTTTTGCAAAACAGAAATTTTTATTTTTACACCGAATTCGATTTCAGTTTTTTGCGCGACTTCTTTTACGACTTGCAAAACTTCATCGCAACTGTATTCAGGAATTATGCGGCAGTCAAAATAAAATTCTTCTTTGCCTGGAATTATGTTCACGCCGTCAACATTCGCCTTGCGCATTGTCGGCTCAAACGTAGAACAAGGCGGAATGAAAATCGGATTTTTCTTTTTGAATTTTTTGCCGAGCGCATCGTACAAAGCCGAAGTGAATTTTGCAGAAGCGAGGCAAGCGTTCTTTCCTTGGTCGGGGCGCGAGCCGTGCGACTGCTTTCCGAAAATCTCGAACTTCAGCCAAAGCACATTTTTTTCCGCGATTTCAAGCGTTTCGCCTTTTTTGTCGCCGCCGTCAGGAATGATGAACAAATCGTTTTTGCCGAAAAGTTTCTTGTGCTTTTTCAAAAGGAAGATCATGCCGTGCTTGCTGCCGACTTCTTCGTCTGCCGCAAAAAGCAATTTTACTGTGTGCTCAGGCGCAATTCTGTTTTTGACGAACGACCAAGCGGCGGCGAATGCGCTCACCAAACCTTGCTGATTGTCTTCCACGCCGCGCCCGAAAATTTTTCCGTCCTTTTCCACCGTCTGCCACGGATCAGTTTTCCAAGCGGACAAGTCGCCCGCCGGAACGACATCCAAATGCGCGATTACCCAAATCGAAAAGCCGTCGTTTTTTCCGGGAATGGTCGCTACGAGGTTCGGGCGGATTTTCGCGCGTACGCGTTCGTCGGGAGAATCGAAGCGGACGAGATTTTCAAAGCCGTGCTCGCGAAGGAATTTTTCCAACGCGAGACATTTTTCAAGTTCCCCGTCGCCTCCGTTCTCGGGAGCGAGTGCTTTGTGCGAAGTGAGAATTTTTTGCAATGAAATATATTCGCCTTGATTTTCGGCGATAAATTTTTTCAATGAGTCGGCATCCATAATTTTCACCTCGCTTTAAGATTGAAACTTGAAATTTATTTTTTCAAAAATTTGTTGTAGGCGTCCCAAGTTGTTTCAAGCAAAGTTTCAATGCCGCTGTGTTCGGCTTTCCAGCCAAGTTTTTTGGCGGCATATTTCGCGCTCGCCACCAAAGTCGCGGGATCGCCGGCACGGCGCTCGGCATAGTCGGCAGGAATTTCCTTGCCCGTAATTTTTCGCGCCGCGTCAACCATTTCAGTTACGGTCGTTCCTTTTTCGCTGCCCAAATTCACAGTGAGACTTTCGTTATTTTTCGCGATATATTCCAAAGCCTTCACATGCGCCACCGCCAAATCCGAAACGTGAATGTAGTCGCGAATGCAAGTACCGTCGCGCGTGTCGTAATCGTTTCCAAAGATTTTCATTTTCGAGCGCATTCCGCAAGCCACTTCCATTATAATCGGAAGCAAGTTCGCGGGATTTTGTTCAAGGCCGTAGAGAACGCCATCCACATCGTAGCCCGCCGCGTTGAAGTAGCGAAGCGAAGCGAATTTGAGGCCGCGCAATTTTTCGTACCACGCCATGAATTCTTCGATTTTGAGTTTGGTGAATCCGTAATAATTTTCGGGATTTTTCGGATGCGCTTCGTCAATCGGCAAATATTGCGGTTCGCCGAAAACCGCCGCGCTCGAAGAAAAAACCATTTTCTTGCAGCCGTGAGTGACCGCGCTGTTCAGGATGTTGAGAGTTCCGTTGATGTTGTTCAAAGAATATTTTTCCGGCTCTACCATTGATTCGCCGGCAGCCTTGAACGCCGCTAAATGAATGAAAGCATCGAAGCCTTTCGCGAACGTCGCGTCAAGCTGTTCTTTCATCAAAATGTCGCCGTGAATAAAATCGTTTTCCTTGAAAAGATTCTGGCGCAAGCCGCTTGAAAGATTGTCGAAAACCGTAACGGAGTGACCGCACTTCATCAATTCCTTTACGACATGGCTTCCGATGTAGCCCGCTCCGCCGATAACCAAAACTTTCATATTTGCCTCCTTGAAAAAAAATCAAAAGCGATTTTTGAAAATCGCGGTGAATTTTTTAGTGCTTTCGCAATGCAATGAGAAAGCACAGTAAATAACGAAGTTTGCAACGCAAACTTTGAAGATGAAAGTTGCGACAATATTTCTGACGTAAATTTCATCATTCTTCTTGGAAATTTTGTGAAAAATTTTTGTGCCGAATTGCTGAACGCGAAGAAAAATTTTTTCGACATATTTTATTATAACTCAAAGTGGAAAAGAATTCAATTGAAAAATAGATAAAAGAAAAATTGAAATTAAAAAAACGCTCCGCCGAAGCGGAGCGAATGAAAAGAAATGCGAAGCAATCGTAAGCATCGCATTTTTATTAGTGACTAGTCTTTATAAAATGTCGCAGGAAGACCTTGCATATACCATGTAAGTTCATTTCCTTTAACGTCGAAAGTTCCCATTGGCATATTAGCAAGAGAGAAAGTTCCAGAACCAGAGCTGTAAGAATATTCGAAATTTTGTGTACTTCCATTGGTAACATAATCAACGGAACTTCCAGAAAACTTCAAAGTTATCTTGTTATTAGAAGAAGTCCAAGACGTGCCACTTAACGAACTGCTTCCACCTGAACTGCTTCCGCTTGAACTTCCGCCACTGCCGCCTCCATTATAACTTGGATATTGGCAATTTACCGTAACGCTTGCGGATGCTGAAGTGCTGTATCCGTTGCCAACGGTATAAACTGTGTAAGTGTATTTTCCAGGATTTTTCCATGTATCAGTTAAACTATGAGATTCAAAAGTACTCAAACTGCCTGATTTAATTTTATAAACTTCGTCAGATCCGTCTTGTCTGCATACGACAAGATATTCGGCAGGGTCAGCGGAGTCGTAAAACCACTCTAGAGAAACGCTCCAACGCGAACCATCATAGTCAATACGATAGCTCACATTTGCTGTCAAATCCGAAACCGATTTTTCCGACGGCTTCTCCATTTCAAAATCATTTTTGCAACTTGCAAAAACCAGCACAGCGAACAAAATCGCTAGTTTAAATACCCCCCCCCATAGACACTTTTATGCGGGGTTTGTTTTTGAAACTTTTCATAAGTTCCTCCTAATTTTTTCCGTAAAATACGGATTTTAAAATTATATCACGCAACGCTATTTTTTTCAAGTCAAATTAAAGATTTAAAATTGTCGCTGAAATAGTGCGCAAGCCTTGCGGCTTGCTAACGAGTTTTTTGCCTTGTTTTTTCTGCGAAAAGCCGCTTGTTCGCCGTCATCTCGAGTTTGCTGCACAAACTCGTTTGTTTTTCATTGTCGGGCTTGACCCGACAATCTATTTTGTACTTGTTCGCAACGCAAAAAGTTACTAACGCGGACGAATTAAGCGTCCTCAAAATTGAAGTTTTTTTCACTGTTAAAGATTAATGAAAGATTTTTTAGACTTTGTTTGCGAGCCTCAGATTCGATATCAAACTGTTTGTCCGAGCGCCTCTGCGATTCCGAACGCCCTGTCGCCGATTTTTTCGATTTGTCGAACAAGGTCGATGTAAAGCAATTCCGATTTTACATCCGCGCCTTTTTCCAAACGCTTTCGAGCAATCCTTTTTAGATTCTTCCTGAACAAGTCGATTTGGTCTTCAAGTTCCTTCGCCATTTCAAGCTTTTCTGCGTCTAAATGTTTATTGATATTGATGTGAATGAATTGCAAAAATTGTCGAACGAGTTCGACGTAAGGAATAAGGCGGTCGGTGTCCTCGATTTCAAATTGCATATTCTTTTCGATGGAACGTTTGAGCAAAAGTCCTATGCTCAGGCATTCGTCGGTCATGCTTTCCAGTTCGCCGATAATCGAAAGCATAATCGAAAGATTGTTGAGCTGCTTTTCGTTTACGGCGAGATGCTCAATGTGGACGATGTATCGCGAAAGTTGCTCGTGCATTTGGTCGGCATAATTTTCCGCTCGCTCGATTTGTTCGAGATGCTCGTCTATGAATTTTTGGTCGCGCTTTTGCAAGCCGATTTGAATTTTGTCGAACATTTCCGTCGCCAAATCCGCGAGGTTCGCGATTTCCTTTTCTGCGCGAACGATGTACGCGCCGACATTTTCTTTTCCCAGTGCGCTTTCCACATAGTCGAGTCTGTAAAAACTGTTTTTGTCTTTGGCATTTTCCTTGATGAGTTTTTCAGAAATCCTTACGATTTGATCTGTGAAAGGCAGGAACAAAATCGTGGAAATCGTTTTAAACGCCGTATGCAAAATTGAAATTTTAATCGCGATGTTCGCATTCTTCGGCGTGAGAAATTCCACGAGCGAAAGGAACGGATGGAAAAAAATCAAAGCGACGATCGTTCCTGTGACATTAAACAAAACGTGAATCAAAGCCGCACGCTTTGCGTTCGTGTTTGCATTGAACGAGGCGAGAATTGCGTCCACCGTAGAACCTATTCCGCTTCCGAGCGTCAATGCCGCCGCGAATTCCCAATTTACGATTCCGTTGTATGCGAGCGTGATGACAATTGCGCTGAATGCGCTCGAAGAATGCATAGTAGCCGTGACGAGGATGCCGACTATAAAAGCCAACAATGCGGAAAACCCGCCTAAGCCTTGCATTTGAGAAAACCATTTGAATCGCGCCAACTGTTCTGGCTTGAGCGAAAGTGCTCCGCTGAGCATTTCAAGTCCGATAAAAAGCAGTCCGAATCCCATCAAGGCTTCGCCGATGTTTTTGTTGAGATTGCGTTTCGTAAGCGTGAGAAAAAATCCGATTCCGAAAATAGGAAACGCGAAACTTGAGATTTTGAAATTGAATCCGAAAATAGAAACAATCCATGCTGTAACCGTCGTGCCGATATTCGCGCCGAAAATCACTCCCACGGATTGCTTGAGCGTCATAAGACCGGCGTTCACGAAAGTTACGACCATCACGGTTGTAGCACCCGATGATTGGATTATCATCGTAATAAAAGCGCCGGTAAGCAAAGCTTTGAAGCGGTTGCCTGTCATGGCAGAAAGCGCACGCTGAAGTTTTTCGCCCGCGCTCTTTTGAACGCCGTCGCTCATCAATTTCATTCCATACAAAAGAAATGCGAGACTTCCCATTAGTTGAAGCAAAACCGCGACAAAATGCATAAAAGAATTGTAGCAAAAAGGCAATTTTTTTTCAAGGGTAACAAAAAGCATCTTGACGATATGAGAAAAGCTTAACGTTGTGCAAGAAGCAAGATTTAAAATCCGCGCAAAATGCTGTCGTTGCATTTGCGACACAAACTGCCTTCTCTGCTTGCAATTTAAAATTTAAATAAGACGAGGAAGAAGGATCATAGCAAAATCAAGATGCTGTTTCATCGCGCGACTTGGGTATACGTTGCTTCGCGCCGTTTGCGTAAGAGGAAATTATCTAACTCGTTGCTTTCGCGGCGTTTGCGTAAGAGGAAATTGTTTGACTCGTCGCTTTCGCGACTTGGGCATACGTCGCTTCGCGCCGTTTGCCTATGAGAAGTTTATTTGACTCGTCGCTTTCGCGACTTGGGCATACGCCGTTTCGCGCCGTTTGCCTGTAGGAAGTTATTTAACTCGTCGCTTTCGCGACTTGGGCATACGCCGCTTCGCGCCGTTTGCCTAGAGGAAGTTATTCAACTCGTCGCTTTCGCGACTTGGGCATACGCCGTTGCCGGCGTTTGCCTATGAGAAGTTTATTTGACTCGTCGCTCGCGCGACTTGGGCATAAGCATCGGTGCGGGAAAGAAGCAGCAAATCTTTGTCGCGGCTCAGATCCGCGATTCCGAGTTGCAAGTCGCCTGATTGCGCTGTTCCAGTGATTTGTCCGGGACCGCGAAGTTTCAAATCTTCTTCGGCAATGAAAAATCCATCGGTGCTTTGGCGCAGCACTTTCATTCGCGCAATTCCGTTTTCCGTGATGTTTTTTCTATAAATCAAAAAGCAAAATGATTGCTCTTTGCCTCGGCCTACGCGCCCTCGCAATTGGTGCAACTGCGAAAGCCCGAATCGGTCGGCTTGCTCAATGACCATGCATGTGGCATTCGGAACATCCACGCCCACTTCCACAACTGTCGTCGCAGCGAGGACTTGGATTTTGTTTTGCCGGAACTCGTCCAAAATTTTTGATTGTTTTTCTTCGGGAATTTTTGAATGTAGCAAAGCGCATTTGTATTGCGGAAAAATATTTTGCGAAAGATTTTTGAATGCGGCTTCGGCGGATTTTATCCCCCCGCAATTGCCCGTCCAATTTTCATCGGAATCGAAATTCTCTTCGATAGCCGGATAGACAAAATACGCTTGCCTGCCTTTTGCCAGTTCCGCGCGGACGGCGTTGTATGCGTTTTGCTCGTGTCCCTCCGCCACAAGATAGGTCGTAATGGGTTTTCTTCCAGTAGGCATTGTTTTTATGGTGCTCACGTCGAGGTCTCCATAAACAGTAAGGGCGAGCGTTTGCGGAATGGGAGTCGCGCTCATCATCAAAAGGTGCGGAGCGGCGAAAATTTTTTGTGCTGATGCTGAATCGTTAGAAACAAGCGAGCGGCCTTTTTCTACGATCGCCTGCCTTTGCAGAACCCCGAATCGATGTTGCTCGTCAATTATAGCAATCTGCAAATCTTTGTAAACTGTGTTCTTTGAAAAAAGCGCGTGCGTTCCGACAAGTATGTCAATCTCGCCGTTTTTCAAAGCCTTCAAAAGTGGGGCGCGTCCTGCCGCCTTGAGATTGCCGCTTAAAAACGCGCTTCGCACTCCGATTCTTTCCAAAAGGTGCGCGGAATTTTCAGCGTGTTGCTTTGCAAGAATTTCCGTAGGTGCCATAAATGCGCATTGTCCGCCCCAGTCGATTACACGAAGACAGGCAAAAAGCGCGACCAAAGTTTTTCCCGAGCCGACATCGCCTTGCAAAAGTCGTTGCATTGTAAAAGGCGGCTTGGAAACCGGACTTTCGTTTTTGAGAATTCGTGCGCGTTCGCTGTAGCCTTTGTCGATGTCGCGATTCATTTGCATAATCACACTCATCTGATCTTGAGTAAGCGTAAACGGAAGCCGCTCCAAAAGCGCGGCCTGCTTTGGTGAAAAATCATTTTTATTTTCGGAAGTCGTGCTCGAATTGCAATTGTTTTTGCCGGCGATTGATTCGGCGATGTTTGCCTGCGCAGTGTCCATAGCAGGGAGCGCGCCCTTGTGTTCGTATGCGCGCAAAAAAACTGTCTTTTGCAGATTGAACAATTCTTCGTAAACTAAAGTGTGGCGCGCAGATTTTATGTCATCCAAAGTTTGTGGCGCGTGGATTTTTTTTATGGCCTCTTGTTTTGAGAGCAAATTGCGCTTTGCGATTATTTCTTCGCTCAAGTCATTGTCGATGCCGTGCAAATATTGCGAAAGGGCGGATTGTACCGCCTTGAAAACTTTTTTTTGCGAAAGACCTTGCGTGAGATGATAAATTGGAAATATACCTGTACCCGGTATAGGTATGCCATCAAAGTCTGAAATCTCACCAGAATAGGAAATTTTTTCCGCTTCAAAGCTTGAACTTTGCAAGGAATTGTACTTTATAAAAAAACTTCCGCTCACCGCAATGATGCTTCCGACGGGAAAAGTGTTTTGCAAGAAAGGACGGTTAAAGCAAATCAATTCAGCGGACGCGCTTTTGTCACGAATCAGAATTTTTAGAGTCTTCATTTTTCCGTAGCCGAACCACTCGTGCGCCACCACTTGCGCCACAGTGTGAATTTCTTTTGCAGTTTCAAATAAATTCAGCGGCACGATTTTCGTGCGATCCTTGTAATCGCGCGGAAAAAATTGTAGCAAGTCCGCCACGGTAAAAACATTGAGATTTGAAAATTGTCTCGCAGTTTCCGGACCAATTCCAGTGAGCGTGGAAATTGGAGTTTTGATTTCGGCGAGTTTCATTTTTGGAAATTAAAACGGAATGAGTCGGCACATATTCGCCAAACCGCCCACAACTATTCCGCCGCCGAATCGCAAGATTATCAGCACGATGAGCGCGAGCACGAGCGCGTTTTTGTACGCCACTGGTTTTCCGCCCGAAAATAATTTTGTGATTGAATATACGAATGGGCTGAGCGAAGAATCTATTTGATACCAAATCGATGATTTTTTGTCTCCGCCCATCCACGCGACAATCAGTCGAATCGCGACCACGATTATCAAAAAGAAAATTATCGCCGCTACGACTGACCACGCCATTTGAATTATCAGGGCGAGAATCAAGGCGAACGAAATTTGCCCGCCTCGCGAAAGATTTTCCAATACAAATGATGCCATTGAAAGGACAGCCAGCGCGACTATCGGCGAAAAGTCGATCGCGCCAAAGCGAAGCCATCGGATTCCCGAAAACAAATTCAAAAACGGATCGCACACGCCCGACAAAAATCTTCCGAACGGCGAATATGAAAGTCCTGGAATCCAAGTGAGAATTATGCGGATTACGCAAAGCAGACTGTAAATAGAAACTGCCGCCGCCAATATCCTAAACAAATAAATCATTTTTCCTCCAAAATTCAAATGAAAAAAAAATTCAATTTTTCATTCGAATTTTCGCGCTTTGCAGCGAATCGAAAAGCGAAGTAAATAACGAAGTTTTTGCAAAAACTTCAAGACGAAAAAACCGGCAAAATCTCTGTCGGATTTTTTGTTATTTCCTTAAAAATAAACGCCGCAGAAAATTTCAACTTCATAGGATGCTCAATTTGTCCGTGCAAGCAGGCAATTTAAACATCGTAAGCGTGATTTTCTCCAAACGAGGCAAATGCGCCATTTGTCGTTTATGCGGATGCTTTTTTGTCACGCTCGACCACCACGAAATTCTTTGAAACAATTTTCAAGCGTCCGAATGTGACGGCGGCATCAATCATTAAAGTTTTCACGACACCATGCGTTCAATAAATTTGAATTTTACGCTTTTGCCGCTTCTCACAAACAATTCCGTTTCCTTATAACATCAACGGCTTAAACATCGCTTTATTATATCATATATTTTGCATTATGCAATAGGCATTGCGTGAAACATATTATGCGAGACCGCTTAGTTCGCATGCGCAAGAAGAAAAGCTTTGAGCGAGCCTTTGGTTTGCGACAGATTTCAGTGTGGATTTCAAATATTCTCTAATAAAGGATTTTCGCCAAATCAACTTTTATAAAGCCGGCGCGTCCTGTTTCGAAAAATTCGCATTCCTCCCAAGCAGCAAAAAATTGCGTTCCAGAAATTCCAAAATCGAAATAAACGTAGCCATCAGGAAGTTTCGGCAAACGCAATGCAATTGGCTTTCCGCCGTTCAAAATTTTTTGTCCGTAAAGCGCGCCGTTCAAAAAAACTGTGCCGTCTTCAAAAAGCGCGGCGACCCAAGTGTCGCTGATTTGCACTGTGGCTTTTCTCATCGCGCCGCCTGAAACTTTTCCGTGCAAATATTCGCGTGGAGTGGGACCAGAGGCGATTTTGCATTCGGCGTAAAAATTGAAATTAGTCGGCAAATACTTAAGCAATTCTTTTACGCGCTCGGGAGCATAAGAAAATTCCTGCGGGCGACGGTATGCGCGAAATTCATCTTCGGTGGATTCCTCTATCGAAATAAAATTTCGTTCGGGTGAAATCGAAAGCAACGCGGTTTCGGGACGAAATTTCAAGTATTCAAATTTCGTTTCATTTTCATCGCTGGATTTCGTAGAGCAAAACCATTGTGTGCCGTTCCAGCAAAAATCGTTCACTTGAGTTTTTTCGTCGAGCGCGAGATTTTCGTAAGTCAAAATCGGAAAGAACACGCCTGAATCTTGCGCAAACTGCACGAGAAAAGGACGGAACTTTTCGTGCGCGGAAATTTTTTCGTTGAAAAAAGAATTCTTGTAAACCGAAATAATCGGCGTTCCATTCATAAAAACAATTTTTTCGGCGGAACGATTTGTAAAAATTGAATCGTCTTTATAAACTTTGATTTCATCCGCGCCCAGTGAAATTACGCCAAGATGATTGACAAGCGCGAAAACTTTTGGAGCAGATTTTGCGTCTATATCAAGCGGAGAATTTTCCGCCGCCTGTGCCATATAAGAAATTCTCAAAGCCTCGGTCCACGGCTTTTTTATTATGGCAGGAGTTTTTTGGGGTCGTCCGACTTTTTCAAAACCACCGCGCGTCAGACAAAACCATTCAAAAGTCGAATTCTTTTTTTCCAAATTTACGATTTTCTCGGCAGCGACAGGAATTTGTTCCTGTGCATTTTTTTTGTTACACGAAATCAAAGTCGAAAAAAAAGCCGCGCAAAAAATTATCGAGAAAATGAATTTTGTTTTGTGAAAAATTTTCATCGTTTTCATTTTATAGTTTCGGCAGAATTTTTGCAATTGTCGAGAGAAATTCTCCTTACTTTTTTGACGAACATTTAAAACCAGTGTTTAAATTTTGCGCCAAAATGCCGCCGCAAATTTTAACTTCGAGTTTCCTTCAGAAACTCGCACATCTACTGCAACTTCTCATTCCATTGCGAAGTTGCGTTTTTTAACAACTCAAAAGTTGAAACTTTTTTCGTTGTTAAAAATTAAGGAGCGTTTAAATTTTGCGCCAAAATACTGTCGCAAAATTTAACTTCGAGTTTTGTTCCAAAACTCGCGCATCCACTGCAACTTCTCATTCCATTGCGAAGTTGCGTTTTTTAACAACTCAAAAGTTGAAACTTTTTTCGTTGTTAAAAATTAAGGAGCGTTTAAATTTTGCGCCAAAATGCTGTGCCAACTTTAACTTCGAGTTTTTTCATCACTGACGGATGTTTGATTTTTTTCATCCCATAATCGAAAAGAACGCGATTTCGCTCTGCCAGTCGAAAATGGAATTTTGTGTCGCGCTTTGCAAAAGCCGCGAAACTTCAAGCAATTTTTTCTCACCGATGGCGGCGCGAATCGCCGCGCCGTAAGCTGAAGTCTCGTTTTCGAACCAAGCCAAAATTTCTTTTTGCGTGATTCGCCGTTTTTCGATTATTTTTTTTGATGAAGCGTCAATTTTGAATCCCTGTTCTTCAAAAACATTTTTTACGGAAGCGGCGTTCCACGAAAAAAGCGGATTTTCTTTGTCGGTGAAAAACTTTTCTTCTGCGTCCGACATTTTTTTCAAAACTTCGCTCCATTCCGCCGTGGGATTTTCTTGGAAAATTTGCTTTCCGATGAGCGAGGAAATATGTTGCGTGGCGTTCGGGATTTGCTGCGAAATCACTACTTGCCATTTTTGCGGAAGGCTGCCCGCCAAAGCGGCTTCAGAAAAAGCGTCGCGCATCGCCAAAATCGAATCTTCGCTTGCAAATGGATTTCGGAAAAAGAATTTGTCGAAAATTATGTTTTTGTCCGAAAATATTTTCAAGACATTTTTCAAAATTCTTGAGTTCAAAAATCGCGCGGATTTTTTTTCGCTGTCATCTGCGTTTTCAGAAATCGGATTTAAAATCAAAATCGGCTTGTCCAATTCGCCGAGCGTCGTCGCGTAATGTTCGCAGATTTCCATTCCTTTTTGCGAACGGCAGATTCCGCAAGTCACGCCCTCGGGGCATTCACGCAAAAGCTGCCACAGCAAAAGCGAGTCGTCCGCATTCCAAACAAGCGAACGGTCGCTTCTAGAAAGCCTTGCGGCGGCAATCATCGTGTCGCGGATGCCAAGCAGAATTTCGGCGCGGTTGGAATCAATTCTTTGTCGCCAAGATTTGTCGGCAAATTGCAGCGCGTTTTCGCGCGAAGCGTCGTTCGGGCTGAAAGTCAATGATTCGCCTTTTTTAATTTCGCCACCTTTGAAATGCGCGTTAATCCACCATTCAGAAATCGGATTCGCGCCAAATTCGGATTTTTGCTTTTGAGGCATTTTTTCCTGCGAATTCTTCGAGCCTGTGATTTGGCTCGCCGTCGGATCGAGCGGGCGTTCGCCAGTGTCGTCTTCAAGCAAGGCTGCAATTTGCAATTCGCGCCGTGAAAGGACTTCGCCACGGATTTTGTTTTCATAGCCTTGGTCGCTCGGATTGTAAAAAACTTTTCCCACAAGAGCGTCGGGCAAATATTGTTGCGCCACCCAATGGTCGCGGTAGGCGTGTGGATAAAGATAGCCCGCGCCATGTCCGAAGCCTTCGGCATCGCGGCTTGCATCCCGCAAATGGTTCGGCACTTCGGCATCTTCTTTTTCCACGGAAGAAAGCGCATCGAAAAACGCCATGCTTGAATTCGATTTGGGCGCGGTGGCAAGATACAAAGCGGCGTGCGCCAAATGGTAGCGGCCTTCGGGAAGTCCAATTCTGTCGAAAGCGCGCGCGCAAGATTCTACCACGCAAATGGCATAAGGGTCGGCAAGACCCGTGTCTTCGCAAGCGGAAATCAGCATCCGTCTGAAAATAAAATGCGGATCTTCTCCCGAGCGAACCATCCGCGCAAGCCAATACATCGCCGCGTCCGCGTCTCGACCGCGCAGGCTTTTTATGAACGCGCTGATTATGTCGTAATGATAGTCGCCGTCACGGTCATAAAGCACGACCTTTTTTTGAATTGATTCTTCGGCGGCTTCACGGCTGATGTAGATTGTGCTTCCGTAAGCGGGGCGCGGCGGAGTGGCGGAAGGCGCCCAAATTTCAGGCGTGGTTTCCACCGCCAGTTCCAAAGCGTTCAAAAGCGAGCGCGCGTCTCCGTTTGCAGTGTCAATCAAATGTTCCAATGCGCATTTTTCAAATTCAATTTTCCAATGTCCGTAGCCGCGCTCCACATCATTCAAAGCCAAATAAGCGGCTTTTTGCAAATCATCTTTCGTGAGCGGCTTCAACTGGAAAACTCGGCTGCGCGAAACTAAAGCCTTGTTCACTTCAAAGAAAGGATTTTCTGTCGTCGCGCCGATTAAAATTATCGTGCCATTTTCCACCCATGGCAAAAGCGCGTCTTGCTGCGCCTTGTTCCAGCGGTGCACTTCGTCCACAAAAAGGATTGTTCGTCGTCCGTAAAAATTCTTGAAGTCGTCTGCCTTTTTTATTGCGGCGCGAATATCGGCCACGCCGGTAAGCACGGCGTTCAGCGTGATAAAGTTAGATTTCGTGTGGTTCGCGATTACGCGGGCAAGCGTGGTTTTTCCGCTTCCTGGCGGACCGTAAAAAATCACCGAAGAAAGTTGGTCAGCGGCAATCGCGCGACGCAAAAGCCGCCCTTTGCCCACAATGTGATCCTGCCCGATATATTCGTCCAAAGTGCGCGCGCGCATTCGGGCGGCGAGTGGTTCGTGAGAAATATTTTCTTTATTGAACAAATCGTCGGACATTGCAGTTAATAGTTACCAGTTTATTAGTTAATAGTTGCGGTAAAAATAATTTTACAAAGCAAAATTATTTTTACTAAATTGTAAATTTTACGAAACTGCGAGTTTTGCAAGCAAAACTCGTTAGCAAACCGTAGGTTTACGATTCATTTTGACACGCTCAATCACCGCATTTATCAAAATTTCAAACTTCGACGCTATGTGCTGCAACATTTTACACCTCGAGTTTTTGTGTTTTTTTGGTAGCGAAGCGGACAAAAAATGCGAACTTCGTGAGCAAACAAAAACTCGAGGGATTAAAAAAAACGCAAAGCGTTTTTTTTAATCCCGGTTCCAATTTCCGCGCTCAGGATAATACGCCCAGAGACAAGCATGATCGAACTGCTCATAGCGACCTTCAAAGTCTGTCGCGGCATATATCGCAGTTTCGGTTTCATTCTTTTCGGGATTTATGACCAGAAGCGAGTTCACTTCATAGCCGCCGCTCATTATCGCATCGGCGTTCGTCTTGAAACTTTCTTCACCGCCGACGCTTCCGTCAGCATTAAGTTTGTAATGTTCTATTCCCCCCGCTGTTCCGACAAGAATGTAATCGTTTGTCACCGCCAAAGAATAAATATAGTCGCCCGCTTTTTTGCTATTTTTCACTGCGCCGTCCCAATACAACGTGCTGTCCTTGGAATAATATCGTACTGTGGCATCGCTTTCATTTGTCTCATTTGTACACGAAGCTGAACCGTAATCGTAATATGTTCTTGAACGCTCCGCAAATTTTACGCCATCCATATACGCACACGATGCGGCATTTTTTGCGGCGGCTTCTTCTGTCGGCGCGTTCGTTCCGTTCAATTTATAGCCGGTTCCGTCATAATTGAAATACGCGCTGCGATTTTCATTTTTAATCGTGTTCGTGCAAAAAAGATAGAGCGCGGGATTGTCGTCTCCCGTGTCGGTTGGGTCAGTGTCAATATCCCGCACTTCAGTCCATTCTTTGCCGTCCGCGCTGGCATAAATGGCGCGGGCGTTCCAACGGTTTTGGCCTTTATCCGTGTTCTCATCCCACCATGCGACGAACGCGTAAATATGGTCGGAATCGGCCGCCAAAGCCATTATGTAGTCGCTTGAACCTATGTCTTTGTTCGAGCACACTTTTTGCCATCCGCCGTAAGAGTGGTCGGCGCTATTACCCGAGTTTGGCTTTCGGAAAATTTCTCCGCCGTTTGTTATGTACAAATATTCTGTGCCACCGCTTGAAACTCGTATGATTGAACGGACGACTCCTTCCACCGAACTGTCTTTTAAGGTGACTTCTTTCCTTATGCTTGCGTAAATGACATCTTGACAACTTGAAAAAGCAAAAACCGCGAAAATCATGACCGAGGCGAAAAATATTTTTTTCAAAAATCTTGACAAATTCATTTCTCCCGCCTCTTTAAAAATGGTATTTCATTCCGGCAGAAACCGAAACGATGTTTAGATAATCGTTGTTTTCAGGATGCTTTGTATACCATTGCGGCATATAGGTGAAAAATCCTTCTATTCCAGCCGACCAGTTTTCGTTTATGCGATAATAACAGCCCACGCCGCCGCGCAGGATGAAAGCCGGAAAAAATGTGTTGCTCAAATAATTTTCGATAGCCACTCCGACGTTGAGCGTAATTGGAATTTCAAATTTCTTTATCGCGGGCAAAAAAGTGGCGTTCGCCGTAATCGGAATGTAAGTATACATATTGTTTCCGATTGTCGGATTGTAGCCGAACGCAATTTCTCCGCCTACCGCCAGCCAAGAAGTGATGAATCGCCCGTAGCCTACGGTGATTTGTCCGCCGATTTTTATTTTTTCGCCAAAATTCAGCGGGAAATTTGGCATAATTCTAATGTTCAGATATTGATCGCCTGGACCGTTTTGCCTATAGACAAAATCCGAGTCGTCTTCATAAATGTCCGCTTCGTCATCATCGATGTATTCATCGCCTTCATCGTCATAAGATTTGCCTTGCGCAAAAGAATTCACATTGAATGCGAAAAGCGAACAAAATGCAAGACTTGAGAAAACGAAAATCTTAAATTTTTTTGACATCATATATCCTGTTTTTTACTTTTCCTTATCATATAGAAAAATGCATTATAATATTATCGGTTTTTTCCTTTTTGTTCAATAGACTCGTTCGGAAACTCTGTCAGTTTCTTTCTTGCTCTGACCACAAATATTGCAATACCGCGGTCTGCCAGAATTCGCGTTCGTAGAACTTAAGTTTCAAGACACATCTATTGTTAGAACAAGAAGAAGTGGATTGAAGTTACAATAAAAGCAAGTATTTAAAAGTTGCATTGAGAAATTACACAGCAGCAAATAGTTTTTTTTAAATTTCAACTAATCGGCGTTTTGATATGCAAACTCAAAGTTAAAATTGTCGCGTGCGCTTTTCGTAAAAAGGTCAATGCGAAAAACCGGCAGCAAGTCGCAAGACTTGCGTAATATTTCAGTGGCAATCAACATACCCCGACGAAGAGCATCGGGGTATTAAACCCTCTTGCGAATAAATAAACGGCTTCGCTGCGCATTTACTTTATTTGAAAAATCCGCTATAATCTTGATATGAGAATTTCTTCTTGCTCGCACAGACTTTCTGGCAGCATAACTGTTCCAGGCTCGAAAAGCCACACGATTCGCGCGCTCATTTTGTCTGCCTTGGCGGAAGGCACTTCACAGATTTTTAATCCGCTTTCAAGCGCGGATTGCCTGAGCGCGGCCAGAGCCGTTCCGCTTATCGGCGCAAAAATAGAATTTACTTCGCCGCAAAAATGGCTCGTTTCAGGCGCGGGAAAAAACGCGCACCTTCCAAGCGATGTCGTGAACGTCGGGAACTCTGGCTCGCTTTTGTATTTTCTTTCGCCAGTTTGCGCCACGTTTGAAGGATGGAGCGTTTTTACTGGCGACCAAAGCATTCGGCAGAGGCCGGTTTTTCATGTCGTGGATGCGATTAGGCAAATGGGCGCGAAGGCGGAATGCGCGATTCCGCAAAGCGAAAATTGCCCCCTCCTCATAAAGGGTCCAGCCGAAGGAAAAAATATCGTTCGCACGGAAGGCTCGATTTCAAGCCAATACATCACGGGAATGATGCTCGCGGCTTTGCGGATGAAAGGTACGCTTTGCATTGAATTGAGCGATCCGAAAGAAACGCCGTATCTGACGATGACAAAAATTTGGCTTGAATCTTTCGGCGCGAAAGTGGAAATGTCGGATGATTTTAAGCGGATTTCCGTTACCCCTCCCATCGAATTGCTAGCGCATGATTGCGTCATTCCAAGCGATTGGGAAGGAGTCGCATTTCCGCTAGTCGCCGCGATTTTAACTGACAGCGAAATCACGATTGAAAATGTGGATTTTTCGGGAAGCCAAGGCGACGAAAAAATTGTCGGCGTTTTAAAATCGCTCGGCGCGGACATCGAAGAAAACAAGTCGCTCTCGTCGCTTACAGTTCGTGGAGGAAAATTTTCAAGATTGAAAAATCGCGGAAGACTTTCCACGGAAAAAATCCCTGAAAAAATTTTGCGCGTGCCGATTTCGGATTTTCCCGATGCGATTTGCGCGCTCGCGGTGGCGGCGTGTTTTACAGAAGGCAAAGTGGTTTTCGAGGACGCTTCAGTTTGTCGTAGAAAAGAAACGGACAGAATAAAAGTTTTGAAAAACGAATTGCAAAAACTCGGCGCGGATTTGGAAGACGGCGTGGACGAGCGCGGCAGGGATTTTTTGTCGGTGCGCGGAAACAGCCCTCTCGACGCCGACGGCTCTCCGAATGTAAAATTCAAATTGCATGGCGGAACGGTGGAAAGCTACGACGACCACAGAGTTGCGATGGCGCTCGCCTGCATGGGATTGGCTTTGCCGCCGCGCGAAAAAATCATCGTGAACGATGCTGAATGCGCCGCAGTTTCGTTTCCGAACTTTTATGATGAGATGAACAAACTCGGATGCGGATTTGAAGAATGTCATGCTAGAATTTGAAAATGTTGACTCTTAAAGTTGACGGCTGGAATGTGTCGCAAGCCAAATGGTTTGCATCGCAAATCTTTGATTTGCTTACGAATTTTTCGCTTTATTTATTTTTGCGAGAAACTCGTTTATTGCACATGTCTGCTTGCGCAGACGAAATTAAACTTTTTTAAAAGTTTAATTCATAAAGTAAGGAGTAAAATGAAAATTTATTCGCACTTGAATCTTTCAGGCTTTTCGAATTGCTATGTAATCGTGAACGAAAAAATTCACGAAGCCCTCATAGTGGATCCTGGAAAAATCACTACTTCGGTCATCAACACAATTGAAAAGGGCGGACACAAATTGGTGGGCATTCTCGTTTCGCACAATCACGGAAGCCATGTTCAAGGACTTGCTTCGCTTCGGAAAATCTACACGCCGAAAATTTATGCTGCCGACTGGGAAGTGGCGAAGAACGAAACGAACATCCTCAAAGATGACGGCGTTTTCAGTGCCGCCGATTTTGACATCGAATATTTTTCAATTTCTGGACATACCGCAGATTCCATGGTCTACAAAATCGGAAGCGTGATTTTTACGGGCGACTGCCTTTTGGCAGGAACAATCGGCTCTTCGAACACAATATTCTCCAGGCGGACTCTGATAAACAATATCAAGACGAAAATTCTTTCTCAATCCGATGAAACCGCGATAATGCCGGGACACGGTCCGCCGACAACTGTCGGAACGGAGCGGCAGTTCAACGCATACTTGCGAGAAATCTGAAATGAACGCCATAAGATTAAATCCTTCCCAAACGCTGCGCCTTGTAAAAGAACGCGACGCTTTTTTTAAAGGGCGAAACGCGCGGCGTGTGGAATCGGAGAAAATATTTTTTACTTCGCCACTGATTCTTCCGTTTGAAGAAAATTTTTCGCGCGAAGATTTTCTTACTATAAAAGATTTTTGGATTTATAAAATCCAAAAATCCGCCTCCATGTTTTTTTTTCCATGCAGAATAGAATGGCGGCGAAATCCAATTTCACTTGTCCTACCATGCGCGGTAAATCTCATCGAAGGCAAATTCAATTTAAAAAATTTTTTTGAAGCAAGAATGCTCGCTCAAAAATCAGATCACATTTTTTTCGATGAAAAAAATTTTTTGTTTCGCGCGACATCTTTTGAATTTTTCCGAGCGGAAATCACGGAAAAATCTTGGCGTTTTTTTGACGCAATTTGGAAGAAAATTTAATTGTTTTTTTTGAATGCTTATGCTATAATCTAGACGAAGAAACGGATGAATTTTTGAAAAATGTCATCTTCGAGTTTGACCCGAAGCTCTGAAAGATTTGTGATGTCGCGACCGGCAATATGTGGTGAAATAGATTTCCGTGTCAAGCACGGAAATGACGAGGTGTCGGCGGCGAATGACGCGGTGTCAGAATGGTGAATGTCGCGAAATTTGAAAAAGTAATGAACGTTTAAAATCAGCAACTAAAATTGCGTTGCTGATTTTAATACGAGTTTTACTTCGCGAAACTCGCGGATTTACTGCCATTTTTCACTTCGTTGCAAAATGGCAGTTTCAACAATTTCGGAAACTGAAGTTTCCTCAACTGTTGCAAATTAAGGAACATTTAGAATCAGCAACTAAAATTGCGTTGCTAATTTTAACTTCGAGTTTTGTTCCAAAACTCGCTTGTTTGTCATTGTCGGGCTTGACCCGACAATCTATTTTGTACTTGACCGCGCCGCAACAAGTTGCTCGCTTAGATGAAATTAAGTTCCTCGGAAGTTGTTCTCGCAACGAGCCGTAGGCGAAGTTTCTAGCGAACTTCCTGCGGACTTAGTTTTTAAGGAACGGATTTTCGTACTTGAAAATTGACGGAGAAAATTGATGAAAAACCATTCAATGAAAAATTTGCTTTTTGGATTGGCAATAGCGTTTCTTCTTTTTTCTTGCGGAAAACCTCCCGCAAAATCTTCATTACAAAATTTGCAAAAAATTTTGAGTGAACAAAGAACCGTGCGCTTTCCGACTTGGCAAGAACGCGCTCTGATTTTGCCTGATACGCCCGACATTCCCGTCGAACAGCATCTTGCGGAAAACGACATGCCGTTTGCGGGGATTGTCAGCCATCATCTTTTGGCGTACAAATTCATCGACGAGTGGTTTTTTGAACTTGCCGAGCACAATCCAAAAATCAAAACTTTTATCGTCCTGTCGCCTTCGCATTGGAATTTGTCGCGGGCGGATTTTTCCATGACATCTGGCGCGTGGAATTGCGAAGGGAGTCTCCTTGAAACCGATGAAAAAACTCAAAAAATTTTGCTTGAAAAACTTGACGGAAAAATCGAGGACGATGTTTTTTTGTATGAACACGGAGTTTCTGCCATCGCGCCTTTTATCGCAAAATATTTTCCAAAAAGCAAAATCGTCGCAATCGCTTACGATTCGGAGTCGCCCGTAAATACAAAAATTGCGAAACGACTTTCTGCCGCGCTCGAATCATTCGTCGCAAAAAAAGATTTTTTCATTTTGATTTCTTCGGATTTTTCGCATCACCATAATTTGGAAAGAACAAGGCAAAATGACAATGTGTCAAGAAAATTTTTTGCCGCGCCAAATCGCACGACATGGCAATTCGCGCTTTGCGACAATCCGTTTGCAATGTATGCGCTGACGCACGCGATGAATAAAAAATTTCAAGCCATAATTCAGCGGAACACAAATTCATTCGAAATTTCGGGACAAGACAAAGATGACATTACAAGTTATTTCTTTTGCTATTTTGTGAAAAAGAAAGAATAAATTTTTGCAAGTTTTCCATATAAATGAGACAAGATTTGAATTTCCAAAAAAATGACTTGAAATTGCGCAAACAATTTTCGCGCTATTCGGGAGAGAAAAAAGTTTCTTTGTAAAAAATATAGGCTATTATTTTGATAAGGTGGGATGCAAGAATTTCGCGAAAATTTTGTCTCAAAAAAAATTGTTTTTTAGCAAAATTTCGCCTGATTTTTTTGGGGATTTTTTGATAAAGTATTTCCCAACATTTAAATTAGACGGCTAAAATATTACGCAAGTCTTACGGCTTGTAACCTAGTTTTTTGCCTTATTTATTTTGCGAAAAGCCACTTGTTCGTCTTCATCGTGAGTTTGCTTAATTTTTAAGTTAAGGTTTAAAATTGTCGCCGGAAAAGTTGGCGACAGTTTTACTTTCGGGTTGCTGATTTTAATACGAGTTTGCTGCATAAGCTCGCTCGTTTGTCATTGTCGGGCTTGACCCGACAATCTATTTTGTACTTGTTCGCAACGCAACAAGTTGCTAACGCAGACGAAATTAAGTTTCTCGGAAACTGAAGTTTCCTGCGGACTTAATTTTAAGGAACGTTAAAAGTTTACGCTAAAATGGCGCGTAAACTTTTAACTCGAGTTTTTTTTCAAAACTCGCCATTTACTACGACTTCTCATTTCATTGCGAAACGATGTTTTTAACATTCTCGGAAACTGAAGTTTCCTGCGATGTTAAAAAATAACGAACTTCAGATTTGAATAACCTCCATAAATCTACATTCCGCGTCAGTCTGTAAGGCGCGCAAGCCACGCTTCGTTTCGGGCTTGCCTTCGCGGTAGCGTGTGCCGGCGGGATAAACCAAAATCACTTCGCCGCGTTTTTTGTTTGCTGACGATTTCAAAAAATTCAAGTTTTTTCCTGCATTCTTTACGGTTGCTCGCGCCTAATAGTTGAGGGATAATTTTCTCATCAGAGTTTTCTTTGAAAACTCGTTTGTTCGCTGTCCGCCCGCAAAAAGTGCGATTGCGGACGAAATCAAGTTCTTCGAAATCTGTATATTTCTGCGGACTTAATTTTCAAAGGAGGTATCATATTGAGCAAAATGTTTTCAAAAGTTAAATTGGCTTTGTTTGTGGCGATTTGTGGAGCGGTAGTTTTTTGTGGGGGAGGGTGCAACGACTTTTCTGCAAAAGAATCGGTGGAGGCTGGCAGACCTGTCTTGGGAGGGGTAAGCGGTGAAGTTGGTGCTTTGCCATTCACACTTGCCGCACCAGAATACGATTGGAAGAGACCTAGCAACTCGTGGTCGCTTGGTGACACTTTGAATCTCGAAGGGAAAAAGTTAAAAGTGACTGTGACTGGAAAACATGCGAAGGCAAAGCCTGATGGTGGCATTGATGGTTTGAAATTCGTGATGGTTGATGCGGACAGAAAGGAATCCACAGAGTACGCGTTGGGCTGGTTCGGTACGGAAGGCAAGGTGCTTGAAGGGATTTACGAGCCAAAAGACGGATCGGACACAAATTGGGAAACTGGAGTTACTACTCCACATAATTGCGATTTTAAGAAAATCGTTGCGTTGAAGTTTATTAACTATAGTTATGTTAATATTCCTGAAGGTCAGGATCATGCTTGGGACTGTGTGGAGGGAACTGGCGTTGAATTGACTGTCACTGATGTCAAGTTTGAAGTGATAGATTAAAAAAATTATAAAGGAGGTTTTTGTTTATGAGGAAAATCATTTTGGCGATGTTTGTGTCGCTTGGTTTCTTCATCTTGTTCTCCTGTGGCGATGGAGAGATGCCTGATGACTCTTCACCAGTGACTGCAAAGGTCATCACGGCTGGCGCGGTATCCAACTCAGAGGACGTAGATTTTGACTACGAACATGTGCGTGGCTTTAAGGTTATCTTTTCGGGTGGCGTGCGCGAAGGCCAGATTACGCTCTATTCCAACGAAACGGCAAGTGCGGATACGGATTTTGCCAGTCTTCCGTTCGATGACATTACAATCGATGAATGCGGTTACGACATCAAATGGTATTGGCGTTCTACTGACTGCTGGAAAGGATTGCCTATGTATTTTTCGTTTAATCGCAATGTGGACTTTACGAAATTAGGTATCGTTGCCTTAACTTATGCGGCGAAAGCACCAGATTATAATTATCCATACTTTGTGATAACGCTTGTTGATAAGGACGGCAACGAAACGGAGGCGGATTCGAATAAGCAGCCCTACATCAAAATAGATGACATTGAAAAGTATTGATATAGAAATAAAATCGGCGCAGTTGTGCTGAGAATAAAGTTTAATTTACGAGGAATGGAGTATGAAAAGAAGAATTGCATTGTTGATTGCCACATTCTTAATTCATTTGGCGGTATGCTCTTTGGCATTCGCCCAAGAGATTGAAGAGGAAGTGGAGGCAAATGATGTGGCGGAGGAAAGCGAAGAGTTGGATTCTTCCTCTGGAGGTTTGAAACTTGGAAATACCGCGCGCATGGGAATTGAGGTGGGAACAGAATTCGTTTGGGATATTGAAAACAAGTCCGTCGGACTTGAAAGCAATGTCGGTATTGAATTCTATTTGCCGCTTTTTTCTGCGGGCGAATACGGCTACAGGCAGTCCAACTACATGCAGCCGGGGGTGCGTCTCGTCTTGAAAGATATGCGCTTTCAGTGGCTTGAAGCCTACTATGCGAAAGGCGGAAACTTCAAGGCGGACACCGTGAACACTTGGATGAATCGCCCGCTCGTGCTTTCTTACGGCGAGCTTACGGCGGATGTCGTTTGGCGGAATTTTTTCTTGCAAGTGGCGGGCACTACCAATCCGATGGAAGCAAACAGAGCGTCGCTCGTTTCGATTTTTGATGAAGTGATGGACACTGACGACCGCTGGTATTTGAAAAAGCAGTACGCGCTTTATTCAAAGACACGCTACAACAAGTTGGATTTGCCGCTTTTGGGCGAACGGCTTACGCGCGACTATTTGGGTGATGGCGAAGACATGGGCACAATCAAGACCGACTACAAAGACGATATTTCGGGGCAGCTTGGCATTGGAGTGGAGTTCAGCAAATTCACGGCTTTGGCAAAAGCCGCCTCGTTGTTCAACGGTCGCGACAACGACAACAATGCCTGGTACTTCGGGCTTGACGCTTCGGCATATCCTGTAGAAGAAATGAGCATCGACTTTTCGGGATTGGTGGGCGTGAACACTGACAAAGACACCAAGGAAAGTCCTGCGGCATTAGGATTGAGTGTGGACTACAAGATTCCGCTTACGGACAAGATGGTTTTAAAACCTTTTGCCGGTGTGGATATGTCCATTGACTATGACGACACCGACAAGCGCAACATGGAAATCGGTTTCGGAACTTACTTGTATTTCCGTGGCGAAGATTTTATGGCGAAGCACCGCGATGTTGACTATGACGAAATCATCCCTGTCGGCGTTTCGGTGAGCGCGAACGTTTGCATGAGTCCCGGTGACACTTGGACGAACATCGTCATCAGTGCGTTTGAGCTCGCTGACCGTAAAGCTCTCATTCCAAACTTGGGATACTTTTTGGAAGTGGAGTTCGCGAGAATCGGCAAGAATAACATGAAGACCGCGGTTCAGGCGCAGATTGAATATTTGATAAAGGGAATTTTCTTGCCTTATATCAACGTCAAGTATTATCCTGAAATGTCCGAGAACAAGCGCTACTTTACCGGCGATACTTACCTTGAAGGAAAGATAGGCGTCTATTTCACTCCAATGCAGTTGTTCTCACTTGATTTGTGGTATTCAAATGCCGTGCTGGTTGAGAAAGCGAAAGGTGCGAGCGGCAATGATACAGGAAAAGGCACTCTTGGTTTTTCTTGCGTAATTCGCCTTTAGTTTTAAGGAGGCAGTTTCTATGAAAAAAATATTGCTTGCCGTCGCTGCCACCTTGTTCGTCGCTCTGAATGCGTTCGCGGAATTCAACGTTCCGTTCTTTAATGGCGCGTCGAGTGCCCTTGAAGTGAGCACGACTTTTACCGGCGACCTAAGCGATGGCTCTACGGGGCTTTACACGGACATGGGATGCGACCTTTGGTTCGAACTTACGCCGTTCAAAAACTATGGCACGACAGAGAGAAAAAATCCGATAACGATTTCGCTTTCTGCCAGCGGATGGGTCACGGCGTGGCGCGGCTACACAATCACGGGCAAGGACAACTTCGCTGACGAAAAGGACAACGACGAGGACGGCATCGAAAGCACTTTTGCCCTTACAAATTTGTCGGCAAAAATTCAATACAGGAAAGTATGGGCGAGCATTGCGGGAATCTATCCTCAGATAACAATGAACACAACTTCCATCAGGACGATGTTCGACGATGTAATTGCTGAAGACTATGACGACGACAACCAGTATTTCCAATTGCCGTTGCTGCATGTGGGCGGAGGCTACTCCACGCCGAAAATCAGCCAAGTGATAGGAATGGATCTTGTTCACCTTGACGAAAGGGAAGTGCAGATTTACGGTATGTATGCGGTGGGTTATGACGGCGATATGTTCAAAGCCATTCTCAAAGCAGGCTCTTGGAAGAACGGCTATAAAAACGCCGACAACTCTTGGGTGTTTGGCGCGGATTTCTCTTTGACGCCGGTGCTAGGCTCCAAGATTTCTTTTACTTCGCTCTATGCGATAAACTACGATGTGTATTCGCCTGCTGAGAAAAGTCGCGACAAACTCACTTCCGACGACGAGGTGATTACTTCGACTACGAGCAGTTCGCAGAACACGGACGGCTTCCAGGACGAAGATGAAAAGGCTTTGGCGGAAGCGCCTTTAGCGTTCGGAATCGGCTACGAGCACGATTTCCAAGTTGGAAGTGCTGGAGTGCTACGGCCTTATGTCGGCGCGGACTTCTTGTTCCAAACCAAGCGCACTGCCGAGCTTAAAGCTGCGCGTCCTTATGTCGATGACTTCCAATTCGAGATAGGCGGCGGAATTGAGTGGCTGTTTTTTGGAGCAGGCAAAATGTACGCCCATTCTGACAAGGTTGGCGGAATGCAATTGGCAAATGGTCCTTCAAGCCGCGTGGGAATGGGAATTGGCGCAAACGTGAATCAGAACGGCGTTTTGAACGCGGTGTTTTCGCTCAATGTGGATCCTAGAACAAGCCCAATTAAATTGGGCGGCTACATCGAGGCGGAATTTATGAACATCACAAGGAAGTCATATTGGGCGCCCGACGGAAGTAGTCGCAAAGAAAACGACAAAGAAGTGGGCAGCTACTACGACAGGACTAAATACGACGACTTCTTGTGGGCGATATTGGCTCAGGTGGAGTTTCAGGCGACCAAGGTGATTATGCCTTATATATTCGCTTGGTATGTTCCGAGCGCGAATTATATGAAGTCGTCTTATAGCACGGAGTACATCACGCGCTCTGCATATGCCAACTTCAATGTGAAGCCGACATACAACCCGAAGGATGTAACGCTTACGACGAAAGTTGGCGTGAGGCTTACGCCATTCGATCATGTCTGGTTTGACTTGTGGTACGAGCGCACTGACATCAAGGACCACAGCAACGGCAAAGGCTGGAAGACTGACACAGGAATGATTTCCTTTACGGTCGGAATCAACTTGTAATGAATTGCAAAGACTAAAAATCCCCGCTTCAAAAGCGGGGATTTTTTTATGCTAGATGTGCTTTGAAAACAATGCTAATTTCCGAACATGTCCACTATGAAACGCGCGAAAAGTTCCGGCCATGTGGCGCAAGTCGGTTCGTCGCCGACTCCGTTGGGCCATGCGGTTTCTTTTGTGGCGAGAGAAAGTCCGTGCCCGCCTTTTTCAAAAATGTGATATTCAAACGGAACGCTCGCGCGTCGCAATGCATGTGCGAATTCCAAAGAGTTTTCCAATGGAACACAATTGTCTTCGTTTGTGTGCCACATAAACGTCCTGGGCGTGTCCTTGCTGACGAGTCGCTCAAGGCTTACGTCGGCTTCAGTAAATTCCGTCGCACCGCCCAGCACATTTTTTATAGAACTTTCATGCGAAAAATCGCCCGACTTGATTACAGGATAGCCGAGCAACAACGCGTTTGGGCGGACATCGCTTGCAGAAAGCGGCAAGTATTTTTGAATGAGCGGCGAGTTCCAATAAACGCCCAAACTTGCGGCAAGATGTCCACCGGCAGAAAATCCCGCGACAACGATTTTTTCCGTGTCAACATTCCATTCTGCGGCGCGACTTCGGCACAAAGCGACGGCTTCGCACAGATCGAGCAGCGCGGCGGGAAAATCCATCGGCGCAAGGCTGTAGCGTAACACCGCCGCGTGGAATCCCAAAGCGTTCATTTTTATAGCCACAGGCTCTGCCTCGCGGTCTGAAAGAAATTCGTATCCGCCGCCTGGACAAATCAAAACGAGTGGTCGCTTGCGCTCTGCTGAAAATTCCTCGTAGTTGTCTAAAATGTACGTCATTAAGTTTGGCTTTGCGCAATTGTTTTTCACGCCCTTGTCCAAATATCGGACAGGCAAACTGATTGTCTCATGCAACATATTTACTCCCATAAAAAAGTTGATAAGCAAGTTTATGAAGTTGCAACGCAACTGGATAAATTTAAGTTGAAAAAAATCGCAATATTTGTGCTGCTTTTTTATCATGCCTCCTTGTGTTCAATTATCAAGTCCTTGAATTCCGCCGCGCCTTTGCCCACCGCGAAAAGTGCGAGCATTACGCCTGTAAAACCACCCGCAACTTCGGATGAAAGATAGCGGCTTTGAGCACGAAAAAGTTCGTGCCGTTTGCCGTTGATTTCAACGCCTAACAAATATTGTTCTGCCGAACACTCGCAGTAAAGGCGAGCTTCGCTCTGCTCTTCGCTTGTGCCATCTATTTGCATCGCGTTTTCCGTCAACGCAGGTCCGATTCTAATTCTCGCCGACATGCGGATTTTGTTCGCGCATTTTTTTGCAAAAACATCATAGTGATGGCTTTCGTCCATAAAAATTGAAATTCCTGCTTCAGTCTCATTTGGCGCGACTGTGACAGAGATGCTTTCGTTGAATTCACTTTGACGAATTGCGATGAATGTCGGCGATTTTCCGGATTCGATGCCGATTTCCGTTCCGTAGAGGCGCAAGGAATTTTGCCTAAATTCGTATCGACTGAAATCGGGATTTCGCAAATAGTTCCATTCGCATTTTTGAATCGAAGTGAAACTTTTTTTGAACGAAAAAATTTGTTTGGCAAAATTGTGCGAGTCAGGGCAATCCGCTTGGAGCAATGCAACGCCCTCTGCGCCGATTACAGGCCAGCCATCGCGCCATTCAACTTTTTCCGCGCACGTTTCTCGACCTAGTTGATGAAATGTAAGCCATTTTCCCTGCTGTCTGAATGCAAGGTGCAAAAACCACCACGAACCGTCAGACGCTTGCACAAGGTCGCCGTGCCCCGCCCCTTGCAATTCGTAGCCGCCTTTGTCGCGGTTTGTAAGAATGGGATTGCGCGGACACGATTCGTATTCGCCCCACAGATTTTTGGAGCGCGCGCAAATTGATGTGTGTCCGTATTCCGTTCCACCTTCCGCCGCGATTATGTAATATGTCGTGCCGATTTTATACAAATGTGGAGCTTCTAAAAATCGCCCGCCCGTTCCGTGCCAAAGCGCGCGCGGCTTTTGCAAAATTTTTCCGCTTGACAAATCAATCGGAGCGCAAAGAACGCAAGGTCGTCCGTTTTCATCGTTGCCGTTGCTCATAAAGTACGCCGCGCCGTCATCATCGAAAAACAGCGACGGGTCAATTCCGTCTTGCTCGATTTTTATGACGTCGCTCCATTCGCCGCTCGGACTGTCCGCGCTTATAAGGAAATTTCCTGTTCCGCTCGTATTCGTGCAGACGACATAAAAAACGCCGTTATAAAATCGAATCATCGGCGCGAAAATGCCTGATGAAATCGTCGCGCTTTCCAAAGGCAATTGTTCCTCGCGTGTCAGACAATGCCCGATTTGTCGCCAATTGATGAGGTCGTCGCTTTCATAAATCGGAATGCCCGGAAAGTAATTGAATGAGCTGGTTACAAGATAAAATTTTCTGTTTGCCTCGCACACGCTTGGGTCGGGATTCATTCCGCGAATGACAGGATTTTTGAATTTCATTTTATCCTCTTTTTATTATAATAAATTTCTACTTGGACATCTATTGGTGAATTCGCGTTTTGCTGTATGTTCCAACGCGAAAGTTTTCCGTCGCTCCATTCCAATGAAACTGAAAATCCGCCGCGAACGCGAATGCCAGAAATTTTTCCGCTTGCCCAATTTTTTGGCAGTGCGGGCAGAAGCAATATTTTGATGAATATTTTTCCGTCGGGCGATATATTGCATTCGCTTTGGACGAGCATTTCAGCGATTGCGGCAGTTCCTCCAAAGTTTCCGTCAATTTGGAAGGGCGGACAAACATCGAGCAAGTTTGGAAGCGTGAGCTTTTTAAATAGCGTGTTCAAATATTCCGCGCATTTTTCGCCCAAGCCCAGCCGCGCGTATAGCGAAACCACCCACGCACAACTCCAACCCGTGTGACCGCCGCCGTGCGAAAGTCTGTAGTCGAGCGAGGCTTTTGCCGCTGCAAAAAAAATTTCGCGTTCTGCGTTGTCTTTTATCCGAGAAAATCCGTGACCGGGATAGAGCGAAAACAAATGCGAAAGGTGGCGGTGTCCTGGCTCTGCCTCCGCAAATTCTTCGCGCCATTCTAAAAGGCGGCCTTCGCTTCCGATTTTTGGAGCGGGAATTTTTGGCAACGCGGCGCGAATTTTTTGCAACACGATTTCGGATTTTTCATCGAGCGCAACTTTTAGTTTTTTTGCCGCGAAAAAAAGTTCTTCATAGCAAGTAAAAAGTTCTCGCGCAAGGCTCAAGTCCATTTCGCTTGATTTTGTGACACAGCATTTTTTTCCGCTTGAATCCAAAAAATTATTTTCTGGCGAAATTGAAGGACAAGTGGCAAGAATGCCGCCGTCGTCAAAAAGCCAGTCGAGCATGAATTGTGCTGCGCCTTGAATTACAAAAAAATTGTCGCGCAAAAATTCCGCGTCAAGCGAAAAAACAAAGTGTTCCCAAATATGCGTCGAAAGCCATGCGCCCGCCATCGGCCACAAAGCCCATTCGCTTGAGCCGCCCGCTGGAGTCGTCTTTCGCCAAAGGTCAGTATTGTGCGCGCAACACCAGCCGCCCGCTCTGTAGCGGACATGCGCCGTATTTTTTCCAATTTCCGCCAGGTCGCGCAAAAGCGAAAAAAGCGGTTCGTGTAAATCGCCCAACGCGCAAACCTCGGACGGCCAATAATTCATCTGCAAATTTATATTCGTCGTGTAATTTGAATTCCATGCAGGGCGCAAGTCTTGATTCCAAATTCCTTGCAAATTGGCGGCTTGGCTTTTTTCGCGCGAGCAAGAAATCAAAAGGTATCGTCCAAAGTTAAAATATTTTGCAGGAGAAAACCTTGACGGAATTTTTTCTTGCAGCGAAAATTTGACGCGATTAAATATTGAAGAAAAATCGCGCTTGTGTTCGCAAAGAATTTCGGTGAATGAAGTTGCTGCGGCTTTTTTCATCATTGTTCGCGCTTTTTGAACGCAGTCGATTTTTGAATCGTTCGGCTCGATTTTATAATCTACGAAATTGGTAACCGCGCAAATGATTATTGTGACGAAATCTGCGTCACATATCTCAAGCGAATTTTTTTTTGCGTGAATTGAGCCGCCTTGTAAAATCGCTTTTGCGATGGCGCAAAATTTTATTCCGCGCCCTTCGTCGTAACGGACGGGCGGTTTGTATGGCGGAAGCATTTCGCCTGAATCAGGCGCGCGTCCTTGCAAAACAATTTCTGCTTCAGTTGAAGAAATATCTTGCAAAAAAAATTCGTTTTGCAGCGGGCTTTGAAGTTCCATGCGGAAATTGAGCGCAGATTTTTTGCTAGAGACAATGTTGATAAAAATCGCATCGTGCGGATGTGAAGCGAAAACCGTCCTCGTGATTTTGCCAAAATGCGCGGAGCTGTATTTTGTGATGGCGACAGCGTTTTGCAAGTCGAGCGTTCTTGTGTAGTCAGTGATGTTTTCGCCATCCATGTCGAAGTCTAGAAAAATGTCGCCGCACGGAAGATAGAACGCGCTCCAGTCGCCCAGCATTTTTTCATCGCACAAAGCTTGCGCTTCAGAATATTTTTTTTGTCCGACCAATTCGCGGACTTGCGCTAATGTGGCGGCATTTTCATTTGCAAGTGAATCGCTTTCTGCTTCAATCGGATGTCCCGACCAAAGCGTATCTTTGTTGAATTGAATTCGTTCGCGCTCAATTCCGCCGAATACCATGCAACCTAGCCGCCCATTTCCCAAAGGAAATCCGTCCGTCCATTCAGCGGCGGGGGAGGGGAAAGAAATTATCGTGTCGTTCGCCATTGCGCTTTCCTTGATGCATCTCAAGTCCGTTCAAGTTTGATTGCCCGCAAAAATGCCTCTGCTATGATTGTGTGACCGGGCAGGTTAGGGTGGACATGATCCGTCGTAAACATATAGTGGCTTTGAGATTTTAAAACTTTGTCGGCGATGGATTGCGCGTCGATAAAAACCGCTCCGACTTTTTCCGACACGGATTTGATCACCGCGTCAAAATTGCGCTTCATTTTGAACATCGGCTCGTCTTCGGTGTTTGCCCAAAATACCGGCGTAATGAAAAAAAGTTTTTTTACGCCGCGCGATTTTTCCGCAATCGATTCAAGGTTTTCACGGAACTCGTCTATTGCAACAAGGTTTTCCTGACGCACCACAGAATCAAAATGCCGCCACACGTCGTTGATTCCAATCATCACGGATATGTAGTCGGGGCGCGAAGCCATGACATCGCTTTCCCAACGAGCAAGCAAGTCGCGCGAAGTGTCGCCAGAAACGCCTTTGTTTATGACCATGATGTTCGCTTCGGGCGCAAACGCCAACAAGTTTGAATAGACGATGTGAACATAGCCGTCGCCCCAAGTGCTCCAAAAACAGTCTGGCAGTTCGCGGTTTCGTCCGCAGTCTGTAACAGAGTCGCCCGCCATTACAATGCGGGATTTTTTTTCAAGAATCATTTTTCTATGTCCTCTCCATTCTTTAACATTATGTTCATCGCTTTCGCAAGATCTCGCTTCATTTCGAACGGAGCGTAACGCGAGATTTCGTTTCCTGTGTCCCAAAGTACAGGACAGATGTTGAAGTTCAAACAGATTTTCGTCACGGCGGTGTACCACGCACTTCGCGAGCGGCTGTCTTTTTTCTGTACGATGCCGTATTCGCCCATCACGACAGGAATTCCTTTTTG
This sequence comes from uncultured Treponema sp., assembly GCA_910584475.1. Classification (GTDB taxonomy): domain Bacteria; phylum Spirochaetota; class Spirochaetia; order Treponematales; family Treponemataceae; genus Treponema_D. The sequence goes on from CAJUBD010000004.1 coordinate 42,429, forward strand.
AATGAATTTGGCGTGAAGCATTTTGAACAGATTGTTCATTTCCATAATGTCGGCGTAACTGCCCCAACTGTACTGATACCAATATTGGTTGCTTGGATCTTCTGAAATTGTGAATGCGGACGGCGTGTAATAATGAATCGAAAGAAGCAGGCGGTTTTGCGCGGTGTCGGTCGGAATTTTAAATCTGGCGTTGCAAGTTTTTTCGATGTCGGTGTAGTAGCCGGAAAAAATCAAGTAGCGCGTAGAATTGTTTCCGCCTGTCGCGCGCACGGTGTCGACAAAAAGTTGGTTGAGATCGTTCAAAACTTTATAAGGATTTGACGCGCTGTCAAAGCCAACTTCATTCATCGCTTCAAAAATCAAATGATCGTCTCTATTGGAAAAACGTTCGGCGATTTGCTTCCATGTTGCGGAAAATCTTTTTGCAACTGAATTGTAGTCGTTTGCGGCATCCAAAATCCAACTCGCTTCGCTCGTGCCGCCGTCGTGATGCAAGTTCACGATTACGAACAAGCCTTGTTCCAAACACCAGTCGGTCACTTCCACGACACGCGAAATCCACGCTTCGTCAATCAAATAGTCGTCCGAAGTTTTTTGATGCTGCGCCCAAGTGACAGGCAGGCGGATTGTCTTGTATCCGTAATTTTTCAAAGCGATGATGTATTCTTTTGTGATGCGTGGATTGCCCCAGCTGCTTTCATCGACGTGTCCATTGCTGATTCCCATTTTCCCGAAATCCATAATGCAGTCCAGCGTGTTGCCAATGTTTATGCCAAGCCCCATCGATGCGACGAATTTCATCTGTTCGCTGTCGGGAATATTTTCAGGCGCATAGATTCTTTCGACATTGATTTCGGAAAAAGATTGGCATCCCGTGGGCAGTGCCAAAGCCGCCAAGCACGAGATGCCGAAAACGAATAAGGAGGAAAATGAAAATATAGATTCGCCTAGTCTTTTCATTTTATGAGCAATTTTATAAATTTTTAGTTCTTTTAACAATCTTAAAAATTGCACTTTTTTACTATAATTTTTATTGCGCTGCGGCGGACATCGCGCTGACCAAATTAGTGCAGTGCGAATATATTTTGCTAGTGGAGCGGTTGAACAGTCCAGAACATTCTTTGCCGCTTTCTCCTGATCCGTTGTCCCAAAATATTGGAAGAATGTTTTGCGACTTTGCCGTGTTGATTACGGCGACATTGTATTTTTGCCGCTCGCTCGTTGCGCTTGAATCGCCAGTGTAGACCGCGCCACATTCGCCGATGTAAATGCCTGCTACTTGCGAAGCGAATTTCGATTTGATTTTTTCAAATTGCGATGTCATATAATTTTGGCCGCCATATTCGGAACCCGCGGCATTCCATGTTTTCTTTTCACCTTCCAAAACAAAATCATTTGGATCATAATAGTGCACGGCGAGCAAAACGCGTTTCAATTTGTCTTTTGGAACAGTAAAATGCTCGTAAGTCAAATCTATGTTTGTGACATAGCCGGGACAAGCGATGTAGTTTTTCGCGCCAGCGTAGCGAATCGCTCTCACGCAAATTTGATTCCATTCGTTTAAGATATCGTATTGCTTTGTCGCGGGATTTTGGCGGTTTTCGCCCCAACCCCAGCCGCCGTCATGAATTTCATTCATAGTTTCAAAAATTAAATAGTCTTGGCTGTTAGGGAAGGCTTTCGCAATCTGTTGCCACATCGAATAAAGCTGATTGCAAATCGCCGTGTTCGCGGCAATCGCTTCCACACTTGAAGGATGGCTGACTTTTTCGGAAACATAGCCGCAAGCCTTTTTTATGTTGAGCCAATAATTTGAATCCGCGCCGTCGTGATGAATGTTGATGATGACTTTTAGACCGGCAGTTTTTGCATAGCCGACAACTTCTTTTACCCGGGACATATAGGACTCTTTAATTTTGTAGCCAGAATCTGCATCGCCGATGTGCCCGAGATATGTTACAGGAATTCGCACTATGTCGAATCCAGCTTGTTTGACGCCTTTAAATATTGCTTGGGTGATTTTTGGATTTCCCCAAGCAGTCTCGTTTGCCATGCCGTTATTTTGTGCGTCAAGCGCGTTGCCTAAATTCCATCCGAGTTTCAAATCGCCGATGAAATCAGGCAAATCGGTCGCGTCAATTTCATAGTTATCGTTATTTACAAAATCAAATTCATATTTTGTCTCTTCATCCCAATCGCTTGCACAAGAAGCGACAAAATTTGAGAATGTAATTGAAACAAGAATTGCGGTGACGATAAATTTTTTCTGAGACCTTTTCATTTCGCAAGAATTTTATCAAATTTTTGCCGCAAATGTAATTCAAAAAAATTTCACTAATTTACTGTAATTTTTTTATTCGCAATCATATTCGATTTCCGCGCCGTCAACTGAATATGTTCCTGAAATTATTTTGATTTCAACTTTGTGCGCGGTATTTTCAAGCCCACTTTTTTGAACGCTCAATTTTCGTGAAGCGCATTGCGGCACTTTGTATTTTTTTTCGACTATGACACCATCGATTTTTATTTGCAAAATTGCCCGCGAATTTGTTTCTCCGAAAAGTGAAAATCCTGTGCTCGCAAATTTCAATTCGAGCGACGCGCCTTTTTTGCCGGTCGAAATCGTGCGTCTAAAATTTTTGAACGACGACATCACATTGTGCGTCCAATCGCTAAAATATTCAAAGCAAGAATCGCTGTCGTCAAAACGTTCGACATACGGCGAGTCAAGCGGCGCGCATTCTATGTCCGAAAAAAAATTCTGGTTGTACGAAGAATAAAGCGCAGCGCGTCCTGCGGAACAAGCAGATTCCGAATCGCAAAAAGAAAGAATTTCGTGTCCGTCAAGATAGCCTCGAACGGCGCAGTCTTTTGCCGAAATTTTTATGTTGTGAAATTCTCGTGGTGAAAATTGCGACAGCATTTTTTCGCAGAGAATTTCATTGTCCTTAAAAAGCGCGATTTTTCCATTTTCGTAGAGTCGCAAGCCGTAGCCCGATTCTCCGTTCGCGGCGCAAATGTAGCGAAGTCCCACGCCCGCCCAATTTTTTTCCGGCAGTTCGGACGGCGCAAACTTTATGTTTGCTTGGACGGAATAATTTTTCCAGCGGTCGTCGCCGAAATTTGTTGTCGGTTGTGGCGTTGCTCCCCATTCTCGCGCCTTTGTTTCGGGCGTGATTTTTTGCTGAATCCCATTTTTGCCTTCCAGCGAAACTATTTCAAACGCGCCGCCTTGGTCGGTAGTAAAAAATGGCGCGCCGCCTCGTTGTGAAAAATATGAATCAGTTTCCATTTTAAATGGAAGGCTGAGAATTTGCGATTTTTTGTTTTCGCCGAATTTTGGAAAGTTTTCAGGATTTTTTTCGATTGTGGTCAATGTTACAAGCGAAAGCGGATTCACCGTGACAAAAAGTTTTCCATCGTGTTGTGAAATCGTTTTCGACAATTTAAAATAATCATCGCCGCAAGTTTCCCAAAGAAAAATTTTTTGCGACGGATTGTTGTTCAAAAGTTCGATTTCATATTCGATTTTATTTTCGGTGGTGTTTGCGATGACGCTCGTCCAATTTCCGCTTTGTGCGTCAGCAAAAGTCGTGTAGCAAAAAGTTGCATCGACAAGTGCGTGTCCGTCGCCGCCCGCCTTGCCGTCTGAAAAATTCGCGCCTTCGACAAAATGCCAGCTTTTTGGAATAAACTGCGAAAAATGCAATCCCATAAAATATCCCGCGCAAAGTTCAAAGCGTCCGCTCCAGGGTTCGTTTGCAAGAATCATTTGTTTTTGGCAATAGCACACGCCATCGTAATAGGCGGCGACAATCGGCTGATATTCGTACAGCGTCATTCTTCCGTTCGCCGCCATTGTGATGAAGCGCGTAGCAATGTCGAGCACGCCATTCATTCCTGCGATGGAACTTCCAAGAAAGCGCTTTGTTCCCGCTTCGTAACTCATCGGCGACGAGCCTTCGGAAAACCACAATTCCTTTCCGTTTTGTTGGGCGAGGAGTTTCGCGCTGTCCGTAGAAAAACTGGTGTAGTGGCTTCCCACAACGTCAATCACGTTCATCAATTCTTGGTCGGAAAGCATTCTGTCCGCTATGTTCCAAGTGCAAACTTCTTCGCCCGCCACGATTTTTATTTTTGAATAATTGTAAGGGCAATTTTTTTCCGCCTTTAATTTTGCCGAAAGAAATTTCGTCCATTCATCATCGGCATCGCGCTCGTTTTGTGTGGAACTGACATAATCAAATTTCAAGCCATATATTTTGTAAGCCGCGTCTAGAGTTTCTTTGTACCATTTATAACGCACTTCGTAAATGTCTGCGGATTTTTCAATCCATGGCGGCTCGCTCCAGTAAAGCATGTCAAGCGTGAGATTTGGATTGATTTCCTTCGCGTCGTGGGCGAGCATAAATCCCGCGCCACGCGTTACGTCGGGAATCTCGTTTTCAGTTCGTTTGACGCAAGGTTCAGTTCCGGAAGATGAATTGATGTCGCTGCCCATTTCAATTTTGAGATGGTTCACGCAAAGTCCATTCGCGCCGAAAATGTGTTCGAGAATTTCGCGGTAGGCTTGTGGGTGCAACGACTTGTAGTCTATAAGTAGGCGTGAAGAATTGTTTGCGCTCACCATTCCGTTGCCGCGAAATGCCATGTTAGGCCGCGCGTCAATATTCTTTAAGTCGATAGTGAACGAGCGGCGCAATGCTTCCATATTTTGCTCCTTGTTTTCTTTTGCGAACAAAGATACGGCAAGCATAGTCGCCGCTGCGCACAAGTTTATTTTCTTTGCCACTTAGCCGATTTTTTCCCAAAATGGCAGACTCATAAAGTCGTACTTTTCGCTAAACCATTTTCCGCATTCTAAATCAAGTTCGCGACCATCGATGTGGTGCCGCCACTTGCCTTTGGGAATGTAATATGTTACATCGCCTTCTTGCGTGAAGATCGGCGCGACCAAATATTTTTCGCCAAGCATATACTGACGGTCCAGCGTCAGGCAGGCGGGGTCGTCTGGAAATTCCAAGAGCATCGCGCGCATTACGGGAACGCCACGCTCGTGCGCTTCGCGCACTTTTTCCATGAGGTATGGTTTGAGCGCAAGTTTTATTTCCGTGAATTTTTTTGCCACTTCGCACGACTCTTCGTCAACGCTCCACGGCACTCTGTACGAATGCGAGCCGTGCAAGCGCGAATGTGACGAAAGTAGTCCGAATTGCAGCCATCGCTTGAAAACGGCGGGCGGCGGGTCGCCCTCAAAGCCGCCGATGTCGTGACTCCAAAATCCGAATCCCGAAAGCGTGAGCGAAAGTCCGCCGCGCAAACTTTCCGCCATCGACTCAAAACTGCTTTCGCAGTCGCCGCCCCAATGCACAGGGAATTTCTGTCCGCCCGCCGTCGCGCTTCGCGCGAACAAAACCGCGTTGTCCTTGCCATAATTTTTTTCAAGCAGTTCGAACACGGCTTGATTGTAAAGGTAGGTGTAAAAGTTGTGCATACGGACGGAATCGGCATTGTTGAAGTAAACGCCGTCATCAGGAATCCGTTCGCCAAAATCAGTCTTAAAGCAATCAACGCCCATATCCACCAACGCCTGCAATTTTTGCTGATACCATTTTTTCGCGTCGGGATTTGTAAAGTCAACGATTGCCATTCCGCTCTGCCAAAAATCTGTTTGGAAAATGCCGCCGTCGGCTTTTTTTATAAAGAAGCCTTTTTCCTTTCCCTCGGCAAAAAGCACGGAACGTTGCGCGATGTATGGATTTATCCACACGCAGACTTTTAAGCCTTTTTCGTGAAGCCGTTTGATGAGTCCGGCGGGATCGGGGAATGTTTCTTTGTCCCAGATGAAGTCGCACCAATGAAAGCCCCGCATCCAAAAGCAGTCAAAATGGAAAACCGAAAGCGGAATTTTTCGTTCGAACATTCCGTCGATAAAACTCATCACGGTCTTTTCGTCGTAGTTTGTGGTGAACGAAGTCGAAAGCCACAAGCCGAGCGTCCAATCAGGAACAAGGGCGGGTCGGCCGGTGAGGGCAGTGTGGCGTTCCAAAATTTCTTTTGGCGTAGGTCCGTAAATCACAAAGTATTCCAAGCATTCGCCCGACGTGCTGAACTGAACTCGCGAAACTTTTTCGCTTGCAATTTCAAATGAAACAGGCGCGGCATCGTTGACGAAAATTCCGTAACCTTTGTTGGTAAGATAGAAAGGCACATTCTTGTAACTTTGTTCGCTGGCAGTGCCGCCGTCAGCATTGTAGATGTCGACACTTTGACCGTTTTTGACGAAAGTGCCGAAGCGTTCTCCCAAGCCGTACACGCATTCGCCGATTCCAAGCGTAAGTTCTTCCTTTATATAAGGAACTTCGTCTTTGCAAAAAAGGTGTTCTTCAGGATGCGTCTTTTTTAGCGCGTATGCGGTGGAGCGAGATTCGCACTTTGTCACGATGCCTCCGTTTGCGTCGGTGAACACGACATTCCAACGATTGGAGCGTTCGATATTCACTGTAAGTTTTCCCGAAGTGAGCGAGGCGCATTTTTCCGATGCTTCGATTTTTGGCGAAAAGTTTTTTTCTTCGTTTAAATCAAAATGAACTTTCCCATCTGCGCCGCCTTCAAAATGCGATATTCGCACTTTGATTACATTTTCCATCGGAGCGGAATAACGAGCGTTTAAGACAACGCCGCCCAATGTGTCGCCTCTGTCGCGAATCACGTGGCTGGTCGCAAAAACCGAAAGCGCGTTTTCTTCGACTTCGACATCATACGCCTGCGCCGCCGAATGAATTTGAAAGCCGTCTTTTGGAAGCCAATATCCGTTTGAAAATTTCATAAAAATCCTCGTTTGCTTGGTTTGTTTGAAAAAATTGTAGAGAAAATATTTTTTTGTGGCAACTGCAATTTTTTTAGATTTTTTCTATAATTTTTTTATTGAAAAAAAAATTTTCGTATGTTAGTATCAATTTCAAAGGCAAGGTATGAAAAATTTTATCAACGATTTGAAAATCCGCCATCAGTTTTTTTTTGCTTTATTTGGTGGCATTCTTTTTGCCTTCGATTTTGATTGGCGGTTTGAGCATTTCATGGCTTTACAATACGCTCGAACATTGGGAATATTCTCAGAACGAAGATTCGTTCAAAAAGACGGAATTCTTTTTTGAAACCACATTGAAAAGTGTCATGGAAATTTCCGATGTAATTTTTGTCAACAAAAAAATCAAAGAAGTTTTGCGTACGGAATTTTATTCTCCGATGCAAGCGTATTATACTTACAGCAACTTGTTCTTTTTAAATGACTTGCTGCATACGTCCAAGGCGATTTTCAATTGGCGGCTCTACACCGAAAATCCGACAGTTTTTGACAATTCCTTTTTTGTAAAGGCCACGGACGACCTCAAAGACGAATGGTGGTACAAGAGCGCAATCGAAAAAAAAGGCGCACCGTTTTGGATTTACAAAAAGGACAGTGTAACCCAAGTGTGGCATCTTTCTTTGGTTCGCGCACTTTACAATTACGGCGAAAAAATTCCTTTTGGCGTGATGTCGCTCAATATGAGCGAGGCGAACGTGAGCCGCGAGCTTCACGGTTCTTTGTTCGACGCATTTATAGAGTATGATGGTGACATTGTTTTTGCTTCGCAGAACTTGAGCATGCGAGGCGAAAAATTTCGCGCCAAAATTGAAGAACTTGTGCAAAACATCAAAGCCGGCTCTGTTGGAGAAGGAACAGGCGAAAAATCAATCGCGTTTGGCAAAGAAAAATACGGCATAATACACAACAAAATTTCTGTTTTAGGCGATGACTCTTTTATGCTCGTATATTTGATTCCGCTTGAACGGCTCAACGCTTCGACGCGCCGCATCGTAAAATTTGCCGTGGCCATTTTGTTCGCGTTTATGGTGCTTTCCTCGATAATCGTTTTGGTTTTAACGACGCATTTTCATGGTCGCGTAAAAAAAGTGAAGAGCGGAATCACGAGCATAATTCAGAAAAATTTTGAAATCGAAAAGTCAATTGGTGGCAAAGACGAGTTCGCCGAAATATACGGCGCGCTCTACGAAACTTCCGTGAACATAAAAAAACTTATCAAGGAAGCATACTTGAACGACCTTGAGCAAGAGCGATTGCTTTCTCGGCAAAACGACATCCGCTTCAAGATGCTGGCGGCGCAAATAAATCCGCATTTTTTATTCAACACGCTGGAAGCCATTCGTATGAAAGCGTTGGATTCTGCGAGCGGCGACAACGATGTGCCGTATATGCTAAAACTGCTTGCGAAAATTTTACGCTACAATTTGAGCGTGCGTGAAAAAGTCGTGCCGCTTTACATGGAAGTGGAAGCCGTAAACAATTACTTGGAAATCCAAAGCAAGCGTTTTGGAAAAAGAATCAACTACGATATTATGATTATGTGCGACGCGAACAAAATCGCGATTTTGCCGCTTTTAATTCAGCCGCTTATTGAAAATTCAATTTCGCATGGACTCAGTGAAAAAACTTCTGGCGGATTCGTATATGTAGTGATAAGCCATGAAACGGACGGAGGCGCGAAAAAAAATTCGCTCTGTATAAAAGTTCAGGACAACGGCAGTGGAATCAAAAAAGAGCAACTTGACAAACTGAACGAAAGGATTCAAAATCTTTCTGTGGAAAACGTGAGTGCTTCGTTTGGGCTTGTGAATGTCGCGCAGCGGATTCGCATTTTTTACGGGCAGGGTGATTATTACGGAATGAAAATCCAAAGCACGGAAGGCGAAGGTACGACCATCACTTTGACGATTCCGTTGGTCTATATTTGATGAGGATGGAGGGTGTATGTTCAAACTTTTGATTTGCGACGACGAGCAGCCTATTCGTTCAGGGCTTGCAAAGATTATCGACTGGCGGAAACTTGGCTTTGAACTTTGTGGCGAAGCCGAAGACGGAAACGAGGCTTTGGAAAAAATCTTGAAGTTGAAGCCGGACTTGGTTATGCTTGACATTCGGATGCCTGGACTTTCTGGCGTTGAAGTGCTCAAGGAAACTTACAAAAAAAATCTTTCCGCCGAAAAGAGGCCGCATTTTTTGATTTTGAGCGGATTCAGCGAATTCGAGTACGCGCAGCAGGCAATGAACTATGGCGCGACAGGGTATTTTGTAAAACCTGTTGACGAGGACTTGCTTGAAGAAAAGGTTCGTGAAATTGCCGCTCGCTTGAACAAGGCGCGCGATGATTTGGAAAACATAAACATTCCTCACAAATTTTCGCAGATGTTTTTGCACGGCTCGGTGGAAAAATCCTTTGGTGAAAATGCCGACACTCAGAGCGACTATCAGGTCGCGATCATTTCGGCGTTTTATTCTGGAATTGAAATTAAAAAAATTGAGGCGAAGGCAAAAAATATTTTTGATGCGGACAAAACCTTCTTGATAAAGCAGGAAAACCAAATCGTCGTCGTGTTCAAGGATTGCAGCGAACTTTTCGTAAAGTACATGCTCGAACGCCTTGCTTCTTTTATGGGCGAGGGCACGAACATTGTTGCAGGTCCGCGCGGAAAAGGGCTTGCCGCGGCGCTCGATTCTTTTTTAGCGGCGCAAAAATGTTTGCCGAGGTTTTTTTATGAAGCGGGCAAAAAGTTTATTTTGGCAAGCGGCGAGGAAAATGCGGCGGACGAAAAATATGGCAGTGCCGAAACTCGCGCGGAAGTAAAGCCGCTCAAAGATGAAATCCCACAAATCTTGTTTTGCATTGAAACTTACGACAGGAAGAATGTTGCGGAAATCTTTTTGCGCTATGAGGAAAATCGCAAATCCGCTACCCCCCCCCGTATGCGCCCGAGAATGTGCGCGCGGAACTCATCGCGTTTGTCATAGAATTGCAGAACGCGCTCCATCAAAAATATCCCGAACGCGAATTTCCAAAAGAATCGGCGTTTGATTTGGTTCCGAAAATTATGGGCGAGCGGCGTTTTGTGGGCGCATTCGCCATCGTGCGGAAATTTACGTTTGACTTTTTGGAACTGTTCAACACGAATACCAACACCTCTATGATTACGAAAATGATTCAATACATCAAGGCGAACTATGCCGATGATTTGAAATTGAAATCGCTCGGGCAACAGTTTTTCTGTAACAGCGCATATCTTGGCAAAAAATTCAAAGAGATGACCGGCGAATCGTTCAACGTGTTTTTGGACAAAGTGCGAATCGATGAGGCGAAGAGAATGCTTTCCGAAACGGAATTGAAGGTCTATCAAATTTCAAAGTTGGTGGGCTATTGCAATACCGATTATTTTTTCATCAAATTCAAAAAGTATACGGGAATGACGCCGAAAGACTATCAAAAAAAAATCAAGTAAATTTCAAAAATTATTGCAGTTTTTTTATTTTGTATGGTGTGTTATCATTTCTGATATGAAAGACAATGATACAGTTCTAACCGAAAAATCAAAATCGCGGTGGAAGCAAATTTGCGAGCAAAAATATCTGTTCTTGCTTTCAGTTCCGTTCGTGATTTGGCTGATTGTTTTTGCATACGTTCCGCTTGCCGGCTGGATTATGGCGTTTCAGGACTACAAGCCGAACTTGGGCATACTTGGTTCGAAATGGGTGGGATTCAAGCATTTTATCCGAATGTTCGCCGACCCTTTGCTTGCGCCAAAGTTCGCCCAAGTTTTGCGGAACACGCTCGGAATGAGTTTTATGGGACTCGTTTTTGGATTCGTGTTTCCGATTGCTTTCGCAATTTTGCTGAATGAAGTGCGCGAGGTAAAGTTCAAAAAATTCGTACAGACTGTTTCATATATTCCGCACTTTGTTTCATGGGTAATAATTGCCAACATAATTTCTTCCGCGCTTTCGCCGTCTGGCATGATAAATGAAGCTCTCTTGTATTTTGGTTTTATCAAAACGCCGTACCGCTTCATGGAGCAGACAAAGCTCTTTTGGTGGATCGTCGTGATTTCTGATATTTGGAAGGAAACGGGATGGAACGCTATCATTTATATTGCGGCCATCGCGGGCATCGACCAGCAACTGTACGAGGCGGCGGTGGTCGATGGCTGCAACCGTTGGCAAAAGATTTGGCATGTCACGCTTCCGGGAATCCGAAGCACAATCGTTACTTTGCTCATAATCAATATTGGAAACATAATCAACATCGGTTTTGAAAAGCAGTGGCTTTTGAGCAATCCTGTTGTCGCGCCAGTCGCCACGGTTTTGGACAAGTACATCATCGACTTTGGTATTTCAAATTTCAATTTCAGTTACGGAACGGCGTTGGGCATTTTCAAGTCGGTTGTCAGCATCACATTGCTTTTCCTCGCGAACAAGACTGCGAAGAAATTTGACAGCGAGATTATGTGATTTAGGAGAATAGGGGAAGATATGAAGTCGAAGAAATCTGGAGATTTATTGATAAACATTATAATGGTTTTCGTCGTGGTGATAACGCTTTATCCGTTTTTAAATGTTTTGGCAAAATCATTTAATGATCCGATTGACACGGTGAAAGGCGGCATCACGATTTATCCGCGCGCTTTTACGTTGCAAAACTACAAGGACTTGTTCGCCGCGGGAAGCAATCTTGTGCGCGCGTTTTGGAATTCGATTCTGCGCACTGTGATTGGCGCGGTCTTGGGACCGCTGTGTTGCGCTATGTTCGCATATCCGTTGAGCCGAAAGGATTTTATATGCAACAAGATTTTTTTGCGCATGCTGATTATCACGATGTATGTTTCAGGCGGTTTGATTCCGTCTTACTTGCTCATCCGAAATTTGCATTTGATGAATTCATTTTGGGTTTACATACTTCCGTCGCTCATCAGCGCGTACAACATCGTTTTGATTCGCTCGTTTATGCTGAATATGCCGCAAGCGATGAGCGAGTCTGCCCGAATTGACGGCGCGAACGATTTGATTATTTTTTTCCGAATTGTGTTGCCGCTTTGTAAGCCTGTCATAGCGACTGTAATGCTTTACGCCGCCGTTGCCCAATGGAACGACTGGTTTTCCACTTACATCTATATGACTGGGCAGGCGAAGAACACGCTCAGCACGCTACAATTTGAATTGATGAAAATTTTGGACAGCGTGAATACGGGCGGCGCGGTCGATATCCATTCCGAAAGTTTGAAGATGGCGCAGCGCAGTCCCGAAGCCATAAAGATGGCGATTACGGTTGTGTGTACCGTGCCGATTTTGGTGGTCTATCCGTTCGTGCAAAAATATTTTGTGAGCGGCATTATGCTCGGCGCAGTAAAAGAGTAGTTGATATATAGCATTTGAAAGGAGTCGCTTTATGAAAAGAATTTGTTTGTTGGCGGCAAGCGTTTTGCTTGCATCGAGTTTGATTTCTTGTGGCGGAAAAAAATCGGCCGAAACTTCCAACGGCGAAATTACATTCTCGTTCTTCACTTCTGATGCCACTGAAGATATGCCGTTCACCGATCCGATTGCGTTGGAAATAAAAAAGCGCACGGGTGTGACGCTTGAAATTGACCATCCGGTTGCCGGAGATGCGCAGGCAATTCCGCTGATGATGGCTTCGGGCGCATATCCCGATTTGATTTACGCGAAAGGCGAATTGACCAAACTCATCGACGCGGGCGCGGTAATTCCGCTTGACGACTATATCGAAAAATATGGCGACAATATGAAAAAACTTTACGGCGATGAGCTGGTAAAATTGCGCAATTCGCTCGATGATCCTCACATCTACAGCATGGGCACTTACGGCATAAAGACTCGGCTTTACGAAACCACTGGCACGATGCAAATTCAGCATGCGGTTTTGAAAGAACTTGGCTATCCCGAAATCAAAACGCTCGACGAATACGCTGACGCGATTCGCACTTATATGGAAAAGTATCCAGAAATCAACGGGCAAAAGACAATTGGACTTTCGCTGCTCATCGACACTTGGCAGTGGATGATTGACTTGGCGAATCCCGGAAACTTTGTCATCGGCTATCCCGATGACGGTCAGTGGATTGTCGACAAGGATACGCTTAAAGCGCAGTACAAATTTCTTCACCCTGAGATTTACAAATTCTACAAATGGCTCAACCAGATGAACGAGGAAGGAATTCTCGACCCCGAATCGTTCACGCAAAAAGAAGACATTTGGCGCGCGAAAATCGCTTCTGGTCGCGTGCTTGGAATTTCGTATCCAACTTGGGGCTACGGCGAGGCGCGCACTTCTCTTATACAAAACGGAATGGAAGACCGCACTTACGCCTATTTGAGTGTTACGGCCGGTCCTGAGTACAAAGACCCTTCGCTCAAAGATTTTGGTTATTCGGGTGGCTGGGGCATCGCGATTTCTTCGACATGTAAAGATCCTGTGCGCGCGTTCAAATTCCTTGACTGGATGTGCAGCGAAGAAGCGCAGATTTTGACTAACTGGGGCATTGAAGGCGTGAACTACGAAATAGGCGAGGACGGAAAACGCCATCGCCTTGCTTCCGACATTGCGATGTCCAAAAGCGATCCCGACTATGCGAAGAAAACAGGACTCGGTCGATGGGCTTATCCTTTCCCGCAGGCGGGCAACGCCGCGCTTGATTCTAACGGTGAACTTTTTACGCCAAACTCTCGCGAAGCGATTGCGGAAAACTATCTCGATGTCGAGCGGGAGACGCTCGCGGCTTATGGAGCAGAAATGTGGACCGACCTTTTTCCGCAGCCCGAAGAACTCGGCGTTTCAAAGCATGGCGCGTGTTGGCAATATGCGCTTACGCCTGATATGAACGAAAGAATTTCTGTCGCTGATGAGTACGCAAAGACTACGCTCGCAAAAATTGTGCTTGGCTCTCCGCAGAACTTTGACAAGGAATGGGACAAGATGCAAGCGGATTTAAAGAAGATGGGACTTGAACAGGCTGGTGACGTGCTCAGCCAAATGATTGCCGACAAGATAAAATTGTGGTCACAAAAATAAGGCGGTGTATGAAAAAAGCAGCATAAATAGTGCGGCCTTTTTCAACTTCAAGTTTGCGTTGCAAACTTGTTATATATTGTGCGTGTCGCAACAAGTTGCTTAACGCGCACGCTAAAAAGCCAATCGCGATTTTTCAAAATCGCTCTTGACTTTTTTATAGAGGAATCAATGATTGGAAATTCTTCGATAAAAAAAATTCTCTTCGGCGGCGACTATAATCCCGAACAGTGGGATGCGGAGAACAGAAAAATCGAAATGGAACTTCTTCTAAAGGCGGGCGTTGACATCGTTACGCTGAATGTTTTCAGTTGGGCGCGGATTCAGCCTTCTGAAGATGAATACGATTTTTCCGATCTTGATTCCATAGTGGAAATGGTGAGCCGGCGCGGAATGAAAATCTGCATGGCCACCGCTACCGCCGCGCACCCCGCATGGATGGCAAAACGCCATCCCGACATTTTGCGCGTTGACATCGACGGACGCAAGCATTTGTTTGGTGCGCGACACAATTCGTGTCCGACAAGTCCGACATATAGAAAGTACGCGCCGCGTCTTGCAAAAAAAATTGCCGAGCGATACGGCGCGAACAAGAATGTCGTCGCTTGGCATATTTCCAACGAATACGGCGGGCTTTGTTATTGCGAAAATTGTGCCGCCGCTTTTCGCGCGTGGCTTTCCAAAAAATACGGCTCGCTTGAAAATCTCAACCGCGCTTGGAACACGGCGTTTTGGGGACACACTTATTACGATTGGAACGAGATTCAAGTTTCGTCAAATTTGAGCGAGGAGTGGGGAGGCTGCCACACGACTTGTCAAATCCAAACGATTGACTATCATCGTTTCCAGTCTGATATGCTTTTGGAATGTTTTTGTCTTGAACGCGATGCGATTTTTGAAGTGACGCGCGAGATTCCCGTTACGACAAATATGATGGGAACTTACCCTGAGCTCGACTATCACAAATGGGCAAAGGAAATGGATTTCGTTTCGTGGGACAATTACCCTTCGCCCGACGCGCCATATACGCGCGCAGCATTCAACCATGAAGTGATGCGCGGCTGCAAGTTGGAGAAGCCGTTTTGCCTTATGGAACAAACGCCGAGCGTCACGAACTGGCAACCTTACAATTCCTTAAAGCGGCCGGGAGTTATGCGGCTTTGGTCGTATCAGGCTTTGGCGCATGGAAGCGATACTGTAATGTTCTTTCAGATGAGGCGAAGCCGAGGTTGCTGCGAAAAACTTCACGGCGCAATAATCGACCATTATCCTAGTAGCGAGACGCGGGTTTTCAAAGAAGCGTCCGCGCTTGGTGCGGAACTCAATAAAATTGGCGGCGCATTCTTAGGCTCTCTGCAAAAAAACAAAGTTGCCGTCATATTCGACTGGAATTCGCAATGGGGCGTAACTTATAGCGCAGGTCCTTCGGTGGACTTCAAATATGCCGACGAGGTTTTCAAATATTATGACGCGCTTGCAAGGATGAACATCGGAGTTGACGTAATCGCGCCTGAAGAAAGTCTTGCGTCTTACGATATAGTCTTCGCGCCCGCGCTCTATATGGTTTCCGATGATTTCGCCGCTCGCGCTGAAAAGTTTGTGGCGGAAGGCGGCATTTTCCTTGTCACGACGATGAGCGGCTTGGCAGATGAAAACGACTTGATCACCACCGAAGGTTATCCCGGAAAATTGCGGCGCTTGTGCGGCATTTGGGCGGAAGAAACGGACGCGCTTCTTCCCAATCAAAAAAATTCTTTCGTAATAAAAGACGGCGCGCTCAAAGGAGAATGCGAAGCTACAATTCTTTGCGACATCGTTCATGCGGAAGGTGCGCAAGTGGTCGCCACTTATGGAAGCGACTTTTATGCCGGAACGCCTTGCGTCACGAAAAATAAATTCGGAAAAGGCGAAGCGTGGTATGTGGCATCGTGCTTTGGCGAACGCTCGCCGCTTTTGCAAAAAATCGTTTTGCATCTTGCACAGCAAAAAGGAATCGAGCAAATTGCCGCGCCAGTCGAAGGCGTTGAGATTACGAAGCGCGTTCGATTGGACGGAACGCAATTCGTTTTCGCGCTCAATCACAGCGCACTGCAAAAGGAAATCGCGTTAGTATTTAATGGGATTGATATTATTTCGCAAAAAGAAATTCACGCGGGAGAAAATCTTCTGCTAGAGGCGAATGGCGTTGCGATTATAAAAATGAATTCAAACTTATAGAAGGAGGTATGAAAAAAAGCCGCGCAAGTATTGCGACTTTTTTCAGCTAAAGTTTACGTTGTAAACTTTGTCATATACTTTTGCGCATCGCAACAAGTTGCTTAATGCGCACACTGAAAAGTCAATCATCAAAGCCGCAATCCTTTGGATTGCAAAACTTTCTTTTTGACTTTTTAATTTAGGAGAATTCTATGAAAAAGTATTTGAAGGCGACCGCTTTGGTCGTGATGGCGTGTTTTGCTTGTACAAGCGTTTTCGCCGCAAAAGCAAAAAAGCGTAAGGCGAATTCAAAAGAAGCGGCATCGCCTGAGTATCAGTACGAAAAGGACGGCTGGAAAAGCGCGAAGATTGTTGGTGGCGGAATGATTCCCGGAATTATTTTCAACACCACCAAAAAGGGCGTGGCGTATGTGCGCACCGATATGGGCGGCGCATATCGGTGGCTTCCTGAAAGCGAAAGTTGGAAACCGCTTACGGATTTTGCAGGCGTTGAAGATTACGGTCGCTTGGGAATCGCATCGCTTGCGACTGACCCCGTTGAGCCGAATCGCCTTGTGATTGCCTCGGGAACGTACACAAACGA
Organism: uncultured Treponema sp.; assembly: GCA_910584475.1. Taxonomy (GTDB): domain Bacteria; phylum Spirochaetota; class Spirochaetia; order Treponematales; family Treponemataceae; genus Treponema_D. The sequence continues at coordinate 59,142 of CAJUBD010000004.1, forward strand.
TTGGGATCCTACGCCTGCCGAAATGCTTGTCAGCGAAGATTACGGCGACAGTTTTGTTCACGTCAAAATGTACAAGAGCGATGGCACTGCGATGAAGTTCGGCGGCAATATGCCTGGGCGCGGTTGCGGTGAACGCCTTGCGATTGACCCTAACAACAACAAGATTATCTACTTTGGCTCGTTCGGCGACGGGCTTTGGCGTTCGCGCGATTATGGTCACACTTGGGAAGAAGTGAAATCGTTTCCCGCGAAAGGCAATGTTTACGACGACGACTTTGCGAAGTGGAACAAGTTCGAGCATTATTTTGGAATTCTTTGGGTGATGTTTGACCCTGCTTCTGGCACGGCGGGCGGCGGTTCAAAGAATATTTATGTTGGCGTGGCGGACACTAGTGACACGATTTTTGAATCGAACGACGCGGGCGCGACTTGGCATCCCCTTGCGGGCGCTCCAGACATCGGCGAGGATATGGTTGGCGACTCATCCGAATATTCAAAAAAATATTCCACCTATCCGAAAAATTATCAAGAAGGTCGTGCCGCGCTTCGCAAACAGAAAAAGCACGCGCACGCAACTGGTGATGTTTGCTCGTGCGAAAAATATTATCCAATCACGGCGACATATTCTCCTAAAGGCGAAATGATTGTAGCCTACAACGCGGGCTTTGGACCATACACATCAAGTCGGTGGGGCGGCGCAATTTGGAAATACAACTTTGCCAAAAAAGAATGGAAGGACATTTCGCTTCCAAAACATGACGCTGACCCAAGCGCCGTGACGCGAGACAGAGGAGCAGGAAGCGTGGCTGTGGATTGGCAGAACCCCGACACTTTGATTGCAGTTACTTTAAATGAATGGTGGCCCGACGAAATCATCTATCGTTCTACCGACGGCGGAGAAAAATGGAATCCGATTTGGACATTCGGAAATTATCCTGAGCGCATCAATAAATACACGCTTAACATAAAGGACAGTCCGTGGCTGGATTTCGGCGAGCAAAAAGAGTTGCCGGAACAAAGCCCCAAACTCGGCTGGTGCATCGCGGACATTGAAATTGACCCATTTGATTCCAATACGATGATGTATGGAACCGGAGCGACTCTTTACGGAACTCATAATCTCACGGATTGGGACAAAGGCAAAAAAGTTAATATCAAAGTTATGGCGGCGGGAATCGAAGAGTGCGCGATCCTCGACTTAATCAGCCCGCCAAAAGGCGTTCACTTGATTTCAGGAATGGGTGACATAGGCGGCTTCGTGCATCACGATTTAAAGAAAGCCGACAACATGATAACGAATCCTTGGATTAGCGGCGTTTCCTGCCTAGACTATGCCGAAGACGATCCGTTCTTTATCATAAGAATGGGCGACGGAAAGTTTATGTATTCCGAAGATGGCGGCGAGCGATGGACTGGCGCACAGTCATATATCGACGGCGCGAACACGGGGTGGGGCGGAACTGCGGCGGTTTCCGCGAAAGCGTCTTCAATCGTCTGGGCACCCTCAAATCTTGTAGCGCATTGGTCAACTGATTTGGGCAAAAAGTGGACGCAGTGCAAAGGATTGCCCGCAGGCGCAAAAGTGGTTTCTGATCGCAAGAACGACAAAAAGTTTTATGCTTATGGCGACGGAAATTTCTATGCGAGCGAGGACGGCGGAAAGACATTCTCAATGGTTAACTCAACTTGGAACGCGGCGAAAAAAGAAGTTTCGGCCAGCGACTTGGGCGCGGCACTAATTGAAGGGCACATTTGGTTTGCGGCGGGAAAGGCTGGACTTTGGCACAGCGAGGACGGCGGCAAAACTTGGACGGAAACCTCAGGCTTTGACGATGCGATGATTATCGGATTCGGCAAGGGCAAGGACGGAAGCGGCTATCAGGCTTTGTACACAAACTCAAAGATTCGCGGCAAGTATGGCATCTATCGTTCCGACGACAAAGGGGCGACATGGGTTCGCATCAACGACGACAACAATCAGTTCGGTGCCGCGAACAGCACAATCACAGGCGATCCACGCATCTACGGCCGCGTCTACATAGGCGCGAACGGTCGCGGAATTTTGTATCGCGATTTGGAATAATCCCCTTCGTTCCAAACGATGAACGGTCTGGCTTTTAAAAGCCAGACCGTTCGTAGAAAGTCAACTTTTGAAATGGGTAGTTTCGCGACATATTGTAACGGAAATCACGGAAAAAGAACATAGTTTCCCCATAACTTATTTGGAGAACCTTCGAGCAAACTCGCTGTCGATGTACTCGATATAATTTCGTCTGCCTACACGCGCTTTATGGTCGATGTACCAATCGTAACTTTCCTGCAAACCTTTTTTCAAGTCCTTCAGACCGCCTAAAAGCCTTTTCTGCCTGTCCACATTCAAAAAGTATTCATAGTCATAAAAGCAAAAATAGTTCCGCCACGGAATATTCCCCTGTACCTCGACAAATTCACATGATTTTCCGATGATTCCATAGCAAAGCGAAACCCAATCCCGAATGGAAATAGAATCTTCATTTCCAACATTAAAAATCCTGTCGCTTGGATGGCGCTGCAAAATTACCTCAAGAAAACGGCACAAATCAAGGACATTAAAAAATTGCAGATTCATTTTACCATCGCGCGGGACATAAAATTTCCTATCCAATTCCGCGCAGTCGAAAACAAACGCCTCGCGATAGACATTGTTTTTTGCTCCGTACAAATAGGGCGGCCGCACAATATACGCGTTCGGAACGGACTCAAGAAGCATCTGTTCCGCGGCGATTTTATTCAATCCATAGTCGCCCCAAAAAGAATTTCTCCCGGTCGATTGGTTCTCAGAAAAGGGACGCGCATTCGTCTCAGGATACACCGCGCTTGAGCTCAAAAAAATATAATCGCGAAATCGTACGCCTGAATCAAGCAAGTCCTTTATATCGTCCGCAGAATAAGCCGTCATGTCTAATATCGCGTCAAAATAAGTGTTCCTCAATATGCCATGTAAAAAATGTCTGTCCGCCTTGATACAATAGCAGTTTTCCGGCTGGGGTCTCGTTCCCCGATTTAAAACAAAAACATCGTTGCCCTTTTCCGAAAAATATTCTGCCACACATTGGCTTACAAAGACTGTGCCGCCTGTAATGAGAATCCTCATTTTTCTAGTATGACTATTCCAAGAGGATTTGTCAATGTATCGATAGAAATGTATCGATGAAAAGGCGCAGGGCGAAATGACAAACTGTGCCGCGATGGGAAAGGGCGGCGGCGAAAGGTACATTTGCTTTTTATTGGTTTCCGCGCTCCGAATGCATAAGTTGATTTTACGCCGTCAGTCTCAAGACAGGCGGCTGTAAAACTTATTTCAAATATTCTTTCAAGAATTCTTCAATCTTGTCAAATGGAATTATGTCTTTCTTGTCATACAAATCAGTGTGCACCGCGTCTGGAACTATGAGTAGCTCCTTGTTGTCTGTGTAGGGATTGTCCTTTATCATATCGGCGTAGGCATCGCGGCTCATATAGCACGAGTGCGCCTTTTCTCCATGAATGATGAGAACCGCCGAACGGATTTCATTCGAGTACTTCAAAATTGGCATGCCTGCGAAAGTAGCGTTGCCAATCACATTCCATCCTTCGTTCGAGTTCAACGAGCGTTCGGCATAACCGCGCGGAGTTTTGTAGTAGTCGTAATAATCCTTGACAAAAAACGGCGCGTCCGCTGGAAGTTCATCCGCAACACCGCCTGCACGAACGTATGTTCCGTTTTTGTAATCTATAGTGCGCTGTGCGTTGAGCGCTTTTTTCGCTTCGTAGCGAGCATCCGCATTGTCGGCCTCATCGAAATATCCTTTCGCCGCGATACGCGTCATGTCGTACATAGTTGAAGCGACAGTCGCCTTGATTCGCGTGTCTATGGTAGCGGCGTTCAAAGCCATTCCGCCCCATCCGCAGATTCCAAGAATCCCGATTTTTTCACTGTCGATGAAATCCTGCGTGGAAAGAAAGTCTACCGCCGCGGAAAAATCCTCCGTGTTGATGTCAGGAGAAGCCATATACCTGACATTCCCGCCAGACTCTCCTGTGAACGATGGGTCGAACGCCAACGCGACAAATCCTCGCCGCGCAAGTTCATCGGCATATAATCCAGAAGCCTGCTCCTTTACCGCGCCGAACGGACCGCATACCGCGATTGCCGCATGCTTCGCTTTCATATCGATATTCTTTGGCATATACAAATCGCCCGCCAAATCAATTCCGTAGCGATTGTGAAATGTCACTCTGTAGCGGACGACATTTTCACCCAGTTCAAATGTGTAGCCTTTTGCATTTGAAATGTCCTTCATTTTTGACCTCTTGTTTTTTCCTTGCGCGCTTGCAGTTGCAAACACGCACAATGCGACTGCCGCAACAGCGACAAGTTTTTTTGAAAGTTTCATTAATTTCCTCTTAGAAAAAAATTGAAGTTTGCAACGCAAACCTTATTTTATATTTCAAAATGAAAGATATTCTGTCTTGAAATTTGGACGAAATATAAATCCATCCTCGCTTCGCAATTTTTCCTGCAACTCAATTTTCAACGAGCGAAATCACGGCCTTGACATCGCCTTTGCCCAAAATGCGTTTCAATTCAGCTTGACTCATAGAGCCATCGGCAATTGCATCAAGAAAGCCAAGTCTTGAAAAACGGTAGGAATTGTGGTCGTAATAAATCACGAAAGTGTTCCCCCAAGTCAGCATAATGTCGCCGCATTTCGTGTCGATTTTCTCGTCGTTCTGGATGAGCTTGAACGGCAATGTTCCATACTTTTCAAAGTTGCTGTAATCGGTCATGTCAAGCGCGATTGGGTTTTCGCGGAGTTTTTCGGCAAATGCCTGTGCGGAAGAATTGTCCGCGAGTGTCGCGAAAAGTCTTGCCGTCGCGCCGCTTTCGTTTGTCACTTGAATTTCAATTTTCATATTTGATTTCCTCCAATTTTCCGCAAATGCGTTTTCGTCAAAATTCGCGCCGCAAGAAATCAGCGCGAACGCGAAAAGCAGAGCAAGATTATTTTTCATTTTTCCCTTGTCTCCCAAAAAAGTTTTGTTGCGATTATTATTTCACAAAATCAAAACTATTACCAATACTTTGTTTTAATACGAAATTATGCTTTGTAGGCATATTATGGAAATTTGGGCATCCCATACGCATGTCATAGGCGTGCTACCGAGTTTTGTTTAGTTGCGCTGCTCCCATTTTTGCTTCGCAAAAAGCAAAAAACTAGTTGTAGGACTATTTGCACTTCCGCTAACGCTATATTCCTACATTTCACTTCGGAATGCCTACGGCGGTGCTACAATACGACCGCTTTCATATAAGAATTTTATTTTACATTATAGCTCACGCGATGCGAGAATCTCTGAGGCAAGTTAAGAATTCAAAAAATGAAATTCAAGTCCATCGAATTTTTCTCGAAAATAGAATAAAGGGGAAATCGAAAATGTCCGCGCCAAATACGATTGAAGAATTCATCGAAAAGTTTATAAAAATCACTGAAATGGGCTGGGTGAGAACGCATCGCTCAGGTCCGACTGGAATTGGAAAAACGCTTGAAGATTTGCTAGGCATTGAAGAAAATAACAAGAATGAACCGGATTTCGGAGAATACGAACTGAAGGCGATGCGCACGAACGCAAGTTCAATGCTCACGCTTTTTACGAAGACGCCACAGCCACCTCGCGTAAACAAAGCGTTGCTCGACACTTATGGCTTTGCCACGGACAATTATGAGAACGGCGAAAAGGTTTTGCATACAACTTTGTTTGCCACTCGACCTAGTTCTCTTGGAAATACGGGAAAAACGCTAAAGATAAAATGCGCTTCAAATAGAATTTCAATCGTTGACAATTTGGGAAACGCTCCCGCATATTGGGATTCGGCGGAACTTGAAAAGGCGTTCAATAAAAAATATCGCTATCATCTTGTTCATGTATTCGCGGACTCATCTGGCGCCGGCAATAATGAAGAATTCAAATTCCATACCGCTTGGGAGCTTTCGGATTTCAGCTTTGAAAATATGATTTCGCTTTTGCGTGAAGGGCAAGTTGCCGTTGACATTCGCATCGGGCAATATCCCGACGGTCGTCCCCATGACCACGGAACTGGATTTAGAATACAAGAGCGTTATCTTGCAAAAATGTTCAAAAACAAAAAAGTCCTTGTTGAAGCGGATTAGTCTTTCCTCAGCACGATAATATTCTCCGTCATCATTGTGCTCATTGTTTTGCCCTTTTCGTTTGTCGGGCTGTTCTTGCTTGCCATGCGTTTGTTGATAATGTTTCGCGAATAAATCTTTTCGTTCGTGTAACCCAGCATCCGCGCAAATTCTGTTATGATTGTGTCGGTGCGAAGATAGACTTTTTTTACGGTGCGGTTTCCCGTAACAAGAATGAATCGTCCGCCTTTCTTCATATAATGGGTCGCGCTCGAAAGCGTGGCGTACAAATCGTTGTAAAACGCAATCACATCGTTTACGCGCTTGGAATCGTCAACTCTTTCTATTTCCGCACACTGGCTTTTTAGTTTTTCCGAAAAATCCAAAATGGAGCGGTCGAGTTTTTTCGTACTTCCGCCGAGCAATTTTGCATCAAGTTGAATGATGTCGTCCTTTTGTGAAAGCCATTGCCACGGAAGGCGCGAATATTGACCATAAGCCACGGTCGTCTTGGAGTCACCGTAAGGCGGAGATGTCAAAATCAAGTCAATGGAATGTTCGGGGATTTCCGACTGAACGAAACGAGAATCGCCCAAAATTAAATTTTGTTCCCCGCTATTATCATGAGCAAACGGCAGACGGTTGGTTTCAGAAAGCAAGAGAATGTTGCGCTTCGCTGTTCTCTCAAATTCCGCCCAAACATCGGGCGAAAAACCGTTCTTAATTTTTGCTCGAGAGCGATACATTTTAAATCCGCCGTGGTCAAGAAAAGAAACCTTCCGTGAAATTTCGCAGAAAACCAAAAGATAAAAATTACGGGTCTTTTCATCCTCTATTTGTGAAAAAATCGCAAGCAGTTTTGAAAGCTCTGAAATCACATTTTCCTTGTACCAAAAAGCAATGTTTTTAAAAGAAAGAATTTCAAATTTAAATTCCGCATCAAAGAATTTCTTTTGAATTTCCGCAAACTTCTCGGCAACTTGATTTTCATCTACATCCTGCAATTTCGTTTTTGCCATAAAAATTCCAAACGGATTCAGTTCAATTCCATAAGATTTTTTTATGCCCAAATACTTGCATTCAAGAAGCGTTGTGCCGGAGCCTGAAAAAATGTCGAGCACATGGGATTCCTCAGTCGCAAATGTGCGGATTATTTTTCGCGCCAACTGCGGAATAAAACGCGCGGGATATTGGTGAAGTCCATGGTTGTATATGTTTGCATCGTATTCTCCGAAATCCCAAGTCGTCTCCCAATCCAGCAAGTCTTTTGGCTTAAAGTAAAGCGGATTTTCATTTTCAAAGCGCGGCAAGGCCGTTTCAATTTCTTTTTCAAGTTCAGTCATTCTTTCACCAAAGGTATTATATCGCAAATAGCGATATAATGTCAATATTGCGAAGTAAAAATTTTATTGATTTTTGTCGTATCATTTTTCAATAAGTCGGATTTCAATTTTTAAAAAGTTACACAATTTCTCAAAAAGCGACAAATCGAATTCCTTTTTGCCATTTAAAAGTTCGCTTGCGTAACTTTGCGAAATTCCCAAAGCCTCACAAATGTCTTTTTGTTTGAGACCATGTTTTTTTATAACGGCGTTTATTTCTTGAAGAAGCATTTCCACAGTGTAACAGAAAATCGGAAGTTTGATAAGACGGGGAGAAAAATACTTAAAAAAAAATTGTTTCCTCAGTGATTTCGACTCATATCAGAGTGCCATATTCCTTTGCGCATCTTTGTGGTTAATTATTTAGCACTCAATTCCAAAGTATTACAAATACTTTGTTTTAATACGAAATTATGCTTTGTGGGCATAGAAAATTCTGGAATAATATTTTGGTGGGGCGACAAAAAGAAAAGGCTTGTATGCTTCTTGTTGTGCCTGATTAAGTCCGTCGTTCCTGTCAGATTCTTTGGATATAATTTTGCGGCCGTAATTCGGCAATCATTGCCAAACAAAATGCTAAAACTTATCGAAAATTCAATTGAATTATATCGCAAATGAATGTATAATTTTAACATGGAATGGGAAACTGCGATGGATAAGCGAGTTTCGGAACAAAATCCTAAGCTGAAATTGGCGATGCTGAACGGTCGCTGATTTTAAATGTTTGTTTTTATAATTTGGAGGTGAAAATGATTGTAAAAGACGTCATGAAAAAAAATGTGATTTCCGTGGAGCCTGAAACGACAGTTACGGAAGCGAAGGAATTGATGAACAAAAACAACATCAGCAAGCTGCCTGTCATCAAGGGCGGAAAGCTCGCCGGCATCATCACCAAAAACGATTTGCTTCAGGCCGGTCCTTCTCTAGCGACCACGCTCGACATGTACGAAATAAGTTATTTGCTTTCCAAACTGAATGTCAAAAAAATCATGACTTCGAAAGTAATCACCGCTTCGCCCGATGACGTCGTGGAAGATGCCGCGAAAATTATGGTGGAAAAGCAAATCGGATGTCTTCCCGTCGTGAAAAACGGAGTCGTGGTCGGCATCATCACCGAAAACGACTTGTTCCGCCTTTTTACCGATATGTTCAGCGGCACGGAAAAAGGAATTCGCGCCACGCTTGTTTTTGACGACAAGCCTGGACAAATGGCTCTCGTTTCTGAAAGAATCGCGGGGGAAAACGGAAACATAATCAGCGCAGTGACAAGCGTGCTTCCTGCAAAGTCCAAGAGGCTTCTTACGCTCAAGGTGGCGGGAATTACGATGCCGAAGCTGAAAAAGATTTTTGCGGATTTGCAAATACAAGTCGAGGACATCAGGAACATTTAAAATTTAGTGTGTCAGAAAGCCTCAACTTTCGCGCCGCCGAAAAAGTGGCGGCATGCCTTTTGCTTGTAACTTTCGCGGCGAGCGCATAGTGCGAAGTTTCAAGTGGAAGCGACACTCGGCATGACGGCTTGCAACGCACACTCGAGGTTAAAATGCCGCGCGAGTTTTTCTCAAAAAAGCAAGGTGAAAAGCTCGTAAGCGAACATTTTGTTTTCGACATATTTTGGCGTCGTTTTTAAATGTCGCTTTAAATTATTTTGCACGAATAGTCGTGCGCTTTCAGTCCAATCTCACTTGAAACATTTCTTTTTTCTTGATATAATTTTTATATGAAAACTTTCACTGTGCTTAAAGGCAAACCTTTATCGCAAGGCGCTGTTGTTACTTCGGACGGAGTGAATTTTTCCATTTTCTCCAAAGATGCGACAAAAGTCGCGCTTTGTTTTTTTGAGAACGCGGGCGACGGCGTTCCCTGTGCCACTGTGGAATTCGATCCAGTTCAAAACAAGACGGGCGATATTTGGCACGCGCTCATTCCGGAGGCGCGCGCGGGTACTCTGTATCTCTATCGAATCGATGGACCTTACGCTCCTGAAAAAGGATTGCGATTTGATTTTGGCAGATACATTCTCGATCCTTTCGCGAAATGTTTTTCTGAAGGTTCTATTTATAAATCTTTCGCCGCTTCTCCTACGCGCGACATCGACACTATTTTCATCAAGGACAGGAAAGTCCAGAGCGCGGAACTTTTTCCGAAATGCGTTGTGGTCGATGACGACGATTTCGATTGGGAGGGAGACAAGCCGCTTGGCGTTCCGCTTGAAAAAAGCATAATTTATGAAACTCACTTAAAAGGATTCACGGCTTCTCCTACTTCTGCGGTGAACTCGCCTGGCACTTACAAAGGCTTTGCGGAAAAAATTCCATATTTGAAATCTTTGGGAATCACGGCGGTGGAATTTTTGCCGATTCAGGAATTCGATGAAAACGAAAATGCCAACACGAATCCGAAAAACGGCGCACGGCTTGCGAATTATTGGGGCTACAGCACAATCGGATTTTTCGCGCCCAAGACGACTTATTCCAGCGCGCGTGCGCCCGGCGAGCCTGTCCGCGAATTCAAGCAGATGGTAAAAGATTTGCACGCCGCAGGAATCGAAGTGATTTTGGACGTGGTTTACAATCACACGAGCGAAGGCAACGAGCGCGGCTACACTTTTGAATTCAAGGGAATCCAAAACGACCAATATTATCTGCTTCCCAATGACAAAAAATATTATATGAATTTTTCGTGTTGCGGAAACACGTTCAATTGCAATCATCCAAACGCGATGCTTTTCATTTTGGAGAGCCTGCGCTATTGGGTTCGGGAAATGCATGTCGACGGATTTCGGTTTGACTTGGCTTCGATTTTGTGCCGAGGACAAAATGGCGAAATTCTTCCGTTTCCGCCTTTGACGAATTTGATTTCGGTAGACCCCATTCTTTCCAAGACTAAGATCATCGCCGAGCCGTGGGACGCGGGCGGCGGCTACCACATGGGGTTTTTTCCGGGCGGACGATGGAGCGAATGGAACGACCGATTTCGCGACGACATCCGAAGGTTCATTCGCGGCGACGGGAACACTTCCACGGGCGCGGCGACCCGGCTTGCAGGCTCAAGCGACGTTTTTTTTCACAATGGAAAAAAGCCGTTCAATTCAATAAACTATATCACTTGCCATGACGGTTTCACGCTGAACGATGTAGTCAGCTACAACCAAAAGCACAACGAGGAAAACGGCGAGGAAAATCGCGATGGCAGTGACAGCAACAATTCATACAATCACGGCTTTGAAGGCGAATGCACGAATGTAAAAATCGAAGCGTTGCGTTTGCGGCAAATGAAAAATTTTTTCACCGCGCTTTTGACCTCCGTGGGCACTCCGATGATTTTGGGAGGCGACGAATTCCGCAGGACGCAACGCGGCAACAACAACGCATATTGCCAGGACAATGAAATCGCTTGGTTCGACTGGACGCTTGCGCAGAAAAACAAAAGCCTCGTAGATTTCACGAGCCGGCTCATCAAATTCCGCAAGGCTCATCCTTGCCTTTCGCGCACGGAATTTTTCGGCGAAAGCGAATCGGAAAAGCGCAATGGCGTGGAAGTGATTTGGTACGACTATGACGGGCGCATTCCAGACTGGTCGAAATTGAGCAGATTTTTGGCGTATGAAATTTACGGAAGCCGTTTCCGAAAAAGCGACGGCGGTTTTGACAACGATTTGTATTTCGCGATCAACACGGACACGCACGATATGAATCTGATTTTGCCTAGTCCTGCCGAAGGGAAAGTTTGGGCGAGGGCTTTGGACACTTCGTTTCCAGACGGAGAGGAAATTCTCGAAGAGGGCAAAGAAGAAATTTTGGGTGCGCAAAATCGCTATGTCATTCCGGCGAAATCCTACGTGATTTTGGTGGCGGTGGAAAGGCGATGAAAAATTGGTAATTGGTTTGCCGTGGACTCTACGCGGACAGTGAATGAGCGAGTTTTGGAACAAAACTCGAAGTTAAAAAATGGCGCATCATTTCGGTGTCATTTTTTAACGCTCCCCAAAATTTTTGGAGCATAAAATTTTGGGGGATTTGATGGCGGCCACTAAAATAGCGTGGTTGTCATCAAGTATGTCTGCCGATTGACAGGCAACATAAGTTTGCGACGCAAACTTGCATTTGTATTGCAAACTTTGCTGAAAAAGTATATAATGGAAGAATTGGCAATTTACGAATTGGAGGAAATGATGAAATTCGATGCTGAAAAATTCAAGAACGCTCTCAAGGAAAGGCTGAAGCGACAATACGGAAAGGACATCGCGCATGCAAACAGTCACGACCTTTACGATGCCGTCGCCGCTTCCACGCGAGAATTCATTTTGGAAAATTGGATGGCGACCCGTGCCGAATATGAGAAAAAGCCAGTGCGCCAAGTCTACTATTTGTCGGCCGAATTTTTGATGGGACGCGCGCTCAGCAACAATCTCATCAATATGGAAATCAAGGACGCGGTAAAAGAAGTCCTCAAGGATATGAACATCGACTACAATTTGGTGGAAGACCAAGAGCCGGACGCTGGTTTGGGCAACGGCGGCTTGGGTCGGCTTGCGGCGTGTTTTTTGGACAGTCTCGCCACGTTGGATTATCCGGGGCACGGCTACGGAATCCGCTACGAATATGGAATGTTCGAGCAGCACATCGAGGACGGCTACCAGGTGGAATATCCGGACAATTGGCTCGTTCACCGCGATCCGTGGGAGACCAAGCGCAGCGATCTTGCCGTGACAGTTCGCTTTGGCGGAAACATAGTCTACGGAAAGACGCCCGACGGACAGGACAGCTATCATTTGGAAAACGCCGAAGAAGTGACCGCCACTCCTTATGATATGCCGATTGTCGGCTACGGCACGAACACAGTGAACACGCTTCGCCTTTGGGAAGCCACAAGTTCAAACGGATTTGACTTGCAGCTTTTCAACGACATGCAATACAACCGCGCCGTGGAACGACAGAATTCCGCGGAAAACATAAGCCGCGTCCTTTATCCGAACGATTCAGGTCCGAGCGGAAAAACATTGCGTCTCAAGCAGCAATACTTTTTCTCAAGCGCGAGCTTGCAGGATTTGGTTCACCATTTCGTTTCAAACTACGGAACGAATTTCCGCAAGTTCCCCGAACTTCATGTCATTCAGCTGAACGACACTCATCCCGTCGTGGCGATTCCCGAATTGATGCGAATCCTTATGGACGAATACGGCGTGAGTTGGGATGAATCATGGGAAATCGTTACGAAAACTTTCGCCTATACGAACCACACGATTCTTGCCGAAGCCTTGGAAAAATGGCCGATTGACATTTTCCAGGGATTGCTGCCGCGCATTTATCAAATCGTGGAAGAAATCAACCGCCGCTTTGTGGACGATTTGCGCAAAAAATTCCCGGACGATTACGACCGACAGAATAGAATGTCCATCATCGGAAACGGGCGCGTTCGAATGGCTTGGCTGGCGATCCATGCTTGCTTTAGCGTGAACGGCGTGGCGGAACTTCACACGGAATTGCTCAAAACGAAGGAACTCAAGGATTGGGCGGAAATTTATCCGCAGAAATTCAACAATAAGACGAACGGAATCACGCAGCGTCGCTGGCTTTTAAATGCGAATCCGCTGCTTTCAGAATTCATCACGAAGCGAATCGGGCACGGTTGGGAAAAAGATTTGACGCGTCTCAAGGAATTGGAAAAATTCGTGAATGACGACAAGAGCCTTGAGGAATTGATTGAAATCAAGCACACGAACAAGCAAAATCTCGCCGAATATCTCAAGCATGCGCAAAACGATTTCCTCGATCCCGACAGCATTTTCGACGTTCAGGTGAAACGCTTGCACGAATACAAGCGGCAGCTTCTAAATGTGCTTCACATTATGTATTTGTACAATCGTCTCATCGAAGAGCCGAATTACAATCCGCCTGCGCGGACGTTCATTTTCGGAGCGAAGGCCGCTTCTGGCTATCGCCGCGCGAAAACCATCATCAAGCTCATAAACACTGTCGCCGACCTCATCAACAATGACCGCCGCGTTCGGGGAAAGCTCCGTGTCGTGTTCGTGGAAAATTATTGCGTGAGCATCGCCGAAAAGATTTTCCCCGCGTCCGATGTTTCCGAACAAATTTCCACGGCAGGATTCGAGGCGAGCGGAACCGGCAACATGAAATTCATGGTAAACGGCGCGCTCACGCTTGGAACGCTCGACGGCGCGAACATTGAGATCGTGCGCGAGGCGGGCGAAGAAAACGCGTTCGTCTTCGGACTTACAAGCGATGAAATCATCAAGATGGAAGCCGAGCATTCTTACAATCCTCAGGAATGCCTTGCGAGAAATCCCGCACTTAACAAAGTGGTCGGGCAGCTCGTGGACGGCACTTACGATTCCACGCGCCAGATTTTTAAGGAATTGCACGATTCTTTGGTTTACGGTGTGGAAGGACAGAGACCGGATGTCTACTATATTCTCGCGGATTTTGGCGCGTATTGCCAGGCGCACGAAAAGCTCGCCGCCGCTTACGCCGACCAAAAGTCTTGGGCGAAAAAGGCTTTGATGAACATAGCGAACAGCGGAAAGTTCTCGAGCGACCGCACCATCGAAGATTATGTCCGCGACATTTGGAAACTCGAAAAGGTCCAAGTAGGCGTTTGAAATCAGCGATTGGCTTGTCTCCCCGCGATGATGGAATGCTGTCATTGCGGGGTCTGCCTTTGGCAGACATGGCAACCTCGGACAATAATGGGTCGCTTCGTTTGCGTCCGCAATGATGAGCGTTCCGCTCCGTCATTGCGGTATTGCGGCGTATTTTTTTGAAATTATGGCAAATTTGCTAGAAAAAAATAAAAAAAGACTTGTTTTTTTTTTATAGCAATGTTAAAATCAATCTTATACTAAAATTATTCCATAAATAAAACTTGGAATGAAAATATAAGGAGTTCGGCTATTATGGCAGAAACAAAACAAAAAAAAGCAAGACGCAGTTCTGTGGTACGATTCTTTATATGTGGACTTACCATAGCAATGCTGGTTTTTTCGGTTGTGGTTTTAATCGGTTTGAGGCTCGCCGTTAGTCAAGGTTTGTTCGCTATGTCGCGCGATGGGGTGCGCAAATTAAGCGAAGTTACTATTAAGGAAATAAATAGTGTCAACAACAACTTAAAGTTGTGCAACAGTTACATCGTCGACAATGTTTCGACTTATATGACGAATCGTCCCGAAACTTGGGCATCGGATTTGACCGACCAAGCGAAACAATATTTCTGCGCAGACGCGGCGGCTATCGTCAATGCCGAAGGCGTGCAGGTTTCTCCCGAGCGAAACGGAAAAATTTCCAGGGTGGACATTATGCGGAAGGCGCTCGCCGGTCAGGATGTCAACGAACTTGTCCTCATTGACGGCGACATTCACTGCATTTACGCCAGCCCGATTTTGATTGACGGGCGAGTTCGTGGTGCTATGGTGGTTCGCAAAATCGCTTCCACGGATGAAATAGTGAATTCCATCGCGTTTGACACTGGATATGATGTGACGATTTTCTCTGACGGCAACAAACGCGCCTATACGAATATTCCCGGACTCAAGGGCACTCGTTTGGACGATCAGGAAACGTTGGATTTGGTAATGTCTGGCGGCGAAGTGCTTACGACGAGAATGCTGAACGGCGAAAACTGCATCGCATACTATTATCCTTTGAGAGATACGAAAGGCGAAGTCCTCACTATGCTTTATATGGGACGCAAGTATTCCGAAGTCGAGGCAATCGCGCATAAAATTTTCTTTACGGTTCTTGTCATATCCATTATTATGGACATAATACTTCTGATATCCACACTGTGTGTCTTCTTGATAAGGGTCGCCAAACCGCTCAAAGTCGTCGATGAGGCGATAGTGGATTTAGGCTCCGGCAATGCGGATCTTACCATGAAACTCCCCGTTCGAGGAAATGACGAATTCGCAGAGATTTGTGTCAATGTCAATTCGTTCATTTCAATGCTTCATACGATTGTCGAAGAACTTACCGAAGTCCAGAATTCTATCGTCACTCTTGCTGGCGACCTCGGATCAAGCGCGCAGGAATCCGCTTCCGCTACCGCCGAGATTTTGGCGAATGTGGAAAGCATCCAGCGGCAGTCCAAGACTCAGACCGACGCGGTTACGCGCACGGGAGAGATTTTGAATACGGCGGAGCAAAGCACGGAAACGCTCAATCAGCTCATCGAGAACCAGTCAGCGGCGACTACGGAGTCTTCCGCCGCCATCGAGGAAATGTTGGGCAACATCACTTCGGTTTCTAACTCCGTGCACAAAATGCTGGAAAATTTCCACGAGCTGGATCAAGTCGTTCGCAACGGAAACGAAAAGATTTCCAATGTGAGCGGAAAGGTACAGCAGATTTCCGAAGAATCCGCGACGCTTATGCAGGCGAACGACATGATTTCTCAAATCGCGTCTCAGACTAACTTGCTCGCGATGAACGCGGCGATCGAGGCGGCTCACGCGGGCGATGCTGGAAAAGGCTTTTCGGTCGTTGCGGATGAAATCCGAAAGTTGGCGGAAAATTCTTCCAGCCAGTCAAGCACTATCAGCACGGAGTTGAAAGACATCACGGCTTCTATTTCCGATGTCGTTACGCTTTCAAGTCAGGCGCAGACCGCGTTCGCTGACATCGTAACTCACCTCGGCGTCACCGACGGTCTTATCAAGGAAATCGACGGCGCGATGAGCGAGCAGGAGACGGCTTCCCGCCAGATTTTCGAGGCTTTGACGGAAACCAAGAATATGGCCGTGGACGTAACGGAAAAGTCTCAGGATATGTCCAATGCGGTTACGAATGTCGGCAAGGAGATGAGCACCGTTCAGGAAATTTCCGACACTGTTTCCAACAGCATGGACGAAATGCAGGCGGGAGCGCAGCAAATAAGCGAAGCCGCGCAGAATGTTCAAGATCTCGCCACGAAGACGCATGAAGAGCTTCAGGTGATGGGAACCCACTTGCAGAAATTCAAGATTTAAGTTTGCATCTTCGGATGAAAAAGACCGCCGGCAAAGGCGGTCTTTTTTTGAGTCATTCTTGTGATGATGAAAAACGCCGCTGAAATTGCGCGGCATTTTTCATCGGCGAGTTTTTCACTTTGCGAAAAATTCGCATTTTCAATTTTGTAAATGTAGTTCCATAAGAGAAAAAAAATGAGAAAGAACCTTGGAAAAAAAACTTTGCTTTATCCGATGCCGGTTTTGATTATCGGCACTTATGACGAAAACGGAAATCCAGACGCGATGAACGCGGCTTGGGGAAGCATCGGCGACGACAACCAGATTTTCCTTTGTCTAAGTCCAGAACACAAGACCGTAAAAAACATTCTCGCAAAAAGGGCGTTCACCGTGAGTTTCGCCGACTCATCTCATGTCGTGGAATGCGACTATGTCGGAGTCGCGAGCGGAAACGACACTCCAGACAAAATTGAAAAATCGGGATTGCATCCGACAAAGGCCGAGAATGTTGACGCGCCGTATTTTGAAGAGTTGCCTTTGGCGCTTGAATGCACGCTTATTTCCTACGATGAGAAATCTTGCCATCTTTTTGGTGACATAGTGAACGCGAGTGTCGATGAGAAAATTCTCACCGACGGCAAAGTCGATGTGAGGAAATTGAATCCAATTACGTTTGATTGCGTCAGCCACAATTATGTCGCGCTCGGCGATGTAGTCGGAAAGGCTTTCAGCGATGGACTCAAATTGAAATAAAGGAAAAAAGTCTGCGGGAGTGTGGCGTGAGGCTTTTGCGATGCGCTTTGAACATTCTATATCCCTTGTTCCATCAATGAGTGAAGCAGAATGTCATCCGTGAAAATCAGTCTTCCTTTTCGCTTCAATTTATGCAGATAAATGTCAAAGTGTATGTGTTCCGTCACCATGTTCACCACAAGGCGATTTGTGCTTGTCATTCCCAAAAAATCCTTTTCGCCTGTGGGAAGTTTTTTCGTGATTTTTTTATGCGGAATAAAAGCCGATGTGTCGTTGCTTCCGATGACGCATCGCCGCAAATCCGCGACCAAGAACAAACGCTCCTCGCTGCAAAAATCTGTGCCTTCAAAATTAGAGTAGAATTCTATCGGCAAACCGAGCGTGTCAAGATTTTGCCAGCTGAACAAAATGATGCGAACTTTTCTGCGGGCGGCTTCCTTGAGTGAAGCATACAGCGGCTCAAGCGACATCGAGGAGGTGATGACAATTTCCTTGCGTGCGCTCATAATGATTCTATTTGCCGTCGCAAGCAAATTTGATTTTCCTTCGATATTCTCAAAATGCGGGCTGTGCTGTTTTGATTCCAACTCCCTGAAAAACTTTTTTGCTTCCGCTGCCGCTCCGGTTACAGTGCGCGAGATGTCCGAAAGCAAAAGCTCAGGCTTCACCGCGACATATTCCATGCCGTTTTTTCCGCGGACAAAGTTCACGAATCCTTTTTCAAGCAGGTTGTCCAGGGCGTTGTAAACCGCGGGGCGCGTTTTGTTCAAGGTTTTCGCGATTGCATAGCCGCTCATCTTTTTCCCTTGCGCAAGGGAAATATATACTTCCGCTTCCAATTTTGAAAATCCAAGCCGCTGTAGATTCAATACAATCTCTTCGTTCATATTCCTTATGGTATGAAAAACAATTTGGTATGTCAAGTTGTACTACTGTTGAGGCACGAAAATCAATTTTCAGGAGTGGGAGAAGACAGCTTGAAACTTCGCTTTGCGGCTCGTTGCGAATCCCCTGCGTTTTGCAGTTTTCACGCTAACGAAAAAGAAAAGCGCGCCTCTTGTGGGTCTTTCATGAGCGGCAGAGCTTATTGCTTCCGATTCTGTACGATAAAAGGATAACGAGACACCTGTTTTTTTACTAAAGCAGGTGTCACTTTTCATATATTCTCACATAACTATAAATAGACAGGTTTGACAAACCGTAAGAAAGCTCGCCAAACCTGAAGTGACAAGCTATTGCATCTTGCCTTTCACGAACATCGTTTTACATTCCCTGTCACTTTCCCTTAGAAGGTGTATTATTACCTCTGCCTTTGCCGCTCGGTTTGTCTGTAGTTGATGGATAGCCCGCACCCTTTGGATCAATGGTCGGTTTTGGAGGTCTTGAAGGTTTTGCCATATTTTGTTCCTCTAAATAATTCGCCTGTTGTTGGCAGATTGGTTGCCAATGGCAGGTTTTGTTTTTGCGCTCATACGGACGCAATTGCCGATTTAAAACGACTTCAGCCCGCAGAGTGACTGCGGGCGCGCTTCCTTTTCCATTTGGAAAACAACGAGAAATTATATTGTATGTGAAGATATTATTATTGAGCGAAAACGCTATGCATTGATTTAGTTTTCGTAGGGGGGGGGTACAAGAGTATAGTTATTTGCGATTCGCATTTCACTTATCATTGAAATCAGCATAGCATATCTTGAGGTTCTTGTCAAGTGCCTTTTCGATGTCGTTTTGATTTTAGGCTCAAGCCCCGCAAAAAACACAAGGCTTGAGAACCTACCTTGAAAATGCTAGCGCTCGCTTCCAAACATCATAGAATTTACAACTTTTCCGTTGAACTTTTTGTATGTAAGATAAGTGTCGTATTCAACGCCCTTTTCAACTATATGCATCCTCAAGTTGTTTCCATCGAAATTCTTGATTTTGTACTCTAGTGATCGCCCAAAACCTAAAGGCAGAGACAAAACGCTATCTTTCAAACTCGCTCCACGATATTCCGAGTCGTAAATGCATTTGCTTTTGTCGCCATGGAAATAGCCTATGCCTTGATAAACTTTTCCATTGTGGAAATAGAAGCCTGAGGCAATTTCGGATGCAACGTCCATCCAATAGCCTTCAAGGTCGTTCAGTGAAGTTACGGGTTTGCTTGGCGTGGGCTTTGCTTCTGCGGCTTTTTTGTCCGATTTGTCTGAAGTTTTTTTGTCGGTTTTTTCCGCAGTCTTTTCTTCCTTCTTGTCGTTTTTGTCAGCAACTTTTTCTACGGCGGTGACTTCTTTTGCCGTTCCGCCCTTGTCCTTTGACTTTCCGCTGCTCGCAACGCAAGCGATTACAACGATGACAATGACCACTGCAAGTCCTGAAACAACGAAATTTGCAATCGGCGCGACTTTTGCAAGAAACGGCAGCTTCACGCTGAATTTCTCACACCATTTTTTGAATGGCATTTTTTCAAAAAAATCAATAAATTTGTTCATAAAAACTCCTATTACACCTTCAAAGGCATTTGTTTTTGTAATTTTAGTACAGAAACTATTTTACCCCAAAATTATTGTATGAGCAATCGAGTTTTTTTACATTCTATGACAGTACAATGTATTTCTATGATATGACAAAGCGCAGCCCACCACCCACCCACACACGATACCGCTAGTTTTTATAAACCTGTTTCATCCATTTCTTGCTCCTTACTCGGCGTATGCCCATAAAAAGCCGCCACATTTCTTCTATCGATAGAATCGCATAGACCGCCTGCACAGGAAGCTTCAGCGCGAACGCTGAAATCAAACCAAGCGGAAGACCGATTGCGTATGTGCCGACAACATCCAAAAAGAGCGTGTATTTTGTCTCGCCGCCGCTTCGAATAATTCCGCTTCCCACAACCATGTTCAAAACTTTTATGGGAAGGTACGCCGAAAAAATCAAGAGCAGGTCGCGTGTCGCGGTTTTCACAGCGTTGCTGACTTCGTAGAAATTGACATAAAAACCGCTCGCAAGGCATAAAAGCGCCGACATGACAACGCACCCCATGACGGAATATTTTATGAGACGCCACGAGTTTCTGTACGCCTCCTCGAATTGGGATGCCCCAAGATTGTTTCCCGTAATAATTGCCGCTGATGCGGAAAGTCCTGAGAAAAAGCCGACTGAAAGTCCTTGCACTGGAAATGTGAGCGTCATCGCGGCAAGCGAAAATGTTCCTAAATGACCATATATTGCTGAGTACGCCGCGTCTCCTAACGCCCATAAAAGCTCGTTTCCGATTGCGGGAAGCGCCACTATGAAGAACCCCTTGTAAAACGATTTTTCGCATTTTGCGCCGAAAGCGTTCCCGATGGATGCGGGGTGTTTTTTCACTCTAATAAAAAGTATCAGGATTGCCATCTCCAAAAAACGCGCGATGACCGTGGCGTACGCCGCCCCTCGCTCTGCCATCGCAGGAAATCCAAAAAGACCGAAAATAAAAATCGCGTTCAAGACGGTGTTTGTCGCGACGGAAACAAATCCTGTGACAAGCGGAACTTTCGCGTTTCCAGTCGCCCGCAGGATTGCCGAGGCGGACAGCAGGATAATTTCCGCAAAATAGCTCACCGAGACGATTTTCAAGTACACAGAGCCTGTTTGAATCACCGCAGCGTCAGAAGTGAAGATTTTGAGCGTGAACGATGGAAAGAAAAACGACAGAATGAAAAACGGCACAACGCACAAAAAGCAGCCTTCAATCGCCGCCCTCATGATTTTTGAATGCCTTGTTCGGTCGCCTGCTCCCTCCGCCTGGCTTGCGAAAATGGAAGTCGCCGCGCAAATTCCGCCAAGCGCATAGATGAGGATAAAGCATGGTCTTCCGCCCAGGCTTACCGCCGTGACACATACTTCCCCAAGTTGACCAATCATAATTTGGTCAATCATTCCAAGCGAATTCGCGATGAGCGCCTGAAGGGATACAGGTATCGCGATTTGAAGAACCGTCTTTAAAAACGACTGTGGTTTTTGTTCCTTGATTATATTTTTCATAGTGGGAAAAGCATAATCAAAAATATTTTAGTATGTCAATTTATACTACTCTTCTTTTTCACATACACCACATATTCCTGCCGCCGCAATGTCCTTATGTACGCGCAAAGTCGCTCGTACAGCGGCTCGGCTCTGCGACCGAACGCTTCCTTTACGAGCGCACCAATTTCATGGACGCTTTTCTCACCGTCCATGCTCTGCCAAATGAACGAGCCGAATTCCTCGAGCGAAATGTACGAAATCTTCGGGCGGCGGAAAAGCAGTTGCGCAATGCGGTTGTAAAAGCCCCGGTTTTTCACCGAAAGTGTTACGATGCCTTTCTCATCTTTCGTCCATTCGATGAGCGCATTTCTTCTTGGGACAAAATCCAGGAAATTCCCTTTCATTTTGCGTGTTTGTCCCGCTTTGTGCCGATTATGGATACGCACAATGTTGCGATAAGAGCCGCGAAAAAGACAATGCCGCCGGCATTACCAAGGCTGAAAAAGTGGCTCATATTGATTATGTCACCTATGGATTTTTCGCCGACATTCACCACGGCGAACACGGCGAGCAGAATTCCCACAATTCCTTCTCCGGCAATGAGACCCGAGGAGTACAAGACGCCTCGCTCTATTTTTTCATTTGCGTTCCCATTCTCCGCGTCTATTTCCGATTTGTTTTCCGCCCCGCTCCCTGCGTTCAATGTGCGCTCGAAGAACCATCGCACGATTCCGCCGATAAAAATAGGGAGGGT
Source organism: uncultured Treponema sp. (assembly GCA_910584475.1). Taxonomy (GTDB): domain Bacteria; phylum Spirochaetota; class Spirochaetia; order Treponematales; family Treponemataceae; genus Treponema_D. Next base: position 81,156 of record CAJUBD010000004.1, read on the forward strand.
GGTGTGAATGGGCAGATACAGTCCGATCGCGAAAACCAATGAGGGTACTTGAATGAGCTCCGCCATCACCGCAAGTGCGACTCCGACAAAGACTAAATTCCACGGAAGCGAACCGCCCATAATTCCCTCGACGACCAGTTTCATGAGCGTTGCCTGGGGGGCGGGCAGTTCCGCTGAACCATATCCCCATGCCTTGTTCAAGAGATAAAGCACGCCGCCGATTGTCAGCGCGGAAATCACAACGCCAATCAATTCTCCGATTTGCTGGTTTCGTGGTGTGGCTCCCACAATGAATCCTGTCTTCAAGTCCTGCGATGTGTCTCCCGCAATCGCCGCCACCGTGCAAATTATAGAGCCAATGGCAATGGCGCTTGTCATTCCCGCAAGACCGGTTTTTCCCGTCGCCTTTAGAATTATAGTCGCAATCAAGAGCGTCGCGATTCCCATTCCCGAGACAGGATTGTTCGACGAGCCTACAATCCCCACCATGCGGGATGAAACGGTGGCGAAGAAAAATCCGAACAGGATGACTATGATTGCGCCAAGTAGATTCACAGGAACGGAAGGCAAAATCCAAAGCAAAAGCGCAATCGCCGCCACACAAATCAAGACGATGTTCATCGGCAAGTCGCGGGAAGTACGATCCGTGCCTTCGTTCTTTACGCTGAACGATTTTAGGGATGCCACGAATGTTTTTCCTATGAGCGGAAGGTTTTTTACAAGCGATATAATTCCAGCGGTGGCAAGTGCGCCCGCCCCGACATATCGGATGTAGTTGCTCCATAATCCTTGCGCTCCGCCATTTGCAAATACTTCCTTTATTGAAATTGTCTGTGGATACAGGATTGTATCACCGCCTACGAGGACAAGCAGCGGCATCAAGACGAACCATGAGCATACGCCGCCCGCGACAAGGACGGAGCCGACTTTGGCGCCGCAAATATACCCCACGCCGAGCATCGCGGGCAAAACATTTGCGCCCAGACCGCTTCCTTTGTACGCGCGCACAGTCCAGTCCACTTCGCTTGGAAAGATTTTTAGTCCGTCCGCGATGAATTTATATATGGCGGAAATTCCCAATCCCTTGAAGACAAGCCCTGCCTTTGAGCCGCCTTCCTCGCCGGCGATTAAAACTTCGGAGCAGGCCTTGCCCTCGGGATATGGCAAAGTGCCATGCTCCTTGACAATAAGGGCGGATCGCAACGGAATCATAAAGAACACGCCGAGGAGTCCTCCGCACAGGGCGATAACCGTTATCTCCAAAAGGGAGGGCGACTTTTCCCCGAACTGAATCGCCCACATAAAGAGCGCGGGCAATGTGAAAATCGCGCCTGCTGCAAGCGACTCTCCCGCGGAGCCGATTGTCTGCACGATGTTGTTTTCCAAAATCGAATCGCGTTTCAAAATCATTCTGATGATTCCCATCGAAATCACCGCCGCCGGAATCGAGGCTGAGACCGTCATTCCAACTCGCAGCCCCAAATATGCGTTGGCCGCGCCAAAGACTACCGCCAGCACAATGCCTGTTACGATTGAAGTTACAGTGAGCTCCGGCAATTTGTTTTCTGCCGGAATATAAGGTTTGAATACATTGTTTTCCATAAAGCATAGTATATCATAGAATTCGGATTTTCGGTAAAAAAATTGAATTTGATTTTATAAAAAATCGCATCCGCTTCCTAAATTTAGTCGACAAAAAATTCGCGCGGAATTTTACATTTCGATTTGATAAAATTTTACTTTTCCCCATTGACAGAATCTCGCTTTTTCGCTATACTTTTTGAAACGATGGCGTTTGTGCAAATGGCGTTTTGTCTTTTGCACAAACGCCTTTATTTTTTTGCAGGAGAAGTGATGAAAAATCTGCCAAAAATATTGTCGGTACTATCAGCTGAATTTCGTGAAACTAAATTATTATTTTGTTCGCGTTTTTCACTTTGTTGCAAATGTGCGAAAAATTTTTTGGAAGCGGAAGTTCCCTTTTAAATTTTTTAAGGAGGTATGATGACAACCGCTAAAATATCGCACTTGCCATCAAGTATGACTGCCGATTGGCAGGCAACATAAGTTTGCGTTGCAAACTTGCATATCTACCGCTTCTTCCGCTTGAAACTTCGATGGCAAGCGTTCGGCTTTGAGCACTTGTTGCGAGTCGTTTCATTGCGAAGAAGCTTAAAATGTCAATCGCAAAGTCGCAATCTTTCAGTTTGCTAACGATTTTGCCTTGACTATTTATGGGAGAAGAATATGGGAAAGGACACGGGTTTTATTGAATACGGGCGCGAAGTGAACGGCGACATTCCGCCTTTGGAGCGCATAAAAAATTTCAACGAATTTCATTTTTACCTGAACGATAATGCGCGAAAAAATCAAGCGGCGCGTTGCATGAATTGCGGCGTTCCGATGTGCCAAAGCGCGCTCCGCCTCAAAGGAATGGTTACGGGTTGCCCTCTGCATAATTTCATTCCCGAATGGAATGACGCGCTTTACAAGGAACAATTTGATATGGCGGCGTGGCGACTTTTGAAAACCTCGAATTTTCCGGAATTCACAGGACGCGTTTGCCCCGCACTTTGCGAAAAGGCTTGCAATCTTGCAGGCGAGAGTTTGGAAAATGCTGTCACCGTTCACGACAATGAGCTTTACATAATTGAGCGCGCGTTCACTTCAGGCTATATGAAAGCGGAAATTCCAAAAGTGCGAAGCGGAAAGAAAATCGCGGTCGTAGGTTCAGGTCCTGCCGGGCTTGCCGTCGCCGACTCGCTCAACCACCGTGGGCACAATGTTACTGTTTTCGAGCGCGATGACAAAATCGGCGGGCTTTTGATGTATGGAATTCCGAATATGAAGCTTGACAAAAAAATCATCGAGCGGCGCGTAAACTTGATGAAAGAAGAAGGTGTTGAATTTGTCACGAATGCCGACATCGGAAAAAATATTCCTGCCGAAGAACTTCTGCAAAATTATGATGCTGTGGCTTTGTGTTGCGGCGCGAAAAATCCCCGTCCGCTTTCTGCAAGCGGAGCGGAAAATGTTCAAAGCGGAATTTTGTTCGCGGTGGATTTTTTGAAATCCGTGACAAAAAGTTTGCTCGATTCAAATTTGAAGGACGGCGCGTTTTTCGATGTGAACGGAAAGGACGTGATAATTTTGGGCGGCGGCGACACGGGCAATGACTGCACTGGAACTTGCATTCGCCTCGGATGCAAATCCGTCACTCAACTTGAAATGATGCCGTGTCCTCCGACTGAACGCGCACAAGACAATCCATGGCCTGAATGGCCGAAAATCTTGAAAGTGGATTATGGCGCGCAAGAATCGATTGCGAAATTCGGAAAAGATCCGCGCATCTACAAAACGACGATAAAAGAAGTTTTTCAAAAAGACGGAAATGTTTGCGGCGTAAAAACCGTTCAAGTGGAATTCAAAAATGTCGAAGGCAAACGGCAACTTTGCGAAATCGAAGGCAGCGAAAAAGATTTGCCCGCCGATTTGATTTTGGTGGCAGCAGGATTTCTGGGCGCGGAAGATTATACGGCGCAAAGTTTTGGCGCACAGCTCACGCCGCGTGGCACGGTCGTTTCCAAAGACGGCTCATATTTCACGGGCGCGAAAAAAGTTTTCACGGCGGGAGATATGCATCGCGGACAATCGCTCGTGGTTTGGGCTATCGCCGAAGGCAGAGAATGCGCGCGCGAAATTGACGAATATTTGATGGGCTACAGCAATATGTAAACATGGGCAACAGAATGCGCTACAGGTGCATTATTTTTATGCGAATTTTCATTGAATACAATTGATTTTATTTTAAAAGTATTGTATAATGTCAAAATGCAAGTTGAAAGAAACGATCCCGCGTTGCTTCATTTGGATAATCAGCTCTGTTTTGCGCTTTATGTTTGCTCGCGCGGAATCATAAAAGCATACAAGCCTATTCTCGATCCGCTGGATTTGACGTATACCGAATACGTCGTGTTGATGGCGCTTTGGGAAAACAACAAAATCGCGATAAAGGATTTGGGCGAAAAAATTTTTTTGGACTCGGGCACTCTCACTCCGCTTCTCAAAAAAATGGTGAACAAAAATCTTGTGACTCGCGAGCGTTCGAAAAACGATGAGCGTAGCGTGATAATTTCTCTAACGGCAAAAGGAAAATCGCTGGAAAAAAAATGCCGCGAAAATCCCGAGAAACTGATTTGCGCCGCTAAACTTGAAAGCGTTGATGGCGAGGCGTTGATGCAAAACTTGCACAAAATAATTGAAGGTTTAAAGTGAGCGACTAAAATTGAGCCGTTCGTTAAAAATCAAGTTCGTAGGAAACATCGGTTTCCGAGGAATTTAATTTCGCTCGCGTGAGCGAGTTGAGCTCCCCGGAAATTGAGATTTTCTGAGGCGCTTAATTTTTGAGGAAAGACATGAAAAAAAGATTTTTTAAATTTATTTTTATCTCTTTTGTAGCAGCCTTGCTTTTTGGCTGCATGTCAAGTACAAGCGCGGGTTTGGTTGGCGCGGACAGAAACCAGCTTTTTCTTTACAGCGAATCTCAAATGAATCAAAGCGCGGCCAGTCAATATTCGCAAGTAATCGCGGAAGCGAGGGCTGCAAAAACTTTGAACACAAACGCCGCTACATACAGGCGAGTTCAAAACATCGCGGACAAACTTATCGCCCAAACAAAAACTTTTAGAAGCGACGCGTTGGATTGGAATTGGGAAGTAAACGTAATCACGGATTCCACAATAAACGCATGGTGCATGCCGGGCGGGAAAATTGTCGTGTACACTGGAATCATCGATTCGCTGGATTTGACAGACGGAGAACTTGCCGCCGTAATGGGGCATGAAATTTCCCACGCGCTCAAAGAGCACAGTCGCGAACAAGCCAGTCGCGCGGCGCTCACCCAATTGGGAATCGCGACGATTGCTTCCGTAACTAATATGGGCGATTTGGGAACGACTGCGCTCGTGCTTGGAGCGCAATACGGACTTACGCTTCCATTTAGTCGCGACAATGAAAGTGAAGCCGACGAAATGGGAACTGAACTTATGGCGCGCGCTGGCTACGATCCAAATGACGCGGTAAGCGTTTGGCGGAAAATGAATTCGCTTTCTCAAGGAGAAGTGCCGGAATTTATGAGCACACACCCTTCGAATTCTTCGCGGATTTCCAACTTGCAAAAAGTCGCGACTAAAGTCCAACCGCTTTACGAAGAAGCGAAATAGGGAAAAACAATTTTAAATTCGAATGAATTACCGCGAGTTTTAGCAGCACGCCGAAAGGATTGCGTACACACTCGCTTGTGTGCGCATCGGCATTGCGTTTGCTTTTGTGGCTTGCGAAGCAATCTGCTTTTTAAGTGAATCGACAAAGATTTGTTCCTTGCGAAGATTGATTTCCATAAAATTGCTTTTTGTAAATCTATTGACCTTTTGTTTTTGATATTGTATAATTGCCTTATGCTCAAAAAAAGTGTGCTTTTCGTTTTGATTTTGAATTTTATTTTTACCGTAGCGTTTTCTCAAGAGGCAATCATCACAGCGAACGAGTACTTTAAATCAGTTTCCGAAAGATACGGCACTATAAAAGATTATCAGGCAAATGTTGATATAGTCGTGAACAAAGAAAATATGCAGGCAGAATTGACTTATCTTTCGCCTGACAAAGTGCGCTTCGATTTTTCACGGCCGGACAATCAAGTCATAGTTTTCAATGGGGAAACCCTTACAATTTATTTGCCTGGAAGCGCGGCAGTCCTCACGCAAAACGCGAATGCCGGCGATTCTGGCGGCGGATCGAAGGCCGCAAGCCTTGCGACTTCGGAAGGTCTTTCTTTGATGCGCCGATATTATTCGGTGAGCTATGAGACGAGCCAAGAAGCCGTTCCGCTTGAAGAAGGCTCGGAGGAAATGGTCGTGCGGCTTGTGCTTTGGCGGCGGACTACTGCGGAAGCGTTCCGATATATTAAACTTTCGATAAATCCTGATACGAAAATGATTCGACGCGTGGAAGCCGTAACGCCAAGCAACATCACATATATGATGACCTTTTCGGATTACGAAGTGAATCAAGGATTGACCGCGCAGCGTTTCAGTTACGACATTCCTTCGGCGGCGAATGTTTATGATAATTTTATGTTTTCGGAATAGGATTTTTGGACATGGACAGTTACGGCACACTTTTAAAGCAGGCTAGGGAAGCGAAAAAAATTTCAATCGAGACTGCCGCGAAAGATACCTCGATTTCTTCGTATTACATAGAAGCACTTGAAAATGAGACGACAGGCGTTTTTCATGGCGAAGCGTATGTAGTGGGATTTTTGAGGAATTACGGCGACTACCTTGAATTGGATTCCCAGCGACTGATAAAACTTTATCACAACGCGCTGACTCAAGAAATGCCTGTTCCCGAAGGTCTGATACAAAAACCCAAGTCCTCGTATTTTTTGCCGGTCATAATTTTGAGCGCAATCGTTGTCATCGCTATAGCGGTTTTGCTTACAATATACTTCAAAGTCTATCGTCCGCAGCAAATTGAAAAGCAGAACACTTATGCGATTTCAAACAAAGTGCAGGAAAAGATTTATGAGCTTGACGAAAAGCCTTTGACTGCCAGAATATATGTCGGCGATCAAATCATCGTTCCGACGACGGATGGAAGTGTAGTGCTTACGGTCAATAGCGATACGAATTCCAGGCTTGGTTTGCAAACTCCGCAAGGCTTGCAATATTTCGATTTGAGCGAGACGCGCGAGCTTGATGTGGACGGCGATGGTTCTGTGGACATTGTTGTGGACGTTTGGGAAATTTCCTCGAACGAGAATTCTCGCGGCGCGGAAGTTTACATTATGCTTCGCGATTCGGCTATCGTAAAAAATGTGGATTCGACTTCTATCCCAATTTCCGAAGGCTCGAAAAAGCAGCAGACAATTATTCTCGAAGACAATCGCGCGTATCCGTTTACTTTGAACGCCACGTTCAGAAGTCCGGGCGTTTTCCGTTACGCGGTGGACCGTAAGGCTTCCCAAGAGGGCTATTATAATTCTGGCGACGCTGTTACTTTGTCAGCAAACAACCGTGTGCGCGTTTGGGTGGCAAATGGAAACACCGTGAAATTCCAGATTGTCGCGGTCGGTCGCACTCACGATTTGGAAATCGCAAAGGCGGGCGAAGTCATCGTCGAAGACATCAAATGGATTCGCGTTGACGACTTTCACTATAGATTGGTGGTTGAAGAACTTGACTAAAAAAACGAAAAAGTTTTTTTTGGATGAACACGGTTGCGCGAAAAATCAAGTGGACGGCGAGATAATAATTTCAAATTTAATTCGCGCCGGCTATGAACGCGTGGAATTTGTCGAGGATGCGGATTTCATTGTAATCAATTCGTGCGGTTTTATCGAAAGCGCGAAAAAGGAATCGCTCGACGCTTTGGTCGGCGCGCGAAAAATGTTCCCGAAAAAGAAAATAATTTTCGCAGGATGCCTCGCTCAGCGTTACTCGGAAATTTTCAAAACAGAACTTCCCGAAGCCGACGGAATTTTCGGCAACGGCGATTTGAATCAAATCGCGGGCTTCGTGAAAAAAATTTTGCAAGGCAAGCGAACCGTGCTCGCACCGGAACAGGCGGGCGTGAATTGCGCGGAGCGTTTGGTGAATCTTTCCTACGAAAATTCAGTTTATGTGAAAATCACCGAAGGCTGCTCGAACCATTGCGCGTTTTGCGCCATTCCGCTCATTCGCGGAGAATTGCGAAGTCGCCCTGCTCAAGATGTGCTTGCGGAAATAAAATCACTTTTGGGGCGCGGCGTTTTTGAAATAAATCTCATTGGGCAAGATTTGGCATCTTATGGCACGGAAAAATCTTTCTCGTGTGGAAAAGAAAAATCGCACTCGCCGCTTTATGATTTGCTTGAAAAAATCAGCGCACTCAAGGGAAAATTTTGGGTGCGCCTTTTGTACATTCATCCAGACCATTTTCCGCTCGACATTTTGGAATTGCTCAAAAAGGATTCGCGTTTGCTTCCATACTTTGACATTCCGTTTCAATCTGGCGATGACGATGTGATTCGCGCGATGAACAGAAAATGTACACAGAAAATGTACATCGAGCTTGTACAAAAAATTCGCGAGGTACTTCCCGAAGCCGCGATTCGCACGACATTTCTTGCGGGATTTCCGGGCGAAAGCGAAAGCGCTTTTTTGAACACTTTGAATTTTTTAAAAAAAATTCGCGCGGATTGGGCAGGCGCGTTTTGTTTCAGCAAAGAAGATGGAACTCCCGCCGCGAAGATGAAAAATTCCGTGCCGAAGAAAATCGCCGCGACGCGCCAGAAAATTTTGCTTGAAGCGCAGGAAAAAATCACGGCGGAAAATTTGACGCGGCGAATCAGAGATCAAAATTGTGAAAATCTCGAATACGAAGTTTTGATTGAAGAAGTTTTTTCTGCACAAGAAGGCGAGGCGTTTGCGATTGGACGCGCTTGGTTTGAAGCGCCGGACGTGGACGGAAATTTCGTAGTGCGATTCGATGGCGATGACGAAAACGCGCTCGCGCTGGTAAAGCCCGGTTGCGTCGTTCGCGTAAAAGCACTTGGCGTGAGCGGCGTGGACATTGATTCGGTTTTAGTTGAAAATTCGGATTGCAAAAAATGAATGAAGAAAATCAAAACTACGAATTTGAAAAATATCTTTCGCTTTTGAATCCCGAACAAAAATCCGCGGTCGAGCACGAAGGAAAATCGCTTTTGATTTTGGCGGGCGCGGGCAGCGGAAAGACGCGCGTCATCACCACGAAAATAGCGTATTTGATTGCGAAAAAAAATTGCGATCCGCGTTCGATTTTGGCGGTAACATTCACGAAAAAAGCGGCAAAGGAAATGCTTGAAAGAGTTGAAGCCATGTATCCGCTTACTGATGGATGTCAAATTCGAACATTCCATTCTTTTGGCGCGTACTTTTTGCGGCGTTATGCTGAGGAAGCCGGAATCGATAAAAATTTCACGGTTTATGATGACGACGACATGACGGTGCTTGTGCAAAAGGCCGTGCCATGCTTGAAAAAAAACGAAGCCGCTTCTTACGCGCACAAAATTTCTTTGGCAAAAGATTATTATTTGCATTGCGACAGTACGAGGCTTGACGAAATTTCAAGCGATCCGCTTTTTCCCGAAGTTTATTCAGCCTATCAAAAAAAACTTCGTGCCACGGGCAATGTGGATTTTGGCGATTTGATTATGCTTCCAATCGATGTTCTCAACTCAAACGAAAATGTTGCGCGGCAAATGCGTTATCGTTACCGCGTGATTATGGTTGACGAATATCAAGACACGAACATCGCGCAATTTTTATTTTTGAAAGCTTTGAGTCTGTCAGATGAAACTTACGTTTGCGTTGTCGGCGATGACGACCAGTCAATCTATAAATTTCGCGGCGCGGAAGTCCAGAACATTTTGAATTTCCAAAGTCAATTTCCTGGAACGGATTTGATTCGTCTTGAAAGAAATTATCGTTCCACGGCGAGCATTTTGAACGTGGCAGGAAAAGTCGTTAGCAAAAACGAAGGCAGGCTCGGAAAAACTTTGATTGCCGAACGCGGCGATGGAAAGCAGCCCGTGCTTGTTTTTTTGGAATGCAAAGAGCGTGACGCAAATGGCAATATTGTTTATGACCAATGGGGAAAACCAAAGTACCACAATGATGAACCTGAATTCTGCGCCGACCTAATTTCCAAAAGTCATGCGAAAGGCGTTCCATATAATTCTTGGGCAATTCTCTATCGCACGAACGCGCAGTCGCTCGGATTTGAAAGCGAATTCCTGCGCAGAAAAATTCCGTACCAAGTCGTCGGTACGCTGAAATTCTATGAGCGCGAAGAAATAAAAGATTTGCTGGCGTTTCTTTCTTTGTGCGCGAATCAAAAAGATGAAATCGCTTTTCGCAGAGTCGTGAACAAGCCCGCTCGCGGAATCGGGGCGGGAACGCAGGACAAACTCGTGGCATCCGCTTTGAACGAAGACGGCTCAATGAAAAATTTGCTTGAAGCGGCAAAAAGTCTTGCGCCCGAACTTCCAAAAAAAGCGCAGGAAGGCGTGGAGAAATTCTGCCGCCTCATGCTTTCGCTTGTCGAGGAAATTTCTTCGGGCAAAAAAAGTGCTGAGCGCCTTTCGGCATTTGTAGAGGAGATAATTCAAAAAAGCGGTCTTGAAGAATTTCATGGCGCGGATGACGAAATAAGCGGAACTCAACGCGTTGCGAATATGCAAGAACTTGCAAACAACGCCGCGCTCTATGCGTTCAATATGGACGGGCTTTTGGAATTTTTGGACACAATCGAACTTGACAGAACACTTGCGAGCGAAGAAGAAAAATATTCCACCGATCGCGTTACGCTGATTACGTTGCACAACACGAAAGGCTTGGAATTCGAGCGCGTCATAATTACGGGGCTTGAGCAGGGAATATTTCCGCGCGACAGCAAGACGGGCGCGGAACTGGAAGAAGAGCGCAGACTTTTTTATGTAGGAATCACGCGTGCGAAAGATGAACTTTATGTTACAAGTTGCGCCCAGCGGCGACTTTTCGGCAGAACGGAATTTATGCAGCCGAGCGTCTTTTTGGCGGAAGCCGGCGCGGATGTTTTCCGAGTTTTAGGCGAAGTTCCGCAAAGTTTTGAACGCGAAATTTTTGGGCGCAATGACGAAAATGAATTTTTCGATTCGGATTTTTCGGATGAAAGTCTCGGCGAAACGCGCGGTGCATTTTGTGGCAGAGTTCCAAAAATAAATCATCCGTTCGCGAAAAAATTTCCTGTCGGTCAAAACATTTTCCATGATGACTATGGCTACGGCCAAGTGGTCAAGGCGTTTTTGAACGAAGGCGAATATGTAATCGAAGTGGCGTTTCAAAACGGCGGCGCGAAAAAATTTTTGCCCGAATATCAAAGTTCAAGCCTGACGCGCGTGGAAGAATGAGAAATAAGAAAACTGTGATTTTTTAACGCGGAATTAAAAAAAGGCAAGCGAAAATTTAAAAGAAAGCATTTACTGAAAATTTTTTCGGCGTTTAAAAATGCCGCTAAATACGTCGCGAACCAAAATATTTGCGTAGAAAATATTTTGGTTCGCTTACGTTTTTTTCACCCTGTCTTTTTTGGAACAAAAATCGCCTGACAATTTTGACTTCGAATTTTGTTTTAAAACTCGCTTATTGGATTTGCCGTTCGCGCAGGCGAACTCAAGTATTCCATGCTTTGCTGAGGGGTTGGTTTTTATGAAACCGCGCTTTTTAGCACGGAACGGCTGTTTTTCAAAATTCAACGGTGCACACAATCGGCAAATGGTCGGAATATCCGTTCAATGAATAAATTTTGAACGGCTTCGGTCGCCCGTCGTCATAAGCCCACGCGCCGGAAATTTGCGGCGAAAATTCTTTGAGCGCGATTTGTCCGCAAGCAAAAAAATGGTCGATTCGTTCCCATTCGTCACGAAAAAAATAACTGCCCTCTTCGCCCGAAAATTCCAGCCACGGTGAATAGACGAAAATCTTTTCTTGCGAACCGAACGTTGCAAATTCAATATTCGGAGCATTGCAAAAACTTTTCGCCTCAAAATGTGATTCGCAAAGATCGGTTTTTTCGTTTGGCGCACTGATTTTTGAAATCATATTTTCATCCGCCGCAAAAAAACTGAATTCGCTTATGTCTTGATTAAAATCTCCAGCGCAGATTATCGCGGACGAATCATTTCCGACTTGCGCGTTAGAAATTTTTTGCGCCAAAAGCCCTTCTTGCCAACGCCTCCAAATTTTCGATTCTTCTTCGCCTCCCGATTTTGATTTCCAATGGTTCACGAAAATTTTCAGAGTTCGCGAATTTTTTTCGTCGGCAAATTTATTTTTCCGCGCGAGCAAATCCACTTCCATAAGCGGACGCATTGAAGGCGCACGCGAATTTTCCGCACGAATGTCAAGCGAATGAATTTTAAATCCGCAAAGTTCATAGCGCGAAATTACGGCGCAGCCAATCGAAGAATTTTTCTTTTTCGAAAAACATCCGTATCGATAGACTTTTTTCGGATTCCAATTTTCGCCCGCGAGCGCGTTGGAAATGTCGTACAAAATTCCTTCGTTTTCAATTTCCTCGAGAATCACGACATCGCCGTCAAGTGCCTTTATCGCGTCGCAAAGTTTTTTGAGTCGCGCTTTGTATGCCGCTTCGCCCCATTTTTTAGACTTTTGAAAATTGGAATACTCAATGCCGTCATTGTTTGCGTCGAAAAAAGTCTGCGCGTTCCAATTGACAATTTTCAAAGAAGCGCGGTTTCCTTCCTCAGAAACAGCGCAGCCGCCAAAAATCGTAGCGCAACAAAATGCCAGAAAAAATGCGCAAATCGCGAGCGCGAACATCACCGCAAAAGTCTTGATTTTTGTTTTCATTTTCACCTCTCATATAACATAGATTTTTTTGGAAACTTTTTAATGTAAAAATTGCAAAAAATCAAAATTCTTTTTCAATTTTTTTCGCACTTGCAAAAAAGCGGCTTTTGCTTTACAATTATTTTATGAAAGAATTTGAATTAAAATATGGATGTAATCCTAATCAGCGTCCGGCGAGGGTTTTCGTGGAAAATGGAAATTTGCCAATAACGGTTTTGAACGGCCGCCCCGGCTACATCAATTTGCTTGACGCGCTCAACGGCTGGCAGCTCGTAAAAGAATTGAAGGAAGCGACCGGACTTCCTGCGGCGACAAGTTTTAAACACGTAAGCCCTGCGGGCGCGGCGGTTGGCCTCCCCCTTTCTGAAACATTGAAAAAGATTTATTTTACGGGCGATGTCGAACTCACGCCTTTGGCGGCGGCTTATGCGCGCGCGCGCGGTGCGGACAGGATGTCGAGCTTTGGAGATTTTATCGCGCTTTCGGATTCGTGCGACAAAGCCACGGCGCAACTCATTGCCAAAGAAGTTTCCGACGGAATTATCGCTCCGTCTTACGAAGCGGACGCGCTTGAAATTCTTCGCGGCAAAAAAAAAGGCGCGTATTGCATAATTCAAATCGATGAAAATTTCGTTCCGCCTGAATTGGAGCGCAAGCAAGTTTTCGGCGTGACATTTGAGCAGGGACACAATTTTCTCAAAATCGATTCATCGTGCCTTGAAAACATCGTAACGAAAAACAAAAATCTTTCCGAAGAAGAAAAACGCAATTTGGTGATTTCGCTCATCGTTTTGAAATACACGCAGTCGAATTCGGTTTGCTATGTGAAGGACGGGCAGGCAATAGGAATCGGAGCGGGTCAGCAAAGCCGAGTTCACTGCACGCGGCTCGCCGGCGACAAAGCCGACAAATGGTGGCTCAGGCAATGCCCAAAAGTTTTGGATTTGAAATTCGTGGAAGGAATCAAGCGCGCCGACCGCGACAACGCCATTGATGTTTACACGAGTGCGGAATATGATGATGTTTTGGCCGAAGGAAAATGGCAGAAAATTTTTGATGAAAAGCCGAGCGTTTTTACGGAAAAAGAAAAGCGCGAATGGATTTCAAAAAACTCAGGCGTGGCGGTGGGAAGCGACGCATTTTTTCCGTTCGGCGACAATGTTGAACGCGCGGCAAAATCCGGCGCAAGCGCAATCGCGCAGCCCGGCGGCTCAATCCGCGACGACGCAGTAATCCAAGCCTGCGATGAACACGGAATTGTCATGGCGTTCACTGGAATCCGACTTTTTCACCATTAAATTTTTCGCGAGAAAATCTGGTAGAAAAAATCGGCGCATTTGTCGTCGCCGATTTTTTCATCAAACGGAAATTACTTTTCGCTTGACGTTTCGTCTTCTTGAAAGAGCCCATTTAAAAAATCCGCAGTTTTCGTGGCACCCTTTTGGATTGTTTCCGTAACTGCGCTGCCGACTTTTTCCATAGTCGAGCCGGCTTTTTCATTTATGGTGTTTCCGGCGGACTCAAGCGCATTGCCTGCGGCATTTTTCAAATTTTCCAAAGAGCCTTTCAAAGCGGCGGCATCTTCCTGCCTTTTTGCGGCCGCCTCGTCATAAAGACTTTTAAGTTTTTCGTGCGCGGCATTGTAGCGTTTTTCATAATCAGAATTTTTCAAACGCTGCATAAATGAAAGTTTTACATTTTCCTTTTCCGAATCCAATTTTTCTTTTTGCGCTTCTACGGAAGAAATTTTCCAATAGTCATTTTCGTTCGCATAAGATTCAGTCTTTGCGACAAGAGCCTCGAAATTTAAAAGATAATTTTCGGCGGACTTGTCGGCAAACGCGAAAGCCGTCGCGATAAAAATTGTCAAAAAAAGCGCAAGAAATTTTTTCATCACAAAACTCCTATAAATATGCAAGTTTAGTAAGTCGCAACGCGACTGTAGAAACTTGACATGATAAAAGTGTCGCGCCATTTTTGCGGCACTTTTATCACAAACTTCTATAAAAAAGCCAAGAGCGGTCTCATTTATATTTCAAATATACCAATTTTTTTCAAGTAATTCAAGTTGAAATTTGACACATCGAATCCAAGCGTGAGGCAAGTTTTGCGGCTTACCGCGCTTCGTTGTGCAGGCATTGATTACAACCGACAATCATGACATGCTTTTTGCCTTGCGTTTTGTTGAAAAGCCGCGAGACCAGATAGCCGTCTTGCGGAATGTTTTTTGAGCACACAGGACAGACTCTGCGTACCCCCGCCTCGCAGACAGGATAACAATGCGGACATCCGCTCACCGTGCAGCGTTGGTCAGGAACATTCATCGGACGATAGACTTTGCTTATTATGTTTTCTCCTTTGGAAAGCGGCGAAGTGCAAATCGGGCAATTTACGAGCGCGTTTTTTTTCGGGGCTTCGGGCGTAACATTTTTTTTCCGCGAAAAGAATGCCAAATAAAAAAGCGCGATTATGATAACACAAAGCCCCATTCCGGCAAAAATATATTCCATGGATTCTATTATATGCCGCTTCGCGCAATTTGCCTAGTGCTAAATTGCAATTCAGTTTAGGATGAAAATTGCCTTCGCAAAACAAACAGACAAATTCGCATAATTACAACTTTAAATTTCCGCGAAAATCTGATATAATTTTTTTATGGACTTTGAATTTCTCGTGCAAAACATAATGGATTCTTACAAAGAAAACGGCGGCGTAAACCGAGCGGGCGCGGAAAACTTGCCAAACCGTGCGAACGTCGTGGCCGCGCTCAGCGATTTGCAGGCTTTGATTTTTCCGGGCTTCAAATACGAAGAGAAAATCACCGAAGAAAATTTGCGTTACATCACCGAGCGGCACATCAATCGGATAATTTCGATTCTCACGACAGAAATCCAAAAGGCGCTTTTACGCGTGGTGATGGTCGCGCGACAAAACGAAAATTCGGACAGCGAGCAGCGCGAACGACAATTCAAAAATTCACATTGCTTCAAACTGGCGCAGAAAGCCGTGGAAACTTTGATCGCTGAAATCCCCGCGCTTCGCAAAAAAATCAAAATGGACGCCGAGGCCATTGTACAAGGCGATCCTGCGGCGCGTTCGCTAGGCGAAGTGATTTTATCATATCCCGGGCTTGAGGCGATTTTGATTTACCGAATCGCGCATTTTCTTCACAAGAGCGGAATTCCGCTTATCCCGCGAATCATGACCGAACACGCTCATGGCAAAACTGGAATCGACATTCATCCGGGAGCTGAAATTGGCGAGCGATTTTTCATAGACCACGGAACTGGAATTGTCATCGGAGAAACCGCTGTCATCGGAAAAAACGTTCGCATTTACCAAGGCGTGACTCTCGGCGCGCTATGTCTGCAAAAAGACCTGCAAAACAAAAAACGCCATCCCACAATTCAAGACGATGTAACGATTTATTCGGGCGCGACGATTTTGGGCGGCGAAACCGTAATCGGCAAAGGCTGTACAATCGGAGGAAACACTTGGATTGTAAAATCAATCCCTGCCGGCACATATTATGCAAATTGAAAACGCATGTTTAAAGTCAGCGGCTAAAGTATCGTCTCTGACTTTAAGTTCGCGCTACAAATTAGTTGTGATAAGCTTCTTTTCGAGACGGCTTTTTTTTCAAAATAAAATTCGATGCGCCGGTTTTCCGAAAGAAAATATTTGGATTTACTTGAAAACTGACGCTTCGGAGGACATTTGTTTTTGGATTTCGGAAACGAACCGGCAGGGTTTTGATGCTAGCATATTGACGGATGACACAATAGGACTTGTGTTGAATGCGTTTTTGGCGTGGGCAAAGGAAATAGAAAAAGGCAGTCGTATACTGTTATGCTGTGCGGACATTCTTAACGCGGCATCTATAAAGTTGGCGCAAAAGGTCGGCGGAATTTTCTTTGGGAAAGGTTTTGGCATTTGGCAATATATGCGTGAGGGATGCAGAAAGCGCGGAGCGTTCGTGCGATAACAGAATTGATAAGCGAAAACTCGCTTCATTCGCTATAAACCAATCATTGCTAATTGTAAAGTACAACGCATTGTGTGCGCCTGCTACAATACAAAGCGAAAAATAACCGATAACACACAGTGTTGCTAGCGCTAACGATGTTTGCGCGTAGGTCATAACGGACTCACGTATGCATGGAATTAAGTGCGCGATACCGCCATAACGGTATTCGGGTGTAGTTCGGACGATATTCGGCACTATGCTGGGATATAATTTCGTTTTAGCATAAGACAAGGTTTGGCGGGTAGGGTGGGCGATGGAACTTCCGCCGCGATCCTGCTTCGCGCTTTTGCTAACGGATTTCCGCTTAAGCAAACGACGCGCTCAGTCCGACACCGCCGCGCCCGGCAAGCCGATGTCCCTTCTGAAAAACATTCCGTCAAATTTCACTGCTTCTAGCGCGTCGTATGCCCAAGCCGCGCGAGCGGCGAATAAAATAATTTCCGCTTAAGCAAACGACGCGCTCAGTCCGACACCGCTGCGCCCGGCAAACCTATGTCGTTTCTGAAAAACATTCCCTCAAACTTCACCGCTTCTAGCGCGTCGTATGATTTTTTCCAGGCTTCGTCGAAAGTTTCCGCTGTCGTGCAAACTGCGAGCACGCGTCCGCCGCTTGTCACCATTTTGTGCTCAGATGGATCTTTGGAATCCCGCCGTTCTTCGATTGCGCCTGCCACGAAAATCTTCGCGCCGTTTTTTTGCAAAATGTATTCGTCAATGGAAATCGGAACGCCCTTTTTGTATGCGCCCGGATATCCGCCTGAAACCACGACTGGAGCGACGGCGAATTCTTTTTTCCAATTCAATTTGAAGTCGCTCAAATTTCCATCTGCGATTGCCTTGCACATTTCCGCAAAGTCAAAATCCATCAGCGGAAGCACTGCTTGAGTTTCGGGATCGCCGAGCCGCACGTTGTATTCCAAAAGTTTCGGACCGTCTGGAGTTATCATCACGCCGAAAAAAATGAAGCCACGGTAGTCGAAGTTTTCAGCAATCAAGCCGTTTAAAGTCGGCTGCAAAATATTTTCTTCGAACTGTTTCATAATTTTAGGTGTTATGTCGGGGAGGGGACACACCGCGCCCATGCCGCCAGTGTTCGGCCCTTTCGCGCCGTCATTCAGGCGTTTGTGGTCGCGCGCCGGCAAAAACGGAACGATTGTCGCCGTGCCATTTTTGATAGAATTTTCATCTACGCTCACTGCCGCCAAAACCGACATCTCAATTCCAGAAAGATAATCTTCCACGACGATTTTTTTTCCGGCGTTTCCTACTCGTCCAGAATTCATTATATCGTCCACCGCTGCGAGTGCCTGCTCGAGCGTCTTCGCCACTACCACGCCTTTTCCTGCCGCAAGGCCGTCGGCTTTGATGACAATCGGCGCGCCGTGATTTTTGATGTAATTTTCCGCCGCCGCCTGTTCGCAAAAAGTTTCACTCGCCGCCGCCGCCACGCCATATTTTTTCATAAACGATTTCGCAAAATCTTTGCTCGCTTCAAGTTGCGCGGCCGCCTTTTTCGCGCCGACGCACGGAATTCCCGCTTCCCAAAATTCGTCCGCCAAACCTTCGGCAAGCGGATCTTCAGGCCCGATGACCGCGAGCGTGCAATGTTCTTTTTTCGCAATTTCAACGTAAGGATTTTCGCTGCCACTTTCCGATTTTGGAACTGCGACATTTCGACATTTTTTTTCGTTGCAAGTGCCGCCGTTTCCGGCCGCGCACAAAATTTCTTCGACAGAATCACTTTGGGCAAGACGCCACGCAATCGCGTGTTCCCGTCCGCCCGAACCAATAACGATAATTTTTTGCATAAAAATATTGTAAAATAAAATTGTTTTTTTTTCAACTGAAAATCAGGCAAATCCACCTTAATGCCAAAAAATGTTAAAAAATTCTTTTTTTTATACTTGACACTATTGAAAAATTCCTGTAGAATCATAAAACTATTATTGTTGTTTCTGCCCTTGTAGCTCAGCCGGTAGAGCGCAGCCATGGTAAGGCTGAGGTCTGCGGTTCGATCCCGCACGGGGGCTTTGAAATTTGTTATAGGAGTTTTTTATGGCTAGCAAGAAAAAGGGAGCGGTGGAAATCATCGCGTTGCAATGCACCGAATGCAAGCGCAAGAATTATACGACTTACAAAAACCGCAAGAACATTCAGGGCAAATTGGAGTTGAACAAATATTGTCCGTTCGACCGCAAGCATACGCTCCACAAGGAAACGAAAGTAAAATAATTGAAATCGCGCGGAGTCGGCGTCTTTCGCTGTGCGCATTTTCATTTTTGCGAATTTCGTTTCGCAAATTATTGTAAGGATTTTCTCCGTGAAAACGGCAGAAATATTTAGGGCGGTAGTTCAGTTGGTAGAGCACCGGTCTCCAAAACCGGCTGTCGCGGGTTCAAGTCCTGCCCGCCCTGTTTTTTGAGGGGTTTATGGCAAAAGTTGTTGGTTTTTTCAAGGAATGCGTTCGTGAACTCAAGTTGGTGTCATGGCCGACGCGGGAATATGTCTTGTCCAGCGTCAAGGTAGTGATAATTTCCACCGTTATGGTTGCCGTGGTTTTGGGCGCGTTGGATCTTGGGTTTACTGAGCTTTTCCGTCTGCTGATGAAATAAGGAAAAATTATGGCGAGCGCTTGGTACATTCTTCAAACTTACTCGGCTTACGAGGCGAAGATCGCGCGTGAAATCCAGCATAAGTTGGAACTCGGCGACCTCGATTCGAATGTCGTAAAAAGCATTAAAGTTCCTGAAGAAGAGATCGTCGAAATAAAAGACGGCAAGAAAAAAACTCGAAAAACCAAAATCCTTCCGGGCTATGTGATGATGGAATTGGATTTGCCGGAAATTGGCTGGAAGGATACTTGTGCCAAAATTCGCCGAATTCAAGGCGTGAATGGCTTCGTAGGCACTGCGCCTACAGAGCGTCCGCGTCCGATTCCTACGGAAGAAGCCAAGCGAATGCTCGCGCGCGCCGGCGAAATCAAGGGCGAAAAAATCGTCCATGTCAAGCAAAGTTATGCCGTCGGCGATATTGTCAAGATTATGGAAGGACCTTTCGCCACGTTTGAAGGAACTGTCGAAAAAATCGAAGAAGGCAAGGATAAGCTTACCGTAAACGTGCAGATTTTCGGACGCGCCACTCCGGTGGAAGTAAATATGACTCAAGTCGAAAAATCTGTAAAGTGATTCGTGCAGATGGTTTCATGCCCGACGCTCTGCGTCTAAGTATCTTGATTTGACAAAAATTCCGCGTGTTTTGCCAAGCGCGCGGTTAGGGTGGCGCAAGTCGCTCATTTTTGGGAGGAAAGGAACCGTCCGTTGGAAGAGGACTTTCCGCTAACACCAAATTTAGGAGTAGAAAATGGCAAAGAAAGAAGTAACCGCTGTCATCAAACTGCAATGCCCTGCGGGCGCGGCGACACCGGCTCCTCCGATCGGTCCTGCTCTTGGACCGCACGGCGTAAGCGCTCCGAAATTTGTGCAGGAATTCAACGACCGTACAAAAAGTATGGAAAAAGGGCTTATCATCCCTGTCGTGATTACAGTCTACAAAGACAAATCCTACACATTTATTCTCAAAACTCCCCCCGCGGCGGTTTTGATTAAGAAAGCGCTCAAATTGGAAAAGGGTTCGGCGAATCCGCTCCGCGACAAAGTGGGCAAACTCACTGCGGCGCAGTTGGAAGAAATCGCGAAGACAAAAATGCCCGATGTCAGCGCGAACGACCTTGAAGCCGCGAAGAAAATCGTGGCTGGAACGGCGCGTAGCATGGGCGTTGAGGTGGAGGCCTAAATGAAACACGGAAAAAAATACCGCGCGTCGGCGGCCAAATACGATTTGACAAAAAAATACGACGTTCCTACAGCCTGCAAGATGGTTCAGGATATGAAGTATACGAATTTTGACGAAACTGTGGAAGCGCATGTTTTGCTCAAACTTCCCAAAAACGCGACTGTCCGTGACACTTTGGTTTTTCCGAACCAGTTCCGGGGCGAAAAGAAAGTTTTGGTTTTCTGCAAAGAAGATCGCGTTCAGGAAGCGTTGGACGCGGGCGCAGCCTACGCTGGTTCTGCCGAGTACATCGAAAAGGTCAAGGGCGGATGGCTTGATTTTGACATCGCTGTAGCCACTCCTGACATGATGAAAGACGTCGGACGCTTGGGTATGGTTTTGGGACGAAAAGGCTTGATGCCGAACCCGAAAACTGGCACTGTCACGAACGACATCGTTGCCGCGATTGGCGAGCTAAAAAAAGGACGCACGGAATACCGCGCCGACAAGACCGGCATCGTCCACATTGCGGTGGGAAAGGTTTCGATGGATGCCGAAAAATTGCAGCAGAACATCGATGCTTTGATTGCCGAAATCGAGCGCAAAAAGCCTTCCGATGCTTCGGCGGACTACATCAAGACGATTTCTGTGAGTTCTTCAATGGGACCTGGAGTTTGGGTCAAATACAAGGACGAGGAGTAGAATATGGCAATGCTTGCAAAAAAAATCCAGCCGGCGAAAACCGAAGCGATTGAGGCCGCCAAAAAAACTCTCGGCGAATACAACGATTTCATCTTTACCGAATATCGCGGCATGACCGTCGAACAGATTACGAGACTGCGCGACAAACTCCGCGAAAAGGACAGCGCGGTAAAAGTCATCAAAAATAACTTCGCCCGCATCGCTTTCGAGGGTATGGACATCACTAATGTGTCCGAATACCTCAAAGGACCTACCGCCATTGCGATGGCAAAGCAGGACTCCAACGAAACGGCAAAGATTTTGTTCGACTTTGCGCAGGAAATTCCCGCGCTCAAAATCAAAGGCGCGCTGGTGAACAAAGAGATTTACGACGCGGCGAAAACTGAGGCGTACTCAAAAGTTCCCGGCAAAAAGCAGCTTATCGCAATGCTTATGTCTGCCATCAATGGTCCGGCGCAAAAACTCGCCGCCACCTTGCAGGCTTACGTCGAAAAGTTGGAAAAGGAAGGCGGCGCACCTGCTCCTAAAGCAGAAGCCGCTTCCAATGAAGCAGCTTCTGCCGAAGCGCCAAAAGAAGAAGCCGCTCCTGCCGCCGCGGAAACTCCCGCTCCTGCGACGGATGCGAACGCTACGGCTGCTGAGGCCGCGCCTCAGGCTTAAATTTAAAACTTGGAGCGGCGATGTTTCGTCGTTCCAAAGCGCGGTCAGGCTTCGTTTGCTGCTGACTGTCCGCGCAAAATATCGGGACTCGTTCCCGGCGTCGCTTGTGTGACGCGAAATCAATTTTATGGAGAAGACAATGGCAGCATTAACAAATGATCAGATTTTGGACGCGATCGCGTCGATGACAGTTCTGGAAGCCTCGGAATTGGTAAAGGCTATGGAAGAGAAATTCGGTGTAACTGCCGCCGTGGCTGTTGCCGCAGCTCCTGGAGCCGCCGCCGCTGGTGGTGCGCCCGCAGAAGAGCAGACCGAATTCGCGGTTTCTTTGGACAGTTTTGACGCGGCCAAGAAAATTGCCGTCATCAAAGCGGTCAAGGCTCTCACAAACCTCGGTTTGGGCGAAGCGAAGGCTTTGGTCGAAGGCGCGCCGAAAGTCATCAAAGAAGGCTTGAGCAAGGCCGATGCCGACAAATGGATTGCCGATATCGAAGCCGCCGGCGGAAAAGCCACAAAGAAATAATTTTATTTCATTCGCAACTTTACTTTATTTAAAGAAAAAAAGAAAAGTTCGAGTCTGTTTTAAAAATATTTAGCGGATAAGAAAATGCGAAAACATTCGCGAAGAAGCAGAGAGAAAGGCGCAATACGTCGCTTCGCGCCGTTTTGCGAGCGGAAATTTATTCCATGTCATCGCTTGCGCGATGGACGCAATCGCTCTGATTGTGACAATTGATTATGCGAGTTTCCGCGTAGCGAAAACTCGTAAGCAATGCGGAGCATTGCGATTTTTGACTTTCTTCATGCGACTGGGAGAATGTTTTTCGCACATTCATAAATGCTTTTGAATTTTAAAACAGACACAAGCATTTTCGCGGCGAAATCTTTCGTGCTGTGAGGAGTTTCCTCGTGTAGCGGAGATTTCGACCGTGCGTGTGCTTTTCAGGGGAAAAAATGTTCGCAAAAAGCCGGACAATCGACCGTAAATATTACGGCAAGGACATCAAGTCTTCGATGGATGTCCCAAATCTAATCGACATTCAAACTGCATCGTATGAATATTTCCTTCAAAAAGAAAAATTGGACAAAGGCGAGCCGCTCGAAAATCAAGGTTTGCAGGAAGCGTTTACTTCCACTTTCCCGATCGAAAGCGCGAACGGCGATATGTCCTTGGAATATGAATTCTATCAACTTGACAACGAAGGAAAAAAATTCTCTGAATTGGAATGCAAGCAAAAAGGCTTGACTTATTCCGTTCCGCTCAAAGCGCGAATAAATTTGAACTTCAAAGACACGGGCGCGATTTTGCAAAAAGACATTTACATGGGCGACATTCCGCTCATGACGCCGCGTGGCACTTTCATCATAAATGGGGCGGAACGCGTCGTCGTTTCGCAAATTCACCGTTCGCCAGGCGTTATTTTTAATCACGACAAGGGTGTTTGGGGAAGCCGCATAATTCCTTATCGTGGCTCGTGGTTGGAATTTGAAATTGACCAAAAAAAGGAATTGATTTTCGCGAAAATCGACCGAAAGAAAAAAATTCTCGGAACGATTTTCCTGCGTGCGCTCGGATTTGAAAGCCGCGAGGAAATAATCGATGTTTTCTATGACACGGAAAAATTTTCTGTCAAAGACAATGCCGCGACGCGCGAAAGTTTGGTGAATCGCGTTTTGTCCAAGGCGGTTTTTATCAAAGACGCTGATTCCGGCGAAGAGAAAAAACTTTTCCCCGCAGGTGCGCGACTTCATCCGCACGACATAGATGATTTGATTGCCAACGGAATCAAGGAAATTCAGCTAATCAAATTTGACAGCCGCAAAAATCCCGAAAACAAAGACGAAAAGAATTCATCGCTCGATTCGGAAATCATCATAAACTGCTTTGAGCGCGAGGAAATCAAATATGCCAAAGAAGGCTCGG
Organism: uncultured Treponema sp.; assembly: GCA_910584475.1. Classification (GTDB taxonomy): domain Bacteria; phylum Spirochaetota; class Spirochaetia; order Treponematales; family Treponemataceae; genus Treponema_D. The sequence goes on from CAJUBD010000004.1 coordinate 104,671, forward strand.
AAAGCGACGAGCCGACCAAAGAAGAGGCTTTGAGCGCGGTTTACAGCGTGCTTTTGCCCGGCGAGCCGATTACCGTGGAAAACGCCGAAAAGGATTTGAATTCGATGTTCTTCACGCCGCGCCGCTACGATTTGGGACGCGTGGGACGCTACAAGCTCAACAAAAAATTCGACTACAATCCGCCGAAAGATGACACGGTTCTTACGAAGGAAGACATCACGAACACGATGAAATTCCTTATTAAAGTGTACATCGGCGAAGAGGCGCGCGACGACATCGACCATTTGGGAAACCGCCGCATCCGAAGCGTTGGCGAATTGATGACGAATCAAATCAAAACTTCGTTCGCCAGAATGGAACGAATTGCCAAAGAGCGAATGGGCGCGAAAGACAATGAAACGATAAAGCCGCAGGATTTGATTTCTTCCAAGCCGATTATCGCGGCGATAAAAGAATTTTTTGGCTCTTCTCAGCTTTCGCAATTTATGGATCAAATCAATCCGCTCGCGGAACTTACGCATAAACGCCGTTTGAATGCGCTTGGCCCTGGCGGACTTTCCCGCGATCGCGCCGGATTTGAAGTGCGCGACGTTCACTATTCGCATTACGGACGAATGTGCCCGATCGAAACGCCTGAAGGTCCGAACATCGGCTTGATTGTTTCGCTCGCGATTTACACGCATGTCAACGAATACGGATTTTTGGAAGCGCCTTACCGCAAAATCGAAAAGGGCAAGGCTACGAACAAAGTCGAATACCTTTCGGCGATGGACGAGGACAAATATTACATTGGTCAAGTAAGTGAGGGAATGAAAAGCGACGGTTCGTTCGCCACGGATATGATTTCGTGCCGAAGGCGCGGCGACTATACCACTCGCTCTCCGAAAGACGTTCAGTATATGGACGTTTCTCCGCGTCAAGTAATTTCTGTTTCTGCCGCGTTGATTCCGTTCCTCGAGCACGATGACGCGAACCGCGCTTTGATGGGCTGCAACATGCAGCGTCAAGCCGTGCCGCTTTTGTTCCCCGAACCGCCTTATGTCGGCACCGGAATGGAGAAAAAATGCGCCTACGATTCAGGCGTTTTGGTGAAAGCCGCTCGCGCTGGCGAAGTCGTCAAAGTTACGAGCGAATGCGTTTCTATAAAACCCGAAGGCGCGAAGCGCGGCGAAGTTGACGAGTATCCACTTCTCAAATATCAGCGCACTAACAACGACACTTGCAACCATCAGCGTCCGACAGTCGAAGTGGGCGAAAAGGTCGAGGCTGGTTCGGTAATCGCCGATGGACCTGCGACGTTCAACGGCGAGCTTGCTTTGGGACGAAACATTCTCGTAGGATTCGTTCCGTGGAACGGCTATAATTACGAGGATGCCGTTCTTATCAGCCAGCGCGTCGTAAAAGAAGATATGTATACTTCTATTCACATCAAAGAATTTTCTGTGGAAATTCGTGAAACGAAGCTCGGTCCTGAAAAAATCACGCGCGATGTTCCGAACACCGCCGAAAAGAATCTCGACAATTTGGACGCGGAAGGAATCATCCGAATCGGCGCGAAAGTTCGTTCTGGCGATATTTTGGTAGGAAAAGTTACGCCAAAAAGCGAAGCCGAAACCACGCCCGAATTCAAATTGCTCAATTCGATTTTCGGCGAAAAGGCAAAGGAAGTGCGCGACACTTCTTTGCGCGTTCCGCATGGCGTGGAAGGCGTGATAATCGACATTCAGCGGCTCAAGCGCAGCGAGGGCGACGACCTCAATCCGGGCGTTGACCAAGTGGTAAAAGTTATGATTGCCAACAAGCGAAAACTCCGCGAGGGCGACAAAATGGCTGGCCGCCACGGAAACAAAGGTGTCGTTTCGCGCATCCTTCCCGAAGAGGACATGCCGTACTTGGAAGACGGCACTCCGCTCGACGTTTGCTTGAATCCTTTGGGCGTTCCTTCGCGAATGAACATCGGACAGATTATGGAATCGGAATTGGGAATTGCCGGAAAATATTTGGGACAATTCTTCGAGTCGCCGGTTTTCCAGTCGCCGAGTCAGGAACAGATTGCCAAAAAACTTGAGGAAGCGGGACTTTCCAAAGATTGTAAGCAGATTGTCCGCGACGGTCGCACTGGCGAACCTTTCGTCAATCCGATTTTCGTCGGCGTAATTTACTATATGAAACTCCATCACTTGGTAGACGACAAAATGCACGCTCGTTCTACAGGACCTTATTCGCTTGTTACGCAGCAGCCACTCGGCGGAAAGGCGCAGTTCGGCGGCCAGCGTCTCGGCGAAATGGAAGTGTGGGCGTTGGAAGCATACGGCGCGGCGAACACATTGCAGGAAATGATGACAATCAAATCCGACGATATGAACGGCCGTTCCAAAGTTTACGAAGCGATCGTAAAAGGCGAGCCTTCCACTCCGGCGGGCGTTCCAGAATCGTTCAATGTTTTGGTGCAGGAATTGCGCGGCTTGGCTTTGGATTTCACGATTTCCGATGCTAAAGGAAAGCAAATCGCGCTTACCGAACGAGACCAAGAATTGATAGACAAAGCGGCTTCTGGATTTGACAAGGAATCGTAAAAATTGACAGCCAAAATTCACGCAACGCGTGAATTTTGGTTCGGATTTTTTTGCGGGGTTTGGTTTTCAAATTCGCGCTTTCATTTGAAGTCGAATTTTTCTAGTAATTTTGAAAGGAGTATAAAAATCAATGCGTGATATTCAAGATTTTGACAGCGTAAAAATAAAGCTCGCCTCGCCGGACACGATCCGCGCATGGTCCTATGGCGAAGTCAAAAAGCCTGAAACAATAAATTACCGCACGTTGCGTCCTGAGCGCGACGGACTTTTTTGCGAGCGGATTTTCGGCACGACAAAAGAATGGGAATGCTATTGCGGCAAATTCAAATCAATTCGCTACAAGGGCGTAATCTGCGATCGCTGCGGCGTAGAAGTCACTCACTTTAAAGTGCGACGCGAACGCACCGGTCACATCGAATTGGCTGCGCCTGTGAGCCATATTTGGTATTACAGAAGCGTTCCGAGCCGAATGGGACTTTTGCTTGACTTGCAAGTGGCGGCTTTGAGAAATGTCTTGTATTATGAAAAATACATTGTCATAGATCCGGGCGACACCGACCTCAAAAAGATGGATCTTCTCACGGAGGACGAATACCGCGAGGCGCAGGAACGCTATGGCGGCGCGTTTACGGCGGGCATGGGCGCGGAAGCGATAAAGACGCTTTTGGACGGCTTGGATTTGGATGCGCTCGCTTCTGAACTTCGAGCAAAAATGATTGAAAAAGGCGCGAAAAGCGACAAGCGGCTTTTGAAGCGAATTGACATCGTGGAAAATTTCCGTTCGTCTGGCAACAAGGCTTCGTGGATGATTTTGGATGTCATTCCTGTGATGCCGCCGGAATTGCGCCCTATGGTTCAGCTTGACGGTGGTCGCTTTGCCACTTCCGACTTGAACGATTTGTATCGCCGCGTGATAAACCGCAACAACCGTCTCAAAAGGCTTTTGCAGCTTTCCGCTCCAGACATCATCATTCGCAACGAAAAGAGAATGTTGCAGGAAGCCGTGGATTCTCTGTTCGACAATTCCAAGCGCAAGCGAATTGTAAAAGGCGCGTCGAATCGTCCGCTGAAATCCATTAGCGACATGATAAAGGGAAAGCAAGGACGTTTCCGCCAAAATCTTTTGGGAAAGCGTGTCGACTATTCGGGACGTTCGGTAATCGTTGTCGGTCCTGAATTGAAACTTTGGCAATGCGGACTTCCTACGAAAATGGCGCTTGAACTTTTCAAGCCGTTTTTGATGAAGCGACTCATCGACAAAGGCGCGGTTCTCAACTTGAAAAAGGCAAAGCAATATGTCGAACAGGAAGATCCGATAGTTTTCAGCATCCTCGACGAAGTCGTGAGCGAGCATCCTGTAATGCTGAACCGCGCGCCTACTTTGCACCGTTTGGGAATTCAGGCGTTCGAGCCGGTTTTGGTGGAAGGCAAGGCGATTAAGTTGCATCCGCTCGCTTGCAAGGCGTTCAACGCGGACTTTGACGGCGACCAGATGGCGATTCACGTTCCTCTCACTCAGGCGGCGCAAATGGAATGCTGGACGCTGATGCTTTCGGCACGAAACTTGCTCGACCCCGCGAACGGAAACACAATCGTCTATCCTTCGCAGGATATGGTTTTGGGAATCTACTATATGACTTCTGTCAAGCCAAACGCGCGCGGAACTGGAAAGCGTTTTTCTTCCGCAGACGAAGTGCGAATGGCGGCTGAATGCGGCAACATCGAATGGCAGGCGAGCATAAAAGTTCCCGCTCCAAAAGATTCTTTCAATGACGGTGAATTCAAAAAAGGCGACCTCATATCCACGACTGCGGGAACGTTGGCGTTCAACGACGCTATGCCCGAAGAAGTGAATTATGTCAACGCGCAATATGGCGACAAGCAGCTTCGCGCGATGATTGAAAAGGTCTACCACGAAAAAGGCCCATGGCTTACGATAAAAATGCTCGACGCTATCAAGGCAGTCGGCTATCAAAACGCCACCTTCTATGGCGCGACTCTTTCTATGGACGACATTTTGATTCCGCCTGAAAAGAAAGAAATGGTCGAAAACGCCAACAGGCAGGTAGAAGACATTGTTCGCCTTTATTCTGAAGGTCAGCTTACGGAAGACGAACGCTATAACCGCGTAACCGACATTTGGCAGCGCACGAACGAAAATCTCACCAAAAAGATGATGGAGAATCTTGAAAAGGACAAAGACGGATTCAACACAATCTATATGATGGCAAAATCCGGCGCGCGTGGCTCTCCGAAGCAGATTTCGCAGTTGGCGGCGATGCGAGGCTTGATGTCAAAGCCGAACGGCGACATCATCGAACTTCCAGTCCGCTCGAATTTCTACGAAGGACTTTCGGTGATTGAATTCTTCATTTCCACGAACGGTGCGCGCAAAGGTCTTTCCGACACTGCGCTCAAAACTGCCGACGCTGGTTATATGACGCGCCGACTTGTAGATGTCGCGCAGGATGTAGTAATCAATGAAGACGACTGCGGCACAATCAACGGAATCGACTACATTGCCATCAAAGACGGCGATGAAATCATCGAACATTTGGCGGACAGAATTGCAGGACACTTTACTATTGAGCGCGTCCTTCATCCGATTACGGGCGAAGTGCTTTGCGACGTGAACCAATATGTAGACGATGCGCTCGCCAAGAAAATCGAAGAGGCTGGCGTCGAAAAAGTCAAGCTTCGGACGGTGCTTACTTGCGAGGCGAAGCACGGCGTTTGCGTAAAATGCTACGGCAAAAACCTTGCCCGCAACAAAATCGTCGAAATCGGCGAAGCGGTTGGAATCATCGCCGCGCAATCCATCGGACAGCCGGGAACGCAGCTTACGTTGCGCACTTTCCACTCGGGAGGCGCCGCTTCGAAAGTGACGCAGGACAACAATATCGTTCTCAAATTCCCCGCAATCATCGGAGAAATTACAGGTTCAAGCGTTCCCAAAAATGGGCATGACCTTTTCACTCGTAAAGGAAAGATGGTTGTTACCCGCATAATCGACAGAGCGGAGACTGAAAAATACGGAAAACTTCATGTCAAAGATGGCAATCGCGTTCTTAAAGGCACTGTGCTTGCCGGCAGCAAGGACAATGAATTTGTCGCGTCGGAAAACGGCTATATTGTCATAAAGGACAAGGTTCTTTATTTGTGCGGTAGCGATCAGACGATTGAGATTGCGAACGGCTCTGAAATTTTCGTGAAAAAAGGCGCGGTTCTCGAGGCGAATGCCGTCATCGGAGAATTCGACGCGTATACCGAGCCGATTTTGGCGGAATATACAGGATATGTTCACTTTGAGGACATTCAAAGCGGCGTTACTTTGGAAGAAGAAATCGACCAGACTACGTCAAATGTCGTTCGGAGAATCAGTTCGCTTCACTTGGACATAAAGAATCCGCGCGTGTATATCACTGACGAAGACGGAAACGAATTGGGAAGTTATTTCTTGCCGGCGGGCGCGCGACTTTTGGTCGACGACAAGCAGCCGATTACTGCGGGCGACAAGATTGCCGAAATGCCGAAAGAAGCCGCGAAATCTGACGACATCACCGGCGGTTTGCCGCGCGTTTCGGAATTGTTCGAAGCTCGCAAGCCTTCTTCGCCGAGCGTGCTTTCTCGAATTTCAGGAACTGTCAAATTCAAGGAAATCAAAAAAGCCAAGCGCATGATTACTGTCGAAGACAAGTACGGACGCGTGTTCGAGCATCTCGTTCCGATTTCCAAGCGAATGTTGGTGCGCGACGGCGACCAAGTCGAGGCGGGCGAGCCGCTTTGCGACGGACAGCCAAGTCCGCACGATGTCCTTGAAATTTTGGGCGAAAACGCGCTTCAAAATTATTTGATGGACGAAATCCAGCAAGTTTACCGCGCGCAGGGCGTGAGCATCAACGACAAGCACATCGGAATTATCGTTCGGCAAATGCTGCGCAAAGTCGAGATAGTTTCTGTCGGAGACACTCGGTTTATCTTTGGTCAGCAAGTGGACAAATATCGCTTCCATGAGGAAAATGCCCGCGTGATTGCGGACGGCGGACAGCCGGCGATCGGTCGCCCGATGTTCCAGGGAATTACGAAGGCCGCTTTGAACGTGGATTCTTTCCTTTCCGCCGCCTCGTTCCAGGAAACCACGCGCGTTCTCACCAACGCCGCCATCGGCGGAAGCGTCGACGCTTTGCATGGAATCAAGGAAAATGTTTCCATCGGACACATGATTCCGGCCGGAACTGGCATCAAAAATTACCGCGGCATCAAAGTCTATGATGACAGCGACGTGGATTTGGACATCCAGATGAACGACATTTTGGAACGCCGCCGCATCGAAAAGGAGCTTGAAGCAAAGGCTTTGGAAGAGCGTGAGCGTGAGGCCGCCGCCCTTGAAATCAGCGAGGAGCAGGACTAAAGTTCTCTCCTAAAAATTAAGCGCCACAGGAAATTCGCTATAAACTTTGCCTAACGGCTCGTCGCGAGATCAATTTTCCAAGGATGCTTAATTCGCCTACGTGAGCAGGCAGACTTGACAGTCGAGTTTACTTTGGAAACTCGAAGTTAAGATTGGCAACGCTGATTTTAAGATAAATTTTCGCTTTTTGTCGGGAATTCTCTTGACTAAAATGCGGAAAATTCGTTAAACTATAATGCGCTTTTTGCAAAATGAAATTGCGCTGGGTTTTGAAATTCGCCGAGGTGCTGCTCGGCAAAAAATAGGAGTTTTGAAGGAATGCCTACAATAAATCAATTGATTAGACAGAGGCGTAAGTCGGCTACAAAAAAGACCAAGTCCCCCGCGCTTGAGTCTTGTCCGCAGAAACGTGGCGTTTGTACGCGCGTTATGACTGTTACGCCCAAAAAGCCGAACTCTGCGATGCGAAAGGTCGCCCGTGTTCGCTTGAGCAATGGAATCGAAGTTACCGCATATATTCCGGGAATCGGACATAACTTGCAGGAGCACTCGGTGGTTTTAGTTCGCGGAGGTCGTGTAAAGGATCTTCCTGGTGTGCGCTACCACATAATCCGCGGAACGAAAGATGCGCTCGGCGTGGAAGACCGAAAGCGCGGTCGTTCAAAATATGGCGCGAAAAAGCCCAAGGCATAGTATTAAAATCCGTGACTAATTTGCGTCGCGGATTTTAATTTCAAGTTTTTCAAAAACTTGCCTTTTTTTGCTTGTCCGCCCGCAATAACTTGCTGACGCGGACGAAATTATGCGGTTCGGAATTTGAAATTTCCTCGCTCGCATAATTTTTATGGAATTGGAGGATTAAAATGGGAAGACACAAGAAATCAGTCAACCGCCCGATTGTGCCGGACGCGAAATACAACAGCAAGACGGTCTCAAAATTCGTAACGCGAATGATGCTTGACGGCAAGAAAAGCATTTGCACGACAATCATCTATGACGCGATGGATCGTCTGAAGAAAAAGACGGACAAAGATCCGCTCGAAGTTTTCCTCAAGGCGTTGGACAACGTAAAGCCGCAGGTGGAAGTGAAATCCCGCCGTGTCGGTGGCGCGACATACCAAGTTCCGGTGGAAATCCGAGACGCGCGAAAGGAAGCGTTGGCGATGCGCTGGATTATCGATGCCGCCCGCAAGCGCAACGGACACGGAATGGCCGACACGCTCAGCGCGGAATTGATGGACGCATACAACAATACTGGCACTGCGTACAAGAAAAAGGAAGACACTCACAAGATGGCAGAGGCAAACAAAGCCTTCGCGCACTATCGCTGGTAGTCTTCGAGCAACGATAAAAAAACCGCCGGAAGGCGGTTTTTTTATTTTGAATAAATCTTTGACGCAAATTTCAAGCGTTCAGTTTTTTTAGGCAATGGTGGAAAGCGGGAATCAAAAAGCAGTCGGCGAGCACCCACGCTGCAGGGCTTCCGAAAACCGCGCCGTAAATCCCGAAGAGCGGCACGGCGAATATTCCCATCACGGCGCGAGCCAGCATTTCCGCAAGCCCAGAGAACATCGAGAACGCGGAAAATCCCATTCCTTGAATCATAAAGCGGTAGATGTTGACGGCGGCGAGCGTTATGTAAAATCCGAAATTCGCGAGAAGGAAAATGTAGGCCTCGCGCAAGATTTTTTCGCTCGGTTCCTCCAAAAATATGTATACGAAATTCTTTCCGAAGAAAAAGACCACGATGAACGCGATTACGCTGTAAACCGCAGAAATCAGCATGCAGTCACGAACGCCTTGTGAAAGCCTGTCATATTTCGCTGCGCCCGTGTTCTGTCCGCCGTAAGTCGCCATCGTCAGTCCGAAAGAATCGAACACGCTTGCAAAAAGCATGTTGATTTTCATTCCGGCGGCAATCGCGGCCACGGTGTCGGGACCAAGTCCGTTCACCGAGGATTGCAAGATTACGCTTCCAATCGCCGTAATCGAATATTGCAATCCCATCGGAATTCCGAAGCGGCAAAGTTCTAGGCAATGCTTTTTTGCGATGACTTTTTCTTCGCGCGTCATTCGTAAAATTGAAAATTTCTTCACCAAAAACACGAGACTCACTAGTCCTGGCAAAGCCTGCGAAATCACGGTCGCCAAAGCCGCGCCCGCCACGCCCATCGAACACACGCGAATAAAAAACAGGTCCAGGAAAATATTCAGTATCGACGATGCGATCAAAAAATAAAGCGGAGTCTTGCTGTCGCCGAGCGAACGCATTAAATTCGCGATGAAATTATATAGAAACAAAAACGGAATTCCAAGAAAGATTATCCGCAAATATGAAACAGAGTCGTTGATTATTCTTTCAGGCGTTTTCATAAGAACGAGAATCGGGCGACATAGAATCGCCGTTCCTGCCGTGAACACGACGGAAAAAATCACGCACAAAAACGCGGCGTTCCAAACATAAGTTCTCATCAGCGGAAAATTCTTCGCGCCGAATTTCTGCGCGATAGGAATGGTAAAACCGCCGGCCACGCCGTTGCAGAATCCAAGCAGTAAAAAGCAGACGCTTCCGGTGCAGCCTACCGCCGCCAAAGCGTCCGAACCGAGCGCGCGCCCGACAATGGCCGTATCAACGATATTGTAGAACTGCTGGAAAAGCAATCCCAAAAGAACGCTAGCCGAAAAATTTATTATAAGCGCGAGAGGCTTTCCTTCTGTCAAATCCTTTGTCATATTGCTTCTCCTATAAAAAAGCCATTTGCAGAATTTCAATTCCGCAAATGGCTTTTTCATGCGTTTTGCAACGAAGTGAAAAACGCATTATATGCAACAAGTTTGGCAAGTTGCAATGCAACTGGACAAACTCGAGTTGATAAAAGGCACGCCATTTGTGTGGCTTTTATCATACCGTTATACTGAATTCAAAAAAATGTTTCAAGTGCTTCGCACTTGCTCTGTAAAGAAATTTATTAAACAATCGCTCACGCGATTTGCGGGTCAAGTGCTTCGCACTTGCTCTGTATGGAATTTTTTTTTGCCACTTGACTAGATAAAAAACAAAAATTTCCTAGTCAAGATAGGTCATTCTTTACAACTTCTTGACAAGTGCCAGCAAGTCAGTTGCGGTGGTTGTACTGCCGCCGCTGAAACTTCGTTGCGAGTGCGCACTCTTTCAAGTGTAGCATGAAAGCGGCGGAACTGCAAAAATATCCGCCACGAAAATAGAAACGCTCAAAGCCAATGTCGCAGCGTAGAAATTAAAATTTTTTTCATGGCATACCTTGTTTGAAAGAATTTGCTTTTGATAATATGACAAATTTTGCAGGAAAAAGCAACAGGTGAGGGAGGGGAAAAGGGAAGTTGCAAAGTATGGGAAATGATGGTATAATAAAATATGAACTTTTGTCGTCATAAGATTGCGCACGAAATTTTTTCCGCCATCACGCAAAACAAATGGCTAGCGGTGGAGTATAAAAACAAGTCCGGCGGGCAAACAAGTTATTGGATTGCCATTCGCGATATTGACGCAAAGCGCGGCACTTTGAGCGCGGAAGGCTTCCACATAACAAAAAAAACATTTTTAAATTTGGACAAAATTTATATTGATTCGATTTTGCACGCGCACATCATCGACGAATCTTTTTATGCCGCTCCAGAAAATCTTAAAAATAAAATTCGTGAGAATCCCGATGACTTTCAAAAACTTTTCGGCAATGTCGCGAATCTTCGAATTCTTGACTATTTGGAAGAATGCGTCAATTTGAATTCCGTTCCATACAAAAGCGAATATTCTTTGCTTGAGCGTTTTGATGCCGATGCGATTTTAAACGGCGAATGCAAATTGGACGATGAACAATTCTCGCGCATTACGCGGAAATTTCATTCAAAAGCTAAAAATGAAAATTATTTTTGTCGTACAAAATATCTTTGCCTGAATGTTTTAAGCGTGCACACTTCGAAAGGGCTTTACCTTTTGGCATACAAAAAACTTTTGCTTGATGTGAAACGCCGCTCTCTGATTGCCGATGCACACATCACGATTTGTAAAAGATTCAATGTCGGAAAAATAATGGAACAAAGCCTCACGCGATTTTTGGATTCAGATGATTTTTATCTTCTTGAAAACTTCGAGACGAACGCGGAAAAAATCAAGGACGCGGTTTCCAAAAATGTGAAATATCCGCATGAAAAAGTTGATGACCTTCCATACTTGATTCCGCTTTCGCGCGATGCTTCTGCAGATTTGAAAACCGAATTCAATTTTATAAAAGAACAAATGGAAAGCGAAAAAGCCGCCGAGCCTCTAAAAGCATTTTTCGGAAAACTTACGAAGCCGCCGATTCGCCGCAAAAAATTTCCTCTCGCGCTTTTGAATAAAAACGCGAATCTCGACCAACTCCTTGCGATTAGCAATGCGATGAAATATCCGCTCACCTACATACAAGGTCCGCCCGGCACGGGAAAAACAAGCACAATCTTGAACACAATTCTCACCGCATTTTTTAACGGAAAAACAGTGCTTTTTTCTTCGTTCAACAATCATCCGATTGACAGCGTTTGCATAGCGATGGAAAATGTTTTATACAAGGGAAAGAAAATTCCTTTTCCGCTTTTTAGAATTGGAAATCAAGACAAGATAATTGAGTCTTTAAATTTTTGGAAAGAAAAATTTCTGCAATTCAAAGACACTCCAATTTTTCCCGAAACGCTTGAACGCAACAAAGAAAGCGAAATTTCAAAATCAGAAAAATTGACGGAACTTTTAAAATATTATGAGGAAAAAATTGAACTTGAAGAGCGAAAAAACGCAATCGAGCAGCTTCTCGACATCAACTCAAATATGAATTACCAATTAGATTTGCAGGGAATACAGCTTGTCGAAGTGAAAAAACGGCTTGCGCAAATCGGTGAAATAAAGAATGAAGATGCGATTTCGCTTGCCTATGAAGGCGGCGAAAAAATGATGCAATATTTTTACTACACTTCCGCGAAATTCATCAAGCGACTTTCAGAACCGAAAAACAAAGATTTGCTGGAAATAATTTTAGCGAACGATTTGAAAGATGACGAGCGTCTGAAAAAGTTTTCCGAATTCCTCAAAAGCAAAGAAAATATTTTTCGCCTGACAAAGATTTTTCCGATCATTGCGAGCACCTGCATTTCTGCCGGAAAAATCGGAACGCCAGATTTATATTTCGATATGACGATTATCGATGAGGCAAGTCAATGCGATGCTGCGCATTCTCTTTTGCCGATTTTGCGCGGAAACCAACTTATGCTTGTGGGCGATCCGCAGCAACTAAATCCTGTGATTTTGCTCAATTCAAAAGACAACGAGACGCTCAAACGAACTTATAAAATTCCCGAGGAATACGATTTCATTAAAAATTCAATTTACAAAACTTTTCTTGCATCGGATTCTGTGAGCAAAGAAATTCTTTTGAGTCATCATTATCGTTGCGCCAAAGAAATAATCGAATTTAACAACAAAAAATATTACGCGAATCAACTTAAAATTGAAAGCTCCGAAAGCAAAAATCATCCGCTCGTTTTTCATGACATTCCGAATGACACTTCTCTTGAAAAGAATATCGCGCCGCTAGAGGCGGAAGAAATTGTCAAGTATGCGAAAGAAAATCCAAATCAAAAAATCGGAGTGATTACGCCTTTCGTAAAGCAAAATGATCTAATCGAAAATCTTATAAAAATTCATCATTTGGAAAACATAGTTTGTGGCACGGTTCACGCTTTTCAAGGTGATGAAAAAGATGTAGTTTTATTTTCGCTCGCGCTTACAGACAAAACGAACGCAAAAACTTACGAATGGATTAACTCAAACAAAGAGCTTATAAATGTCGCGACTTCCCGCGCAAAGAAAAAATTTGTGCTTATTGCGAGCGAAAAAGAAATAGAGCGACTGCACAAAGAATATGAAAAATTTACAGTGCAAAAAGAGACGAATTGCGATGATGTTTTTGAACTGAAAAATTACATTAAGAAAAATGGAAGATATCAAATCACGCCACGCCAAAATTCTTCTCGTGCGCTCGGAATAAAACCTTACAGCACGCAGACAGAAGAAGAATTCCTTACGACGTTGAGTCATGCGCTCGACAATATAATCGGTGATTTTAAAAAATGCAGTGTAAAAAAGGAGGTGGGAATTTCGGCTGTTTTTGACGGCGAAAAAATCGAGCCATCACTTTTTTTTACCGGACGATTTGACTTTGTAATTTATGAGCGCGAGTATGACAAAAAGGAACGCCCTGTTCTTGCAATCGAACTTGATGGCAAAGAACACCGAGAAGACGCTGCGGTGAAAAAGCGCGACCGCCAGAAAAACGAAATCTGCCGTCGGCATCACTTGCAATTGATTCGCGTGGACAACACTTATGCAAGGCGATATTATTACATCAAGGAAGTTTTGGAGGGATTTTTCGCAAGGCAGTAAAATGTTTTGTCGAAGAAATTTCAAAGTTGCAAACTCCGCGAAACAATGGTACAATAAAATATGCTGAAATTTCCTCTGTCAATTTTTGCTGCACTGTTTTCGCAATTTTCCACTTCCGCAAGCCTCAAATTCTTTACGCTGATTTTTGCATTTTTCTTCATTATTTTTTTGTGTGTGATTTTCATAAAGATCCGCAAAATCCGCGCGGATAGAAAATGCGCTGTTCGAATCGATGAAGAGTTCAAAATTTTCAAGCCGAAAATCGATTTGTTTTTTTGCGAACTTTTTAAATTAAAGGAGAATTTCATTGCGCACAGAGACAGGAATGCTTTTTTGGAGAAGTGGAAGAATCTTGCCGTACAACTGAACACGCTTGATATAAAGAAAAATCATCCATTGCATTCGGCTTTCGTTGATTTTAAAAATACTTTCGAGAATTTTGGAAGCCTCATTGCGCATAGCAACCGTGATTTTATCCGAAATCAAAATGAAAAATACGATTTTATTTTTTCTGATATTGACGGAAAGTCGCTTGACATTCAGCAGAGAGAAGTCGTGATTTCCGAGGAGGACAGAACGCTTGTTCTTGCGGGAGCGGGAAGCGGAAAGACGCTTACGATTGCGGCGAAAGTAAAATATTTATGCGAGGTGCGTGATGTTTCTCCGCAAGAAATTCTTTTGCTTTCGTTCACGAAAAAATCAGCGGCGGAAATGACGGAACGGATTCAAGAAAGGCTCGGAGTTCCACTTGAGGCGACAACATTCCACAGGCTCGGACTTGACATTTTAAAAAGCGATTTGGGTTTTCGACCTGAAGTTTTTGACGATTTGGAATTATTCGTGAAGAATTTTTTTGAAAGCGAATTGTCAGGTCGCCAGGAGCTCGTTCAAAAACTCACGGAGTATTTTGCGTACTACCTAGATGTTCCTACGGATTTGGAAGGATGCTCTTCGCTTGGTGAACTTTACGAGCGTGAAAAATCCTGCGACTTGGAGACGCTCAAATCAAAATTTGAAAAAGAAAAATTCATCGAAAAGCACCGTGAAGAAGGCGCGGGGTTTTTACTCACGCTCAAAGGTGAAAGAGTGAAAAGCATAGAGGAAACAAAAATCGCGAACTTCCTTTTTATGCACGGCGTGAATTATGAGTACGAAAAATTATATCCATTTGAAAGCGATGATCCATTCCGCAAATCGTATCGCCCGGATTTTTATTTGACGGACTATGACATTTATGTGGAGCATTTTGGAGTTTCAAAGGACGGTCGCGTTCCGTGGCTTTCGCAAATCGAAGAAAAAAAGTATTTGGATGGAATCGAATGGAAACGAAATTTTCACAGGATGCACGGAACGAAACTTTTGGAGACATATTCTTATTACACGCGGCAAGGCGTTCTTCTTGAGCGGCTGGAATCAATGCTGCTTGAAAACGGTATCGAATTCAAGACGAAAGATTTCAATGAGATTTTTGAGACGATTTACGCAAAGAAAAGCGAAAAATATTTTTCTGAATTCATGAAGCTGTGCGCCGCGTTCATAACGCTTTTTAAATCAAGCAATCTGCGTGAAGAGAATTTTGAGCTCTTTAAAAAAGACTCGCGCCAAAACGAGAATAAATTCATGTCCGAGCGCACCTGCCTTTTTATGGACATTGCGAAGATTATTTTTGTGGAGTATCAGAACTATTTGGCGCGAAACAAAGCGATTGATTTTTCGGATATGATAAATCTTGCGGCGGAAAAGGTGAGGGGCGGTGCGCGTATTCAAAATTACAAATATGTCATCGTTGATGAATATCAGGACATTTCAAAATCGCGCTTCACTCTTTTAAAGGCAATTGTAGATGAATGCGGCGCGAAGCTTTTGTGTGTGGGAGACGACTGGCAGTCAATCTACCGATTTGCAGGAAGTGATGTCGGATTGTTCACCGAGTTTGAAAAATACTTTGGATTCTCAAGCGTCTTAAAAATCGAAAGGACTTATCGTAACTCGCAAGACTTGCTTGACGAGGCGAGTGCGTTTGTTCTGAAAAATCCTGTGCAACTTAAAAAAATCTCAAGTCGGAAAAACACTTGAAATATCCGCTTGTGTTTTGGGGCTACGATGAGGAGCCGCGCGATGCGTTGAATTTAATCGTGAAAAAAATTATTGACGAATTCGGAAGTGAAAAGTCGATTTTGTTTTTGGGACGCACGAATTACGATTTTGAAATCTTGAAAAAATCTGGGCTTTTTAAAATCTCCAGTAATGTGCGCGGGGAAAAAATTTCTTACATCGATTCGCCTGAAACACCAATGACTTTTCTTTCTGTTCACAAGTCAAAGGGCTTGGAAGCGGACAATGTTGTCATTTTGAATTTCAAAAATGACAGGCTTGGTTTTCCGAACCAAATTTCGGACGATCCTATTTTGAATTATGTTTTGACGAACGGAGAAATATTCTTGTTCGCGGAAGAACGCCGCCTTTTTTATGTGGCAATCACGCGGACAAAAAACCGAACATTCATTCTCACGGACAATAAATCGCCGTCGATATTTTTTGGAGAATTTTCAGAATCAGAAAGAACATGCTTTGTCTTCACAAATAAAAATTCAAGCAAAGAGAAAACGAAATGCCCGATGTGCAAGACAGGCGACTTGCTCGAGGTTCCCGGTAAAGGAAAAAATTTTATCGGCTGCTCGAATTTTCCAAAATGCCGCTACAGTTTGAGCGACATCACGATTTTGCAAAACCCGAAGCAGTGTCCGGAATGTGGTGGATTTTTGGTCAAGCGAAAAGGAAGAGGGCATTGGTTCGTGGGCTGCACGAACTATCCTTTTTGCAAGCATACGGAGGAGATGTAGGCTGACTGCCCCCCCCTACATCAAAACCTCGGAACGCCGCCCTATTCTCCGTGCATATAATTTTCCTCGAGTGCCTTGTCGATTTTCACCTTTTCATTTTCGAGACTGTAAAGTCTCGTGTTTTCGTCTTCCGCCATAAATGAATTCCGCCTCGAAGACCGCCGGCAGGAATTTGTTTTCATACGCGCATCTGCACCCGCATTTCGGAGCGTTAGTTGCCATTCTGTCGTGAAGCACGAAGTACTTTAAAATGAAAACAGCTTTTACGAAATCGCTTTTTCCCGCGCCCTCGAAAAACTCGTAAGCCAACCAAAGACTTGCGATGCAAACTCTTTGGTTCGCGACACATCAAAATCCGCGCACTATTTCAGCGACAAGTTTTAACATTCCTTAAAATTAAGCACCGCAGGAAGTTTTAACTTCCGAGAACGCTTAATTCGCCTGCGCGAGCGGGCAAGTACAATAAACGTTCCTTAAAAATTAAGTCCGCGGAAAGCGTCAATAATTTTCAGCGATGCTTTTTATTTTTTACTTGCGCGTATTCATATTTTTTTGTATAATTTGTGTATTGGAAATTTACAATGACGCTTAATTTTGGAGGAATGTGATGGAAAAGGCAGAAGTTTTTTTCACGGATTTTCGGGTTAGGGAAGACGGCGGAATTGAAAAAAAGTTAAAATGGCTTTTAAAGACAGCGGGAATTAAGAAGATTGACTTCGACGGGAAATTCGTCGCCATAAAAATGCACTTTGGCGAGGATGGAAATATGTCGTTCCTGCGTCCGGACTATGCGCGCGCCGTGGCGGAACTGGTCAAGGAACTGGGCGGAAAACCATTCCTCACCGACTGCAACACGCTTTATCCTGGCTCGCGCAAAAACGCAATCGAGCATATATACTGCGCGGAGAAGCACGGCTTCAATTCCGTCACGACAGGCTGCCCTGTAATCATCGGCGATGGACTTAAAGGCACTGACGACATTGAAGTTACCGTTCCGAACGGAGAGCTTTGCAAGACCGCGCTGATTGGACGCGCCGTTATGGATGCCGACATCTTCATATCGCTCGCCCATTTCAAGGGACACGAGGAGGCGGGATTCGGTGGAGCGATAAAGAACATCGGCATGGGATGCGGAAGCCGCGCCGGGAAAATGATTCAGCACAACGCTGGAAAGCCGCTCGTAAACCAAGAAGCGTGCCGCGGTTGCCGTAAATGCGCAAAGGAATGCGGAAGCGACGCGATTTCATACATTGAAAAAAAGGCCATTATCGACCAGGAAAAATGCAAGGGATGCGGAAGGTGCATCGGCTCTTGCAATTTCGACGCAATCTACAATCCCAATGAAGGTGCGTTCGAGGATCTGGGACGCAAGATGGCGGAATATACGCACGCCGTCTGCAATGGTCGTCCCTGTCTGCACATAAATATTATCCGCGATGTGAGTCCCTGGTGCGACTGCCACTCGTTCAACGACGCGCCGCTCATTCCGAATTTGGGAATGGCAGTAAGTTTCGATCCCGTGGCGTTGGACAAGGCCTCGAGCGACCTCTGCCAAAAAGCCGAGCGCTTCAAGGACACGCAAATCGGCGACCACATAAAATCAGGCTACAAGGCGACAAGCGATTTGTGGCGCGACTCGACACATGCCTCCGTTTGGGAGACCGCGCTTGAACATGGCGAGAAAATCGGACTTGGAACACAGGACTATAGCTTGATTTTATGCAAATAGCGCGACAAGTTTTAACGCGAGTTTTTGACTTTTTTTTAACTCGTGTATAAATCGCCATCTCTCATTTTATTGTGAAATGGCGACTTCCGAAATTCTTGAAAATTTATTTTTTAAAGAAGAAAATTTAAGGCGAACTTTCAAAATCCGCTATTCCACGAGCGTTATGTCGAAAAGCGAGGTTTTCGGCGGATTTTCCTTGTTTATCAACTCGAAAAGGATTTTCGCGTCCTGAAGTCCCATCTCGCGAACTGGCTGACGCGCGGAAATTATTTTGTACGGCAAATGGCGAAACAGTTGGTTGTAGTCAAAAATGGCAAATCCGATTTTTTCAAGGTCGAAACCGGCATCGCGCAGAGCGTCAAAAATATAAAAAGCAAAGTCGCCGCCAGCGGTTATGAAAAGTGCGTCAAGATCAGGTATTCGCTTCACCAACGCTCGGACATTTTTGCGCGTCTCTTCTTCCATATAGCCGCTGTTGACTGTCGGCGGCAAATCCACGCCGTTCTTCGCCATTACGGATTTGAAACCTTCCACGCGTTCTTCATTGTAGCGGAATTCGTCAGGGCCTGCAATGCACGCGATTTTCTTGTAGCCGCTTTCCACAAGCCGTGATGTAAGAATTTCCGCCCCTTCCTTGTTGCGCACATCCACACAATAATGCCCGAAAAGCGAAGACTGCCCTTGTAACACAAAAGGCATTTTCGATTCCTTTATGAATTGGATCGCGTCAGGATATGCCAATTCCGCCGGAATCACAAGGCCGTCCACCGCTCTTTTCCGCACGGCATTTTCCAAAGGCTTGAAATTGTCCTTTCCCTGCGCTATAATCAGCAAGTTGCAATTATGCCGTTCCGCTTCTTCCGAAACCGACACGATAAATTCCAGCCAATACAAGTTCTGCAGCGTGTATTCAGTGTCCGCGGAAATTATCACGCCGATCGTGTCCGACATATTATGAGAAAGCGCGCGCGCCGCCGCATTTGGAATGTAGTTCATTTTTGAGGCAAGGCGCATAATCTGCGCGCGCTTTTTTTCGCTCACGCCTTTTTGCCCGTTCATGGCCTTTGAGACAGTGCTTTTCGTAACGCCCACAAGTCGGGCGATTTCGTTTATCGTGTAATTCATTTTTCAATTTTTGTGTTTCTGCGCGTCACGCGTACACAATTTCATTATAACGAATTCTTTATTCTTTTTCAATTATTTTTATTTTTTTTTCTTGACAAATATTATTTCTGTGATATACTGAATTTAGAGAAACCGTTTTCTTAAAAATTCCAAAATTTTAATTGCATTTTATGCAGGAGGATCAAATGAAAAAGGCACAGATTCTTGCGGGTGCGGCGGCATTTGCCGTAGCGCTTTGCGGATGCTCAAAGAAAGATTCCGCCGAAAATACAATCGACGGAAAAGTCCAGGGAAGCATAATCGTGCTCACAAACAGAACGGACATCGTTGACACGAAACTTCAAGAATACCGCGAGGCGTTCGAAAGGAAGTATCCGGGAACTTCCGTGGAATTCGAAGCGATTACTGACTACGAAGGCACGGTGCGCACGAGGATGTCGACGCAAGAATATGGAGACGTTCTTTGCCGCCCCAGCATCCAGTCCGTGGACTTCGAGAGTTACTTCGAACCGCTCGGAAAACTGGAGGATTTCGAGAAGACGATGAATTTCACGAACACGTCAAGTCCCATCGCGTACAATGGCATTGTCTATTCGTATCCGATGGTTGCCACCGTGGGCGCGGGAATTGTCTACAACAAAAACGTTTTCCAAAAGGCAGGCGTTTCCGTTCCTCGCAGCGTCGAAGAATTCTATGACGCGATGCAGAAAATCAAGGACGAAACCGATGCGGTTCCGATTTTCATGAACTATCCTTCGGGATGGACTCTGAACCAATGGGAAGGCGGCCTCATGAGCGCGTCAGGCGATCCTGAATACAAGAACAAAATCATCTTTGAAGATTCGCCTTTCGTTCCGGGAGACGCGCATTACGAACTGTACAAGATGATGTACGAAGTGGTAAAACGCGGACTTTGCGAAAAAGACTTGCTCGCCTCGGAATGGGAACAGTCAAAGCAAGACATCGCCGATGGAAAAATCGCGTGCATGGTTTTAGGCTCTTGGGCAATCGCGCAGGTAAAGGAACTGGCGGCAAATCCCGACAATATCGGCTACATGCCGTTCCCGTTTGAAGTGAACGGAAAGAAATACGCCGAAGCGCAGCTTGACATGCCGCTTTGCATAAACAAGCACAGCAAGAACAAGGCGACTGCTTACGCGTGGATAAAATTCATGTCTGACGACACGGATTGGGTGCAGTACACGGAATCCATTCCTGTAAAGAAAGGCGAACCTTATCCTTCAGTGCTCGACTCGTTCGGAGAAATGGGCGTAGAATACATCGACACGAAGCCCGCGCCCGCCGAATACGAAGGCGTGTACGACAGCATGGACAAAGAATCGGAAATCGGTTTCTGGAACGACCCTGAAAAAAAGCGCATTGTCGACGCGGCCATGGGAACTACAAACGAATCTTTCGACGACATTATGGCTGACTGGAACAGACGCTGGGCAAAGGTCAAAGCCGAATATGTAAACTAACAAATGAGACTTGGCGAGGAAAGCCGCCGAAATGTCGTGGCTTTCCTCAACTCAATTTTGAGAGGTAAAATATGAAAAACGCTATGTCCATTCAAAAGCAGGAAAAAATCATAATATTCTCGTTCCTGCTCGTGCCTGTCGCGCTCGTGGTGATTTTCGGCTTTCTGCCGATATTCAACATGTTCGGCTACAGTTTTCTGAAATGGGACGGACTCGGAGCGAAAAAATTCATCGGCTTCGACAACTATGTGGAAGTCTTTTCGCGCTCGGAATACTTCAAAGTTTTCGCGGTGAGCATCTACTATTTCATCGGCTCGCTTCTCCAACTTGCGCTCGCGCTTTTTTTTGCGGTGATTCTGTGCAAGCATTTGAAAGGCACGAATTTTTTCAAAGGGGTTCTTTTCTTTCCGAACCTGATAAATTCCGTGGCGATCGGATTCATCTTTTCGTATTTTTTCAAGGACACGGGAACGCTCAACGCATTCCTCAAACTGCTCGGAATCGAAAATCCACCGCTTTGGCTCACAGATCCCGCGCTCGTAAACTATTCGCTCACGTTCACTTCAATTTGGCGTTATATGGGATTCAACGTCGTGATGTTCATCGCGGCGATCGAATCTCTTCCGCGCGACAGCTTTGAGGCGGCGGAACTTGACGGCGCGAATTCGTGGCAGAAATTCCGCTACATCATTCTTCCGGGTATCGCGCCGGTCGTTCAGATAAACGCGATTCTCGCGGTAAAAGGCGCAGTTAGCGTTTTTGAAATTCCGTACATAATGACGGGGGGGGGTAATGGATCATCGACTTTCGTAATAAAAACGATGGACACGGCGTTCAAATTCAACAAAATTGGCCTTGCCTCGGCGATGGCGATTGTCCTTACCATAATCGTCCTCTTCGTATCGTTCGTTCAGAACAAAGTTTTCAAGACTGAAGACTAAATCAGGAGGCAAAATATGGAAACGCAAAAACAACAGCACACAATAACTATTATGCAATACATCTTGCTTGGACTTGCGACGCTCATAGTAATCCTGCCGATTGTTGTCGTACTGCTCGGCTCGTTCAAGACCGGCGAAGAATTCAATCGTAGCAATCCGTTCGACCTGCCGAAATTCCGCGCGAACAACGAAGTGTGGAAAGGCGCGGCGGACTTCACCGAAAAATCCGCCGCTTTGGAAATTTCCGCTAGAATGTTCAAAGGACACGATGCTTACTCAATCGTGCTCGTACATGACGAGGCGGAAAACGGCGCGTCCGTGGAAATCGAAGATTCGCAGGGAAGAAAAATAAATGCCTCGCTCGAAAATGGCAAGATGGAAACCCAAATCAAATTCGACGACGAATTCCGTCAAAGCGCGAAACAAGGCGGCGTGAAAATATCGGGACAAAATTGCATCTTGCGGCGCGTTCGCATTACGGACAATTTCTTCTTCCAAAACTATGTCACGGCGTTTACGAAAGGAAATATGCTACTCGGATTTTGGAACACGCTCATTTTGATTTTCTTTTCGGGACTCGGAACTGTGCTCACTGGCTCGATGACGGCTTATGTTCTCAGCCGCTTCACTTTCAAGATGAAAAAAGTCGTGCGCACGATGTTCCTTTGGATTTCGCTGATTCCGACAATCACGACGCAAGTGGCGACATTCCAGATAATCCAAAAACTTCACATGTACAACACGCATCTCGCGGTAATCGTGCTTTCGATGGGCACGGACATAATAGCGATTATGATTTACCTTCAGTTCCTGAACAACATTTCAAAGTCGCTGGACGAAAGCGCAATCATCGACGGCGCGGGATATGTCTATGTTTTCGCCAAGATAATTTTCCCGTTGCTCCAGCCGGCGACAGTAACAATCCTTATTTTGAAATGCGTGAACTTGTACAACGACTTTTACAATCCGCTTTTGTACATGCCGAAAACAACGCTGCAAGTGATTTCGACTTCGCTGTATAAATTCAAAGGACCGTTCGGCACAAACTGGCCCGTAATCTGCGCGGGCGTTGTCATCGCTGTCATTCCGACGTTCGTGCTTTTCATCTTCCTGCAAAAATACATCTACAACGGAATGGTTACCGGCTCAGTAAAGGAGTGAAAAAAAATGCCGCTAAAATGGCGCGGTATTTTTGCCATCACAAGTTTGGCAAGTCGACATATAACTTTCCAAACTTGCTTATCGAATTTGTCCGCGAAGCGCGGACGAATTAAGGAGTGAAAATGAAAATAACGACAAAGGCGGTTTTCGCAATGGCGATTATCACGATTTTTTCGCAAGGCACTTCTTGCGCACAAGGCTCGAATTCAAGTACAAGTCCTAGCACAAGCAAATCATATTCATGGGGAAACTTGCCCGCTCCTACATCGAAAAAAAGCGATTCGGCGCAAAACTTGCTTGACTACATAAAAAGCGTTCAGCAAAAAGGCAAGACGATAGCAGGACAAATGGATCTCACTTGGAATCCCGCCACGGACATGGCGGAGCGCGTGTACAAGGACACGGGAAAATATCCCGCGCTGATGGGCTACGACTTCATGAACTACACGCAGTCGTCAAACAACACGACCCAAACCGCAGAAGCGATCGCCTGGGCAAAGGGCAATTACAAGTACGACAAAAAATATTCCGGGCGAAAAGGCGGCATCGTGACATTTTGCTGGCATTGGCGCAATCCTCTCTCGCCCGACAAAAAAACTGGAAGTCAAGACAACTTCTATTCAGAAGGCACGACATTTAGAATCCCGAAAAATGAAGACAGCGCGGAATTCAAGGCAATCAAAAAGGACTTGGACAAAATCGCCGCAGAACTAAAGAAACTCAAAGATGAGGACATCCCCGTTTTGTGGCGGCCTTTGCATGAAGCGGCGGGCGGCTGGTTTTGGTGGGGCGATTCCGGCAAAAAAGGCTACCTCGCGCTTTGGCGTTATATGCACCATTATTTCACGGAAGAAAAAGGCCTCGACAATCTGATTTGGGTTTGGAACGGACAGTCACCCTCATGGTATCCCGGCGACGAATATTGCGACATAATCGCGTGGGATGAATATGACGCGTCGAAAATTGACGGCGACTATGAAATCCTTGCGGGAATGAAAAAGGACAAGCCCATCGCGATGAGCGAAAACGGCCGTATTCACGAAAATCCGTGGGAAAAATGGGCGTACTTCATGACTTGGAACGATGACAACGGCTACTACAATTTTTGGAGCAGCGACAAACACAATCCGAACCGCAAGAAAATCTACGCCGACAGCCGCGTAATTACGCTGGAAAACCTTGAATGGAAGCAATAGCGTTTTCATAAAGCATATTTGAAAAACCAAAGACTCCGATTTTGACTCTAGTTTGCGAAGCGAACTAGAGTTCCTGTCTTCCCTTATCATTTCATTGCGAAACCGCGTTTTTCAACGATGAAAAAATTGAAACTTTTTCATCGTTGAAAATATAATGAAGTTTTTTTCAAATGGCATTTAAAATTTTGTTGCGTTTTGCGCAAACCGTGTTATAATGAAATTATGAATGTTTACGAAAATATAAATCGACTTGTGGGCTATGCGCTCAAGACTGGACTCATCACAAAGCAAGATGTGGTTTACACGCAAAATCGTTTGCTCGAACTTTTCGCGCTCGACGGATTTGAAACGCCTGAGCAGGCGAAAAAAATTCCCGCCGTCAAAGTCGGCGACTTGGAAAGCATTCTCGGCGAACTTTTGGATTTTGCGGGCAAGAACAAAATTTTCCCCGACGAAGGAATCGTCCGCCGCGACTTGTTCGACACGAAAATTATGGGGCTTCTCGTTCCCCCTCCTTCCGATGTCATCGACATTTTTGAAACTCTTCGCACTGAAGCGGACGCGCAGGCAGCCACGGATTGGTTCTATAAATTTTCGCAGGACACGGATTACATTCGCCGCTACAGAGTTTGCAAGGATTTGAAATGGAAGGCGAAAACAGAATACGGTGCGCTCGACATAACTATAAATCTTTCAAAGCCTGAAAAAGACCCGAAGGCGATTGCCGCCGCCAAAAACGCCAAGCAAGGCGGATATCCGCAATGCCTTTTGTGTCTGGAAAACGAAGGCTACGCCGGACGAATAAATCACGCGGCGCGACAAAACCACCGAATCATTCCGATTGAATTGGCTGGCGAAAAATGGGGCTTGCAATATTCGCCGTATGTCTACTACAACGAGCATTGCATCGTCTTCAACTCAAAGCACACGCCGATGAAAATCAGTCGCGCTACGTTCGAGCGGCTTTTCGATTTCATCACGCAGTTTCCGCACTACACGCTCGGAAGCAACGCGGATTTGCCGATTGTGGGCGGCTCGATTTTGAGCCACGACCATTTTCAAGGCGGAAACTATGAATTCGCGATGGCGCGCGCGCCGATTGAAACGCAAATCAATTTCAAAGGATTTCCTTCGGTAAAAGCGGGAATCGTAAAATGGCCGATGTCCGTGATTCGCCTTTCGTGCGAAAAAAAGGAAACTCTCGTGGATCTGGCGGAAAAGATTTTGCTTTGCTGGAGAAAATATTCGGACAAAAGCGCGTTCGTTTTCGCGAAGACCGACGGCGAAGCGCACAACACGATCACTCCGATTGCGCGGCGCAAAGGCGACTTGTACGAATTGGATTTGGTTTTGCGAAACAACATCACTACGGCAGAACATCCGCTTGGCGTTTACCATCCGCACGCAGAACTTCATCACATCAAAAAGGAAAACATCGGACTCATCGAAGTGCTAGGACTTGCGATTTTGCCCGCCCGCCTCAAAACCGAAATGCGAATTTTGGCGGACGCGCTCGTGGCGAAAAAAGACATTTCCAAAGACGAGGCAATTTCAAAGCACGCGGATTGGGCAGAAGAAATTTTGCGCAAGCACAAATCAATCACGCAGAAAAATGTCAATTCAATTTTGCAAAAGGAAATCGGAATCGTGTTTTCGAAAGTCTTGGAACATGCCGGAGTATTCAAGCGCACGGAAGAAGGCAAGGCGGCGTTCCTCCGCTTTGTCGAAAAAGTGAACAGTTGAATTAGGTAATAAGTAATAGGCAACAGGTAATAAGCCTTGCTTATGGTTGGGGGAAGCCTCGTAAGCAAGGACGCGGAACGCATTGCCGAAAACTCGCTTATCCATTGCGCTTTCCGCTTGAAACTTCGTGCTACGCATTTGCGCTCGTTGCGAGGCATTTCATTGCGAAACCGTCTTCGCGACATTCTCGGAAGTTGACACTTGATAAATTCCAAAATTCGGACGGCGAGTATGGTCTGCTTGTGAGTTTCTCGCTTATTGTTTAAAATGAGCGTCACGGCACTTGACAAAATATAAAGTTTTTGCTATTCTACAAGTATATGGAGTCTTACCCAAGTGGTAAGGGACAGGTCTGCAAAACCTCTATGCAGCGGTTCGATTCCGCTAGACTCCTAAAAAGCGGCTTTTATTGCAAGCCGCTTTTTTTTTCGGAACGGTTTGACGAACATTTAAAATCCGCACGAAAATAACGCGTGGATTTTAAATGCCGGTTTTATTGAGAAAACTCGTTTATTTATTGCTATTTGTCACGGTGGCGCAAAATAGGGAAAGATTGAAGTGAACGGCGAAATAGTGCCGCTTGCTTTAATTCTCGTTTGCGTTGCGAATGAGAATTGTCATCTTGCAATGTGGAACGCATTATCATAAACGAGCGTTAAAATATTTTTATGACTGAATCGCAATTTTCTGCAATCGAAAATTTTCGCAAAGAATACAAAAAAAAATGCGATGAATGGAGCGCGTTTTCCGATGAACTTGTTCCTTTGCAAACGAGTGCTTCGCAAAAAGACACGCCGCCTTATCCTGTGGAAACGCCAGTCGTATATAATCGTGCGCTTGACGAAATTACGCGTGATGACGAAATCCGCTTGATTGTGATTGGCGACAATCCAGGCAAGGACGAGCAACTTGCGAAAAACAATCGATATTTGGTCGGGCAGTCCGGGAAAATCGCAGAAGGATTTTTTCGGAAAAATCCCGCGCTCGGAATTGACTTTCGGGCGAACGCGATTATCTTGAACAAAACTCCGATTCACACGGCAAAGACTTCGCATTTGAAATTTTTGGCGAAAAATTCTGCGCGAACGGCAAATCTCATTTTGCAAAGCCAAATTTGGCTCGCGCAAAAGACTGCGCAATTGCACCAGAATTTGATCGCCGGTGCGACCGAAAAAAATCCGTGCGAGCTGTGGTTGGTCGGCTATGCGGAACTCAAACCAAAAGGAATTTTCGTTCCGTATCGCGACGCGCTTTTGCAAGAATATTGTCGCAAAAAAAATTGCGATGCAGGAAGCGCAGAATCCTGCGAGGCATGGAATCGCGTTTTTGTCTACCAACATTTTTCGATGAACAGATTTTTGATTGACTTGAAAGAATTTTCAAGCGCGGAAAATTGCGCGGCGTTTGACGAAGCGACGCTCAAAAAAAATTTGGAGTCGCTCGGCGCAAAGCATCGAGATGAGATTTTCGAGAGACTTTTAACTGTTCACTGTTAAATATTCATTATTCACTGCTCAATATCCGTCGCTCATCGCGCGGTTGGCGTCTTTTTTGCAAAGTTCGTCGTAGACTAGGCTTCGCGTGCGCAGGTCGTCTTTGAGCGTTTGCGGAAATGGCATGTTGCGCCAAAAAATTCCGCGCACTTCTTTGTCAAGTCGCTGGACGCCTTCGCTTTCTTTTGTCATCCACAAAATGTAGTCTTGAATGAAATATTGCTTGATGTCACCTTTGAGCTTTTGCTTTTCGATAATCCATTCGTAATATTGTCCGGTCAAGCCTTCTTCCATCCAGTAGAACGAGGCTTTTTCTTTTGCGACTTGCCAGCGCAAATCGGCGACTGCCATCAGCACGGCAATTTTCAAATCGCGCGGATACATAGGCACTACGATTCGCCCACGGCTTGTAACGCGGTTGTAGCGATCGAACGGTTCCCAACAAAATCCGAAGTCGCCGTAAGTGGGAAGCAAAATCACAAAAGGCACGATTCGGTTCGGCGTGTTCTTGTGAATGCGCACGAAAGCGTTCGGATCGATGGATTCCACCCATGCGAGCATCTTGAGAACATTTTCGCGGAAGCCCGTTGACTGCGGCATGCAATGAAAAAAGTCGCGCGTAAAAATCGGAAATTGATTTCCTTGGCGGCCGCAAGTCATTTTCGCCATTTGTCGAATCGTTTCAAATTCCTGGCTTATGTCTTCGGCGTTCGCTCCCGTGATTTCCGGACCTTCGGCGATTTTTTCTTCCACGGATTCGTATACGCCTTTCGCTTCTCTGAAATCATTGATGGCTTTGGAAAGTTCCTTGTCATTTTTGGAAAGTTCGCGAAGAAGGTTCGTTATGTCGGCGAATACCCTTCTTTGTCCTTCCGTAAGGCTTTGCCTGTGCGGTTCAAGTCCAACGATCGATTCGTGCCGGCTGATTTCATCGACTTTATTTTTCAATTCGCTTTCGAGCGAAGAACGTTTGTTTTCCGCCATGTGCAAAGCGTTTTCCGCCGTTTGAAGTTTGCCGGAATTTTTGCTTTGCAGTTGTTGCAATCTCATTTGTTCTTCTTCCGCGCTGCCCGTGCCTTTTTTTTGGCGGACTTCATCGGTGGTGGAGGGTTTGATTTTTCCTTGTGCGATATATTTGAACCATTCGTCAAGATAGAAAACTGGCTCGCTGGTATTGTTTTCCAAAATGCTTTTTGAAAAAAGCTCGCGATGCTCGGGGCGAAAAAGTGACGGCAACAAAATGGCGAATCTCAAGAGCATGCGTTTTGGCATTGGGAAATTCTTGCTCGCGCTTTTTGGAGCCACGGAACGAATCACTTCCCAATAAGCCATGATAACTTGCTGACGGTAAACCATTTTGTCTTTTATGTCTTGGCACGAAAGGTATTTCGAAAGCACGGCGTGAAGCCGATTCGAAGCCTGTCCTTCGCCCGCGATTGCGGTTTTGTAATATGATGCGTCGTCAAAATAATTTGCCGGCTCGTCGAGAAAAAATTTTTCAATCGGTTTGAATTCTTTGATGCTCAAATCAACTTCGGGAACTGAACCGCTTTTCGCTTCCTTTTTGGCGTTTTTCTGCCCTTCTTCAATGAACATATCTTCAAAACTGTTAGCCGAATGTCCGCTGAACAAGCCGTCGTCTGCGACGGGAGTTTCGTCAATCACGCTGGCAAGCAAATCGTCAATATTTGTACTCATTCTTTTATTATAACATGCAAAGCATATTTTAGCAAATAAAATATTAAAAAAACAATAAAAATATAACACATTCTTCCAGTCGCATTAAAAAAGTCAAAAGCGCGGCTCGCCGCTTCACACTGATTGCGGCAAGGATTATAAAATGCCGCTAAAGCGGCAACCGCAATCAGAGTGATTTTGCCTTTCTCTATGCTTCTTCGCGAATGTTTTTTTTGTAATTATTAAAATCTAAATTATTGTTTTTTCTAAATGCCAACAAGATATTGAAAAAAAAAACTTGATGTGATACAATAGAAAAATAGGGGATATGATGACAACCGCACAAATGGCACGGCTGTCATCAACTCAAGTTTGCGTTGCAAACTTATTATATATTTGTGCGCTTAAGCGCACGATAAAAAGTCATTCGTAGAATTGAAATTCCGCTCATGACTTTTTATAGGGGTATACGAAAATGCAAAACGAATATGTGAATCGGATTTGGACGGAAGTCCAACAAAAAAACGCCAACGAGCCTGAATTCCTTCAGGCTGTGGAAGAAGTTCTCACCACGCTCGATCCCGTCGTGGCGAAGATGCAAAAGCAGCTCGAAAGCGCGGCGGTTTTGGAAAGAATGGTCGAGCCTGAGCGCGTGATTATGTTCCGCGTGCCGTGGACTGACGACAAAGGAAAGCCGCATGTGAACCGCGGCTATCGCGTTCAGTTCAACAGCGCGATTGGTCCGTACAAAGGCGGCTTGCGCTTTAGCCCTGAAGTAAACCTTTCCGTCTTGAAATTTTTGGGATTCGAGCAAGTTTTGAAGAACAGCCTCACGACGTTGCCGATGGGCGGCGGAAAAGGCGGAAGCGATTTTGATCCGCACGGAAAAAGCGACGCGGAAGTGATGCGTTTCTGCCAGTCGTTCATGACGGAATTGCAGCGGCACATCGGACCTGACACGGACGTTCCCGCAGGCGACAAAGGCGTGGGCGGCCGAGAAGTGGCGTATCTTTTCGGACAGTACAAGCGGCTTCGCAATGAATTCACCGGAGTGCTTACAGGAAAGGGATTGCAGTTTGGCGGAAGCCTTGCCCGCACGGAAGCCACCGGCTACGGTTTGATTTATTTTGCGCGCGAGATGCTTGCCAAAGAAGGCGACACGCTCAAAGGCAAAGTCTGCTCAGTGAGCGGAGATGGAAATGTCGCGCAGTACGCCGTGGAAAAATTAATTCAGTTTGGCGCGAAAGTCGTGACGATGAGCGATTCAAGCGGCTTCATTTACGACGAAGACGGAATCGACCAGAAAAAATTGGACTACGTGAAAAAATTCCGCGATGCGCACAAGCGAATTGACGAGTATGTCAAAAAATATCCCAAGGCGAAATTTACGCCGAAAGCCAAGCCGTGGGGAATCAAAGTGGACTGCGCGTTCCCTTGCGCCACGCAAAACGAACTTGTCGGAAGCGATGCCGACGCGCTCATCAAAAACGGCGTAAAATTGGTGGCAGAAGGCGCGAACATGCCGAGCACAATCGAAGCCACGAAAAAATTGCAGGATGCGGGCGTTTTGTTCGCTCCCGGAAAAGCGTCCAACGCGGGCGGCGTTTCCGTTAGCGGCTTGGAAATGAGCCAAAACAGCGAGCGCCTTTCTTGGAGCTTCGAAGAAGTGGACAGCCGACTTGACGGAATCATGAAAAACATTCACGACAACGCGTTTGAAACCGCCAAGAAATTCGGACTCAAGACAAAAGCCGGCAAAACCGACTATGTTGCGGGCGCGAACATCGCCGGCTTCGTAAAAGTCGCCGAGGCAATGATAGCGCAAGGCTTGGTCTGAAAATAAGTAATAGGTAATAAGTCATAGGTAACGCTGGCGGGTTTGCGCTTTGCGCAAGCTCGTCAAGCAAGTATGTGGCTTGTATCGTTTTTTCGATATTCTCAATTACAAATTTTTGTAAATTATTTCGCATTGGCATACAATTAATTGAAAAAACAGTCAAATGCAGATTTCAGCGAAGCGTTAAAAAACTTGATGCGAACGCAATAAACGCGGGGTCTTGGGGTGGTAGCCCCAAGCGGTGCTGGGGAAAGTAGGTGGTTTGGAGGGAGACCCCCCCCGCTTCCGAGTAGAGGGGTTGTCTTCCTCCAATAAAAATTCTTGTAATTTATTTTGCATTGCGTTGTTTATATTTTGTAACTTGGCTTTTAATTAGGAGGTCAAGATAAAATAGTCGCTAAAATGTCGCGCCTATTTTATCTTGTCAAGTTCGTGCTTTCGCTCGAACTTGCTTATATATTGCACATTCTCATTTTATTGCGAATGTGCATAAAAAGCCATTTGCGAAAGTCGCAACCTTTCGGATTGCTAAAAATTTTGCTCTTGGCTTTTTATAGGAGGAAATATGAAAAAATCAATTTTGGCTTTTGCGATTTTCAACGCACTTTGCGCGTTCGGATTTTCGGAAAGGTTTTGGCATTTTGAGAGCGGCTCGCGCAATTTGGACGGAAAGGTTTTTGGCAGAGTTTCCGTCATCAACAAAACGGGCGAGGAAATCGATGTTTCGGGCGAGCCTTTGGGAAACGACGAAAAGGGCTTGTATTTTGAGGATTCGATTCTCATTTCGGGCAGGACTGGAAATTGCGATTATTGTGACGCAGTATATTCGATTGACGACAGGCATTTGCAAATTGTGATTTGTCCGCGCGGAACTTATGAACTTGAGCCGAAGACATGTGTTTTGCCGCCAATGAGAATGGCGCACAGGAATCCTCTGCCACGTCATCACAGGCGATATGACCATTGTTCCGTTCCAAGAAGAATGGAGCCGCGCCGTGCGCCGCGCCATCACTATGAATATTATGAAATGCATCATGGTTGTGTGCCAAACTAAAGCGTGACGCGGCACGAATGTATGCAAGAAAATCAGCGTCTAAAGTGAACGGCTAAAATATTACGTAAGTATGCTCCGCGTCCTTGCTATTGAGTTTACGCTTGTTAGCATGGTTTGCATTTTCGTCCTCAAAACGGACGAAGACCCGCTTGTTTGTCATTGTCGGGCTTGACCCGACAATCTATTTTGTACTTGCCCGCTCGCGCGGACGAATTAAGCGTTCTCGGAAACTGTTCTGGCAACGAGCCGTTAGGCGAAGTTTCAAGCCTGTTTCCTGCGCTGTCGCAAATTAAGGAATGTTTAAAATCCGCAACTAAAATGGTACGCAAGTCTTGCGACTTGCTACCGAGTTTTTCACTTTATTTTTTGCGAAAAACTCGCGTTGCTGATTTTGACTCGAGTTTTGTTTCAAAACTCGACTATTTATTGTCGTTTCTCGTTTCACTACGAAACGACTTTTTCAGCAACTCGAAAGTTGATACTTTCTTCGTTGCTGAAAATTAAGGAATGTTTAAAATCCGCGCTGAAATGGTGCGCGGATTTTAACTTCGAGTTTTGCTTCGCAAAACTCGCCATTTACTGCGATTTCTCACTTCGTTGCAAAATCGCCTTTGCGACATTCTCGGAAACTGTTCTGGCGACGAGCCGTTAGGCGAAGTTTCAAGCCTGTTTCCTGCGCTGTCGCAAATTAAGGAATGTTTAAAATCCGCACTGAAATAGCGCGTGGATTTTAATACGAGTTTTGTTTCAAAACTCGACTATTTATTGTCGTTTCTCGTTTCACTACGAAACGACTTTTTCAGCAACTCGAAAGTTGATACTTTCTTCGTTGCTGAAAATTAAGGAATCATAAAATGACTCCAATTTTGGAAATTCAAAATGTTTCTAAAAAATTCGCCGATGGAACGCTTGCGATAAACGATATTTCATTTGCGATAATGCGAGGCGAATTTGCCGTGGTCGCAGGGCAAAACGGCTCTGGAAAAAGCGTGCTTATGTCGCTTATCGCAAATTTGGATTCTCTCACAAGCGGAAAAATAATTCTAAAAGAAGGCGCACGCGCCGGCTTGATTTTTCAAGATGCTGAAAGCCAGATTCTCGGCGAAACTGTCGAAGAAGATGTGGCTTTCGGCGCGAAAAATTGCGGGCTAAAGGCTGAACGTTTGTCGCAAAGAATTGACGAGGCTTTATCGCAAGTGGGTTTGCTTGAGAAAAAATTTATCGCAAGCAGGACGATGAGCGGAGGAGAAAAACGCCGCCTCGCGGTGGCCGGCGTGCTTGCGATGGAATTCGACATTTTGATTTTCGATGAGCCTTTTGCAAATTTAGATTGGAGCGGCGTGCGACAAGTGTGCGCTGTTTTATCGAAACTAAAAAAAATCGGAAAAACCGTAATTGTTCTTACGCACGAATTGGAGAAAATCCTTGCGATTTGCGATAAACTAATAGTTTTGGAAAAAGGCGAATTGCGATTTTGCGGCACGGCACAAGAAAGTTTGTCGCAAGATTTGGAACGCTGGAATATTCGCAATCCGCTTGTACAATACAATCGCCTAGAGGATTTGTTGTGGCTGTAGAATTTTTGGCTTATCGCAAGGGCAATACTTTTTTTCATAAACTTTCGCCGCATGTAAAATTATGGCTTGAATTGCTCTTTTGCATTTTCGTTTTTTTGCCAGACGAATATTTTTTTGCGATAAACGAATTTGTTTCGATAAAATTTGCGATAAGTTTTTTGATTTGTGTGGCGGCGTTTTTTCTTTCAGGCAGAAATTTCGCAGCGTTTAAGCCGCTTGGCTATGTTTTGATTTTGGGCGTCATCGCAACTTTCGGAAATGGGATAAAATTTGCGATAAACTACACGCTTAAATTTTTGCTCACGGCGTTTTTATCGCAAATTGTTTTTATGACGACTTCAAGTCTGCAAATGAAATCTGCGTTGGAAGACGCGCAGAATTTTATCGCAAAAATTTTCCCGCCTATAAAAAAAGCAAATCCTGCGCTGATAATTTTTCTTGCGATAAGTTTTCTTCCGCAGATTTTCCAAACTTGGAACAAAATAAAATTGGCGGCGCGTGCGCGTTCTTGCGATAAAAGGAAATATCGCAACTTCTTGCGAAATATTTTTTTGCAATTCGAGGCACTTTTTTCGTGCTTGCTTTTTCAGGCAGAAACAAAACGCAAAGTCTTGTTGAACCGTTCTCAGTTTTACGATGCTGAGCGAATTATCAAATCCTAGAACTGTCCACAAACACGATTTTGCAATGGTGAAATGATGTATCGACATGGCTTTTATTCTTGCGATTACGAACGTCGCGCTCCGAAATTTTTTGCAATCAAATTGACGCCAATTTCCCCGCAAAAATTAATTTCCGTTAAGAAAAAAATTGCTTGACATTTGTCGTTCTTTATCTTGAATTTCTGTTTTAAATCGTGTAAAATGTGTCTTGAAAAAAATAAGAATTTAATTTGAATTCAAAAAGTTGGAGGTCGTGCGCTATGGAAGAAAAGTCAGAAATTCAATTTGTGAGGAAAACGCTCAAAAGCATCTCGATGGAAAAAAACGTTCTCAGACGGCTTTCTATTTTGGCGCAAAGGAACGATCCCATCAACCCTGACTTGTACGAAAAATACAATGTCAAGCGCGGCTTGCGCAATGCGAACGGAACTGGCGTTCTCGTCGGACTGACGCAGATTGGCGATGTCGTCGGCTATGAAATCGACAAGGATGGGAACAAGATCGCGGTTCCCGGACGGCTTTTGTATCGCGGCTATGATGTGGCGGATTTGGTTCATGATACCGAAAGCCGCGATGAATTCGGATACGAGCAGACCGTTTACCTTTTGCTTTTCGGGCAATTGCCCAATAAAAAGCAGCTCGCTTTTTTTTCCGAATATCTTGGCAGCTGCAGGACATTGCCATCGAATTTTACCGAAGATATGATTATGAAAGCGCCTTCTCGCGACATCATGAACAAAATCGCGCGCGGCGTTTTGGCTTTGTATTCCTACGACAATGAGCCTGAAGACCGAAGTGTCGTAAACATTATGAAACAATGCATAAATCTCGTTTCGCGACTTTCAACTTTGGCGGCGTATGCGTATCAAGCCAAACGGCGATTCTATGATGAAAAGAGCATGTACATTCACAATCCGCTTCCAAACCTTTCTACGGCGGAAAATTTTTTGCGCCTCATTCGCCCCGATAAAAAGTACACGCCGCTTGAAGCGCAGACCCTTGACCTCGCGCTAATCTTGCACGCGGAGCACGGCGGCGGAAACAATTCGTCTCTCACGGTTCACGTCGTTTCTTCTGCGGACACGGATACATACTCTACAATTGCGGCGGCCATCGGCTCGCTCAAAGGAAGCAGGCACGGCGGCGCGAACATCCGCGTGATGGAAATGATGGACGACATCAAGGCGAATGTCAAAGATTGGACAGATGAAGAAGAAATCCGCGCGTACCTCACTAAAATCGCTTCACGCCAGGCTTACGACAAAACTGGTCTCATCTACGGAATGGGGCACGCCGTCTACACTGTGAACGATCCTCGCGCTTTGCTTTTGAACGAGCTGGCGGAAAAACTTGCGAAGGAAAAAAATTCTCTCAAAGAATTTCAGCTTTACAAAAACATCGAAAAGATTGCGCCCGAAGTCATCTACAAAGTTCACGGTTCGGAAAAAAAGATTTGCGCGAACGTCGACTTTTTTTCAGGCTTCGTCTATACGATGCTCGACATTCCGCGCGAGCTTTACACGCCGCTTTTTGCCATTTCGCGAATTGCCGGCTGGAGCGCGCACCGCATCGAGGAAGTGGTGGCGGGCGGACGAATCTATCGTCCGGCATACAAAAATATTTGTCCCGAGCGCAAATACATTCCGTTGGAAAATCGAAAGTGAAAATTTTACGTGGATTAAAATGTACTTAAGTTGTTGATGGACGTTTAAAATTGGCATCGAAAATGTGCCGCAAACCAAAGAGTTTGCATCGCAAATCTTTGGTTTGCTTACGAGGTTTTCGCCTTGCTTTTTTGCGAAAAAAACGCGTGGCAATTTTAATTTCGAGTTTGTCGGTGCGTAGCACCTTATCAGAAACTCGTTATCCACTGTCGTTTCCGCTGGAAACTTCGCGTTGCACGCTCGTTGCGAGGCACTTCGTTACGAAATCGCGTTTTTGAATAGCGAAAAACTTGAAACTTTTTCGCTATTCAAAAATTAAGGAACGCTTTTTTTGGCTTCATGCTTATTCTTTTCAAATGATTTACAAACCAAGTCAGGCTGATTATAATATTCTTGTAAAATTTTATTGTAGATGGAGTGCTTGTGAAAACTGATTTTTGGAAAGTTGGTTGGCGTACAGGAAAGACCGTAATAGCCGTTTTCTTATGTTTTTTTATTGATACCATAAGGGCAAACAGCGTTCCGTTTTATGCCGCGATCGCCGCTATATTGTGCGTCCAGAAAAATCTTGACGATAGCCTGAAGATTGCGTTGACTCGTGAAATTGCGACAATAGTCGGAGGAATCTTTGGGATGGCTGTCTTGTTTTTTGAGACGACCGTTTATTGCATTCCTGATGATTTGTTGCGCTATTTGGTTTTGTCCGTTTTGCTCATTCCGCTTATAAATTTTTCTGTGTGGATAAAACAGGAGGACGGAACATTTCTTATGTGTGTCGTTTTCCTTTGTATAACGGCTACGCATGGAAACGGTGAAAGTCCTTTTGCATTCGGCATTAGCCGAATTATCGATACCACAATTGGCATCGCGGTTGCCTTGCTCGTAAATCAATTTTCAAACATAGGAAGCAAGATTGGGAAAAACGCGAGTTCGACGACTTGCGCGAATTCAAGAAAGGATTCTTCAGAGGAAAAAGTTCTTCACAAAGAGAGATGGATAAAAAATAAGTGACAGATCTTAATTGGGCAACTTTAGGCGTCGAAATGTTTTAAAGCGATTCACCTTTCAGCATTGCTCATTGTTTGTCATTTTGTGTGCCAATTCTTCTGTATTTTACAACTTACATTATCTCCTATTCGGAGAAGCCGGTCAAGCATCTAAATTCATAAAGGATGTCTAAACTCAGCGTTTGTTGTCTCACTGTGAAAAACTAAACGCTTCTAAGCTTCTTGATTTTTCCTTTCAAATTAGTTATAATTATTTTAGAATTAAATTAATTAATTCGGGAGTCATGATGACATTCGCAAATATTATGTGACTGTCATCAACTAAAGTTTGCGTCGCAAACTTAAATCATATTCTGCACATTCAACTTGAAACTTCGCGCTACGTACTTGGTGCGGCTCATTTCATCGCGAATGTGCTTGAAAAGTCATTGGCAATACTTTTTGCTGCAAGCGAGTTTCCACGAGGAAATTCGGTAAACAGGCGAAAGCCTGCGACAAATTTTGCTATTGACTTTTTATTGGAGCGATATATGTCGGTTGAAGCATTGAAAAAAAATCCAAACTGGAAGGGCAGACGCGGTCCTGTTGTCCTTGTCATCATGGACGGCGTGGGCTACGGAAAATACGAGGAGGGGGACGCTGTTCGTGCCGCCCGAATGAAATATCTTGACTGGTTCAAGGCGAACTGCCCGAACACAAAGTTGAAGGCACATGGAACTGCCGTTGGGCTTCCTAGCGATGATGACATGGGAAACAGCGAGGTTGGACACAACGCCATGGGCTGCGGACGCGTTTTTGCACAAGGCGCAAAGCTCGTTTCAAACGCGATTTCTTCAGGAAGTATGTTTGAAGCGGATACATGGAAAAAACTCATCAAAAATGTGAACGACAAAAACACCACATTGCATTTTATCGGACTTGTTTCTGACGGCAATGTCCATTCTCACATCGACCACTTGAAGGCAATGATAAATCAAGCGGCAAAAGACGGTGTGAAAAAACTGCGCGTGCACGCCTTGCTTGACGGACGGGATGTCGATCCGACGAGCGCACTCACCTACATCACTCCGCTCGAGGAATTTTTGGCTTCGTTCAAAGACTGCGACTACCGCATCGCATCGGGCGGCGGACGAATGTTTATGACTATGGATAGATACAATGCAGATTGGTCTATGGTTGAAAGAGGCTGGAACGCGCATGTCCTTGGAGAGGGAAGAAAGTTTGAGAGCGCGACAGAGGCAATCGAAACATACAGAAAGGAAATCCCCGGCATTCTCGACCAGGATATGCACGAATTTGTGATTGCGAAGGATGGCGTTCCCGTCGGCACAATAAATGACGGCGACAGCGTTATCTACTTCAATTTCAGGGGAGACCGCGCGCTTGAAATGACAGCCGCCTTTGAGAACGACAACGCTTCCTTTGACCATTTCGACAGAAAGCGCCGCCCCGCCGTTGAATATGCGGGAATGATGGAATATGACGGAGACCTTCACATCCCCCGCCAATACCTGGTGAATCCCCCCAGCATAGACCGCACCATGGGCGAATATCTCACAAAGTCAGGCGTTCGCATTCTGGCAATCAGTGAAACTCAAAAATACGGACATGTCACCTACTTCTTCAACGGAAACAAACTTGGAAAATTCGACGAGAAACTCGAGGACTATGTGGAAATAAAAAGTGATGTCGTTCCATTCGAGCAGCGCCCATGGATGAAGTGCGCCGAAATCACCGACAAGGTTGTGGAGGCTATAAAAAGCGGAAAATATGACCATATCCGCTTGAATTTCCCGAACGGCGACATGGTTGGGCACACGGGAGTTTTCAATGCGGTTGTGTGCTCTATGGAAGGAATGGACTTGCAGCTCGGGCGCATCAAAGCGGCCATTGAGGAGGCGGGCGGAATCCTTTGCATCACCGCTGACCATGGAAACTCCGATGACATGTACGAGCACGACAAAAAAACGGGCGGCGTAAAAATGGACGCAAGCGGAGAGCCAAAGGCAAAAACCTCCCACTCGCTTAATCCAGTTCCAGGCATCATCTATGACCCTGAATACAAAGGCGAGTATGACAATTCCAAATTGAACGAAGGTCTGGGCATTTCCAGCTGGCCCGCGACCATTATGAATCTTATGGGATTTGTTCCGCCCGAGGATTACGACAAGTCGATTATAAATATGAAGTAGCATTGTAAACAGGGCGGTATATCTTGCCGCCTTGTTTTTTCCTGGCAAGTAATTTTTTGGAGGCTTTGGGCGAAAACAGATTGATTGTTTTTGATTGTTTTGCTCTTGACTTTTTATGGGAAGTGAAAAATGGAATTCGTCAAAAAAGAAGACATAAAAAAACTTTCGAACCCCGGCGTAATTTCACGGCAAATCTTAAATCCCGAAAATTCCAAAAGCGCGAGGGTTACGATTACGGAAGTACATCTTGAGCCAGCCGCTATTCAGCCGCGCCATGCGCACGATTCGCAAGAACAAATTTACTACGCCATAAAGGGCAATGGAATTCTTTTGCTCGCGGACGGCAAGGAAAAAGATTTTTCGGCAGGAGATGCCGCGCGATTTGCTGACGGAGATGTTCACGGTTTGCGGAACAATTCAGAAGAAGAGTTCGTATACATTTCTGTGACATCGCCGCCAATAAATTTCGGGTACGCGTATAAAGGCAAAGCTTGAGATTCTAGAACTCCATGGACGAATCCTTTTTTCTGAGTTTTCATTTCGGCGAAAACTCAGTCTTCCCAATTTCTGCGGACGTTTAAAGTCAGCGACTAAAATAATACGCAAGTCTTGTGAGTCGCTGTCGGAGTTTTCGCCTTGTTTTTTTTGCGAAAACCTGCGCGACAATTTTGACTTCGAGTTTTGTCGGTGCGGAGCGCCTTACCGAAAACTCGTTTATTATTTAAGGAAGTGACGCGGAATTATCTTGCGTAGCATTTTTCGTTTTCCGCTTTATTCCGCTTCCATATATTCCTCGGCTTCCGACTTTTCGCCCGAAACGCTTTCGACCTCTTCATAAACATCGTCCTTTAGTTTTTCCTGTTCCGCCACGGGCACGCGGATAATCATCGCCTCATCGATTTTACGCTCGTCCATAAACGCGAGCAAGTCTTCCATTTGCGCGCGGTTAAAAAGAAGCGTCATTCCGTGGAAAACCATCGCATTTTCCTCGCTCTGCCCGGGATGATCTGCCACCGCCTCATCAAACGTAATTTTAAAATACGGCGACTTCTTTATGAACTCATAGCCGAATTTCACGTCAGGACGCGCGGTTTCGCCGCCGTTCACCAAGCCCCATCGAATCTTGCCGCGCCTGTGTCCATAGACTTTCTCCACATTTCGACTTCGTTTGTCCAGCCGCTTTTTATCAAAGTCGTCCTTGTAAAGCGCGAAAGCCTCGGCGCATTTCTTACGCATTTCCTTGTCAAAGCACGGAAAGAATTTCTGCAACTGCCTGTACGAAAGCACGATTTCATCCTGCGTGGGATAATACTGAACCAAAGCCTCTGACTTCGCCACCTGACCCGGAAGAATCCTTTTGAGCGACATTGAAGCCATTCCCAAATCAATCGGCGGAACTTCCGCGCCGAATCCCAAAAATCCCTTCTTGCGACTGACGCGCCGCAAGACCTCGTATTCCTGACCGTCCTCGCCAACTTCGCGCCCAATCACTTCCACAGGCGGCTCTTTTTTCTTTTTGCTTTTGGCGGACGCAAACGACAAAACAACGCACGCACAACAAACAACACAAAAAAAATGTTTCATAATAAACCTCGAAAAAAAAGAAATCGTTTTCTCTAAATAAACCAATGACTGTGCGAAAAGTTACAGGGAAAACATCAATCCGCCCGCGCGTTTTGTCAAGCGAAGAAGCACAATGCGCATTACTTTTTGAACAAGTCGCTGTGAGTGCCCATATCAATCAAAGTCAAAATCAACAAATCGCTTTCTTTCTTGTATTCCAAAAGCCAGTCGCCTTGAATGTGACATTCGCGTATCCCTTTTTTGTCACCAATCAATTCATGGTCGCAATGCCTTTCATCAAGTGGAATATCATTCTTTAACTTTGCGACTATTTCCTTGAGCTTCGATATGTCGAGATTCCGCCGTTTTGCACGTTTAAGGCTTTTTTTAAATTTCTTTGAATGGAAAACCGTGTACGTCATACGCCCAAGTCTTTCCACATCTCATCAAGATCCGTGTAGCCCTTGTATCGTTCAGGATGCTTGGCGATTTTTTCCGCCTCACGGACAGCGGCCTTGAAACGTCGCGTCGGCTTGAGTTCTGGCTCGGCATTTTCAGGATACGCCACGCTGAACGGAATCCCATTGCGAATTACGCACTGTCTCAAATATATGCTCACAGCATCGGAAAGAGACAGCCCCAGTCCGCTGAACAATGCGGCCGCATCTTTTTTGAGTTTTGAATCAACCTTTATTTTCGTACTTGCAGTTGCCATACTAAAATTATACCCTGCCCGCGCGTTTTGTCAAGCGAAGCAAGCGCAATACGCGGCGAAAAAAAAGGCGGCTTCCGCAACCACGAAAACCGCCAAAAATAAGGAGGAAATATCAAAGAGCCACAATTAAAACTTAATTGCAACTAAAAGATATTCAAACAGACTGCACGCGGAACGCGTTTCGCGCCGTGTACCGCATACAAAGCACGTTATTTTCCAAACAACACTTCAATGCCGCAATGTAACCACGCGCCACAGCCACAAACTTTTTTACTTAATTCCAATCAAAGCCAGAGAGGTCTATCGGCTTGCCGTCTTGGTCAAGTACCAATAAATTCCTTATGTATACAGTGCCGCCTTTTTTCGCACTTCCATTATATAATTCCATACCGACTACCTGCAAATCGTCATTGTTAGTTGCTCCATTAACATACCAACCACTGTCACTCGCAGATGCCTTACCACCACTAATTTCAGAGCCTTTAGCTGCAAGGGTAGGAGTTGTGAATTTTTTCCATTCAGTCGTGAGCTTTGGATATGCATCTTCAGCATCTGGAATTTTTACATAATCCCAATTTCCACCGACTTTGACAACCGCGCTTATATCAACACCATCTGCTGTATCAGTCATGCATTCAAAACTTATGACTTTAGCAGTTTTATCACTTTTAACCTCAATGGAAAACTCAACCTTTTCATCCGATGCTGAAAATTCTTTAGAATATTCTTTCGCATAATACTTGCTATTAGCGTCCACTTCGCTATCCCCTCCAGAAGGACTTCCCGAAGAAAACGCCTTGTCGCTATATTTATAAGTCGTCGTCTTATCGTCCGCGGCAAGTTTCACATAATCTTTTACACGCATGTCAAGAATTTTAACCGCTTCGTCGCCGACAGTGATTACATCGCCTTTGACGGAATAAGGTGCGCCGTCTTCCGCCGAAGTATAGTTGCCGTCGTCGCCCTTTTCGCAATTCAAGTACGCTTTGCCATCCTTAAAATACACTGCGCTCGCGTCATCCTCTGAATCTATCCACAAGCCTTCCAAGACATTCGGATCATAATCGCCGCTTTCAGAGCCGTCAGAGCAACCTACTATTACCCCCCCCCACGCCAAAACCGCAAGGGCACTCAACAAAACAAAAAATTTTTTCATAACATTCTCCTCTAAAAAGTCAAAAAGAAAGTTTGAACTTTCGATTGACTTTTTGGGCTGCTTCGCAAGAAGCAGCGTTTGATATGCAAGTTTTCGCAAGAAAACTCGGGACAAAAGACGGCGGCGGCATTTTCGACGACGGCTTTTGCCACTCCCAATAAAAAGTCAAGAGTATGCGAAGCGCATTGCGCTACGCATACAAGCCGCATCAGTTGCCGAGCCACACTTCGAAGTATGCGCCGAGCCAGAACCTGTCTTTCGGTTTATCTGCCGCAAGGTCGCCAGTATTGAGCGCGTGATACCATTCCGCGCCAATTCCGACTCCCGCTCCGCCAGGAAGCCAGTTTGTCCAGCCCGCCTTTACGACAAGCATGTTCTCGCCCATATCGTAGCCATCATTGTTGTCGATGTCGCGGAAGTAAACGCCAGCATCCAAGTTCACAGAACCGATGGGAAGTTGGTATCCCACTGAAG
Organism: uncultured Treponema sp.; assembly: GCA_910584475.1. Taxonomy (GTDB): domain Bacteria; phylum Spirochaetota; class Spirochaetia; order Treponematales; family Treponemataceae; genus Treponema_D. The sequence continues at coordinate 147,399 of CAJUBD010000004.1, forward strand.
CGACGACATAGCCACCGAGTTCCGCATCATCAACAATCTGTCCTTTTTTGTTGGTATAATATGCCCAAGAAGGAGCTTCGCCCTCGTCACCAGGCTTGACCATAGAGAAGTTTCCGTAGAGCAAAAGGCTCAATTTGTCTGTAGCCTTCCAACCCAAACGCAAATCAACAGCGAAGGCATTGAATTTGTTGGCTACACCATCACCATTTCTGCTGACATTAAGGGGATTGCCGTTATTCCAACTTCCATTAGCAGTATCCTGATAATACTTGCTACTTCCATCGCGAACATCAAAAACGCCAGTCACGCCCAAAGTTCCAAAGAGCGCGCCGTCCAAAAAGCGAGGCTGCCAATATGCCGCGAGCACATTGTTTCCGAGTGCCAAAGTTTTGTAGATGAGTTCAATCGAACCGGCACTTTCAAAGGCATAGCCCACTTCCGCTTCAATGCCAGCAATCAAGTCTATAGAATTGTTGCGTTTGTCTGTGACAAAGCTTTGGAAGCCCTCTTTATTTTCGGCACTGCGATACTTTGAAAGAGCTAGCTTCGCGAAGAAACCGTCCTCGCCTTGCGAGTAAGAAGCGCGAAGTCCGATGGCATAGTTAGAGCCGATGGCGGCAGAATCCCAACCATACATTCTCGCACTTACTGTGTCTTGTCCGATGTCGCCGATTCCCCATCCATTCCGTCCAAGTATATTGCCATCTTTTTTTGAATCAAAACCCTTAGTAGGATCACCAATAAGGCCATAGTAAACGCCGGTCTTTGAGTCATTGTCACAGTCGATTATGGAGATTTCGCCAAACTTGTTGTTCACGCGCTCATCCGTGCCCTTGTACCAGTGCCGCTCCTCGCTGTTGCCGAAGCTTACCGTAAAGCCTTCGAAAGGACTAAACCAAGCGCTGTATTCTTTGATGCCGAGCTTGCCCATAGTCTGACCATTGTTGTCAGTAGTCGCCGACCACAAATCAGGGCGCAAATTGATATTTATTCCTGCATAATCTGAATGGAAATTGAAGCGAAAATCCTGCGCATCCCAGCCTGTCCACATATCTGGGTCTAAAAAGGTTGTCAATGCCTTTTCTTTAGTGCCATCAATCTGCAACAATCCGAACGGCAATTTGAATCCACCGTTGATACTAAGCGCGGGGTCGGCAGTTAAATACCCCCCCCCCTATGCACATCGCAAGGGCGGCGGCGCAAGCCACTTTGCCCGATTTTTTAAGGAACTTTTTCATTTTAGCCTCCTTTTTTCGCTAAACAGCGTTCCTTCAAATTAAGTGTTTCCCAAAGCGAAGATTTCTGTGCTTTTAAAGAAACCGTTTTCTCTATTGCACAAAAAAAAATTCGTGCAACCATCTAGGAGCATTGCGAAAACCTCGCCATCCAAACTCACTCCTCGATGAGGCGGATGTTGTCCACATACACCGCGCTCGCTGGCACGCCCTGCGGGATGAAGAATTTGAACGCCATCCTTTTCACGTCGTCCGGGTCGTTCAAATCCGTGCTGAAATTCCACTTCGTGGACGCGCTCTTGAGGTTGCCCTCGTAAAGAGGAACGCGCACCGTCCGTGTCTTTCCGGCAGCTACGTTTGTGACGCGGCTTTCATGCCAATCCCACCCAGAACCAGTGACGATTGCCGCCGCCACTTGAATCGTGTACCTTGTGGGATTGTGCACGTCGAATTCAATCGCGTCGAACGGGGAAATGTCCGTCATCGCGGGCTTTTCCGTGTAGAAAGTAGCCGCAATCGCACCCGCCTTCGCAGAGCCGAACTCGCATTTAAGCGAAGACTCGCCCTCGCTTTTCCAGTCCGCGCTCACAGAAGCCGCCGTGCTCTTGTCACCGTCGTTCCACTTAGAACCGACGAACGTCCATTGCGTGGAAGAGCCTTCAAAGCCCTCCAGCAATTCTTCGCTTTCCGCTGCCGCGCCGAACGCCAAAAGCGAACAAAGCGCGGTCGCCAAAGCCAATTTGACTTTTTTCACTCAAAAAGCCTCCTTTTTTCGTTCTTTAATTTGCGACATCGCAATGAAATGCCTTCGCAACAAGCGCGAAGTTTCCAGCGGAAGTCGCAATGAATGGTACAGTTTGCAACGCAAACTGTAGTTAAACACAGCGGCAGTATTTTTGACGCTGCATTTAAACCTTTTTCGCACGCGCCCGCAACGCGAGGCGCACGCAAATTAAAGAAACCGTTTTCTTATTCCTAAAGTCATTATACCACGCTTTTGAATATTGTCAAGCAAAATTTTCAAAAAAAAATCATTTTTTTTCGCGCGAACGGCGAAACGCGAAAATGGTTACGAAATGGAAAATTTGGCACATTATTATAACACGGATTTTTTTTCACTGGACTGAAAAAGAAATCCGTGTTATAATATTTTATGCCGAAAGTTTTTGAATATAAAAAATACAAATTCTTTTTCTTTTCAAACGAAGGCGACCCGGTTGAGCCATGCCATATTCATGTGCGAAAAGATGAAAAATTGTGTAAATTTTGGATTTCAGAAAAAGCGGTTTTAGCGGAAAACTACGGATTTTCACCCGAAGTTTTAAATGAACTTCGGAAAGTCGCGAACGAAAACATCGGCAAAATAAAGGAGGCTTGGCATGAATATTTCAGCAAATGAGGCGCGGGCGACAAAAGTTGAATTCAGCGAAAACAGTTTTTCCGTAACTTTATTGGACGGACGAATTCTTTCCGTGCCAAAAGCATGGTTTCCGATTTTGTGCGAAGCGAGCGATGCACAATTAAATAATTATGTTTTGAGCGGCGGCGGAATTGGAATCCATTGGGACGAGATTGACGAAGACATTTTTGTACCAGGACTTTTACTCGGAAACGCAGGCGTAAAACTTACCGCCTAATTTTTTCGCGCATAATAAATTCATCCATTTCATTCACTCTTCGCAAGAAAATTCAAAAAATCACGGTAAACTGACTTGACTTTACGGCGAAATATGGTATACTGAAATCGTTAAAGAAAACGGTTTCTTATTCTGTTAAAAGTTTACTTTGTGAACTCTATTATGGGAGAAAATGCTAAATGAAGAAAAATTTTATTTACGCGGCGGCGCTATGTGCGGCATGCATCCTCGTATCCTGCGGTGGCGGGAACAAAGAATTCGTTTCCGTGAAAAACGGAAAATTCATGCTGGACGGAAAGGAATTCCGTTTCGCAGGAACGAACAACTATTATTTGGACTATTCGCCCGACAAAATGATTACTGACGTGCTCGACGACGCGCAGGCGATGAACCTTTCGGTGGTGCGATGCTGGGGATTTCAATTCGGACCAAACCGCGACCATAATTCGCACGGAATGGATACGCCGGGCGAATACGGCGTTCCCGAAAAATTCATCAAGCGCAACAAAAAGTCGCCCGATGAATTTGGCTATCCGCGCAATGTCATTGAGCGGCTCGATTTTACCGTGGCGGAGGCAAAGAAGCGCGACATAAAACTTGTGGTTGCCCTCAATAATTATTGGGGCGATTTTGGAGGCGTGAAGAACGCGTCTTCTTGGCAGCGTTGGTTTAAGCTGGAAAAGGACACGGATTTTTTCACTAACGAAGAATGCAAGGCGGCGTACAAGGACTACATCCGCGAAATGCTCACACATACGAATGAATATACAGGGCTTGCGCTTTGCGATGATCCCACGGTGATGGCTTGGGAAGTTATGAACGAGCCGCGCAATCCCGACGACAAGAAAGGAAAAATTCTCGTGGAATGGACGGACGAAATTTCTGCATATATAAAAAGCCTCGCTCCAAAGCAACTTTGCGCCGTGGGCGACGAGGGCTTTATGAACAATGGCTTTACTCCGATTGGCGGCGAAGGCGGCACTTGCTACGACGGTTACGAAGGCGCGGATTTCGAGGCGTTCCTCAAACTCAAGAACATCGACTACGGCACTTTCCATCTTTATCCTGAAACTTGGGGAATCCTTGAAAACTATCAAGTGGCTTGGGGCGAGGAATACATCAAAAAGCACGCGGAGGCGGCGAAGGCCGCTAAAAAGCCTGTCGTGCTTGAAGAGTACGGAACAAGCGCGGGCGGCAAACTCAATCGCCTTGCCGTATACGACATCTGGAACAATGTCGCCTACAAAAACGGAGTGAACGGAAGCCAATTTTGGATACTCACTTCCTCCAACATTTACGAACAAAACGAAGGCGGCGATGGAATCTATGATGACTACGATGGATTCCGCATTATGAACGACAAAAGCGATGTGTCAAATCTGCTTTCCGACTATGCCGTGCTCTTTGCTACCGGCAAAAAAAGCGAGACACTTTCAAAGCCGCGAGTCTATCTTCTCAACCCTGCGCGCGATCAGGACATAAAGGACGTGTTTGAAGTAAGAGCGAAATTCTTAAGCGGCAACGACAGCAAGATTTCCGTAAAGCGCGCGGAGCTTTTCATAGATGGAGAAGCAGCTCCAAGTCCGCGCACACTCAACTACAACGCGGAGTCGGACACATACCGAATCAAATTCGACACGCTCGGAATGGCAAAGATTTTTCCCGATGGCTCTACGCTCGCGATGAAAGTCGTGTTCACTTTGAGCGACGGAACTGTCCTCGAAACAGCCGAAAATTCCGTAACGATTTCCAATGTCATAACCTACAGCGTCATCAAGCACTATGACTTTGCCACCGACATCGCCGACGCTTCGTCAATGGGCGGCTATATGGCGGAAATAAAAGGCATCAAGCACACAAGTCTCAACGGAGGAATGGTGCAGGTGGACGGGCAGTATTCTGGCGAAAACGACTGGGAAGAACTCAAGGTAAAATTCGGCACAATGCGTGAAGTGGCGGACGCGGCGAAGATGGACTTCACTTTCTACTACGAAAAGGCCAAGGTGATTCCGCACGCCACAAAATCTTCTGAAAGCGACAGACTTCCCGGAGTGCAGCCATACATCGCGTTTGATCCGGGGTGGGTAAAAACCGGTCTCAAGGAAAATAACGCCCGCATTGTCGATGTGCCTGTCGTAACGCTTGAAGACGGAAAGGAATATTACAAAGTTTCCACGTCGCTTGAATTCTTCCAAAATCCGTCGTACACTTTCGTCACCATCTGTCCGACGCTCGGCTACATAAAGTACGAAGGTCCAATTTACATCGACGATGTAATCCTGTACAAAAAGGACTAGCGAAAGGCGATTGCTATTTTGAATTTTTTTTCAAACTTTTAAGGAGGAAATATGAAAGAAAGTTTAAAAACGCTCAAGGAGGAAAACGAACACGAACTCACCGCGCACCTGATTCCATTTTGGGAAAGTTTGCGCGATGAGCGCGGCGGTTTCTACGGGCTGGTGGATTTCGACCTTAACGTGCACAAAGACGCATCCAAGGGTTGCATTTTGAATTCGAGAATCCTGTACTTCTTTTCACGCTCGTACAAAATTCTCGGCGGCGAAGATTTGCGCGAATGCGCCGATCACGCGTGGCGTTTTTTGCGCGATTTTTGTCTTGACAAAGAAAACGGCGGAGTGTTTTGGTCGCTGAACGCGGACGGCTCGCCGCTCGACACGACGAAGCACACTTACAACCAAGCGTTCGCGATTTACGCGCTCTCGAATTACTTCGACGCGACGGGAAACGCCGACGCGCTGGCGCTTGCCGAATCGCTTTTCGATTTGATTGAAAAAAAATGTCGTGATGCGGACGGCTACCTCGAATCTTTTTCGCGCGATTTTTTGCCAGAATCAAACGAAAAACTTTCCGAAAACGGCGTGATGGCGGAACGCACGATGAACACGCTTTTGCATGTAATGGAAGCGTACACGGATTTTTTCAGAGTTTCAAAAAATCCCAAAGCAAAGGGTGCACTCGAAGAAATTCTTAAAATCGAATCGGAAAAAATCTGGAACGAAAAACTTTCTAGGCAGGAAGTCTTTTTCGACAAGAATTACAATTCGCTCATCGACTTGCATTCTTACGGACACGACATCGAAAGTTCGTGGCTTGTAGATTGCGCGGCGGAAATTCTTGGCGATGAAAATTCTATAAAAAAAATTACGCGGGCGATGGCGGAAAAAATTCTTTCGTGCGCGTTCAAAAAAAATTCTGTTCTCAACGAATGCGAGCGCGGCATTGATGATGAAACGCGCGTTTGGTGGGTGCAGGCGGAAGCCGTGGTCGGATTTTTCAACGCGTGGCAAAAATCAGGCGAAGAAAAATTTTTTGATGCCGCTTGCGCCGTTTGGAACTACATAAAGAATTTCTTTGTGGACAAACGCGAAAAAAGCGAATGGTTCGGCTACTTGGACGAAAACGGGACGGCGAAAAATCTGCCGATTGTCGAGCCGTGGAAATGTCCGTACCACAACGGACGAATGTGCCTTGAAATAATTTCGCGGATTTCCGAAATCGAAGAAAGCGAAAAATGAAACATATTTTGATTTTTTATAAGGAGAGTATGATAAAAGCCGCACAAATGGCGCGTCTTTTATCAACTCAAGTTTGTCCAGTTGCGTCGCAACTTGCCAAACTTGTTATATACTGCGTTTTTCACTTCGTTGCAAAACGCGTTAAAAAGGCAAAAACGAAATTGCAATTTAATTTTTGCCTTTTTATTAGGAGAAGCAAATGACATTCGCAGAAAAAAAGAATTTGGTAGAAAAAAAATACGAGGCGACAATTTCGCTCAAAAACGATCGCACGGATTTTTACAATGGCATATACAGCCGCTACAAAAATCCAGTCCTCACGCGCGAACACATTCCGCCTTTTTGGAAATTCGATATGGATGAAAAGGCGAATCCGAATTTTATGGAAAGACTCGGCGTGAACGCGGTGCTCAATTCGGGCGCGATTTTTCTTGACGGAAAATATTTTCTTGTGGCTCGTGTTGAAGGAAACGACAGAAAATCATTTTTCGCGGTGGCGGAGAGTGCGAACGGCACGGAAGGATTTCGCTTTTGGGATTATCCAGTGCGGCTTCCGGACACTTGTCCCGAAGAAACGAACGTATACGACATGCGCCTCACGAAGCACGAGGACGGCTGGATTTACGGCGTGTTTTGTTCGGAAAGCAAGGACAAAGATTCAGCGGACTTAGGCGCGGCCGTGGCTCAAGCAGGAATAGTCCGCACAAAGGACTTAAAGAATTGGGAGCGGCTTGCGAACCTAAAGACGCTTCGCTCGCCGCAACAGCGCAATGTCGCGCTTCATCCTGAATTCGTCGGAGGAAAATATGCTTTCTACACGCGCCCCATGGACGGCTTCATCGAAACAGGTTCGGGAGGGGGAATCGGATTCGGACTTTGCGATGACATCACGCATGCGCAAATTGACGAAGAAAAAATCATCAGTTCGAGGAAGTACCACACCATCACCGAATCGAAAAACGGCGCGGGCGCAGTTCCGATAAAAACTTCGCGCGGATGGATTCACATCGCGCATGGGGTGCGCAACACGGCGGCAGGTTTGCGATATGTGCTGTATTGTTTTGCTACGGACTTGCTCGACCCGTCGAAAGTCATCGCCGAACCTTCGGGAACTTTTATCCAGCCATTCGGGGGGGAGCGCGTGGGTGATGTGAGCAACGTCGTCTTTACCAACGGCGCGATTGTGAACGAAGCGGGCGAAGTTTTCATATACTACGCCTCGAGCGACACGCGCGTCCATGTGGCGACGACCACGCTCGACTTGCTTGAAGATTATGTTTTCAACACGCCGAAAGATCCGATGCGTTCCGTAGAATGCGTGACGCAAAGATGCGCGCTCATAGAAAAAAATCTTTCTTTTTTGAAAAGATGATTTTTTGAAATTCGGCAATATCGAAAAAATATTTTTATTTTACAGGAGATATGATAGAAGTACTGTACAAATGGCGCGGCACTTCTATTATGACAAGTTTCCGTTGGAAACTTACATATTTCACATGTGTGCGTCGCAACAAGTTGCTTAACGCGCACGTTAAAAAGGCAATTGCGAAATTGTTAGCAATCCGGAAGGATTGCGACTTTTGCCATTGACTTTTTATGGGAGAAGAAAAATGATTAAAGTAATTGGCGAAAAAATTCCGAACATTCCGTGGGAAGAAAAGCCAGCCGAATGCCAAGGTCCAGTCTGGCGTTATTCCAAAAATCCCGTCATTGCCCGCAATCCGCTTCCAAACGTAACGCGAATCTTCAACAGCGCGGTGGCGACATGGAAGGGAGGGGAAGCAAGCGTGGAAAAAAGGAGCGGAAATTTCGTGGGCGTGTTCCGTGCCGAAACTTGCAACGGAATCCCTTATCTTTATTTCGGATTCAGCGACGATGCGCTCAACTGGAAATTCAGCGAAGGCAAAATCAAAATCACCGATGAAGACGGACGAGATGTCAGTCCCAATTACGCATACGATCCGCGCCTCATAAAAATCGGTGAGGATTACCACATAGTCTGGTGCACGGATTTTCACGGTGCGTCAATCGGAATCGCTACTACTCGCGACTTTCGCACGTTCACCACGCGCGGAAACGGTTTCCTTCCGTTCAACCGAAACGGAGTGCTTTTCCCTCGCAAAATCGACGGAAAATATTTTATGCTCACCCGTCCTTCGGACAGCGGGCACACTCCGTTCGGCGACATTTTTCTTTCCGAGAGCGACGACCTTTTGCATTGGGGAAACCACAAATGGGTGATGGGAAAATCGAGCGAATGGTGGCAGTCGGTTAAAATCGGAGCGGGCTGCGCCCCAATTGAAACCGAAGAAGGCTGGCTTTTGATTTACCACGGAGTTACGGGCACTTGCTCGGGATTCATATATTCCATAGGCGCGGCCATCTTGGACAGTAACGAGCCGTGGCGCGTGATTCATCGCTGTGGAAATTTTCTGCTCACTCCGGAAGTGGAATACGAAGAGCGCGGATTCGTGCCGAGCGTGGTCTTTCCGTGTGCCGCCCTCGTTGACTCTGAAACGAACCGAATGGCAATCTACTACGGCGCGGCTGACACAAACACGGCTCTCGCGTTCACTACGGTTGACGAAGTGGTCGCCTATGTGAAAAAATTCGACATAATAAAATAGCAAAAAATCCGCGCGAATAGTCGCGCGGATTTTTTGATTCGAGTCTTGCTTGTGGTTTTTATCACGGATTTTATTTCAATTTAAAAACTCATCATTGCCTAAAAATTTGCAAGCCATCGTTCAATGTCATTGTTCATTCTTCTATTTGTGTTGAAACCTCGCCGCTTTCCAAGCGCAACGTTTTTCCGTCTTCCGTGCGCACGACAAGCCTTGCATTTTCATCGATGTCAAGAACATCCGCAAAAAAAGAATTCTTGTCGCCAACCAGCGGAAAAACTTTTACGCGCCGACCAATCAAAAACGAGCGCGACTTGTATTCCAAAAGCGCGCTGCGGTAAGCGGCGTAATTTTCAAAAGCGCGATCGTACAAAGTGTACAAGTTTTCGCAAATTTCAAAAAGCAATTTTTCTTTCAGCAAATCAATCGAAGCAAATTCGCAAAATTGTTTTTCGTCTTGAAAAATCGCGCCGGCCTTTTTTTGGATTTCTTCTGGAAAATATTTTTCCAAAACATTTATGCCGATTCCGATTGCCGCGCCATCGATTTTTTGCGAGAGCGAATCGACATGCCCCTCCGCCAAGATGCCGCAAATTTTTTTTTCGTTCAAATATATATCGTTCACCCATTTTATCTGCGCGGAAATTCCAAAAAGTTTTTGCAACGCGCGGCAAACTGCAAGCGCGGCGAGCACAGTCAATTTTGCGGGCGCTTCAATCGAAACGCGCGGCGCGTAAATCGCTGTGAAATAAAGACCGCTTTTTGGCGGAGAAAAAAACTCGCGCTTTATCCGCCCCCTCCCTGCGCTTTGCTCTTCCGCCACGACGACATTTTTGTCAAGCGATCGAACTCCGTCATTTTTCGCCGCATCGTTCAAAAGCGAAAGCGCGTAACTGTTCGTGGAATCAATTTTTTTCAAGCGAATGTAATTCAATTATGCTTCCTAAAATTTCAGCGCACCTTTAGAAGCAAGCGCGAAGATGACATTTCGCCGCACGGTGGTTTCGGCATGCTCGAACAATACAGGCACGCGTTCAATCAGCGCAAGCAAAAGAGTATTTCCCTCAGATACCAATTCAAACATCGTAAGTCTATTGCTTATTCCCGATTACTCATTACATGCGACGCTCGCGTTGCATTACCGTTTTCCCAAAAGCGTAAAACGCTTCGCATCCGCGCAGAATACGACTCCGCTTCCGCATTCGGAAAAGCATTCAAGGTTTTGCACGGCCTCCACGACGGCTTCGGCTTTGCTTTGTTCCACAAGTATTACAAGCATTTCCTTTTCTGGAACGATTTCCACGCCGAAAAATTTTTCGTCGCCTTCTTTCGCAGTTCCGCGTCCAAGCACGACTGTCCCGCCGCCCGCGCCCGCCTTTCGTGCCGCCGCCATCGCATCTTCGGCGTAGCCCTTGTTCACGATTATGTTAATCATTTGAAAATTGTTTTCGTTGGAATTTTGTCGCACAGATTTTTCCTCCAAATTCAAATTTGATTTCGTTCCGCTTTTTATGAAACTGTTCACGTCCACCGTAAACATCACGCCAAAATGTTTTTTCTTCGAGCAAGCGCTTTCGATTGCGGCGCGTACATCGTTTTCAATTTTCTCGTCAACGACAATGTAAACGATTTCCTTTGAACTGTCGCCCAAGCCCAAAATCGAAAGAATGTCGCTCGAAGCAGTTCCGCGCCCTGGAATTATCGTGCCGCCCGATGCGCCCGCGTCATTCGCGGCGGAACTCACGAGAGAACCTGAATTGTTCGGCACAATGCTTACAATAAGTTTAAACATTTTTACTCCTGTATAAAAAGTCAGGAGCGGAATTTCAATTCCACGAGTGACTTTTTACGCACATTCGCAATGAAATGAGAATGTGCGGTATAGAACAAGTTTTTGCTTGCAAAAACTTGAGTTGACAACAAATGCGCCATTTGTGCAGTTGTTGTCATACTTCCTTTTGGGCAACTGCTTTTTGTTCCGCCGCCATTTTTGCGAGAATTTTTTCCGCGCGGGCATTCTTCACTTTGAAAACAATTCCCATGATTTGCACGGCAATGAGCGGCATCATCGCCACGAGCGCGATCACGCCAAAAGAATCCGAAGCGTCTTTCCCTGCCGCGCCAATCGTAAAAGAAAGAATGAACGTGGATGTGAGCGGACCTGAAGCCACCCCTCCCGAATCAAACGCTATGCCAGTAAAAAGTGGAGGCGCGAAAATCATCAAGGCAAGCGCAAGGGCATAGCCTGAGACCAAAATATACTTCAAAGAAAATCCGTTTATGCTGCGCAAAAGCGAAAGCGCGATCGCAAGAGCCGTTCCTGCCGAAAGGAAAACCAGCAACGCGCGACGCTTTATCGTGCCGCCTGAAACTTGTTCCACTTGTTCGCTCAAAACCCAAACCGCAGGTTCCGCGCAAACGATTATCGCTCCGAAAAGCACGCCTGTTCCGAGAAGAAGCGCAAGCCACGCGCCGCCATGTTCCGAAGCGAGCCTTCCCAAAATTTCTCCGAGCGCGCGCCCTGCATCGCTGAAGCCGCCGTTCACGCCAATCAAGAAAACAGAAAGCCCGATGAACGCGTACACGAATCCCACGACAAAACGCAGCACTTGACGCGCCGTCATTTTGAAAAGCCAAAATTGAAATATGACGAAAAGCGCGAAAAGCGGCGCGATGGACAAAACAGATTCAAAAAAAACATGCGGAAGGATTTTCGAAAACGGAGAAAACACTTGTGAAAAAATTCCAGCTCCAGTTTCAAGGACAATTTCCTGCGCTGATTCCAAAGACTTTTGCGCGAGACCCGCGCGATTCAAAAAAATCGCGTAAATCAAAACCGCCATAACAGGTCCTACCGAAGCCGTTCCCGTAAGCCCGAAAGAACCATCGTCATCTCCAGCGGAAGCGGAATTGCGACGAACAGTCGCCACGCCCAAACCCAAAGCCATAATGAATGGCACGGTCATAGGTCCAGTGGTCGCGCCGCCTGAATCAAACGCGATCCCCAAAAAACTTTGGGGCGCGAAAAAGGCAAGCGCGAAAAGCGCGACATAAGCGATGGCAAAAGTAAGTTTTATAGAAAATTTCAATACTGTGCGCAAAAGCCCGATGAGGATAAAAAGCCCTACGCCCGCGGCTATCACGAAAGTGAGCAAAAACTTGTCAACGAATTTGAATATCGCTCGCACTTGATCGCCGAAAACTTGAATGTCAGGCTCGGCGGCGGTAACAATAAAACCAATCACAAAAGCGCATCCGAGCAAAAGTGGCAAATTTCTTTTTTGCACGAGAGAAGAACCGCAGCGTTCGCCCATCGGCTCGATTCCCATGTCCACGCCGAGCAAAAAAATCGTAAGCCCTGCAATCAAAAGAAACCCGCCGACCACGAATCGCGCCAAAAGAATTTTATCCAACGGAACGACGGTAAGTCCCAAGACAAGAACAATGAGAATTACGGGAACTACGGACTTCGCCGTTTCTTTGAATTTTGCCGCAATATTCATAATTTCAAACCTAATGAATTCGCTTGATAAGATCAAGCAAAATCGCGCCGCTCAAATTAGCCGCGGTTTCTTCATTAAAATCATAAGTGGATTCTATGGTGTCGTCCGCCATGTCGGAAAGCGTCCGCATTATGACGAATGGAGTTTTATTTAGAAAGCATGCGTGCGCCACCGCCGCGCCCTCCATTTCCACGCAGAGCGGAGCGCAATCTTTTTTGATTTGCTCTTTGAGGTTTTTGTCCGCCACGAATTGGTCGCCGGAAGCGATTCGTCCCACCGCAAGCTTGTGCCCCGCGCTTTCAGGAACGAGTGGAAAAACGCGCTTAATTTTTTCTATCATATCTTTGTCGGCCACAAAGTCCGAACATTCCATCTGCGGAATTTCCGTTGGCTTGTAGCCGAACACGGTCGCATCCACATCGTGGTAAAGCGCGTCGCTCGAAATCACCACATCGAACACGCCAAGTCCTGCGCCCATCGCGCCTGCGATTCCGGAATTTATTATGAAATCCGCGCCACGCTGCAAAATCATCCTTTGGGCGCAAAGCGCGGCGTTCACTTTGCCCACTCCGCTTTTCGCCAAGACAATTTCCAAGCCGCCGATTTTTCCTTCATGATAAACCGTGCCGCCGGCGTCCGTATGAGAAACATTTCCACTTTGCGAAAGCGCGTCCAAAATGATTTTCACTTCGCATTCCATCGCGCCGATAATTCCGAGCTTTTTCATAAATTTAATATTACATTGAAAAGCGAAAAATTGCAAGAATTTTCTTTTCAAAAAACGAGTTTCTGATAAGGTGCTCCGCATCGACAAATTCGTAAGCAAACCAAAGTTTGCATCGCAAATCTTTGGTTTGCGGCACATTTTTGATGGCAATTTTAAACGCGCCGTTTGACTTGCCGTGACGATTATAGCAGAGGTCTAAAGACTGTCATGCGCTCTTTTAATGTTGTTTTACCCCCCCCCATATCACCCATATGGGTGAGAAAAAAACACTTGCGCATATGATTTATTTTATTTGAAATATCGTATAAAATGTGGTATGCGTAAAAACGGACTGCTTGCAATGCTCATTGTTTTTTCTCTGTGCGGCTGCGCGGATTACACCCGCCCGAAAAGCCTTGCCGTGTCAAAGTCAAATTCTTGTACCCCCCCCCCTATGCACTGCCGGAGAATTCATTCCGCAAAGCGCGAACCGTTTTGTAGGAAATTTCAGTCCGTACCTTTGGTGTCTGCTTGAGATTCCGAGCGCACAAGAAAAACGCGTGCTTGACTTGGGACCGGAATTGGTTGACGAGGCATGGCTCTTTATCAAAAGCAACGGAGAGTGGACTTTGCATGACCAGGCAGGGAAGACTGTTCTGAACAGTCAAAAGAAAATCCAAGGAGTGAGATGCGCCCTGGAAATCCCCGCGCGGAAAAGCGAGGTTCTTTTGCGGATAAAAAATTCCGACACCGCCGCGATGGTCTTCAGGCTTTTTTCCCATGGCGACTATTTTTTGCAGACCACGAAATTCAATATTGTGCATGGAATGTCAATCGCGATGTTTTTGACCTCGATGTGCATGCAAATTCTTATATGGGTTTTCCGCAAGCCACGGAACGCGCTCTTCATTCTCGCCGTTACGATTTTCTTTTTCATCTATCAATTGTGCATGAAGGGAATCGGACCCGCGCTCCTTTGGAATAGCCTTTCGGGGGCGGGATTTTTTTTGCACTTGAGCTACATTGTCGCGACATTCGGCTTTGTGACAATACTGGTGCTTGCGTTTAGATGCCTGAATTTGGAGACTCAGTTTTCCATAAACAATCAAATCAACTCCTCGTTCATTGGATGCGCACTCCTTTTCGCGATAATGTTCTCAATATCCCCGAATTTTGACTTTGTATATAGGCTTTCGATTTGCGTTTTGATTGCAGGTCTCGTTTTTGAAATCATAGTCATTGCATTTGGAGCGAGAAAGCGAAAGTACGACTTTTCAATTTTGATTCCGTGGTGCGTGTTCTATGTTTTTCTGATTTTCCGCCAAGGCTTCCATTTGATAAGAAAGTCGAAGGAGTATTTTTTCTTGAGCGCGTTAATGGACAACGACTATTATTTTTCCTACGACATAAATTTTCTGATTGTGAACATTCTGTACCTTTTCATTATGGCAAGGCGGACATCGCATCCAAGTCGCCTGGAAATCGAGCGGAAGATCCAGAGGACGCAAACACTTTCTTCTTCATATGCGGAAAAAGCCGGGACGCAAAAGATTTCATCACCGAGCGCAGAAATAATTCTCATGGAATACGGACTGACACCCCGGGAAATCGAAGTGGCGAAAATGCTTTGCTCGAACCGAAACACCACGAAGGAAATCTCCCAATCCCTGAACATAAGCGTGAACACCGCCGCCACGCACATAAAGCATATTTACGAGAAGTGCGCCGTCAATTCAAAGTTTTCGCTCTACCGTCTCATAAACGATGAAATCACCCAAAGTGGTGATGAGCGAAGTGAAGGCAAAATCACATAAAAATCACGCATATTGGCGATAGGGTAAAGCAGAAGAAATAGGTATAATTTTTCTCCAATGGCTTGCGGCGATGTTCCAGCAGCATTCTGGCAATGTTCGCGGGCTTTATGATTCTCCTTGTTGTGGGGGAGGATAATTTTTTTTAGGAGATTTCTTATGAAAAAAGCGTGGTTTGCATTATTCGCTATTCTTGCGTTGTGCAGTTGCATATTGAGTGGGTGTTCCGATACCAGTTCGAGTGATGAGGATGGGAGCGGAAGTTCCAGTAACAAAATTATTCTGCATGCATACAATTATGTCAATGTGTATGTGTGGGGGTCGAGCAATTCGAATTTAGATGAGAGGCATTTCCACTTACAATCAGAAGGTGACGGCTGGTATACAACCACATTGGAAGCAAGTTATACCTCCCTATTCTTCACAACAAAGTGGGATAGTTTTATGGAACAGACAGAGGATTCGTATCGTACGGCGGGCGAATGGTGGTACAAGGAAGGCACTTGGTATTATTATAATCCAAGCGGGGGTTCATCTTCCGGCGGAAATGGTGAAAGCGGCGACAATAGCGGAAATGAAGGTGGTTCGGGAGGTGGAGGTGAATCCGATGATTCAGGTTTGTATTTAGGCATAATCAGTTTTGGAGACGAAGTTTCGGATTTGAATAACGATAAGCTTATGTTACTTAATTCTGGCGCAAACAAAGATTATGCAAAGCAACTATTGGCGGATAAGTATAAAGTTTCAAGTGATACATCAACTCTCTTATACTATGGAGTTCACAAGGCTCTTATTAATCTTGAAAATAATGCGACCTCACTGCCTAAAAACCTTGAGAATGTATATATAATTACATTTACCGATGGTCTTGACAATGGAAGTGCAGGTCATATGGAAGACTATCCCCTGGAAGACACAGGATTAGGCGAGTATTTTACAACAGCATCCTATGCAAAATGGTTAAACAGGCAATTGAACGAAAGGACAATAAAAGGAAATAAAATAGCATGTTACGCACTAGGGGTACCGGGTAGTGATGTTAGGGATAATAAAGGATTTGAAACTGCGCTTGAAAATATAACAACACCTTTAGGGAAATCGCAAAAAATGAATGAATTTTCTGAGGTGCAAGAAGAGTTTAAAAATGTTGCAGAAAGTCTTACTGTAACTACATATAATTATAAATTTACTCTAAGACTTCCTACAAATACATGGCAAAACGATGAGATTATTATGACCTTTGATATTCCTGAATCACAAAAAGAGTTTGCAGATGTGAATGATTCAAAAGTATATTTTCATGGAAAAGTAGAGCGTTTTTCTATTTCTGACTATACATTTTCGATAGACAAGTGTGTTCGTATAGTACCTTCATCATTAAGTGTACCAGGTAAAAAGTTTTCACTTGGAGATGGAAAAGCAGCTAAATTGGAGTTTGTGTTTGAAAATATTGGTTGTGAAGACCCTGAAGATGCTTCTTCTATACAGAATTGGCTAGAAACCACTCTAGAATGGTATCCATCAAATGGAATATGGCAGACTGAATCTGAGTATCTGCCCACTGATTCCCCGTCGTCAAATACCACAAAGTCATCTGCTGCAATCTATTTAGTCTTAGACAATAGTACATCTATTGCAAGAGATTTGCCAACTATAAAGAATGCGGTTTCCAACTTCATAGATATATTGTACAGTAAGCTGCCGAATAGCAAGCTGTAGAAGCGAATGACTTTGAATTCTACTGTTTTTACGGAGAAAAGACGCAAGATTGTAATTTTCCTGTATGGAAAAAAATAAATTATATATAGTTAAAATCAGTAACAGATGTATGTTGCACATTTTAACCACTAGGAGTTCAAAAAATGAAAAAAATAATTGTTTTGGCGGCAATCCTGTTGGCTTTTGAAGCAGGATTATTCAGTTATGGATATGAATCGTATAATGGACGAGGACAGAGTTGCAATGACTGGCTTATTGAGGCGGCTCGTGGCAATTCAATTCAAGATGTCAAGGTTCATTTGGGACATGGTGCCGATCCGAACTATGTGGATGAAACAACGAATTTTCGACGCACACCTCTTGTCTGGGCCTGTGAAAATGGAAATATGGCGATGGTGCGAACATTGATTGAGGCTGGAGCAAGTCCTGATGTCAGTGATTCTAATGGAGTTACACCGCTAATGCAGGCGTTAAAGAAAAAAAGCAAACTGATAGCCGACTATCTCATCAATACGGCTGGTGCAAATCCAAATGTTTCAGATGCAAAAGGAAAAACGGTACTCATGTATGCCGCGGAAGCAGGACTTGACGGAATTGCCACAACGATTTTAAAGGGAGAATTTTCAGAACTTGATGCTAAGGATGATGATGGTTCAACAGCACTTCATTATGCAGTGAAGGCTGGAAGCCAAACTTTGTTAGAAAAATTATTGGACGCTAAGATTAATTACAATATCTCTGATTCTGACGGATACACGCCTTTTATGATTGCGATGGATGGACAGGAAACGAATATGGTGACAGTGTTTTTGAGAAACCGTAATTTTGATGTGAACAAATCAGACAGGGAAGGGATGCCGCCGCTTTTATGGGCCATGAGGAATAAACATTCTATAAACATGATTGAATTGGTGCTGATTTATGGAAGAAATGCGGCGTCTGTCCGTGATTCATACGGCGATGGTGTGTGGGAATATTATGAAAAGTATTATTCTAGAGTTGAGAATGATAATGCTGAGAAGGCAATTGAGAGGGCAACCAAAGAGGGAAAAAGTAAATCCGAGGTTGAGAAAGCGGCGGAGAAGGCAAGACCAATGTATAATCTGCTTAAGAAATACGAATAGGGCGTGAGGAATATATGAAAAAAGAAATAATTGCGGTTCTTTTGCTTGCTTTTTTGTTTGCAGGATGCGTTTCCTCAAAAAAACTTGTGTCAGTAGAAGAGCCTCTTGAATTGGATGGACAGGGCAATACGCCTCTTATGCAGGCTGTTTTAAAAAATCAAGAAAACAAAGTCCGAATGGAACTGGCGGACAGCCGCTATTTTTCTTCTGAATGCGAATTCTTGAATATTTCAAACCGTGATGGTGACACTGTCGTTCATCTTGCGGTTCGGAATAGAAGCGAAAAGATTTTGGCTTTAATTCTTGTGGACGGGATTGATTTGAATGTCAAGAACAATGCAGGAGATACCGCGCTTCATATCGCAGTAGAAAACAATGATATATCCTCTGTTGAAATGCTTGTTGGGGAGCACTGTGACATTAATGCTGTCAATCGTTCTGGAGCAACACCTTTAATTCTTGCGGCAAAAAACAACAACATGGAAATTGTGGAATTTTTGATTTCAAAAAAAGCAGATAAAAGAAATCGAGATGATGCCCGGATGACATACGAAGATTATCTTGCATCGTATCGAAAGTCTACAGAAGAAAATAAGGATTCTTCAATGAAAATGAACACTCCTACAGTCGGCTCGCTTGATTCCGAACAGTATCGTATTGTGTTTGGTTCATTTTCAGGATTACCTCTTCTTTCAGCAGTAAAAAATCAGAATCGTCCGGCAGTACTAAAATTGCTTAAAGAAGGAGTTTCTGTTGATGGAGAGACAGATAGCAATGGAAATACCGCATTGATGTATGCTGTATATGCCCAGAACGGCATGCTTGCAAAAACATTGCTGGAAAATGGTGCTAATGTGAATGCTCCGAACAACATGGGGCAGACACCTCTGCATTGTGCTGTTTCTGTTCGTGCGCGAACAATTGCTGGTATTCTTTTTACATATGGTGCTGAAGTTAATGCCAAAGATGGTGCGGGAAACACCGCGCTTTCAGTTGCAATACAAAGCGGACTGGTCAATATGGTGGAGTTACTTTTAGATGCAGGAGCAAATCCGAATATAAAGTTCAAAAATAACAACAATATTCTGATTCAGGCATGCTTAAATAAAGACTATGATATGGTCCTTGCAATTATAAATACTGTTCGTAGCATTGACTATTATTATGTTAATGCTATGGGTAAGACAGCCTTGGATATTGCAAAGGAACAGCATTCAGATGATATTGTCCAGTTGCTTGAACCAAAAATGTAAAAAGGACAATAAGAATAGAATGCATAAAATTGCATTCTATTCTTAAAATGAATTGAGAACAATGTACAAAGTAAAGCATATTTTTTTCATATTTTTACTTGTAATTGGTAGATTATATGCATCTCCTGTTACAATCAATCCGAACGCGCCTGAGCATTCAATCTTTCAATTGAGCGCACTTGAAAAAGAAGCCGCCGTCTCTCCGCAATTTGAAATTCAATCGCTTCGTGTTTTGTATACAATCTGCAATGAATATGACATTGTGATATATGAAGAGGTGAAAATTACAAAACCTGAGGATATTCCAGAATATTTTTTTACAGAAAAAAGTGTTTTTTATACACGGATTCCTGAATTTTCATGGAGTGGAAGAGATGTAAATGGAAATACCGTTCCTGATGGTGAATATCAGCTTTCTGTCCAACTTATTAATGGAAAAAAAGAATTGCTTAAAGGCGCATCAGGTCGGTCTATAATTCCAGAACAAAAATATAAAATTATTGTGGACACTATATCGCCGAACTTCAAGCTTGCTGTACAGCCTGTTCCCGAAATTTCACCCACAAGGAATACAGATATTTCTTCCATGCTTTTTTATACAGAAGGTGATTTTGCATCATCATGGAAACTAGATATTTTTCTTGTTGGTTCAGAAAATCCTGTTTTTTCTTCTGGAGATATAAAAGCAGAGCAGTTTAATTCAGAATCGTGTCCTATGCCTACAATAGTGTGGAATACAAAGGATATAACAGGTAATTTTATTGCCTCAGTGACAGCAGTTGATTCTGTTCTAAACAGTTCGGAACAAAAAATTCTTTTTACTCTTCATGGAACTGATGAATTGGAAAAGAAAAATCGTATTGAACTTGCGAATATGATAACGCTTTTCGGTATCCTAAAAGATACATTTTCAGGAGGTTCAGTGAATTTGGAAAATACAATCTATAATACTGTCTGCCTCCCAAATGGACTTATTCCGCATGATTCTCAATATGGAATTTTATTTAGAAATTCCGACGGAGAAGTATTTGTTCCGCTAGAAGAAAATTCAGATGTTGTTTCATGGACAATACATCAAGAAGACTTGCCTATCGGAACCTATTCAGTGTCATTATATTCTGAACTCAACGGACAGAAACAGGAAATTTTTTTAGGAAAATTTCTTGTAAAAAATGATTCGTTATTTCCACCGGAAAAGGCACATATTACTGTTGGAATACCGCAATATATATATGAAGATGAACTTGAGTCTGAAAAAAACTTCCTTTCTTTAAAAATTACCTTGCTTGACGAACCTGTTTATACAGATTCTTGGTCTGTAGATATTTTTGATAGGAATGAAAATTGGATTGCAAATCTTGATAGTGGAACAGGAGATGTTTCTTCGGCTTTCGAGAATGAGTTGAAATGGAATGGTAGAGATTCCACAGGGAATTTAGTTGTATTCTCTGGAATGGAGTATATAGTGAAACTATTTGTCAATGGAATCAATATAGCTTCCCACCATTTTAATGCATGTCTTGTTTTACAAAAAGAATCGGATAGTCAAAGTCAGATTATTATTCCTGACATTATTTTCCCGGCAAATGAAAATGAACTGATAAGCGATGAACAGTTTTTTCTTCAGAATTATGAAATCCTTCGTGCGGTTATAAATATTGCCGGCTCATTACCAGAAGAATCAAACAAGATTGTAATCGAGGGATTTGCAAATCCTATTACCTATCCTGACCAAAATGCAATGGAAAAGGAAGAACGGGAAAGCTTGATTCCACTTTCATTGGAACGGGCTGTTACGGTAAAAAGAATGCTTGTTTTGATGGGAGTTCCTGAAAACCGTATGGAAACGGTTGCGGGTGGAGGATTAAAATGGGTTTCTTCTCCCAGTGATGAAAATGAAAAATATAGGAATAGAAGAATTCATTTTTATATTAAGTGAGTGCAATATGAAAAAAAAATATGTTTTTAGATGGATTTCCTGTTTTCTACTGAACTGTATTATATGCTTTTTATGTCAATCCTGTGCTTCCACGCAGTTTTCAGATGTGCAGGATTTATTTTCAGTAGATACAGGAAAATACAAAGGGGATTTTGATGCTTCGTTGTTTTATGCTGTAAAGAATAATGACCTTGCCTCTGTAAGGGAGTATTTGTCACATAATGCGAACCCCAATGTTTCAGACAGATTGGGACAGTCCGCTCTAATGTGGGCATGCTGGAATGGAAACAAATCTATTGTAATCGATTTGCTTGAATATAAATCTTCGTGCTTCAAAAAATCAAAGCATAACATTCCTCTTTCCGCAGACTGCAATGCAGAAAGTAATTTTTCCTATACGGCATTGATGTGCGCAGCGCATACAGGAAATGTCGAGATTTTTGATTTCTTATTATCAAAAAAAGCGCATACAAATAACATTGATAAAAATGCTGAGTCATTACTACACAAAGCCGTTAAATCAGGTTCTGTGAATATGATGAAGCGAATTATTTCCCTTGTTTCAAATTCTTCTTCTGGAATTAATCTTGATGGGCAGAATAGAAATGGGTTGACCGCACTTCATTATGCTGTACTTTTAAAGCAGACTGAATTTGTAACACTGCTTCTTGAGTCAGGCGCAAATCCGAACATTCCGTCAGATGATTCTTTATATCCATTATTTTCCTCAATAAATAATAGAACATATTTGATTTTCAGTGAGCTTCTTCAGAATGAAAATACCAATTGTGATGTGCGATACGAAAACCTTTCCCTTGAAGAATATCTTCAAAAGTCTGTTTCTATGCAAAGTTATAAAGGTGGGCTTGAGCATTTTACATCGGCGTTGGAGCGAAAGCGAAAAGGAATTCCTATAGATGATGGAACATATAAAAAGCAATTGGACTTCTTTTATTCTGCGATAGAAAAAAAGAGCCTTTCTCTTGACGAACTGAAGCCGATGTGTGATAAATATCTTTCAGAAATTATGACAATTGAGTCAGGGCGAACACCCCTTATTGCTATTGCCGTGAACAACTGCAATTCCAAGCTTTTAGGGTATCTAATGGAGCAGGGAATCGGACTTCCACCTTCATCAGGCGACATCTTGATTTATGCCTGCAAAAGATGGAGCGATAACAGAAATACCACAGAATGCATCAACCTGCTTATTGACAATTGGTTTTCATTTCCTCAGCTTGCAGTTACAAATACAGATATAAACGGAAAAACAGGTCTGATGTATATTCTCGACAATGATGAATTACAAAATGCTATTTCTTGGAAACGCGTGAAAAAACTATTGGATATTGCACGGAATGAAAGTATGCTGAACCAATGTGATGAAAATGGTAATAATCTTGTATATTATGCATTGAAATCTAACTCTCCTGAAAGAAACCAGCTCTTTGACTATCTGTTTTATCATTCTATTTTATCAAATCCAGAAAAGAGGGTGAATGGAAAAACATCTTTTTTGGAATTTTCATATCGGAATAGATTTTTCTATGCAACAAAAAAACTTTTAGACTGCGATAAAATTGACTGCGAATATACTAACGAAATCGGAAAAACAATAGAAGATATTTTAAGAGAGGACTTAGAGAATCCTCAAAAACAAAAGATTCGTTCCCCACAGGAAACTATTGAAATTGAAGAGATGTTGAATATATGCGTCAGAAGAAAAACGCAGTTTGACATTACATTGTTCAGCCCCCGCTGGAATGGGGTATGGTGAAGACGGAAGCGA
The DNA here is from genome assembly GCA_910584475.1 of uncultured Treponema sp. GTDB lineage: Bacteria > Spirochaetota > Spirochaetia > Treponematales > Treponemataceae > Treponema_D. The sequence goes on from CAJUBD010000004.1 coordinate 170,275, forward strand.
AGCGAACGGCTGAACCTAGGGGAAAGGCTTTTCCCCTCTTATATGTGCTGGTTGTTTTCACAGAGAGAGAATATGCCCGCCACCTTGCATTTTTCATCAATTTATTTTAACATAGTATTATGAAACAGTTTTTTCTTTCAATTGCATTGCTTTTTGCGGCGACGGCATTGTTCGCCCAAAATGTTTCCTTTTCCTCCACCGACCTTGACGGAAATAAAATTACGGACGCGATTTTTTCAGAGGCCGATGTCACGGTTGTGAATGTGTGGGGGACATTTTGTCCGCCGTGCATCCGCGAAATGCCGGAGCTCGCCGCGTGGCAGAAATCCATGCCTGAGAATGTGCGGATTATCGGGATTGTGTGTGATGTGAATTCCACAGGCGATTCGCGCGGCGTTTCAAACGCAAAGGCGATTCTCAAGAGGGCGGGCGCGACTTTCACGAACATCGTGGCGGACGCAAGTCTTGCGACGCTTTTAAGCGGAATCCAATTTGTTCCCACTACTTTTCTTGTTGACAAAAACGGCGACATTGTGGGCGAGATGATTGTCGGCGCACAAGTGGATAAATACAAAAAGGCGGTCGAGGACTATCTTGCAAACAGATAAAGGCAACTCCATGAACGCAAATGGAATGCAGGGCGAATTTAGGAAGACGATAAAGACAAAAGGTTTCGATGAATGTTTAAAATCCGCGCTGAAATGGCGCACAAGTTTTGCGACTTGCTACCGAGTTTTTCACTTTATTTTTTTGCTTTTTGCGAAAAACTCGCGTTGCTGATTTTAATAAGAGTTTGCTACACAAACTCGCTTGTTTGTCATTGTCGGGCTTGACCCGACAATCTATTTTGTACTTACCCGCGTCGAACAAGTTGCAACGTGGGCGAAATTAAGTTCCTCGGAAATTGAGATTTCCTTCGGACTTAATTTTTAAAGGAATGTTTAAAATCCGCGCTGAAATGGCGCGCGGATTTTAATCTCGAGTTTTGTTCCAAAACCTCGTTTATTGAATTGCCCGCATCGCAACAAGTTGCTAACGCGGGCGAAATTAAGTTCCTCGGAAATTGACATTTCCTTCGGACTTAATTTTTAAGGAAGAAGAAATTGGACACAAAGACTTTGGTCAAAAAACTGAACTTAAGTGACGATGCGCTTGAGCGAATAAAAGACTCGATTAAAAATGCGGAAAGCAAAACTTTAGGCGAAATCGTAATCGCAGTAACGGCTGAAAGCAGCGACTATTCTTTTTGGGAGCTTTTTGCCGCGCTGATTGTTTCGCTCGCAATCACAATCGTTGCGCTGCCTTTCGCGAAGCCGATTCGCGCGTTCTACGAAAGCCTAAATTGGAGCAGCCCAGAATGGTATTTGCCGGCCATTTATGGCTTTGCGAGTTTTTGCTTGATTTTGTTGCTTTTCTTTTTGTTCAACATCATTCCGGCTTTAGACAGAATCGTCATTCCGAAATTTTTCAAGCAAAAAGAAGTGAGCGCGCGTGCAATGCGAGCATTCGCCGAATGCGGAATTTATTCTACGCGTGAGCACACGGGCATTTTGATTTTCGTTTCGTTCTTGGAAAGACAAGTCCGAATAATCGCGGACGAAGGAATTGCAAAAAAAATCGGAAGCGACTTATGGAATATAATCGCGGATTCGCTTGCGGCGGAACTCGGCAAAAAGAATACCGAAGGCGCGTTTCGTGACGCGGCGGAAAAATGCGGCGAACTTTTGGCGCAATATTTTCCCGCTGGCGAAAACGACAATCTTGACGAACTGGACAACAGCCTCGTGATTTTGGAAAAATAAAAACTTGCGAAAAGGAAAAACTATGCAAAAAAAACTGAGCGCAATTTTCATTTTTTTGACTTTGCTTTGCGCAAATTTTTTCGCGCTGGAAATTCCAGCTTTGACAGGTCCAGTCGTGGACAATGCGAAAATTATGTCGGACGCAAAGCGGCAGGAACTCGAACAGTTCCTTCTTTCGTTCGACAAAAATTCTTCGGCGCAAATTGCCGTTCTGACGATTCCTTCGCTCAAAGGCGAATCGCTTGAAGAATATTCAATCCGAGTGGCGCGCGAATGGGGTTTGGGAAACGCCGAGGACAGCAAGGGAGTTTTGCTTTTGGTCGCTTTCAACGAAAAAAAAATCCGCATTGAAACCGGCTATGGCGTGGAGGGGGATTTGACCGACGCGAAATGCGGAATGATAATTCGCAATGTAATCGCGCCGAATTTTCAAAATGGAAAATATTCGGAAGGCATCATAAAAGGCGCAAAGGCAATCGCGAAAATCATCGCGCCAGACGCGCAAAATTCCGATGGCATCAGCATCGAAGAAAGTTCTGAAATCGACACGATTGCGATAATCGCCATGATTATTTTTTTCACGCTGTATTTCATAATGTTCACTGGAATGCTTTCCACGAAATTTCATGTTTTGCGCCGCTGGGTTCCGTGGGCACCGTTTTTTGTGAGCCGAGCAAATCATCCGCGAAGCAACACGCCGCATTACACAGGCGGTGGATTTCATTCTGGTGGAAGCGGATTCGGAGGTTCTTCTCACGGTGGCTTCAGTGGTGGGGGCGGCGGATTTGGAGGCGGCGGCGCGAGCGGCGGCTGGTAGAATGGCGGGAAAATCGCAGTAAATGCGCTTGAGTTTTCGTCAAGGGCTTGCATCAACAAATTCGGAGACAAAATCACCTTTAGACATTTCATTGCGAAACGCATTTCAGTAACTCTAAAGTTCGTTTCGCACGATCCGCAAGACGAATTTCCTAACGCGCTTTCTGCCTTGCTGAAATAAAAACAGGGCAGAAATAATTTTTTTCTTCAAATTCAATCCATAACTAAAACTTATCAATTCAATAAAAACAATATATTGGAATATTTTGCTTCGCCTTGCTTATATTTAAAAAAGAATGACCTCCTTAAGGAATCAGGCATCGTAGGAAACTTCGGTTTCCGAGGATGTTTGATTTCATAAGCCAAGAGGTAATTTCAATAGGCGAGTTTTCTGTGAAACGACTTATAGTGACGAAAAAAACAAAAGGAGTGAAATTATGTTGAACAATCTGATTTTGAGCGCATAAAGAATTCCGGCTCAAAATATTTTAAGGGTTTTGTTTTGTACAAGCGGAATCGGCATGTTTGTTTTGGCGAATCTGCTCGCGCGAAAAAATAATGGCAAAAGCAAAAGCCCGATTTTCTCGCGCAGAATTACGAATTTTCCGCCTTTCAAAAGAAGACCGAATTGGAACCGTCCTTCGCGCGGAGCGTGATTTGTTTTGCGAAAAAAGTGGTGGCAAGAATTTTTCCTGCCGCCATCATAAAACAATTTTACTTATTGCGCGGAAATTTTTATGACACCATCGTTCTCTGCGAAAACGACTTCGGGATTGTCTGCCAATGCAACGGTTTCCAAATCAGAAAGCAATTTCTGCCGTTGCTGTAAACGACGAAACCAACGCAACCACCAACAAAGAAAATAAAATTTTCTTTTTCATTTTTCGAGCCTCCTATTGCTCAATAATTTTTTCCCTGATTTTCAACATTGCAGAAAACATAAGTTTTCGAAAATATTGAAAAGGTTGTTTCGCAATGAAATGAGAAACAACAGGGAATAGATGAGTTTGCGACGCAAACTCAAATTAAAAATTGGCGCGACATTTTGGCGACAATTTTTAATATTCGTAATGACAGTTTTTTCAAAAACCGTATTACGAAATATCGTTAATATTTTACGATAAAAATTATTATTTGTCAACGATAAAATTCAGTAAAATAAACGACAAAAATAAGTATTGGATTTTTGATGCTCGCGGAAATAAAATCAAATTCTTTTGTTAAAAAATTATGGATATTTTAGATAAAATCAGAAAACTGAGATTGGAAAGAAATTGGACAGAATATCAATTGGCGGAAAAATCAGGCTTGCCGCAATCTACAATTTCATCGTGGTACAGAAAAAATATGCAGCCGTCGGTTTCTTCCCTCGAAAAAATTTGCGCGGCGTTCAACATAACCATTTCGCAATTTTTCACGGACACTACGGCGGTGGAATTGACAGAACACCAAAGAAAAATTTTACGCGAAATAAATCGACTTTCAAAAAATCAGCAGGAAAAGCTTTTGCAATTTTTGAAGAGTTTCTAAATTAAAATTTTATCGCAAATTGCACCGCATTTTTTCGCAAACGCTTTCCAGAAAATAAAAAAAATCCGCACAAAATTCAACGCGGACTTTTCATTTCCAAAGCATTCACAAAAAAGCGGCAGAGAATTTTTTCCCGCCGCTTTTTCGCTTATCTTGTAGAAATCAAATTCCGTTGAAATGCGTCGCGGTTTTTTCCTTGACGTATTCCACGAACTCCTGCAAACCAAACGTGCGCTGTTCGAGGCCGCTTGAAAAACGGAAACGGCAGGCGACTGTTTTACTTTCCATTTCGTTTTTGCCAACCACAAGAATGTACGGCGTTTTGTGTTCCGAGGAAATAAGTTTGATTTTGGCTTTCATGTTGGAATCGTCCAAATACGCGTTGCTTCGGATGCCCGCCGCTTTCAAAGCCGCGTCCACTTCCTTCGCGTAGTCGTCGAAAGTCGATGCGATTGGAACGACCGCCACTTGCTCGAACGCGAGCCACGCCGGAAACGCGCCCGCATAATTTTCAATGAGGATTCCCAAAAAACGTTCAATTGAACCGAGCACCGCGCGATGAAGCATCACTGGATTGTGCTTGGCATTGTCCGCGCCGACATATTCGGCGTTGAGCCTTTCAGGACCGGGCAATTGGTAATCCAACTGAATCGTTCCGCACTGCCATTGGCGGTCGAGCGCGTCAACCAAAGTGTATTCCAATTTCGGACCGTAGAACGCGCCTTCGCCCGGCTGGATTTCGTATTTCATTCCCGCCGAGGCACAAGCCGCGCCCAATTTTTTTTCCGCCTGCCGCCAAGTCTCTTCCGTGCCCACATGATCTTCGGGCATCGTGGAAAGTTTTACGATGAGATTTTTTTCAAAGCCGAAATCCTTGTAAACGTCAAGCAAAAGCCGGCAGAATTTTTCCACTTCGCTTTCGATTTGCTCTTCGGTACAAATAATGTGCGCGTCATCCTGCACGAATCCGCGAACGCGCATAATTCCGTGCAAAGTTCCGCTCGGCTCGTTGCGCACGCAATGTCCGAATTCCGCAAGGCGCAAAGGCAAATCCTTGTAACTGCGAGTGCGACTTTTGAAAATCTCGAGCGCGCCAGGGCAATTCATCGGCTTTACCGCGAAAATTCGTTTTTCGCTTTCGGTGATGAACATATTTTTTTGGTAATGTCCCCAATGTCCGCTGCGTTCCCAAAGCGAGCGTGGCATTATTGCGGGCGTGTTCACTTCTTGATAGCCGTCCGCCGTAACCTTTTCTCGCATATAATTTTGAAGCGTAATATAAAGTTGCCAGCCGTTCGGATGCCAAAAAATCTGCCCCGGGTCTTCCGTGTCCAAATGAAACAAATCCATCTGCACGCCCAATTTTCTATGGTCGCGCTTTTCGGCTTCCTCAAGCATTTTGAGATATTCTTTCAAATCGTTCGGCTTTTCAAACGCAAACGCATAAACGCGAGTGAGCATCGGGCGACTAGAATCTCCGCGCCAATACGCGCCCGCAATTTTCGCAAGTTTGAAACTTTGCGCGTTGATTTCGCGAGTGTTGGAAACATGCGGACCTCGGCACAAATCGCAAAATCCGTCCTGCGTAAAAAGAGAAATCGTTTCGCCTTCAGGCAAATCCTGAATAAGTTCGATTTTGTAAGGCTGATTTTTGAAACGCTCCAAAGCCGCTTCACGCGAAATTTCCTCGCGAACGAAATCGCAATTCGTGGCGAGGATTTTTCGCATTTCCTTTTCGACGGCGGGAAAATCCTCTTCTGAAATTTTCTTTTCGCCAAATTCAAAATCATAATAAAATCCGTTTTCAATTGCTGGTCCGATGGCGAATTTCACATCGGGAAACAAATGCAAAATAGCTTCCGCCATGACATGCGAAAGGCTGTGGCGCAAAGTTTGAAGTTTTTCCTCTGACATAATTTTTCCCTCTTAGTGCGTATAGTTCCAAATGACGGGGCGGAATTTTTTCGTGAGAAAAGTCATCAACACGATTTTTATCACGTTGCCCGGAATGAACGGCAGCAAAACTGCGATTACGGCCTTTTGCAGCGTCGCCTGCGTTACCAACATAAATCCAACGATTCCGCATGCGAACATAACCACGCTTTGGAAAACCGCCGTCAAACAAATCACGAGCCATTGTTTTTTTTCAGAATGAACTTTTTCCTGTGACAAAAAAATCTTGAGCGCAAGCCCGCCCAAAAAAGCGATGAGCAAATATCCCCACAAAAAGCCCATCGTCGGTCCATGCAGCAAAACCTGAATCCCGGCCTTGCCAGTGTAGACTGGCAAGCCAATTACGCCGAGAAGCAAAAAAATCGCCACGGCAATGCTTCCGTAAAGCGAACCCAAAAGCAGTCCCGAAAGCATTACCAGCATATCTTGAAACGTAATCGGAATTCCGCCTGGAAGTGGAATTAGGAGAAAACAACCCGCCGCAATCAACGCCGCAAAAAGCGCAGTCAAAACAAGATTGGTGGACTTCATTTTAGAGATCACTCCTATAAAAAGCCATTCGCAATGAAATGCCTCGCGGCAAGCGCCTAGCGAGAAGTTTCAAGAGAATGCGCAGCGAACAACAAGTTTGGCAAGTCGCAAACGCGCTGGACAAACTTGGGTCAACAAAAGCCACACCGTTTATGTGGCTTTTGGCATACCTATTTGGCGCGCTCGACAAATGAACCATCGCGAGTGTCAATTACGATGCGATCGTCAGTGTTGCAATAAAGCGGAACACGAACTTCCGCGCCCGTATCCAATGTAGCGGGCTTGAGCGACTTTCCGGAAGTATCGCCTTTGACGCCAGGCTCGCAATAAGTGATTGTGCGCGTAATGTTGATCGGCAATTTCACTCCGACCGGCGCATCGTTGTAATAAGTGATTTTCACTTCGATGTTTTCATCGTCGGGAGAAATGTAGCCGGCATAGTCTCCCAAATCATCTTTCGTGAGCGAAACGTCTTCATAAGTTTCTTGATCCATAAAATGAAAATCGTCGCCGTCAATGTAAGAAAGCTGAACGGACTTTTCCACCAATTCAACTTCTTCGAATTTCTCGCCGGCATCCAAGCCCAAATCCTGCGTGCCGCCAGTAACAATGTTCTTTACGCGAAGCTTTGTGACCATTCCGTTGCGTCCGCCTTTTTGACCGAGCATGCGCTGCACGATGAACGGCGAACCTTCAAACATAAACGCCGAGCCAACTTTGATTTCGTTTGTAGTAATCATCTTTTTTTCCTGGCTAAGTTCGCGAGAGAACTTAGCATTTTCCTTGAAAATTAAGTGTGTGAATTATGGTAGCATTTTTTCAAAATTAAATCAAGTCAAGAAGAGGAAATGGTGTCGTTATAACAATCGAAAATTAAGAAAATTTGCGAAGGTCAGAAATTCAACCTTTTTGAATTTCCAAAAAAATTGCCATAGGTCTTATTAGCGATTGTTGGCGTGCAATTCCCGCAATCCTTATTGACACAATTTGAAAAAAATGGTATCGTATTCTTGTTGTAGCAAAGACGCTGCGGACAAAGGTTCATCGGGAATTCCCGCTTTGAATTTTTGTCTGCGCGTCTTTTCTTTTTTTAAACGAATGGAGATTGCGATGAATACGAAAAATGAAAATTCCAAGACTTTGTACGAGCCTTCTTTTGAGCACGATTCGTGCGGAATCGGCGCGGTGGCGAATATGGACGGACACGCTTCGCATGCGATTGTGGACGACGCGCTTTCGATTGTGGAAAAACTTGAGCACCGCGCGGGAAAAGACGCGCAAGGAAAAACAGGCGATGGCGTTGGAATCCTCGTTCAAATCAGTCATGAATTTTTCAAAAAAGCGGCGGATGAAATCGGAATAGAACTTGGCGAAGCGCGTGACTACGGAATTGGAATGTTTTTCTTTCCGCAAGACAAGTTGACGCAATCGCAGGCAAAAAAAATGTTCGAATATCTTTGCGCGAAAGAAGGAATGAAATTTTTGGGATGGCGCGAAGTTCCGATAAACGCAGATGTACTTGGCAAACGCGCACGCGAATGTATGCCGAAGATTTCGCAATGTTTCATCGAACGCCCAGCCGACGTAAAAAAAGGTCTGGACTTTGACCGCAAACTTTACATTCTGCGCCGCCAATTCGAGCAGACGAAATTTGAAACTTATGTCGCCTCCCTTTCTTCCCGAACGATTGTTTACAAGGGAATGTTTTTGGTAAAGCAGTTGCGGACGTTTTACCGTGATTTGCAGTCGCCTGATTTTTCGTCCGCGCTTGCAATCGTTCACTCGCGATTTTCCACGAACACGACTCCGAGCTGGAGACGTGCGCACCCGAACCGCTTCATCGCGCACAACGGCGAAATCAACACGATTCGCGGCAACGCGGACAGAATGCTCACGCGCGAGGAAACTTTGGTTTCAAAAAAATTGAGCGAAGAAGAAATGCGGAAAATTCTTCCTGCCGTTGATGCGAGCGGTTCGGATTCGGCTATGCTCGACAACACTTTGGAATTCTTGACGATGAACGGAATGCCGCTTCCGCTCGCCGTGATGGTTTGCATTCCCGAACCATGGAAAAACGACAAGTCGATGCGCGAGGAAAAACGCGACTTCTATCATTATTGGGCGACGATGATGGAGCCGTGGGACGGACCTGCCGCGATTCTTTTTTCCGATGGTGACATTCTCGGCGCGACTCTCGACCGCAACGGACTTCGCCCGAGTCGCTACTACATCACAAAGGACGGCCGCCTTATTCTTGCGAGCGAAGTGGGCGTTTTGGAAATCGATGAAAAAAATATTTTGAAAAAATCTAGGTTGGAGCCTGGAAAAATTCTTCTCGTTGATACTGTTCAAAAGAAAATTATTTCCGACGAGGAAATCAAAAATGAATACGCGGGCAATCATCCTTACGGCGAATGGCTCAGCCAAAATCTCGTTCATTTGCACGACCTCAAAATTCCCAACAAAAAAATTCCCGTCTACACGCAGGAAGAGCGCGACAAAATGTACCGCGCGTTCGGCTGGAATTATGAAGACGTGAACGAAATGATTTTGCCGATGGCGAAAAACGGAAGCGAGCCGATTGGAGCGATGGGCGTGGACACTCCGCTCGCCGTGATGAGCGAAAAGCATCCTCCGCTTTTTTCGTACTTCAAGCAACTTTTCGCGCAAGTTACGAATCCGCCGATTGATTCGCTTCGCGAGAAAATCGTCATGGACACGACGGTCTATTGCGGAAGCGACGGAAACATGCTTGAAGCGCAAAGCAAAAATTGCGGCGTTTTGGAAATCAACAATCCGATTTTGACTGGCGTTGACATGATGAAAATAAAGGCGTTGAACACGGACACGCTCAAAACCACGATAGTCTCGCTTTTGTATTACAAGAACACTTCGCTCAAAAACGCGCTCGATGAACTTTTCGTTTCGATTGAACGCGGCTACAGAAACGGCGCGAACATCATCATTCTTTCGGACAGAGGTGTTGACGAAAATCACGTGGCGATTCCAAGCCTGCTCGCGGTGAGCGCGGTGGAACAATATTTGATTCGCACGAAAAAGCGCACGGCAGTTTCGATAATTTTGGAAAGCGCGGAAGTGCGCAATGTTCACCAAGCGGCGATGATTTTGGGATACGGTGCGCGCGCCGTCAATCCTTATTTGGCGCACGAATGCATCGCAGAACTTATCGACCAAAAACTTCTTGATAAAGATTATCACACCGCAATTGACGACTACAACAACGCGCTTTTGAATGGCATTGTAAAAATCGCGGCAAAGATGGGAATAAGCGCACTGCAGTCTTACCAGTCGGCGCAAATTTTTGAAGCCGTCGGAATCTCAAAAGAAGTTGTCGACATTTATTTTACGAACACGGTTTCGCGAGTCGGCGGAATCACGCTCAAAGAAATTGAAGAGGACGTAAACTTCCATCACGACAAGGCGTTCGATCCGCTCGGACTTGCGGTGAACTCGCATCTTGACAGCGTGGGCGTTCACAAAATGCGGCGCGGCCCGACTGCGGAAGACCATCTTTACAATCCCGAAACAATCATCGCGTTGCAGGAAGCCACGCGCAATGGCGACTACGACAGGTTCAAAGAATACACTTCTCTCGTGGATTCGACGGAACATCCGCACACGCTCCGCGCGATGCTCGACTTTAAATTTGATGAGGCGAATGCGATTCCGATTGAAGAAGTTGAATCGGCGAGCGAAATCGTAAGGCGTTTCAAAACCGGCGCGATGAGTTACGGCTCGATTTCCGAAGAGGCGCACAAATGCATGGCGGAGGCGATGAACCATTTGGGCGGAAAAAGCAATTCAGGCGAGGGCGGCGAAAAAGTCGAACGGCTCGGCTCGAAATTCAATTCGGCGATAAAGCAAGTGGCTTCGGGACGATTCGGCGTGACGGAAGAATATTTGCTTTCGGCGAAGGAAATCCAAATCAAAATGGCGCAAGGCGCAAAGCCTGGCGAAGGCGGACACCTTCCCGGAAAAAAAGTTTATCCGTGGATTGCGCACACTCGCTATGCCACTCCGGGCGTTTCATTGATTTCTCCGCCGCCGCACCACGACATTTATTCCATCGAAGATTTGGCGGAACTGATTTACGATTTGAAAAACGCGAATCGCGCCGCGCGGATTTCTGTGAAACTTGTGAGCGAAGCGGGGGTTGGAACAATAGCGGCGGGCGTGGCGAAAGCCGGCGCACAAGTGATTTTGATTTCGGGGCATGACGGAGGAACGGGTGCGGCTCCAATCAGTTCGATTCACAACGCGGGATTGCCGTGGGAATTGGGCTTGGCGGAAACTCATCAAACGCTCATTCAAAACGGCTTGCGTTCGCGCGTAGTCATCGAAACCGACGGCAAACTTATGAGCGGGCGCGATGTAGCGATTGCCGCGTTGCTCGGCGCGGAAGAATTCGGATTTGCGACCGCGCCGCTCGTTTCTATGGGATGCATGATGATGCGCGTCTGCAATTTGGACACGTGCCCATTCGGAGTGGCGACGCAAAACGAAGCCTTGCGAAAAAAGTTCAAAGGCAAGCCCGAATATGTCGAAAACTTCATGCTTTTTATCGCGCAGGAATTGCGAGAAATTATGGCGCATCTCGGCGTGCGAAGCCTTGAAGAAATGTGCGGTCGTTCTGACTTGCTGAAGATAAAGGAAAAACTTCCCGCAAGCCGCGCGGGCGTTTTGGATATGAGCCGAATTTTGCAGCGTGAAAATTCCTCCGATGAGAATTCTGCAAACGCTCAAAGCGAAGCGCATTTTAATCCGAAAGATGTTTTCGATTTTAAATTGAATTCGACTTTGGATGAAAAAATTCTTTTGCCAGAATTTGAAAAAATCGCGAAAAAGAAAGATTCAAGCGAGAAAAAATTGAACTTGCTTTCTTCGCCGATAAAAATCCGAAGCACGGACAGAACGTTCGGCACGATTTTGGGAAGCGAAATCCAAAAACGATTCGGCGGAAAACTTTGCGACGATGCTTTTACCGTGAGTGCGAAGGGCGGGGCGGGGCAATCGTTCGGCGCGTTCATTCCCAAAGGCCTCACGCTTAAATTGGAAGGCGATGCGAACGACTATTTGGGCAAAGGTTTGAGCGGCGGAAAAATCGTCGTACGCGTTCCGAAAGATGCCGAATACAAATCCGATGAAAATGTCATCATCGGAAATGTCGCACTTTTCGGAGCGACGAGCGGCGAAGCGTTCATCAACGGAAAGTCCGGCGAAAGATTTTGCGTGCGAAACTCTGGCGCGACTGCCGTCGTTGAAGGCTGCGGCGACCATGCGCTTGAATATATGACGGGCGGCACGGCGGTGATTTTGGGCGAGACAGGAAAAAATGTCGCGGCAGGAATGTCGGGAGGGGTCGCATACATTTTGGACACGGGCCACGAACTTTACAAAAAGTTGAACGGTCAACTTGTTTTGATGGAAGAAGTTTCCGACGAACACGACGAATCGACTTTGCGTTCACTCATAGAAAAGCACGCCGAGGAAACAGGCTCTCTTGTGGCAAAGGAAATCCTTGAAAATTGGAAGGCGTATCTTCCGCACTTCAAGAAAATAATTCCGAGCGACTACAAAAAAATGCTCGCCGAAATCGGCAAGGCAGAGGAGCGCGGCTTGAATCGCGCGGACGCGGAACTAGCGGCGTTCAAAAAGATGACGGCGTAAGTTGTTGCGGATTGAAAAGAGGCACGAAAAATGTGACGCAAACCGAAGAATTTGCGTCACAAAATTTTGATTTGCCTGCGAGTTCCTGCGTTTCGCCAAAAAATTTTTCCAGCGAGACGACAATTTTTTAAGGCTCTTCCATTCGGCATTTGCCTCCTGGCATTTTCCGATTCCAAATTTAATTTACAATAGCATTGATGTTCGCGCGCCCAGCCACCACGAAAGGCAGCACGTCTTCTTCCGCGTCAATTCGCACGCGCACGAAAAATGGCTTTTTGCTTTTCGCGGCGAAAACAGTTTTCGCCCAGTCGGGATTTTCGTTCGCGTCCAAAGCCTCGATTCCAAAACCGCGCGCAATCGCAAGCAAGTCAGGACTTTTCGAAAAAACGCTCGCGCTGTAATTTTTTTTGAAAATATATTTTTGTTGCTGTCGCACCATTCCGAGCACGCCGTTTTCCAAAACGATTACGGTCACATTCAAGCCGAGTTCCGAAAGCGTCGCCAATTCCTGGATATTCATCATAATCGAGCCGTCGCCTGAAAAGCAGATTATCTTTTTATCGGGATTTGCCAAAGCCGCTCCAATCGCCGCAGGAAGTCCGAAGCCCATCGTGCCGAGCGAAGCGGAAGTCAAAAAAGTGCGCGCATGCAAAACCGGAAAATATTGCGCCGCCCACATTTGGTGCTGACCGACATCCGTGGTGACGATGAGATTTTTTTCGTCCGTGCCGGCGGCCTTCGCGAGGGCAGGAATTTCGGCGATGAATTTTCTTGGATTTACCGAAGCGGAATTTTTTGCCGAGCCGCATTCAATCGAAAAAGTTTCCTTTCGCAACTTTGAATTTTTTTCCACCCAAGATTTTCTCGCCGAGATTTTTTCTTTTTTGAACGAAGATTTTTTTTCGCGCAAAAGTTCGTTCAGCAAACTCAACGCGCTTTCGATGTCGCACACGAGCGAAAGGTCGGCGCGGAAAATTTTGTTCACTTCGGCGGCATCGATGTCGATGTGAATGATTTTCGCGTTCGGGCAAAATTCCGTACGCAAGCCCACCGCGCGATCGTCAAAACGCGAGCCGCACGCGAACACCAAGTCGCTTTCATGCATCGCGCGGTTCGCGGCGACGCTTCCGTGCATTCCGAGCATTCCCAAAAATGCATCGTCGTTCGCGCCCACCACGCCCAAGCCCATCAAACTGGAAACCGCGCTCGCATCGTAAAGGCGCAAAAATTCCCGCACGAATTTTTCCCCCTCCACGGAATTACATCCGCCGCCCAAATAAAGCACAGGGCGTTCCGCTTCGGAAAGCGCATTTAAAATCGAATTGAGCGTGGATGCGATTTCTTTTTTTTGCGAATGGAATCTCACAGACTTTTTTTCAAAGTTGATTTTGGGCCATGAAGAAAATTCCACGACCTCTTCCTGAACATTGCGAGGAATGTCAAGCAGCACAGGCCCGGGGCGTCCGCTTATGGCAATTTCAAACGCCTTGGGAATCGCTTCGAACAGTTCCGACGCGGATTTTATCATCATGCTGTGCTTTGTGATCGGAAAGGAAAGCCCGAACGTGTCCGCTTCTTGAAAAGAATCCGTTCCAATCATAGAGACATTCACTTGTCCGGTAATCGCGACAATCGGAATCGAATCGCATCTCGCGTCCGCAATCGCGGTAAGAAGATTCATCGCGCCAGGTCCGCTCGTCGCCATGCAAACGGCTGGAAGCCCGGTCGTTCGCGCCATTCCCTGCGCGATAAAACCCGCCGCCTGTTCCTGCCTTACAAGAATATGTTTTATTCCGCTGCGCGAAAGTTCATCGTAAAGCGGAAGAATCCATCCGCCAGGAATTCCCGCGACAGTATTTATTTTGTGCATTTTCAAAAGTTCGCAAATGATTTGCGCGCCAGTTTTTTTCATATGCACATTATAAAGATTATCAGGCGGAATGTAAAGGACGCAAGGCTACTTTGTAGCCTTGCTAACGAGTTCTTAAAACACGGTACACCGTGTTTTAAGAACATCGAGGTCGTACTTGCGATTTGATAAAACTCGACTGAATTTTTTTTCGTATAAATTGTCTTGCAATTTTGTTGGAAACAATTTGCTTTTTTTCGATACGCCAAATTACATCCCTTTTCAAAAAAATTGATTTTCTATATAATCACTTTAATGTTTAAAATCAAATTGAAAAAATTGTTTTTACTGTTCGCGCTCGCTTTTTCATTCACACTCTTCGCAGAGACTTTTGCGGGCAACAGAATTTTTTCATTGGACTTAGGATACCTTGGAACAGGCTTAAAAAACAATGGATATGGAATCGGGCTTAATTATGAAATCGCCATTCTTGATTTTCTGGCGGTGCGCCCGGGCTTTTCGCACATGATGCTTTTTCCAAGCGACAGCGATATAATATGCACCACAGTCGGAATAAATTTTGATTTGCTCTTCTATCCGTTTTTCAAAGGACTTGAAGGTCCTTATGTCGCGGGCAGGATTGCCACGGAATTCGCGATGTTCCCGAACAGCGACACAATGAGAAATGAAAGCGCGATCATGGCGACTCCATTTTTAGGCTGGAAATTTTCAGTGCGGGAATTTGTGTTTTTTGACATATCTTTAGGCTACAGGTTTTTGCTGAACAAATCCCAATTTTCAAATAAAGAAGTCGCCAACCATTACGGAAACAAATTCAAATACGGCATAAAAATAAAGCTCAACTTGAAAAAAATTTGTTCGTCTCTAAAAAAGAGCAAGCCCTCAGATTCGGAAGTCGTTAAAAACGCAACTTCGCAATGAAATGAGAAGTTGCCATGGATGAGCGAGTTTTCGTTAAGGTGCTCTGCACCGACAAACTAGAAATTAAAATTGTCACGCGATTTCAGCGACGCATCGCATTGAATTTGTTTTCTCTGCTTGACTTTTTCTCTTCCGAAATATAAAATCATCTTGTGAAGAAAATATTTTTTCCTTTCCTGATATTTTCCGCGCTTTTCTTTTTTTCGTGCAAGGAAAGCGACTTCAATTTACAGGCGAACGTGGAGATTTCCTCGGACTTCATTTCGCGGCTGCTCGACGGACACGAGCTTTTTGCGGAAGGAACGAACGACTTTGATTATTCTTTTTGCGGAATTGAATCCGACGAAGTGAAAGAAATCTTGAAAAATATGGGCGCATTCAAAGGTTTCGTGGACGTGAATTTGACGGCGCAGCTCAGCGGGCTTTCGCTCAAAAAAATTTACGCGAAGAAAGGCGTGGTGGCGAGCGGCTATGTATCTTTTGAAAACGAGATTCCGCGAAAGCCAATTGTTGCTTACGAAGATTTTCTGCGCGAAAATCCTGACACTTCGATGAGATTGCATTTTAATGATGACAAGAAGGGCGCGACTTACAGTTATGTTTTTCCCGTCGATTCGTATTTGTTTGACAGCGAACGCTCGGGCAACGAAGGAGTCGACGTTTCCGCATTCGACGGCAAGGGCAAGGACGCTTCTTCCAAAAAGCAAAAGAATCTGAGCGTGAAATTTCGCGGAGGAAAAATCATAATAAATCCTGCCAAGGGCATCGAAGGCATTGACGCTGAAATCGTGATTACAAAAATAAAATCCTAGAAAATGTCCTCTTAAGGCAATGCAATTTTTTCAAAACCGCTTGACAAGGCTCAAAGGATATGATACTATTATAAAAGTAGTACTTATAATAGTAGGGGTGTAAAATGAAAAGATTTGAAAAATATACGGGGGGGGGTATAGACTAAACTCATTTCTTCCCCGCAATAAAAAATTAGGTAAATACTTTACGAAAGGCTTGCAAGCGGGTGTTTTGGCAACCGCGTTAATGCTGGGTACCGCGGGTTGCGGTAACAATGCGGGCGGCAGCACCGTGGAAGAAGAATACACCCCCACCCCAACTCCCACCCCAACACGACCTGGTGAATGTACCGGCGATCATTTCCAATATGAATATGAGGAACTTGGTGGCGTCCAATTTGTTGGCGGTAACGAAGATTGGGATCGCACTTATATTGATATAGATGAAACCTTTGACAACCATTACGACAAAGCCATGCAATTTATGTATAAAAAAATCGCCAATTTACAGAAAGACCTTAATAAGGTTGATACAGAAAACAACCCTTTATATAAACTAATTGGCACCGCCTTAAAGAAAGATCCGGCACAAGACGAACAATACGAACCAACTATTTCAACTGTTATTAACAATAACTACGAAAACCTTGCCCCTATTTTTGCTCATTTCCAAAAACAATATTTAAATGAACAAGGTAATTCCTATGATAACGATGCTAAAATTAAGTATAATTGCTTTCAAGCTTGTTACCATTTATTAGCCAGAGAGGCTTTTAATAAGTCGATTGGCAATGTTTCTCGTGGAACATTCGAAACCAACACAGAATATACAGAGCATGATTATTTTTTTAACGCCGAGTTAGCCAAGGCTGGCTTAAATTGCACAACGCAAACTTTTACCACCGCCATGGCTAAGGAGAACATGAAAGTAACCTTAGACGAAATTGCCAATAAAACCAATACCGATAGTGCGATCTTACAAAAAGTTGTTGAGTTAGCGTTGTATAACGAAAGTTTGTACGGACTGCATGATTTTGCAAAGGTAGAATTTAAGGCACGCGGCAAAGAATTTGATAGATACTGGCAATACCAACGTGACCACTCTGTTTTTGACGATGTTATTGATAAAGAATTTTTTAACACTCGCAATATTATTGACGACCGCACTATGTAACGCCACAATTGATAATCACAAAAAAGCAACGTGAACCACGTTGCTTTTTTTTGTCCCCTACCTTGCCACCGGCGTGCTCAGGTTTACCAGTTAACGGGATCCGTACACTCCGCCAACGCGTGTTTATTATTTTTGGGATCAAAGTTGTTCCAGAAGTTGGTACTTAAATAGGTGTAATCGACTTTTTTCAAAACGGGATCTTTATCGTCCCACACCCCGCCGTCGGTGGTAAAGCAGATCCAGTTCCATCGACCGTTTTTCGCCCAGTAGTGCATGAAGTTATGGTAGCCCGCGTATTGGTTATCGGCACTGTACACCGATTGGATCATTTGGCACGCCCGTTTGAAATAATCGAAGGGCACGTAAAGTTGGGTGAACGCTTTGTCGGCCATGCGGTCGATGCCGTTTAATTGCTTGAATTAACGAAAAGCGTGTGCGGACATTTCCTTTCCCCATTTCATTTTTTTTCGTTTTTCCTTGACGGCTTTCATAGATTTTTATTATCTTTATAAATATGGAAGAAAAAGAGGAAATCGCAGAGCAGGCGGTCGAGCAGGAAATCTCGAAGCCGGAATCTTCTGCGGACAAGACTTGTGAGAAATGTGACGGCGTGGATCGCGCGGCAAGCGAGGGCGGAGACGCTGATTGCGCCGTGGACGAATGCGCTTCGACCGATGTGGAGCAGGAGGAGGCGGAAAAAGTGCCTTCCCCTGAAGAAAGGATCGAGGCTTTGGAAAAGGAAAACGCCGACTTGAAGGATCAGCTTTTGCGCCGCGCGGCAGACTTTGACAACTACCGCAAGCGCATGATAAAGGAAAAGCAGGAGGCATTCGACTATGCCAACGCCGGTCTTTTGCAGGATTTGCTTGAAAGCATCGACAATTTGGAGCGGACTTTGGCGGCGGCAGAAAACGCCACGGATGCCGCTTCGATCGCGGACGGCGTGAAGATGATAGTTTCGTCGCTTGTCAGCATGCTTGAGAACAAGTACAATCTGACGGCTTATGGCGCGGCGGGGGACGCGTTCAATCCTGACGAGCACGAGGCTCTTCGCAGCGAGCAGGACGACGTGGAAAGCCCTGTCCTCAAGGAAGTGTATTTGAAAGGATACAAGCTAAAAGATCGCATTATCCGAAACGCGAAAGTTTCGGTTTCGATGCCGAAAGATTGATTTGGCTCAAATTGAATTGCGTCAAATCAAATCAAACTGAATTGAAATTTTTTCGCAACATCAAGTTGCAATAAATTGGAGGAAAATTATGGGAAAGATTATTGGAATTGACTTGGGAACTACGAACTCTTGCGTCGCCGTGATGGAAAATGGCGAGCCGGTCGTAATCCAAAACTCGGAGGGCGGACGCACTACGCCTTCAATCGTCGGCTTCACTTCGAAAGGCGACCGCATCGTCGGTTTGCCCGCGAAAAACCAGATGGTCACGAACCCGAAGAACACTGTTTATTCGGCGAAGCGACTCATCGGACACAAATTCTCAGAGCTTCAGGGAGAGGCGACGAAATTGCCTTACAAGGTCGTTGACCACGGACAGGATTTGCGAATTGAAATCGATGAAAACGGAAGCGTAAAGCAGTACAGCCCGCAGGAAATCTCGGCGTTCGTATTGCAGAAGATGAAAAAGACTGCCGAAGACTATCTCGGCTCGGAAGTGACCGAAGCGGTAATCACAGTTCCCGCCTACTTCAACGACGCGCAGCGTCAGGCGACGAAGGACGCTGGAAAAATCGCGGGACTTGACGTAAAGCGCATCATAAACGAGCCGACGGCCGCCGCCTTGGCGTTCGGCTATAAAGAAGATCAGGCGAAAGAGAAGACGATCGCCGTTTACGACTTGGGCGGCGGTACGTTCGACATTTCCATTTTGGAATTGGGCGACGGCGTTTTTGAAGTGAAGTCCACGAACGGAAACACTCAGCTCGGCGGCGATGACTGGGATCGCGTCATAATAAATTGGCTCATCGCCGAATTCAAAAAGGACACTGGAATCGACCTCGGAAACGACCCGATGGCGATGCAGCGTCTGCGCGAGGCGGCGGAAAACGCGAAAATTTCGCTTTCTAACCAAACGAGCGTTGACATCAACTTGCCGTTCATCACGGCGGACGCAACAGGTCCGAAGCACTTGCAGAAGAATCTCACGCGCGCTCAGTTCGAGCAGATGACGGACAGCCTTTTCGAGGCGACGAAAGAGCCGTGCCGCAAGGCGATGGCGGACGCGGGCGTTACAGCCGACCAAATCGACGAGGTCTTGCTCGTAGGCGGTTCGAGCCGCATGCCGAAAATTCAGGAAATCGTAAAGCAGATTTTCGGAAAAGAAGGAAATCGCTCGGTGAACCCTGACGAGGCGGTCGCGGTGGGCGCGGCGATTCAGGGCGGCGTTCTCGGCGGCGACGTGAAGGACGTGCTTTTGCTTGACGTTACGCCGCTTTCTTTGGGAATCGAGACGCTCGGCGGAGTCTGCACGAAGCTCATTCCGCGCAACACGACGATTCCTACGAAAAAAAGCCAGATTTTCTCCACTGCGGCGGACGGACAGACTGCGGTTTCCATCCACGTCTTGCAGGGCGAACGCGAGATGGCAGCGCAAAACCGCACGCTCGGCAATTTCGACTTGGTGGGAATTCCCGCCGCTCCTCGTGGCGTTCCGCAAATCGAAGTTACGTTCGACATTGACGCGAACGGCATCGTCCACGTTTCGGCAAAAGATTTGGGCACTGGCAAAGAGCAGCACATCCAAATCACTTCTTCAAGCGGACTTTCCGAAGAGGAAATCAACCGCATGGTGAAGGACGCGGAGGCCAACGCCGCCAGCGACAAAGCCAAGCGCGAGGGAATCGACGCGAAAAACGAGGCGGACAGCCTGATTTATGCTACGGAAAAAACGCTCAAGGAAATGGGCGACAAAGTTGATTCCGCGGAAAAGCAGAAAATCGAGGATGCCATTGCCGATTTGAAGAAGGCTATGGAAACCGACAATGTTTCGGAAATCAAAGCCAAGACCGAAAGCCTCAAGCAGGCTTCCTACAAAATCGCCGAAGAACTGTACAAACAGCAGGCGGCGCAGGGAGCGGCGGGCGCAGGTCCTGACGCGGGCGCAAATCCGAACCCGAATGACGGCGGCTCTGGAAATGCTGGCTCTTCGCAGGGCGGTTTTGACAAAGGCAGCGCGGAAGACGTGAATTACGAAGTGCATGACTAAAATTGCGAATGGCGGTCGCAGTCGGCAAATGTCGGCTGTTGACCTCCATTTGATTTTGTAGTATATTGAAAAAATGGGCAAGCGAGATTATTACGAAGTTCTTAGCGTAGACAAAAAGGCGACTCTTGACGAGATAAAAAAGGCGTACCGAAAGCTCGCCGTAAAATATCATCCCGACCGCAATCCGGGCGACAAAGAAGCGGAGGAAAAATTCAAGGAGGCGACCGAAGCCTACGAAATTCTTTCCGACGACAAAAAGCGTCCGATTTATGATCAATACGGCTTTGCCGGACTTGAAGGCATGGGCGGCGGAGGAGGCGCGCAATATTCGCACGCGTTCACCGACTTTGCCGACCTTTTCGGCGGCATGGGCGGCGGATTCGGCGACATTTTCGAAAGCATTTTCGGCGGCGGAGGCTCCTCGAGGCACTCGCGGCAGGATGACAATACTGGCGCGTCTTTGCGCTATGATTTGGAACTTTCGTTCAAGGACGCGGTATACGGCACGAAAACCGAACTGCGTTTTTCTCGGAACGAGCTTTGCCCCACTTGCGGCGGAGGCGGGAACGAGCCTGGAACAGGCAAAAAGACTTGCCCGTCATGTGGCGGATCAGGACAAGTTCGGCGCAACACTGGATTTCTTTCGATGGTGCAAACTTGTCCGCAATGCGGCGGTGCGGGGCAAATAATCGAGCATCCGTGCAAGGCTTGTCGAGGAAGTGGCTACAAAAAAGAAAGCAAGGCCGTAACGCTCACGATTCCCGCCGGAGTAGAGGGCGGACGCAGGATTGTGATTCCCAAACAAGGCGATGCCGGAAAAAATGGCGGCTCGCGCGGCGACTTGATTGTCGTGCTTCATGTCCGAAGCCACGAATATTTCGAGCGCAGCGGAAACGACCTCTATTGCGCTGTGCCTGTTTCCATAAGCCAGGCGGCTTTGGGAGCGACGATTACGATTTCCTCTCTCGACGGACGGAAGATCGACATTCCGGTTTCCGCCGGCACGCAGAATGGAAAGCTGCTCCGCATAAAAGGCGAGGGCGTTCCGTATTCTGGCAGTGCTCGAAAAGGCGACTTGTACATAAAAGTGATGGTGCAAGTGCCCGAAAGGCTTTCGGCGCAGGAGAAAAAGTTGCTGCAAGCGTTTGCCGAGGCGGAAAACCCCACGAAAGAGCCGAAATTGATACCTCTCTCATCTCTCGCAAGATAATTTGAGCCGCCGCAAACGCATTCGCTTTCTGCGCGGCCTAAATTATTTTGCTAAAAATTTATATTTTTTTCTTCCCTTTTTGCCGATAATATGTTATAATATCGTGTAGTCTTTTTAGGGGTTTATATGCTAAAAACCAAAAAACGCAATGCGGTCATAATGTCGAACGTCTTGGCAGTCATACTGTTCTTGTTGGTATCATATTTCATGCTGCCGCAGAGGACGAACGGAATCGGCATGTTTTATTTTGTGATTCTCGAATTTACGCTTTTGCTTTTTTCCCTTATCATCGGAAACACGTTTGCAAATTCACTGAGCAAAAGGTTCGAATATAATACGCTGAAAAAGACCGAAACTGTTTATGTGCAGGATTTCATAGACGCTTTGCGCTTCTGCTATTCCTTGGATGATTTTTATGAGGTCGTCAAAAACATTCTCGAACGCAGGGCGGACTGTTCGGTACTGTATATCGACAGCGAAAAGGACTATGTCCTGTATTCCTCTACCGATATTCTCACGAGCGACAAAAACACCGTCAATACGCTGAACATGAATTTCCCGAAGACTTGGGAAGACGGAATCCATTTTATCGGAGACAAATTGGGAATCGTTTCCTCGTATAAGGCCGCGCGCGGATTTTTCCTGTGCGCGAACAAGCACCATTTTTTCATCTTCTGCCGTTATACGAGGCTTTTCGACACTGGCGTGTACAGCGTGCTCCTTGAGGAATTCGTGCGCTTTAGAAAACGCGCCGCCACCATCGCGAACCTTTCCGAAATCGCATCCCTTTCCAAAGACTGGGAGCAGCTCGCGGAAACTCAAAAGCTCTTTTTGCCGCACAAGCTCCCGGAAACGAACCGTCTCAAGATGGCGGCATATTACCGTCCGCTCGTCAACGTTTCTGGCGACTACTACACCGCGCTTCCCATCGACAATCACAAGACGCTCTTGATGCTCGGCGACGTTTCGGGAAAAGGCTTGCCTGCCGCTCTAATCATGGGCTTGATTATGAACACGGTCAAAATCATCGATGACAAGGAAGATTTGGTTTCGATTGTCTATGCAGTTGACAAAGCCATCAAGAGCATGAAATTGCAGGACAAGTACACGGTTTTGTTCATCAGCATTGTGGATACGCAAAAAATGACGATTCGCTATGTGAACGCTTCAATGTCCGACCCTGTAATCATCACGCGCGCGCCTGACGGCTATACGGTAAAGCCGATGGCGTCGAATTGCGGCGTAGTCGGAATCATCGACTTGGACGGAGTGCACACCGACGAAATGAGGCTTTTCCGCGATGATGTTATTATGTTCGCCTCCGACGGCGTCAGCGAAGTCATGAACGAAGACAATGTGGAATTGGGAGATACCGAATTGTATCACAATACTATGACGAAGAGCGCGGTAAAAACTCCGCAGGAATATGTCGATGACGTCGTGCGCCTCATCTTTGACTATAAAGGCGAATGCAAATTGCACGACGATATTACAATGCTCGTTACAAAGGTGGTCAGCTAAATGGTGTATGTAATAATAAATTGCGCGGTGGCGTTCTTTTTGTTTCACACTTCGTTTAACCTAAATACTCAGAATCTCAAGCACGAGAACACGCTCGTTAATATTGTGCTTCTCGCTTCGGGTCTGTCGATTCTGATGGCGGTAATTTCAGGGATGGCTTTGTGGGGACCTGAGCGTTTCACTATTTTTCTGGAGCACAGCGCGCTGTTTTTGTTCGCCATCTTGTACATATTGATTTCGTTCTTCTTTCTCTCGTGCGCTTTCGGAGTGAACGCTTTTTTGACTGTGCTTGAAGTGATTTTTTCGGTGGCGGCTTTGTATCTCGTCGTGGCGAAAATCGAAGTGGCGGACAGTTCTAAATTGATTTTCACTTCTGAAAATGTTTTTTCCGGAAAGTTAGGCGAATCGTTTTCGCTGACATGGATCGGGCTATATTATGGACTTTTCATTTTCGCCTTGCCGGGGTTTTCGCTCTTGACATTGATGCTCTATGCCGAAAATGCTGAGTCGCGCCTTATTTTTCAGCGTTCGCTCTTTTTCTTCGGATCATTGCTTCTCGGCTGGGTAGGCTTGGCAGCGATTGTCTTCACCGCGAAAATTCTTCCTTTGAACATCTTGCTTTTCATGTTGTTCGTGGCGGCATCTGTGGTCATGCTCGCGCGCTCGGCGGTTCAAGACAAGATTTTCGACGGTCTTTCGATTTTTTCAAATTTGGTCTTCAGCATAATGAAATTCGCCTTGCCCGCGTTTGTGGGCGCGTTTTTCTTCGTCGCCTTGCGTCCGCTTTACAGCGACATGCCGACGCTTTATTTCATTTTGGTTTTCCTGATTTCGTTCGTTATGATTTTCGTGGCGGCGGCATTGGTGAAAGTCGTGGCCAAGCTTTCGGCGTTCCGCTCGTCTAATTATGGCGCGGACTTCGAGTCGGATTTGGCTGCCATCGACTACAACGACGAAACCGCAGACATTTGCGCCAAATTCTGCAGCATTTTCCAGAATCGTGCCGGTGTCGACAAAATGAAAATCCTCATCGCGGGCGGAAACCATGAGCTGAACACGGTATTTTCTTCTGACGGCAACAGCTTTACTCTTTCCACTCAAGATCCCGGCTTGGAAATTATTCGCTCCGAAGGTCTGAACGTGTTCTTGAAAGAAGAAATCCAGGCGAATTTCGCGTTGCAGCAAAAGGAAAGCGAAATAAACGCCTTTATGGACAAACTCGAAGCCGAGACCCTGATAATACTTAACGAGGGTCGCCATTTGATAGGCGTGCTCGCGCTCGGCGAAAAGCACGGAGGCTCGAGCTACGATGAATATGACAAGGAAGTTTTCGACAAGCTATATTCATATTTCTTCGTCTTCGGATATTACATGAGCAACATCGCCAACGCTTCGGTAGTCGGCACTGTAAACCGCGAAATCCGAATGTCGGCGCAAATCATCAAATCCATTCAGGAAAATATGGACATGGTAAAAAATCCGAAGATTGACGTGGGATACCTGATGGTGCCCGCGCACAATATCGGCGGCGAATTTGTCGACCTTGTTCGCTTGACTGACACGCGCCATCTTTTCATAATCGGCGCGATGAGCGGAAAAGGCATCAGCGCGAGTATGAATATGGTCATCCTGAAGTCCGTAATCAGAACGTTGCTTGCGACGACGCACGACTTCAAGAAATTGGTTTCCAAGATAAATTCCTTCATTCACTCAGGGTTGCCGAGGGGCACTTTCTTCGCGGGTGTTTTCTGCCTTGCGGATTTCGAGACCGACACGCTTTATTACATAAACTGCGGCATTCCCACGATGCTCTTGTATACCCGCTCTTTCAATAACGTCATCGAAATTCAGGGCGCGGGCTATGTGTTGGGATTTGCAAAGGATGTCACGCCGCTTTTGAAAGTAAAGCAAATGAAACTCAATCCGGGCGATGTTCTCGCGATTACGACGGCTGGCATCATCAACAGCCATTCTCTTCGCGGCGACCAATACGGCAAGGACAATATAAAGAAATCTATGACCGACAACTATATGTACGACGGAATGCACATGGCATCGTTTCTGTTCGACGACCTCAAGCGTTTTATGGCGAAAGACCTTGACGAGGACATCACCGTAATGATGATCCGCTATTTGGACAAAGACACTCAGACCGTCTCAAACCTTGACGAGGATGGGCAGGCTACCGAAGCGGCGGAAGAGGAAGTGGTGCATTACAAGAAGGCGGACGAAGTGGTCTTGGAGGCTTTGTAAATTATGGAACAGATTTCAATTTCCGAAAAGCGCGGCGCGAACTACACCTTGCTCGAGATTTCAGGCTCGGTCAACGCCTATACCATCGCGGACTTGCAGACTAGGGCTTATTCCATAATACAGGAAGGCAATCTCGTGCTTGACATGTCCAATGTGTTTGAATTGGATTCGAGCGGCATGGGACTTTTGATGGGGCTTTTCAACGCCGGCATGGAAAGCGAAAAAAAACTCTATCTTCTCAATATGTCGCCGCCCGCGCAAAAGACCGTCCTTGAAACTGGCTTTATCGACGCGTTCAACGTGATAAATTCCGTCACCGAAGTCACCTGATAATTCAATTGATAGTTAATATTGAATAGTTTTGTCGCGAGTTTTGGTGCTTTTTGTGAACGAAGTGAACAAAAATGCGAGCAAACCGAAACTCGTTAGCAAGTGCAGGTTGCGATTAGCCATTGCTAATAACGCTTGTATTTTTCAATTTTTTCGCATTTTAATCTTCACAAAAATCGAATCCTGTTGTATAATATACGATAATATTCTGTGAATGTTACCACATAATTGTGCGCGGAGCGGCAAGTCGCTTGCCGCGCGCGTTAGAAAATTAACTCGCGAAATTTAAATTTCGCCTACAATTTTTATAGGAGTTTTTATGAACAAAATTACAATCATTGGCGCGGGCCAGGTCGGCTCGACGATCGCGTATGCGCTCACGCTCAGGCAGCTGGCGTCTGAAATCCTTCTCATCGACATTGACAAAGACCGTGCGAAGGGCGAGGCGATGGACATCTATCAGGGCACTCCGTTCCTCGGGCCGGTTTGGGTTCACGCGGGCGACTATTCCGATGCTAAAGATTCGGACATCGTTGTCATCACTTCGGGCGTGGGAAGAAAGCCTGGACAAAGCCGCCTGGATTTGGTCAAGACGAATGTAGGAATTATGAAGTCGATCATTCCTGAAATTACGAAGGCCGCGCCCAACGCGCTTTTCATAATCGTCGCGAATCCTGTGGACATTCTCACTTATCAGTTCGTGAAAAAGTCCGGCATTCCGCAAAACCGCGTTCTCGGCTCTGGAACGATGCTCGACACGGCTAGATTCCGCGCTCGCATCGCGGAAACTTATCGCGTCGGCCAGGAAAATGTGCACGGCTATGTTTTCGGCGAGCACGGAGATTCTTCGTTCGTGCCGTGGTCGCTCGCTAATATCGGCTCGATTCCCGTTGACCAGTACGCCTCGGCTCTCCGCGAAATCAAGGGCGCTTCGTTCAATAAGGACGATGTGGAGGATTATATCCGCAAATCGGGCGGAATCATCATTGCCGCGAAAAAGGCAACGAACTATGGAATCGGCGTTACCGTCACTTCGCTTATCGACGCGCTCAACTACGACACGGATACGCTTTTGACGCTTTCTTCATATATTGACGGCGAGTACGGAATCAGTGACGTTTGCCTTTCAATTCCGCTCATCGTGAACGCCAAGGGAATCACGAGCCACTTAGAGCCGAAGATCACCGACGATGAAGTTGAAAAACTCCGCCACAGCGCGCAGTGCCTCAAGGATGTCATCAGCCAAGTCGAGGCGGATTTTTAAAGGCGGAATGTCAAAAATCTGCGGCTAAAATGTCATGCAAGTCTTGTAACTTGCTGCCAAGTTTTTGCTAAAAAAATACGGAGTTTTGTTTTATGGAATATCGCATTGAACACGATTCTATGGGCGAAGTGAAAGTTCCCGCCGACAAATTGTGGGGTGCGCAGACTGAGCGTAGCCACGAGAATTTTCTCATCGGAGTAGGGCAGGAAACGATGCCGCGCGAAATCACGCGCGCGTTCGGCTACCTCAAAAAAGCTGCCGCCATGGCAAACTATGAGCTGAAAGGCGAAAAGATGACTTCGGAAAAACTGAAGGCTATTTCCAAGGCTTGCGACGAAGTGATTTCAGGCGAGCTGAACGAAAATTTTCCGCTCGTAGTCTGGCAGACTGGAAGCGGCACGCAGAGCAACATGAATTGCAACGAAGTTGTCGCGAACCGCGCGAACCAAATCGCAGGCAAAAAACTTTGCCATCCGAACGACGACATCAACATGAGCCAGTCCTCTAACGACACTTTCCCCACGGCGATGCACATTGCGGCCGCGACGGAAGTGGAAGACAAGCTTTTTCCGGCCATTGACACGCTTGTGGAGACTTTCAAGAATTTGGAAAAAGTCAACAAGGGCATCGTAAAAAGCGGGCGCACTCATTTGCAGGACGCAGTTCCGATTCAGTTCAGCCAAGAAATTTCGGGCTGGCGGACGAGCCTCGAGCGCGACAAGGAAATGCTGAAATCTTCTCTGCCATATTTGAAGCAGCTCGCTCTCGGCGGCACGGCGGTCGGCACCGGCTTGAACGCGCCAAAAGGCTTCGACAAACTCGTGGCGCAAAAGGTTTCCGAACTCACGGGCAAGGAATTCAAGACCGCGCCCAACAAATTCCACGCGCTCACAAGCAAAGATGAAATCGTGTTCGCACATGGCGCGGTGAAGGCTTTGGCTTGCGACATGATGAAAATTGCTAACGACGTGCGCTGGCTCGCTTCAGGTCCGCGTTGCGGCATAGGCGAAATCCACATTCCTGAAAACGAGCCTGGAAGTTCGATTATGCCCGGCAAAGTGAATCCCACCCAATGCGAGGCGGTGACGATGGTCGCGGTGCAGGTCTGCGGAAACGACGCGGCGATTGGCATGGCGGCTTCCCAGGGCAATTTTGAACTGAATGTCTTTATGCCGGTAATAGCGTACAATTTCTTGCAGTCCGTGCGGCTTTTGGCGGAGGCGATGATTTCGTTCAACAAAAATTGCGCAGTCGGCATTACGCCGAACAAGGATAAAATGCATTTCAACTTGTACAATTCGCTGATGCTCGTCACCGCGCTCAATCCGTACATCGGCTACGAAAACGCGGCGAAAACCGCGCACAAGGCGTTCGACGAAAACATTTCGCTCAAAGAAGCGTGCGTGGGCTTGGGCTTTTTGACCGCCGAAAAATTCGACCAAGTTTTCAAGCCCGAGAAAATGTGTTGAGTCTAGGTAATGAGTAAGAAGTAACAGGCAATAATGCGACGATTTTTTTTAACTTGAAAATCGCCGCGCAAAAATTGCCTGTTTCCCCATTACCAATTACATATTATTTGATTTTAGAGGATTTGAATGGACGACCAGAAAATTTATTCTTATTTTCCCGGATGTACGCTGAAGAACAAGGCGAAGGACTTGGACTTGTTCGGCAGGCTTTCGGCGCAGGCGCTCGGATTTTCGCTTGAAGAAATTCCTGAGTGGCAATGTTGCGGCGGCGTGTATCCCATGGGTAAAAACGAAATCGCTTCCAAACTTCCTTCGGTTCGGGCTTTGGCGGCGGCGCGGGACAAAGGACGCCCGCTCGTAACGCTTTGCTCGGCTTGCTACAACGTCATCAAGCAAGTGAACGGCGATTTCCAAAACGACGAGAACACCATTCTCAAGGCGAACAATTACCTTGCCGAGGACGAACTTTCCTATCACGGCGAGACGCGAGTGCTCCATTTTTTGGAAGTGCTCCGCGACGAAATCGGCTGGGATGCGGTAAAGGCCGCCGTGAAAAATCCGCTTAAAGGCAAAAAAATCGGCGCGTATTACGGCTGCCTTTTGTTGCGTCCGAGCAAGGCTTTGGAATTCGATGATCCTGAAAACCCGAAGATTTTGGAAGATTTTATAAAGGCCATCGGCGCGACGCCTGTGATTTACGCCGAGCGCAATGAATGTTGCGGAGCGTATGCCGAATTCGAAGACGCGTCCGTTCCGAAAATGCGCGCCGCGAAGATTCTCGGCAACGCGCAGGAAATGGGCGCGGATTTCCTTGTTACGAGTTGTCCGCTTTGCCGTTACAATCTCATAAAGAACAAGGGCGATTCACCGCTCGAGGTTTTCTATTTTACGGAACTTTTGGCGGAAGCCCTTGGAGTGAAGGAGGCCGCGAATGCTTGAATCCGAAATGCTTGAGTACAAGAGACTCATCCTCGAAACAAGCGGAGTGAATCCGAAAAAATGCATGGTTTGCGGAAAATGCTCTGGCACTTGCCCGAACTATGACGCCATGGAATATCATCCGCATCAGTTCGTGCAGATGGTGGAAAACGGCGAAATCGAGCCGCTCTTGAAGTCAAAGTCAATTTACGCTTGTCTTAGTTGCTTCGCGTGCTTGGAGAGATGCCCGCGACAAGTAGAGCCGGCCACTTTGATTGACGCGGTGCGCACTGTAGTAGAACGCGAGCGTGGCGACCATCACCTTGACCCACACGAAGTGCCGCAAATGATTTGTGACGATACGCCCCAGCAGCTTGTGATGAGCGCGTTCAGAAAATATAAGAAATAAAGAGTTATGATAAGAGCGCCGCACGAATGGCGCGGCACTTTCAGCTTAAAGTTTGCGTTGCAGACTTTTTTATCTAACGTGTTTTTTCACTTAGTTGCAAAAGCGCGTTAAAAAGCCACTGCAAAAATCGCAATCCTTTGGATTGCAAAACTTTGTTCCTGGCTTTTTACAAGGGTAACAGATGGAAAGAATCGGTGTTTTTGTGTGCCATTGCGGCACGAACATAGCAGGCACGGTTGACGTTGCCAAGGTCGCCGAAGAGCTAGGAAAAGTGCATGGTGTGGCTTATTCCACGCACTACACATATATGTGTTCTTCTGCCGGACAAAAAATGATTGAGGATCACATAAAGGAAGACGGACTTACAGGCGTCGTCCTTTGCTCGTGCTCTCCTCGAATGCACGAAAAGACTTTCCGTGGTTGCGCGGAAAGGGCAGGTCTCAATCCGTACAAAGTGGAAATCGCCAATATCCGCGAGCAGACTTCATGGGTCGAAAAGGACATTGAAAAGGCCACCGCCAAGGCGATTGCTCTCGGAAAGGCCGCCATCGCGAAGACGATTTTGGACACGCCGCTTACTCCGGGCGAGACGCCGATGACAAAGCGCGCGCTCGTAATCGGGGGCGGTATCGCCGGAATCACCGCCGCGCTCGACATTGCCGACGCTGGCTTCCCGGTGGATTTGGTGGAAAGAAAGCCGACAATCGGCGGAAAAATGGCGATGCTCGACAAGACTTTTCCGACGCTTGACTGCGCTTCGTGCATCGTAACGCCGCGCATGACGGAAGTGGGACAGCATCCGAACATACGAATCCTCTCGTACAGCGAAGTGGTCGGCGTTCACGGCTACATCGGAAATTTCAGCATCGACATAAAGCGGCATGCCCGCTATGTTGACGAGGCGAAATGCACCGGCTGCGGCGAGTGTACCGAAAAATGCCCGATGAAAAAAGTGCCGAACGACTTCAACTTGAATCTCAACAACAAGACTGCGGTCTATATTCCTTTCGCGCAAGCCGTTCCGAAAATCGCCACGATCGATGCGAACTATTGCCTTCACCTCACTGCGATGGCAAAGGGCAAGGACAATGTTTGCGGAATGTGCGAAAAAGTCTGCGGCGCGAAGGCAATCAATTTTGCCGCAAAAGATGAAATCATCACCGAAAAATACGGCGCGATTGTAGTGGCGACAGGCTACGAAATGATTGACTTGAAGCCTTACGGCGAATATGCCTACGGCGAGTGCAAGGACGTGGTTTCGTCGCTTGAATACGAAAGGCTGATGAACGCCTCAGGTCCGACAAGCGGGCATCTTTTGCGCCCTTCCGACGGAAAGCCGCCGAAAAAGATCGTGTTCATCCAGTGCGTGGGAAGCCGATGCTCGAATGAGGGCAAGGGCAATTCATACTGTTCAAAAGTGTGCTGTATGTATACGGCAAAGCAGTCGATTTTGACGCGCGACCATTATCCCGACACTGAATGCTATGTCTTCTATATCGACGTGCGAACGCCGGGAAAACAGTTCGACGAATTCTATCGCCGCGCGGTGGAGCAATACGGAATCCACTATATAAAAGGAATGGTCGGAAAAGTCACGCCGCAGGCGGACGGCTCGATCGATGTTCAGGGAAGCGACCTTATCTTGAACCGGCAAGTCCACATCAAGGCGGATATGGTCGTGCTTGCAGGCTCTCTTGAAGCGAATCCTTCGGCGCGTCCGCTCGCCACGATGCTCGCGACTTCCATGGACAACGACGACTTCTTCCTTGAGGCGCATGTCAAGCTTCGCCCAGTGGAAAGCCCGACGGCAGGCATTTTCCTTGCCGGAACATGCCTTGGACCTCGCGACATTCCAGAAACCGTCGCCCAGTCTTCGGGCGCGGCGGCGAAGGCGATTTGCCTTTTGATAAAGGACAAATTGCAGAACAATCCTTGTACGGCAAAGCCCGATGAAAATATGTGCAACGGCTGCGGTCAGTGCGAAAACGTCTGCCCGTACGGCGCGATTTCTTATGTGGAAAAAGATTTCCGCGGACCAAATCGCACGACGATTACGCGGCGCGTTTCGCAAGTGAACAGCGCGATGTGCCAGGGCTGCGGCGCGTGTACGGTCGCCTGTCCTTCTGGCGCGATGGATTTGCAGGGCTTCAGCAACAAACAAATTTTGGCGGAGGTGGACGCGGTTATTTGACAATGCCGTCATTGCGAGCGGGAGCGAAGCAATCTGCAAAATAAATTGCTTTTAGGCTTTTGCTCTCGCGATGGCTAGGTTACATACCGTAAAAATGTTTATGGAAAACACGAACGAAAAAACTTGGACACCGAAAATCGTGGCTTTTTGCTGCAACTGGTGTTCTTATGCGGGCGCGGATTTGGCTGGAAACAACCGCCTCGAATATCCCGCCAATGTCAAGATAATCCGAATTCCCTGCTCGTGCCGCTTGAATCCGCTCTTCATTTTGAGGGCGTTCCAGCGCGGTGCGGACGGCGTGATTTTGTGCGGATGCCATCCCGGCGACTGCCATTATTCCACGGGAAACTATTTCGCGCGCCGAAGAATGACGCTTCTTTTTTCGATGCTCGACTTTCTCGGAATCGAAAAGGGGCGCACTCGCGTGGAATGGTGCTCGGCCGCCGAAGGCGTCCGATTCGCTGGAATAATGAACGACTTCGTTGAAAAAATCACGAAACTCGGCGAAAACAAGAAATTGGAGGACGTAAGATGCAAGACGGCAAACTGACTTCCGATTTGATAAAAATCGCAAAGGAAAAACTTTCCTCCGGCGCGGTGCAGTCGGTCGTGGGCTGGAAAAAAGGTCTTTTTGACTACGACATTACTCCTGCAGTTTTCAAGACCGACGCGGATTTTGAGAATTTCGTATACAATGAAAATTGCGGAGCGAACCTTTCAAAATATTTGGTGAAGATTACGCGCGCGATCGAAACTGCGAAGTCAACCACTCGCGTGAACAACGCGATGGCAAAGCAGCGCGATCCGAATGCTCAAGACAAGCCGATTCCGCAGGAAAAAGTTTTGGTTTTCCTCAAGCCGTGCGATACATACAGTTTCACGCAGCTTCTAAAGGAAAGCCGAATCGCTCGCGACGACGTTTTTGTGGTGGGAATTCCTTGCGACGGAATGAAAGACCCTGATTACGGCGACTTGGCGGAGCGATGCGCGAACTGCAAGAGCAAAAAGCACATCACTTATGATGAACTTGTGGGCGAAGAAGGCGATGTCTTGGAAAGCGGTCGCTTTGACGGCGTGGAATACATCGAGAAAATGACTCCGCAGGAACGCTATGATTTTTGGCGGAACGAATTTTCAAGGTGCATCCGATGCAACGCTTGCCGCGACGTATGCCCGGCGTGCACTTGCGAAAAATGCATTTTCGACAACAACGCGATGTATACTTCGCAGAAGGTGGCGCAAGTTCCTTTTGAAGAAAGCTTGTACCACATAATCCGCGCTTGGCATGTCGCTGGACGATGCACGGACTGCGGCGAATGCTCGCGCGTGTGCCCCGAGCACATTCCGCTCCATCTGCTCAACCGCAAGTTCATCAAGGACATCAACGAAATCTACGGTCCGTATATTGCGGGAAGCGACATGGAAACGAAGCCGCCGATGCTCACGTTTACGCAGGAAGACTCAGAGCCAAGCGTCGTATATGAACGCTCGCCTGAACAAGCGGAAGGAGACAAAGAATGATGCTTTGCAAAAATGGCGCGAAGTTCCATTCTTTTTTGAACTGCGCGTTTGACGCGCATTTTGGAAAATCGTTCGCGAAATTGAAATTTTGCCTGCGCTTTTCTAAAGGAGGAAACTGATGCTTTCGATTCAAAAAGACAAAATCGATTCGCTTTTCGAGGCGATTGCCCAAGGCAGGACGCTTTACCTTCCTGTGGACAACACTTCGGGCAACGCGAATTTTGAAAAGTGGCAGAGCGGAAAAAAGCTTTCCGCCGCGCTCAAGACCGTGCGCAGCGCGAAGGATTTTTTCTTTCCCAAGGCGGAACGGCTCGTGAACTATAAAATTCAGGACGGAAACATCACCGTCGAAGATCCGCGCAAGGAAATCGAGGATTTCGTGGTTTTCGGAGTGCGCGCTTGCGACGCGAAAAGTTTTGAAGTGTTCGACAAGGTTTACGTTGGCGATCCGAAATACGTGGATTCCTACTATAAGAATCGTCGCGACCACGGCATCGTGATAACGCTCGCCTGCAATTCGCCTGCTGAAACATGCTTTTGCAAGACTTACGACATCGACGCTTCCGCGCCTGCCGGCGACATTACTTGCTGGGAAACGGACGGCGAATATTTTTTCAATCCGAACACGGACAAAGGAACGGCGCTTTTGAATGCCGTGAAGTCTTTGCTTTCGGAAAAGGACGAAAAGCCTGTCGTGGATCTCAAGGCGAAAATCAAGGAAAAAATCGAAAAATTGCCGTTTTCGCATCTCGACCTTTCCAAGTTCAAGGGGCAGGACATGCTCAAGCTTTTCAATGCACCGATTTGGCAGGGCTTGAGCGAAGCGTGCCTCGGCTGCGGAACTTGCACTTATGTCTGCCCGACTTGCATGTGCTTCGACGTGCGCGACTTTGACAATGGAAACGGCATTCAGCAAGTGCGCTGCTGGGACAGCTGCATGTATTCGGACTTCACGCAGATGGCGGCGGAAAATCCTCGCCATACGCAAAAGGAAAGATTTCGACAGCGTTTCATGCACAAACTTTTGTACTACCCGATGGCACACGACGGGCTTTGCATGTGCGTCGGATGCGGACGCTGCCTTGAAAGCTGCCCGATTCACATGAACATCGTCAAGGTGATAAAAGAATTCAACTCGACGGATTTGGAAAATTCGGCAGGAGGAAAATGATGGAAGAAAAAGAATCGTTCATACCTTATGTCGGTGTCATCAAGGAAATCATAAACGAAACGCCCGACGTAAAATCTTTCCGCGTAACTGGCTTGGACGGAAAAAAACTTTTCGACCACATGCCAGGTCAATGCGCGATGCTCATCGTTCCCGGCGTGGGCGAGTCGATGATTTCAATCACGTCGTCGCCGACCGTGCAGGAATACCAGCAGTTTTCGATAAAGAAATGCGGTTGCGTCACGAGCTGGCTTCACGATGCGAAGGTTGGCACGCAGATTTGCGTGCGCGGTCCGATTGGAAATTATTTTCCTGTGGACAATGTTTTCAAAGGCAAGGACATTCTCGTGGTGGCGGGCGGAATCGGCTTGGCTCCTGTTCATTCCGTGGTGAACTATATGCTCGCGAATCGCGCGGACTACGGAAAAATTCAAGTGGTTTACGGCGGTCGTTCCAAGGCGGATTTGGTTTTTTACAAGGAACTTTCCGAAGAATGGGCGAGCGCGCCTGACTTGGACTTGTGCCTGACGATTGACCGCGCGGAAGAAGGCTGGGACGGACACGTGGGATTCGTGCCGCCTTATGTCACGGAACTCAATCCCGATTTGAGCAAGTACGTTATCATGTGCGGTCCTCCGATTCTGATTCACCTCACGCTCGACGGCCTCAAAAAATTGGGCTTCAAAGACAATCAGATTTACACCACGATGGAAATGCGGATGAAGTGCGGAATCGGAAAGTGCGGACGATGCAATATCGGCGACAAATTCGTCTGCCGCGATGGTCCGGTCTTTACATTTGAAGAACTCGGACAACTTCCGCCTGAATATTGATTTTCGCGTCGCGGATAAACGCGGATAAAAAATGATGGGACGCGGATTTTCTGTGTCTTGTCTTGCGAAATCTGTGTTAATCTGCGTTGAAATTCTATTTTATCAAGGAGATATGATAAAAACGCCGCTGAAATAGCGCGGCATTTTTATCATGACAAGTTTGCGTTGCAAACTTGCTTATATACTTGTGCGCGTCGCAACAAGTTGCTTAACGCGCACATTAAAAAGTCGATCGCGATTTTTTATAAATCGCTCTTGACTTTTTATAGGAGTTTTTTATGGCAGAAAAAAAGGAAATGGCGACAATCTATTTGTTCGGCAAGAAATATGAAGTGCCCGCCGAACTCACGATAATGAACGCTATGGAATATGCGGGCT
Source organism: uncultured Treponema sp. (assembly GCA_910584475.1). GTDB lineage: Bacteria > Spirochaetota > Spirochaetia > Treponematales > Treponemataceae > Treponema_D. The sequence continues at coordinate 206,031 of CAJUBD010000004.1, forward strand.
ATCAGCTTCGTCGCGGCTGCGGATGCCGCAATGGATTTTGCGGGGCTTGCGCCACGATTTACCGCGTGGAAGGCAAAAATCAGCTTCAGACTTGTCTCGCCTGCTCGACGAAAGTGGAGGACGGAATGTACATTGCGACGCTTCCGTTCTTCCCGCTCGTAAAGCAGATTTATGATATGGAAAAAATCAAGCCCGAGCAGTCGATTATGATGCAGCTTTATCCTGAAATTTATGCGTGCATCGGCTGCAACGCCTGTACTCGCGCGTGCACTCAGGATTTGAGCGTGATGCAGTACATCGCCTACGCCCAGCGCGGAGACTTTGCCGCCTGCGCCGACGCTTCGTTCGACTGCGTTATGTGCGGATGCTGTTCAAGCCGATGCCCTGCCGGAATCAGCCATCCTCAAGTGGCGGAACTCGCCCGTCGAATCAACGGAAAATTCATTCAGCCTGAGACGAAGCATCTTTTGGAGCGCGTCGCCGAAATCGATTCTGGAAAATGTGAGGACGCGATTCAAAAAATGATGGGACAGCCCTTGGACAAAATCAAAGAGTTGTACAATACACGCGAAATCGAAGCGTAAAATTCATAGAGAGGTTAATAGAATGTACGGAAATTATCTTGACGATGCGGCGAAAATTGTCGCAGAAAAACGGGACGCCAATCTCAAGTTTGAGCACGCGCGGCTCACGGCGGATGAAAAAGACCAGATTCTCAAGGAATTCCATCCCGACCGAATCGCAAGCGAGTTCGAGGAAATAAAAATCGGCCCAAACAAAGGGCAAAAAGCTCCCCATGAATTGGCGGCGATGCTTCAGGCGAAGCCGCGCTTTGAGCCGGATCACATTGATTTGAATCACATCGACTACGAGGCGGACGTTCTCGTAATCGGCGGCGGCGGAGCTGGAACGAGCGCGGCGATTATGGCGAGCGAGGCGGGCGCGAAAGTGCTTCTTGTGACGAAACTGCGTGTGGGCGACGCGAACACGATGATGGCGGAAGGCGGAATCCAGGCGGCGGACAAGGCGAACGATTCTCCCGCCCAGCATTATTTGGACGCGTTCGGCGGCGGGCATTTTGACGGAAAACCCGAATTGGTCTACACTCTCGTGAACAAGGCGCCGAGCGTAATCAAATGGCTCAACGATCTTGGCGTGGAATTCGACAAAGAAGCCGACGGCACTATGGTTACGACGCATGGCGGCGGCACTTCACGAAAGAGAATGCATGCCTGCAAAGATTATTCCGGCGCGGAAATCATGCGCACTCTGCGCGACGAGACTTTCAACCGAGCCGACAAGATTACGGTCGTTGACTTTACTTCGGCGGTGGAAATCATCAAGAACGAAAAGGGCGAGGCGGCCGGCGCGGTGCTCGTCAACATGGAAACCGGCGAAGTGCGGATCGCCAAGGCGAAAGTCGTCATAATCGCGACTGGAGGCGCGGGTCGAATGCATTATCAGGGCTTTCCCACGTCGAACCATTACGGCGCGACTGCCGACGGACTCGTGATGGCTTACCGCGCGGGCGCGAAATTGCTTTATCAGGATTCTCTTCAATATCACCCGACTGGCGCGGCATATCCCGAGCAGATTCTCGGAAAACTCGTTACTGAAAAAGTGCGTTCGCTTGGCGCGAAGCTCATCAACAAGGACGGCGAAGTCTACATCCATCCGCTTGAAACTCGCGACGTGAACGCTTCTGGCATCATCAAGGAAGTGCGACAAGGACGCGGCGTGAAAAACGATGTTCAGGACGCGGTTTGGCTCGACACTCCGATGATCGAAATCATTCACGGCGAGGGCACGATTTTAAAGCGCATTCCCGCTATGTACAAGATGTTCATCAAATACGGAATCGACATTCGTACCGAGCCGATTTTGGTTTACCCGACATTGCATTACCAGAACGGCGGCGTGGAAATCGACAAGACATGCCATACGAACGTGGCGAACCTTTTGGTGGCGGGAGAGGCTTCGGGCGGCGTGCACGGAACGAACCGCTTGATGGGAAACAGTTTGCTTGACGTGGTAGTGTTCGGGCGAGAAGCCGGAATCGAGGCAGGCAAGATGTTCGGAAAAATCGCGATGAGCGACACGGACAAATTGAGCCTTGAGCATGTGAAGGCTTTTGAAAAGGAGCGCGAGGCGGCCGGCATCAAGGGCGACGAAGTTTCTCCGAAACTGCTTCCGACATATACGCACGGAAACAAGGAATTCGAAAAGAAGCCTTGGCCGGGAGCGGCGAAATAGTCGTGCAGGAATTGGTCGCGAAAGCGACCGATTCTTTGGCGCATCGCGTTCATGCGATGAAAGACGGCGCTTCGAGTGGAACAAAAAATAGGGCTTTTTCAAAATGAATTACACGAAAAAGCAGCGCACTTTTTGCCCTGCGCCCGCGTCGTGGAATTCGGGTATTTCGGAAAAACATTTTTTTTGCGCAATCGGGCATCTGTGCGCGAACGGGCAGGCGTTTTCTTTTCGCAGAGTAGTCTTCACTTCAAGCGATGATTTTTCTCCTTTGCTTTCTTTCGTTGCGCCTACAAAAAGCAATTTTGTGTATGGATGTTTCGCCGTTTCAAACAAATACTGCGCCGGCGCTTGTTCCACCACCACGCCTCGGTACATCACCGCGATCGTGTCGCAAAACCAGCATGCGACTTTCAGATCATGCGTGATAAAAACTAAGCTCAAGTTTTTCTTTTGTCGCAAATCGCAAAGCAAATTCAAAATCTGCCCTTGAATAGAAACATCGAGAGCACTCACAACTTCATCGCAAATCAAAACTTCCGGATTCATTATAAGGGCGCGCGCGATAGAAATGCGTTGGCGTTGTCCGCCCGAAAATTCCGAAGGTCGTCTATACAAATCGTTTTCGGAAAGTCCGACTTCTTGAATCGTCTTTGCGGCAAGCGCGAAAATCTCGTCCTTCGAAATTTGCTTTTTTCCAAATCTAAGAGCGTCGGTCAAAATCGAAAGGACGCTCATTCGGGGGTTGAGCGAACGCGCCGGATCTTGAAAAATATATTTCACTTTTTGCCTGTACTGCTTAAGGCGTGTTTTGGAAAATTTTCCGATTTCCTTTTCTGAGATTTTTTCACCGCCGTCGCGCGGAACGCTTTCTTCGCCGAAATAAAAAACCTTTCCGCTGGTCGCCTCGTACATTCTTACGAGCAGACGCGCCGTCGTGGTTTTTCCACAGCCCGATTCGCCCACCATGCCCAAAGTTTCGCCGCGCGCCAAATCGAACGAAACATTGTTCACCGCATAGACATTCTGATTTTTTTTGGCAAAAAATCCCGCTTCAAGCGAAAAGCTTTTGTACAGGTTTTGCACAGAAAGAATTATATTTTCTGACATAAATTTCTCCAAATAAATTTTATAGAATAATTAAACATTGTTCGATTAACATACCTCGACGCAGAGCGTAGAGGTATGAAATCCTCTGCACGAATAAAATTGAATAATCTGCGTTCATCGTTATAAATCCGTGTTAACATGGGCCAAATTATTTTCCTTTTCAACATAGCAAGAATAATTTTCATCGTCGCATTCCGCCTTCGCGAAAGAGCAGCGCGGCGCGAAAGGACATCCCGAAGGCGGATTTTTCGGATCGACCACTTTTCCAGAAATCGAAGCAAGCTGGGAGTTTTTGTAGTGGCTTCCAAATTTCGGAGAAGAGGCGAGCAGTGCTTGAGTGTATGGATTTTTCGGCGCGTCGCAAATTTCTTTTGCGCTTGCGCTTTCCATAATTTTTCCGCCGTACATCACGATGATTCTGTCGGAAATGGCCGCTACCAAATCGATGTCGTGAGAAATGAAAATTATCGAAAGATTTTTCTTTTTTCTCAAATCCAAAAGAAGCGCGACAATTTGCGCCTGAATCGTAACGTCGAGCGCGGTGGTCGGCTCGTCGGCAATCAGAAGTTCGCATCCCTGCGCGAGCGCGAGCGCGATTCCGATTCGCTGCAACTGCCCGCCCGAAAATTGGTGCGGATAATTTTGCAGGCGGCTTTGCGGATCCGGCAAGCCGACTTCGCCCAAAATTTTCACTGCCCGTTCGTCAGAATCTGCGCGAGAAATCTTTGGCTCGAGATTTCTGTAAAGCTCAAAAAAAACATTTCCGATATTTTGAAGCGGATCGAAAGAGCGGCCAGGCTCTTGCAAAATCAGCGCGATTCTTTTTCCGCGATACGGACGCAAATCGTTTTGCGAAAGCGAAGTGAGCTCAATTTTCGTGTGACTTTCTTCGCGAGCGTCGTACGAATCGAAAAATATTTTTCCGCTAAGCGAGGCGTTGGCAGGAAGCAAGCCTGGGATCGCCGTAGTGCTTACCGACTTTCCGCTGCCAGATTCTCCGACGATTCCCAAAATCTCGCCGCGCCTCACTTGATATGAAATGCCGCGCACCGCGTGAACCGTGGAAGGTTTTGAACCTTGCGCCGGCGAAAAACTTTCGAAATCCACGAAAAGATTTTCCACTTCAAGAAGCACATTGTCTTTTTTGTCTGCTGAATTTTTTTGAGCGGATGTTTTTTCTGTATACCCATACCCTGTAGTGGTATCGACTTGGCTTTCCGTCGTTTTGCATTTTTCTTGCCTTTGCAGACTGCGCTTCTTTTTCCAAGTCTTGAAAACTGCGTGGTAAGGATCGAAATAATCGCGCAGCGCGTCGCCCAAAAAATTGAACGCGAGCGTAACGCAAAGCAAGAGCCACACGGGATGCAAAAGCCACGGATAGCGGCGCAAATTGCTCAGCGTGGAAATCTCGCGGTTTATCATCGAACCCCAGCTCACGGAAGGATCGGCGATTCCCAAACCCAAATAAGAAAGAGTCGTCTCGCTCATGATGAAGCAAGGAATCGAAAGCGCGGTGCTCACGATGAGAAGGCTTGAAATCTGCGGAATGATATATTTGAACACAATCGCAAGGGAAGGGATGCCTTCAAGCGAAGCGTTCAAAACAAATTCCTCGCGCTTTATCGAATGAACCATTCCGCGAATCGTTCGTGCGCTTCCGGGCCAGCCGACAAGTGAAAGAATAAGCGTGATTATCATATACGCGCTTCCGCTGTCCAACTTTGAATTCAAAAGCGAACGCAAAAATAAAATCAAATACAGAGACGGAATCAGCATGAAAAATTCCGCGAAACGCATTATCGCCCAATCCGCGTTGCCGCCGTAAAAGCCGGCGAAGCCGCCGAGAACAATCGCGAGCAATAGCGAAACCGCGCTCGCCACAAATCCAATTGTAAGCGAAATGCGGCTTCCGTAGACCATTCTGCTGAAAACATCGCGCCCCAAATTGTCCGCACCGAAAAGATAGGCAGGATAGGCGTTTCCGGCTTCTTCTTCGATTTCGCCGCTCTCTCTGTTTTCCGAAACCGTCCCGAACAAATGCCGCTCGCACGGAATAAATCCGAATAGTTTGTACGGCGCGCCTTTCACGAAAAATCTCACCTTGTGCCTCGCGCCCGCGACATAGGCGTACTTCCAATTTATCGTGCTGATTGTAGCCGCTTCCTTGGCGACAATTCCCTCGCGCGTGATTTTCACATTGGCAGGATGAAACGTGTTGTTTTCAAAAGTAAGGTTTGCCGGATAAGGCGCGATGAATTCCGCGAAAATCATAATCAAATAAAGGAACGCCAAAATTACGATTCCCGCAAAAGCAAGCGGCCGAGTTTTTAGATAGCGAAAAAGTTTTTTCATTTCATTATATTATAAAACATCGGCAAGAAAAAATCTATCGGTTTCCGCTCAAAGAAATTGCGCGAAGCCGAAATAATATGACGGATACAGGAAAGAATTGTAGTTACTTCCGTCCTCCGTTGAGAAGAGAAAACAGCGGCGGGCACAAGTTTTTGATGACGATTCCTGCGGCAAGGCTCAATGCAAGTGTAAGGAAAGCGGCGGTGAGAAACTGAAGCATGCAGAACACGCCTTGCAGCGGGAATATTTTCCAACTCAACTTGTTTATTGCAGTTCCGAGAAACGGCGTGTGTATGGCGTAAACAAAAAATGAAAATCCCGCGAGCCGCTCGGAAAGCGCATAGCATTTTTCCTGCCGAACGATGAATCCCGATAACTTTAAAAAGAAAAGGCACGAAATTATTGTTTCCGCAACTCCGACATTGATTTTTGCGAAAACGCGCACAATTTCAAAAAGCGCAATCAGCGCGACATATTCGCAAAGACGGATTTTGTCCGCGACATCAAAAAAAGAAAGTCGCCGTTCGGCGAAGAAATAGCCTGCGACATAAAAGAAAAGCGCACTCCCGGAAATCCACACATGAATTCCGCAAATGTACACCGCCGAAACTGCGACAATCATCGCAGACGGAAAACTTTTGCACAAGAATCGCAGCACGGGCGAAAGTACGATGAGAATCATCAAATCGCGCAAAAACCAAAATTGATATACGAGCGGCGTCTTCAACGTGGTGTCGAAATTATGATAAGTAAACGCCTTGATATAGTCGAGGGCATCCCAGTTTTTCACAATGTTAATCTCGTTTTGGAAGAACAGCGCGGTTTGCGGAATGGACTGGGCGGCGGCATACAGCGCGATTGTAATCACTGTCCAAGCAATGTACGGCAAAAGAAGCGTCCTGTTCCGTTTTTTTAGAAGGACGGGATACGCATCGTTCTTGGAAAACTGCAAGTAAGAACTGAACAAAAAGAACAGCGGAACCGCCGCGCCGCCGAGCGTGCCGCATACAAAACCCTTGAACCACGCAATCCACTCAGGCTGCGCAAAATCGAGGCGGTAGTACTTCAACGCGTCGTCCGCATTCAAATTTGCATGAATGAACACGACAAACGCAATGAGCGCAAATCGGAGCGAAGTAATGCGACGCGACATTTTCTGCGGAATGATTGTTTCCATTTGAATCTCCCTTAATTTTTAGCAGTGAGGAAAGTAACAACCTTCTTCACTGCTAAATACGTGTTTTCGCAATGAAATGAGAAAACACATTGGATGCCGAGTTTTCGTAGAAAACTCGAAGTTAAATTTTGCGACAATATTTGGTGCAAAATTTAAACCTCATTTTGATACACAAAACAATATTTAGGTAAGAGTAATACACTTTTTCTGTATTGTCAATACATATTTTTAAATAAAGTGAGAACCACGCAATTCTATTTGCATTGTTTAAAAGAGAAAATAACTTCTATGCGATCAAAGGAAATTCAAAATCGACTTGGGGAAAACCTGAAATATATCAGAAAACTCCACAAATTGACGCAGTTCGCGCTCGCGGAACTGGCGAATGTTTCGGAAGACACGATAAAAAGCATCGAGCTGAGCCGCTTTTGGCCGAGCGAAAAAACGCTTGCGCAAATTTCGGATGCGCTGGAAATCGATGTGTGCCACCTTTTCCTGCCGACTCCGGCGACAGTTCCATTCGACAACGCCATTATGGAAAAAATCCGCGCCGCCGTCTCGCAAAGTTATGCGGAGTATGTCGAGTCCGTTCTGAACACGCTTGAAAAAAAGTAGCGACGGGCGTTGACCACATACACATGAGCGTGAGAATCCCGCCGAAGTACAGCGTGTCGTAGGTGGTGGGGGTACAACAGGGGGAAGAGCGCGATATGGATGCACATGTATACGGAGAGCGACGGATATATTTCAGCGGGCAGCACATGTGGGCGAATGGATATTTCGTGTCAACGGTGGGTCTTGACGAGGCGGTCATCAAGGAATATATCAAACACCAAGAGGATGACGACCGAAAGCAGGACTGGTTGTTTGGATAGCCGCAAGGCTTAACCGCTTTGAGCGGTTCACATTTCAAGCCACCACCTTTGGTGGTGGTTAATGACTTTAAAAGACCCTTTCTTTGATTCGTTAAAAGACGATTGTCCAAATTTTGAAGAATGGTATATGTGAAAATATGATGAAGTTGCATATATTACATTAAACACGCATAATGGGATGTTGCTTTCGTTTTTATATTTAAAAGCGGATTTTATCTTTGAATTTATTTTGTGGGGAGGGGTTGACAAATGGTATTGTGAGGGATTATACTTATTTTGAACTGGAGGTTTGCCATGAAAGATGAAACAAAAACTAGGACGATCGTTCCGCAAGTTACTACAAAAAACAAAGTGGAGATTTTTGAAAAATGCGAAATCCGCACTGCGCTGAATGAAAAAAGGGGCAAACTTTATTTTTGCGTGCCCGATGTCGTCGCCGCTTTGCGCGATGGAAAGGACGCGAAAGACTACATTAAAAAACTTAGGAAACGCGATCCTGAATTGAACGCCAAGTGGAACAAGGTGATTAAATTCATTTCGTTCCAAACCACGGGCGGAAGGCAGCCGATAAAATTCGCGGACGAGGCAAACATCATGCGAATAATTCGCGAAGTTCGTTCGCCGAAAATCGAAGATTTCAAAAAATGGGTTGAGCAAAAAGTAGAGGAAACTCGAAATTGAAAATCGGCAAGAAATTTTCTCGCCAACTTTAAACGCAAAAAAAGCCGCGCGGAAGCGGAAATTGAAAAAATAATTTGACGCGGATTCTCACGACGCGTAAGCGACGAAGTGAAATAAAATTCCACTATGAAAACGGCGACAGCCGTATAAGCACAGATGAGAACGGATTGAACGCGCGTTTAAAGTTTCCTTTGGAAACTCGTTTTTTGAGTTGTCCGCTCGCGCAGACGAAATTAAGTTTCTCGGAAATTGCTATTTCCTGCGGACTTAATTTTTAAGGCACGGATTTTTTAATTTTTTATCCGTGCCCCATCTGTGTAAATCTGTGTTCATTTGCGTCTAGTTCATTCCGCGTCTTTCTTTTTCATAATCAATTGGAAAACAATCAATGCCGCCAAAATTGCGATGCCCACAATGTCAGTCGAATGTGTCGGCAAAATGCACATGATTCCCGCCACGGCGAAAATCACTCGTTCCACGATAGTTTCGTTCCTAAAGCAGTATCCTTCCAATGCCGCGCTCAAACAGAACATTCCGATTAACGCCGTCACGCAAATTGGCAACGCGCCCCAAAGCGTAGTGTTTATCATGAGCATTTGCGGATTGTAGACGAACACATAAGGAATTATGAACGCGCCGATTGCGAGTTTAGTCGCGTTCAATGCGGTCTTGATTGGCTTGGCCTTTGCGATGGCGGCTCCCGCGATGGCAGCGAGCGCAACTGGCGGCGTTACATCGGCGATGATTCCAAAATAGAACGCGAACATGTGAGCCGCGAGCGGCTGGAAACCAAGTCCAATGATTGCGCCGGCGGTGATTGTGGAAGTGATCAAATAGTTCGCGGTGGTTGGCGCGCCCATTCCCAAGATTATCGAAGAAATCATCGTGAGCAGAAGCGTGATGAAAGCTATTCCGCCGCTTATGCTTATGAGACCCGCGCCGAATTTCAAGCCGATTCCCGTGAGCGTTACAATTCCGATTATGATTCCTGCCATCGCGCAGGCAATTGCCACGCTGATTATGTTTCGTGCGGCGGCAGTCATCACTTCCACGATGTCTTTCATCGTGAACTTCGGCGGATTGCCTTGGATTACATCCACGACAGAAGTGGCAAGTCCGATAAGAAGGCACGCGAGGATTCCCATCAATGCCGCGTAAACCGCCGTGCGCCCCATGCACAAAAATGCTACGATTACGATGAGCGGCAAAATCATATAGCCGCGCTTCAAAAGCAGCGGAAGGAATTTCGGAAGTTCTTCACGCGGAAGTCCTTTGAGTCCGAGTTTGTGAGCCTCAAGATGCACCGTCATGAAAATTCCGGTGAAATACAAAATCGCGGGAATTATCGCGGCCTTTACAATCGTGATGTAAGGAAGCCCCAAACTTTCCGCCATCAAAAACGCGGCGGCTCCCATAATCGGCGGCATGAGCTGTCCGCCGGTGGAGGCGGCGGCCTCGACCGCGCCCGCAAACTCTCCTTTGTAGCCCAATTTCTTCATCATCGGAATCGTAAAACTTCCAGAGCCGACAGTGTTTGAAACCGAACTTCCGCTCACCGTCCCTAGCAGCGCGCTCGTCAAAACCGCCACTTTCGCAGGACCTCCGCTTGCGCCTCCGGCAAGTGCGTTGCAGATTTCGATGAAGAATTGTCCGATTCCAGTTTTTTCAAGCAACGCCCCGAACAATATGAAAAGGAATATGAATGTCGAGCATGCGCCAATCGGGATTCCCATGATTCCTTCGGTGTTGTAAAAAAGATGCGTCACCACGCGCGAGATCCTGTAACCGCGATGGTTCAAAAATCCCGGCATATATCGTCCGCAAAGCGCGTACAAAATAAACGCCGCGGCGATGATTAAAATCGGCAAGCCGACGATTCTTCTGCAACTTTCAAACAAAATCAAGATTCCCAAAATTCCCACCGCGATGTCGAGGGGAAGATATGCGCCCGCACGCCGCGCGATGTTCTGAAAATTCACCACAATGTAAAGCCAGCAAGACGCGCCCAAAATTCCCAAAACCACATCATACCACGGAAGCGTGTTGCGCGGAGATTTTTTCGTGGGAGGAAAAAGCAAAAAAGCCAAAAGCTGCACGAACGCCAAATGCGTCGCCCGCAAAACCTGCGCCGTCACCGAGCCAGTGAGCGTGGCGTAAAGCTGGAACAGGCAGAACAACACCGAAACTACAATTGTAACATGTTGTCGCCAGCAACTGTGCTCGCGATAAGCATGCTCGCGGTCGAGTTCGCCCATCAGTTCACGCAAGTCGCTTTCGTTGGAAGTGGGCAGGATGTTGTCCACGACCGCGCCCTCGGCGGTGGGGTCATTCGTTTTTTCTTTGTCCATTTTTTCCTCCCATAAATTAAATTATTTTTGATTTCGCACTTGCCATTCCCGCTTTGCGTTTGTCATTCCCGCGCTTGACGCGGGAATCTATTTTTGCAATTTCAGACCTTCGGGTCAAGTCCAAAGATGACATTTTTCAAAAATTCATTAAATCCTTAAAAATTAAAATTTCACAAGAGCCGCTTACGCACTTGCCATTTACATGTTTGACGCAATTCAAATTTCACAAAATCCGCTTTTTGATTTTCGCGAAAAGCAATTCCGCCGAAGAAATTCTTTTTATACGAAATTCAAGCCGTGTCTGCGGCGCGAAAAAATCTTCCAAGAAAAATTCCTTTTCGCCGATTTCAATTGCATGGCGCGCCAATACTCCCACGGCAAGAAGAAAATTCTTTCCTACATCGCGCTCGTATTCCATAGAAAAAGTGTCGTTCGCAATTTTGAAAGTCGCGCCAGGCGTTTCCTGCAATTCCGGCATTCCCGCGCCGTAGCTTAAGAATTCGGTCTTGTAGATTTTCAAGCGGCCGCCTTCAACGCGGAAAAAATCACGCACGCGCCCTTTGTTCACCGAATGCGTGTACGAAATGCAAAACCCGTTCAACGCCGATTTGGAAAATATTTTTCGAACTCCGTTGCTCATGCTTGTGATGGCGAGAACTTTTTGTGTTGGCAAGCAAACGGCGAGCAAAACAGCGGCGGCGATGAAAATGAAAAGTGCCGCATTGCTTCTTGCCCGCAAAAAATTTCGCGACAAAATGAAATTATTTCAAAGCGCCCGCTTCCACGAAATATTTTTGTGCGCCCGGATGAAACGGAATGCTTACTCCAGTTACAGCCTTCGCCGCATTCACTTCCTTTCCTTTGGCGTGCGCCTGTCCCAATTCAGCGACATTTTCGAAAAGCGCTTTCGTCATTTTGTACACCGTGTCTTCGTCAAGCTTTGAATTCACGACTATCGTGCATTTTATGGCGAGCGCCGCGGTGTCCGAATCCGTGCCTTTGTATGTGCCGCCGGGAATCACCGTTTTTGTGTAGAAACTGTATTTCGCGCAAATTGAATTCGCCTCCGGTCCATCGACAGGGATGAGAACAAGTCCGTTCGTAAACGCCAATTCCTGCAACGCCGCGTTCGGAACGCCGGCCGTTACAAAACATGCGTCGAGCGTTCCGTTCTGCAAGCCCTCGCCTGATTCTTTGAACGAAAGGTTCGATTTTTTGATGTCGTCGAACGTAAGTCCGTAGCCTTCCAAAATTTGCTTTGCGTTGAATTCCACGCCGCTTCCCGCGTCGCCGATGGAAACTCGCTTTCCGCGCAAATCAGAAATCGTTCGGATTCCGCTGTCCACTCGCGCCGCGATTTGAACGACCTCTTCATACATAGTGCCGATTGCCAAAATGTTTGGAAGTTTCGCGTCGAACATATCCGTGCCATAATAGGCGTAATCCATTACATCATTTTGAACCGTCGCGAATTCTGCATCGCCTTTGCTCACCAAGCGAAGATTTTCCGCGCTCGCGCCCGTGGCCTGAGCCGTAACATTCAGGTTTTCAACTTTCGTGTTCCAAATGTTCGCGATTGCGCCGCCGAACGGATAGTAAGTGCCGCTAGTTCCGCCTGTCGCGATGATGAAATTTTTTTGTGCCGGCGCGCAAGAAAAAAGCAACGCGGCCAAAGTCGTGCCCATAAAGATTCCGATAATTTTTTTCATAAACAACCTCTGTTTTTTAAAGTATATTTTATTTTACAAAAAAAACGCATAAATTTCAAGTAGGCAAACGCTTTTTATCAAACGCTTTTCATAAAGAAATATTTGTGCTAAAATCAAGTTATGAAAATCAATTTTCGCAAAGAAATATTTATTCTCTTTGCAGCATTTTTTTGTGCCGGAAATTTTTTCGCAGAGAATTCTAATTCTTCGGTTTTTCAAGATGTGAGGTTCGAGGCGGATTCGCGGATTTTGCCTCAAGTCTCTTCTTCGCCCGAAATGGACGCGCGGACTTTCGCATACATCGGCTTGGTCGCTTCGGGCGCAGACGACGAAAAAATATATGAGCATTTGGAAACGCTTGAAAATCTAGCGCAGGAATTTTCCCAAAATTTGCCGAGCAATTTTTCCAATGAGGAAAAGGCGGATGCCGCGCTTGCGTTCATCTACGAAAAAATTCTTTCGCGCTATAAACTTGACCAGACACGAGTTGACGTGGCGATTGAAAGCGGCGTGTACAACTGCGTTTCTTCGGATGTGATTTTCATCTACTTCGCGAAAACTTTAGGCATTCCCGTTGTCGCTGTGGAAACTCCGAACCACGCTTTTTGCACGATTGAAAGCGAGGGGAAGAGCGTGGATGTGGAAACGACAAATCCTTTCGGCGTGAATCCGGGACGCAAGCGCGTGAACGAACTTCCGAATGGAGGCAAACAGTATTTGAGCGTTCCTGCAAAGAACTACCAAAATCGCCGCGAAATCAACGACCGCCGTTTGCTCGCGCTCATTTACAACAACAGAATCGCCTCGCTCCAAAGGCAGCGTGGCGGAAACGCCGCGACGATTGGGCTTGCGGTGGACGCTTGCGCCTTGCAGGGAATTTCAGCTGTCGGCGCTCAAACGGTCGCTGAATGCGTATGCAACTATGCCGCTGATTTGAGCGCGGCTGGAAATGACGAAGACGCGCTTGCGCTTGTTTTGCTTGCGCAGGAAATTTTCGGCGAAAGCAAAAATTATTCTGCTTTCATAGAAACTGCAAATTACAATATCCTTGTTGACAAAATTGAGACGCTTCCGCTAAATGACGCTCTGAATGAATTGAATTTAAAACGCGAGAATATTTCCGCGCAAAATTATTCAAAGTTGTTGGGATATGCTTACGCGCGCTCCGTGCAGGATTTGGGCAGTCGGCACGAATGGAAGGAAGCGATTAATGTTGCGGAGCGCGGGCTTCTGGATGCGCCGAACGATTCCAATTTGAAAAGGGCAATTAACATTTACAAGCAAAATTACGCGATTGATTTTCACAACCGTGCCGCCGCATTGTATAACGCTGGCGATGTCGAAAGCGCGCAAAATGTGCTTCGCGAAGGCTTGGAAGAAATTCCCGACAGCAAAGTTTTGAAAAATGATTTGGTCAAGATGAAATGAAAATTAATATTTAAAATTGTCGTCAAAAGCGCGCCGCGAATCAAAGAGTCTGCATCGCAAACCTTTGATTCGCTTACAAGTTTTTCATCTTGTTTCTTTTGCGAAAAGCACGCGCCGTTCACTTTAACTTGAATTCTCTGCGCAAACTCGTTATTCACTGTCGTTTTTCGCCGTGCTGCGAAAGTCGCAAGCGCAAGGCTTGCAAACTCGCGCTTGCGACAGTTCCAAAATTTGATGATTCGCTCATTGTTGAAAATTGCGGAATGAGGATTGCCAGCGCGAAAAATTTTTTCAGAGCAATTTGCAGATAAAAGCGCAATGAAGATGTGCGCGCGATGTGGCAATACGTCGCTTCGCTCCGTTTTGCTGGCGGAAATTTATTTCATGTCATCGCTTTCGCGATGTGGCAATACGCCGCTTCGCTCCGTTTTGCTGGCGGAAGTTTGTTTCACGTCATCGCTTTCGCGACGTGGCAATACGCCGCTTCGCTCCGTTTTGCTAGAGGAAATTTATTTCACGTCATCGCTCGCGCGATGTGGCAATACGCCGCTTCGCTCCGTTTTGCTAGAGGAAATTTATTTCATGTCATCGCTCGCGCGATGTGGCAATGCCATTGCAAAAAAAAGGCTTGTTCGTTATACTGATTCGCATGATTGTTCCAATTCAAATTCTGCCGAGTTTTTTATTCTATTGCTACGTTACGGGGATCACGCCGGGACCCGCAAATATATGCTCGCTTTCAGCATCCTTGCAATTCGGAAGACGGCAGGCTCTCAAACAGTGGCTTGGACTTTTTACAGGATTTTTTGTGGACGCCACGGCGGCGGTTTTCATCGCATATTTTCTAGGAACAATTTTGAACGACTACGCAAGATATTTGTCATACATCGGCGCGGCATATTTGATTTTTCTTGCTATGAAAATGCTTCGACAAGATTATTCTTCGGAAAGCGCCACGACAAAAAAGCCGGGATTTTTCACGGGTCTTTTCGTAAACCTGACCAACGCGAAAGTAATCTTGTTTTGCATAACCGCGCTCACGTCTTTTGTCCTGCCATACAATCAAGATTTTCGCCCCGTGCTTTTGGCGGGATTTTTCCTCCCGTTTACAGGTCCTCTCTGCAATTTAGTCTGGCTTTTCACAGGAGTTTTCTTAAGAAAATTTTTTGTGGACCACGCGAAAATCGTAAACATTGCTATGGCTCTTTCGCTGTTGCTTTGCGCGCTCAGTTTGATTTTCACTTAATTTTTTTTCATGAAAAACGCAAAATTCATTTTATGAAAACAAAAAGCTGTTGTACAATTTGAGACGTCAGGACATCTAAAATCTACAATGAAAATAGTAAGCAAGTCTTGCGACTTTCTTCCGAGTTTTTTCGCTTTATTTGTTTTGCGAAAAACTCGTTTATCCATTGCGCTTCCTTACGGTATCGTGAAAGCGCATTTTTGTACGCCCGCAAGCATAAAACAAGGCGAAGAGCCGCCTTGCGACAGATGCTGCGATGCACGTTGTGGAAAGCGCACGAGGCATTATTTGACTAAATTTTTGAGTCTTTCGATTTCTGCTTCAAGTGTTGCAATACGAGAATTCTCAATTTTCAGCGCGGCGATTTCTGTTTGGTCTGCGGCGAGCTGCGCCTGTGCGATTGCGCGTTCTTCCGCGCGCCCTTGTTCTATGCCTTCTTCCAGCCCTTCTTCATATCCCTCTTTCCGCCCGCGCTCACGCAGTTCTCGCGCATGCATGAATTCCTTTCGCCAGGGTTCATTTCTTCGTGCTGTCATTACCGCTTCCATGATTTCCTCCGTAAGCTTGCTTTCGGCTTTCTGCGTGGCGAGGAACTTCAAGAACGCGCGGACTTCCGCGTCGTCCTTCGCAAGTCCTTCCCACGCCTTTGAATTATAATACACTTTGCGGATTTTGTCATCTATTTTATTATTGGCTTCGGGATTTTCCTTGCAAGTTTGCTCTATGGTGTAACGCGGCAGTCCGAGACCGAATGGGTCTTGGGTGCAGATGAAGACAACGAACGACTCGGGCAAATTATCGTAGTCTTGCCCTTTGGCGAGACAGTCCATGTCCATCATAGACTGATAGTAGCGAGCGCGTTTCGGCAGGTTCTTTTCTGCCGTTGTCTGCATTTCTAGGTCGAAAATCTTGCCATCGCCTTTCGCCACCACGTCTAGGCGAACGCCTCGCGACTCGATGTCAATGTCCAGCGTCTCCTGCTTGTGCGTGTATTCTATCCGCTCCACTTGGATTCCAAGCAAAACCTCAATAACGCGGCGGCAGATGTGCTCGTCGTTCTCCATGATTTTACAGAACATGAAGTCATCTGTAAAGAAGAGGTCTTCATACTTTTGTGGTTCTCGCATAAAAACTCCTTTTATTTTCAACATCGCAGGAAACTTCAGTTTCCGAGAATGTTGAAAACCGAGATTTTGCAACGTAGTAAAAAATCGCAGTCCAATAAGCAAGTTTGCAACGCAAACTTGTCATGAGAGAAGACCGCGCCATTTTTGAGGGCTTCTCTCATAACTCCTTAAAATAATTTCACTAATAAAGTATGAATTTTTTGCATCTTTTTAGACTAAAAGGACGTTTTTTTTGGAAAAATGAGAAAAATTCCATTCGCTTCAAAACAGATTTGTGTGCCGCCGCTTGCGCATTGTAAACGAAAACTCGCGCCAATAAATATATGAAAAAAGCACTTTATAAAAAGAAGATTTTGCCATAAAATAATATGTAAAGGTTTGTCGAAAAAAATCGCCGAGGTGAAAGCATGAAGATGCGTCATTCCAAAACTAAGCTCCTCTTCCTCGCACTGTTATGCGCCTTGCTCTCACTGTACGGTAAGCCCTCCGCGAGTACGGGGGGGGACAGCAGACTAGAAAATCCCAAAAAAGAACGATTCTCGCATAAAAGGACGCGCAATGCGGCTTCTTTCCGCTTGAAAGCGGCGGAATTGCGGGCAAACAAAAACTCACCCAAATATATAAAACCACGTTTTCTTGGAAAATTCGCAAGACTTTCGCAGGAAAACTCGTTGTCATCCCTGAAGCCCTGCTTCACAAATGCGAAAAAATCGCTGTTGATTTGTTCCCGCAGTCTGGGAAAAGCACCGAACAGCGCAGAAATTCCTTCGCGCAAGCCGGGAAATGCCCCGAACAGCACGGAAATCTGTCCTCGCAAGTCGGGAAATCCCCCGAACGTCGCAGAAATTCATTCCCGCGAGTCGGGAAATACCTCAAACAGCGCAGAAATCCATTCCCGCAAGTCGGGAAATATCTCGAATGTCGCGGCGACACGACCTCGCGCTTCTTCGCGGGCTTCCCATGCCGGCAAACTGCCGTCACATGCCTGTGTAGGCAAAGCATACATAGAAAGTCACACATAGAAAGTCACACATAGAAAGGAGCATATCATGAAAGAGATTCAGCAGATTTCGGTCTCGCACATAGCAAACGCGGCGCACTTTATGTTCGTCTCGAACATGGCGGACAGGGCGGAAAAGGACGCGGCGGTGTCCGAGAAATGCGCGG
>CAJUBD010000005.1 GCA_910584475.1 uncultured Treponema sp.
TGATACTGCCCGTCCGGGCGGGAAAGCAGGTGGCCGCCGGGCTTTTTCTTTGCCCTGCAGAATACCGTGTAGAAAACTTTTTTTAATTGTCTATTTGACGGACAGGGTAGCACACCATAATGGAGAAACTACTCATGATTAGGCAAGCTAATAAACAAGATATTTCAAGGATAGCAGAGATTATTGTGTTTGGAAAAAGGGTTGCTTATAGACCTATATTTGAAAATGATTATGTGTCATTTAATGAGCTGCAGGTTGTTCCTTTGTACGAAGAATATAAAAATAATCTAGATAGATTAGATAGTATGCTGCTATATGATGATGGAATTGTCAAAGGGGTAATAAACGGACAACCTATAGGTGATAAAATAATTGAGATTACGGATTTTTATGTTGAGCCTTTTTTTGTGGGACAGGGAATAGGAACACTTTTGATAGAATATCTGATTCAGCAAGTAAGAAAAAAAGGAGTTCATAAAATAGTATTATGGGTTATAAAAGATAACGTGAAAGCCGGAAAGTTTTATGAATCTAGAGGTTTTGTCAATAGTGGAAAAACACGCATAATAGAAGGTACTACAAAAGAGGATTGCTGTTATGAGTATGTTCTCGAACAATAATGTGTAGTGCAAAATTCATAATTGTAGGGAAAATGCGGTATTCAATCAGATTTTTCTTTAGTGACAGTACAAACATGGTGCTAGCACCAGAAAATCAGCAAGTCATATAATTGAAGTAAAAAAGGCGTGTATTTGCATAAAACTTAAACAAATAAAGTTAAGAACAACAAAGAACACGCCGAGTTAGGGGGATTATTATGAAAGAGTTTCCGAATTTTATGAAGAATCAATTGAATCACATAGACAGTACTCAACAAAATACTCCGGACATTGATGGATATTACTATGAAGGAGCAGATGGAAGTCAAATTTGTTTTTGGACGTATTATTCTGATAGAGATTCTAAAGAAAATGTTCATGAATTTGATGAATATGTATTCTGCGTTTTAGGGGAGTATGTAGAGATATTTGATGAAAGAGAACATATCTTATATTCCGGAGATGAACTTTTGATACCAAAAGGGATTCCTCATCATGGCAGAGTTGCCAAAGGAACGAGAACCATTCATGCTTTTGGCGGAAAGAGAATAGTATAGGTGTTTTGTTTATCATATTTTTAGGTTCCTTAATTTTTAACAGTGAGCGAATTGTCAAAATTCGGGAACTGTTAAAAAAGTCGTTTCGCAGCGAAGCGAGAAACGACGGTAAATAAGCGAGTTTTTGCAGAAAACTCGTATTAAAATCAGCAACGCGAGTTTTTCGCAAAAAAAATAAAGTGAAAAACTCGGTAGCAAGTCGCAAGACTTGCGTACCATTTTAGTTGCTGATTTTAAATGTTCCTTAAAATTAAGCATCGCAGAAAACGTCAGTTTTCGAGAATGCTTAATTCGCCTGCGTGAGCAGGCAAGTACAAAATACGAGTTTTTGAAAAAAACTCGTATTAAAATCAGCAACGCGAGTTTTTCGCAAAAAAAATAAAGTGAAAAACTCGGTAGCAAGTCGCAAGACTTGCGTATCATTTTAGTTGCTGATTTTAAATGTTCCTTAAAAATTAAACTTTTGAAAAATTTCAGCTTTCAAAAGTTTAATTTCGTCTGTGCGATCTGGCAATATAATAAGCGAGTTTTCGTAGAAAACACGAAGTTAAATTTTGCGACAGTATTTGGCGCAAAATTTAAATGTTTGAATAAATGTTGCCAAAAGAAAGAAGGGGGGGGCACAATGAATGTACTTGATGCTATTGAAGCAAGAAGAAGCTACCGTGGGAAATTTAAGGCCGTTTCTGTGCCGCGAGAAGATCTGATAAAAATTATGAAAGCGGGATTAGCTGCTCCTTCGGGCTGTAATAAGCAGACAGTGAGTTTGCTTGCTATTGATGACAGTTCCGTATTAAAGGAACTGTTTCGTGTTATTGAACCGCCTGTCGGAGAAACTGCACAAGCCGCAATATGTGTTCTTTCGCAAAATATCATCGCATATAGGGATAAATGCTTTGCAGTTCAGGATTATTCTGCCGCTATTGAAAATATGTTGCTTGCTATTGTAGAGTTAGGCTACCAAAGTTGTTGGTATGAAGGGCATATTACGGATGACGACAAGATATGTGACAAGATGGCTAAAATTCTGGGTGTACCCGATCATTACAATCTTGTATGCTTTCTTCCCATTGGCGTTGCCGAAGAGAAACCCATCACTCCCCAGAAGAAAGCTTTTGAGGATAGAGCATGGTTTAACAAATTTGGAGGAGAAGCTTAAATTCATAATTTGCCGGGATACAGTTATCATACGACTTGATAAAAAGGAGTAGGAATCAAATATGGACGAGAAATTTTACAAAGAATGGGATATATGCTGACTAAAAAAGATGTGTTCGAATTTTTAGAGGCTGCGGGAATAGGGCATGGTGACAAAGTTGCGATTCATTGTTCGCTCAAGTCGATTGGCGAAATTGAGGGCGGCACCGATGGTTTGATTGACGCTTTTTGCGAATACCTTTCGGATGGTCTTTTCATTGTTCCTACTCACACTTGGGACAATGTTGACGGGGAACACCCCTACGATGTTCGTGTGACTGAGCCGTGCATCGGCGTTCTTGCAAAGGTTGCGGCGTTTAGAAAGGACGGCGTGCGTTCTCTTCATCCGACTCATTCGGTGGCGGTATTCGGAAAGAGGGCGGCCGAATATGTGAAGGGCGAGGAAAAGTCCGCGTCGCCCGCCCCTGTCGGCGGCGCTTTGAGCCGCCTGTATGAAGGGCGCGGCAAGATTTTGCTTGTCGGCGTGGGACACGAGCGGAACACCTATTTGCACGCCGTTGACGAGCGACTTGGAATTTCCGACAGACTTTCCGAAGATGGCTATGTAATGACCATAATTGATTGGAACGGCAACGAAATGAAATCGCCTCTGTTCCACGGACATTTTACGAAAGCGTGCGATACTTGTGTGAACGAATATTATCCGAATTACACGAAGGCGTTCGAACATTTTGGGGCGGTAACTTATTCGACGCTGGGCAATGCGAAGGTCTATGTTTGTGACGCGAGAAAAATGACTGATGTCGCGAAAATGTTGTGGGACAATGCCGACCACGATTTGTGCGTGCGCGAAGAAACGATAGCATTTTAATTTTGCAGAAATGAAAAATTGAATTTTAGGAATTGAAAATGAATGATTTTGAAATTCGTAAACTCGGCGAGGAAAATTTTGACGAGATGAAGGAATTTTTCAGGGATGTTTTTACGCGCGAGCCGTGGTGCGACGACTGGAGCGATGACAAGCAGCTTTCATCGTACATTCGCGACATAGCCGGCTGCTTTAATTCGATTTCGTTCGGATTTTTTGAAGGCGATGATATGGTCGCGCTTTGCATCGGGAAAAAACATCATTGGTGGGGTGGCACGGAATATTTCATTGAGGAACTTTGCGTCCGCTCCGACCTTCAAGGGAGGGGAATCGGAACGCGTTTTATGGCGGAAATTGAGCACGAGATTTTAAAGCGCGGAATGGGTCAGATTTATTTGCAGACTGGGCGAGGAAAGCCCGCCGTCGATTTTTACAAAAAATTGGGATTTTGGGAAATCGAGGACACGGTTTGTTTTTTTAAGGAGATTAAGGAAGAATGAAGTTCGATTCGTGTGGCGATGTTGTAATGCAGAAGGTTACAGCATAAAAAACAGTCTGAATTGTCTGGCATTGTAATGTTGCTGCTTACATCGAAAATCGTAGGCTGCCATTTGAAGACAGCGTTTAAAATTAGCGGCTAAAATGTCGCCGCAAACTTTAGCTTTGAGTTTTTTCCAGAAACTCGCTTATCCAGTCGCAAGCCTTTGGCTTGCTAACGATTTTTCACTTCGTTGCAAAATCGCGTTTTTTAACAGTTCAAAAGTTGATACTTTCTTCACTGTTAAAAAATAAGGAGCTTTTACAATTGTCGCTGAAAAACAAATGCTCCTTAAATAGGCGAGCTTGCGATGCATACTTAAGTTGAAAATTGTGGCATCATTTTGACGCTATTTTTTTAACATCGTTTACTTAACTCTGTTTACTTAACATAATTTATTTAACACTGTTTATTTTTAGCTTTTCTATGTTTTAGAAATTCGCCGATTGCTTTTTTTAGCGCGGCGACATTTTCGAATTTGTGCGATGCGATTCCAATGGCGTGCGCGGATTCGACGTTTTCCGCGCGGTCGTCGGTGAAAAATGTTTCGCTTGGGGGAAAGCCTTCGGAAAGCAAAATCGTTTTCCAAAAATCCGAGTCGGGCTTTTCAAGTCCGATTTTTTGCGAGGCGTAAGTTTCGTCGAAAATCGCGTAGTCGCCGCGCGCGACGTGACATTGCCAGTGGCTTTCGATTGTGTTCGTGCCGCAAACAACACGATGATTTTTTTTGCGGAGCGACAAAATTATTTTTTCCACGTCGGCATTCATTTTTGGGTGGAAAAAAAGTTGCCACAAATTCATCTCGATTTTTTTGCCGAGATTCGCGCCGACTTTGTTCCAGAATTCCTTTTCGGAAATTTTTCCGCGAGTCAAAAGCGAAAAGAGATTTTTGTCTGAATCAAGCTTTTGCGCCGCGCGAAATTCTTCGGCCGATATTCCGAGAGTCGATGCGATTTGCGCTTCGGGCGGAGTGTTCCGAGTGACAACCCCTCCCATGTCAAAAATAAAAAGCATAGCCAATTTTAACCGATTGAAAATTTTTTGTCTATATGATATATTTCTTTTATGGAATTTGCGAGATTTTTTTTGAAGAAAGGCGAGGAAAGAGAAATTCGCCAGGGGTTTTTGTGGGCGTTCGACAACGAAATCGAGCGCGTGAAATTTTTCGACGGAAAGGAATGGAAGGACGCGCCGTTCGCAAAAATCGTTTCGGACGGAAAAGTAAAGGACGGCGAGTGCGTGGAAATTTTTTCACAAGCGGGCGGATTTTTGGGAAGCGGCATTTTCAATTCAAAGTCGAAAATCGCCGTGCGGATTGTGAGCGACTTGCACGCCGACAATTTTTTCGAGGACAAGTCGAATTTCATTTTCAAGAAAATTTGCGACGCGTACAATTTGCGAAGAATTCATTTTTCAGAAAGCGAGTCGTTTCGCGTTTGCTTCGACGAGGCGGATTTGCTTCCCGGTCTTACGGTGGAACGCTACTTTTCGGAAGAGAAAAAAATTTATCTTGTCGTGCAGTTTTTGGCTTTGGCTGCGGAAATTTTTCGAGACGAAATTCTTGCCGCGCTTGAAAAAGTTTTGAAGCCCTTTGCAATTTACGAGCGGAGCGATGCGGACGTTCGCGAAAAGGAAGGGCTTGAAAAAAAGAGCGGCTGGCTTGGACGGCGCGGAAAAGATGAAATCGTAATTTTGGAAAACGGCGTCAGGATTTCGGTGGATTTGCCGCGCGGACAAAAGACCGGATATTTCCTCGATCAAAAATTGAACCGCGCGGAAATCGCGCGTTACTGCCACGGAAAAAATGTTTTGGACGCGTTCTGCCACACGGGCGCGTTTGGCTTGAACGCTTTTAAGGCTGGCGCGAAATCCGTGGTTTGCGCAGACATTTCTTCCGACGCAGTTGAAATCACGAAAAAAAACATTGCGCTTAACGGCGCGGAAAAAGTCGTGAAAGCCGTTTGCGCCGACGTTTTTGAACTTTTGCGCCAATACGAATCCGAGGGAAAAAAATTCGACGTGGTAATCCTCGACCCGCCGGCATTCACGAAAAGCGCGAAGGCGGTGAAAAAAGCCTACGGCGGCTACAAGGAGATCAATTTGCGCGCGATGCGCATTTTGAACTCAGGCGGAATTTTGGTGACATGCTCGTGCTCGTATTTTTTCGACTCGACCACTTTTTATTCGATGCTTTCTAGCGCCGCCGCGGACAGCCATCGACGAGTTCAGGTTTTGCAAAAGCGCGGAGCCGCTCCGGACCATCCGATTCTGCTCGGATATTCCAGAAGCGAGTATCTTTGTTGCGCGATCTGCAAGGTTTTTTGAAAATGATTTCCCTTCCTTCTTCGTACAATTGTCTTGTTCTTCTCGGACCTACCGCCGTCGGAAAAACCGCGCTCGGCGTGCGTCTTGCGGACTTTCTCGATGGCGAAATTGTTTCGGCGGACTCGCGCCAAGTTTACAAAGGGCTTGACATCGGAAGCGGGAAGGATTTGGCGGAATACGAATTTCGCGGTCGAGCCATTCCATATCATTTGATTGATGTCGCCGACCTTTCCTGCGAATATTCGGTTTTTTTGTACCAACAGGATTTTTACAAAGTTTTCAAGTCGATTTTGGAAAAAGGAAAAATTCCTGTCGTCGTGGGCGGAAGCGGAATGTATCTTGACGCGGTGATTCGGGGCTACGATTTGGTTCCCGTTCCCGAAAACAAAGAATTGCGCGAGTGGGCGAAAGATGTTCCGCTTGAGGAATTGGGAAAAATTCTTTTGGAGCTAAAGGGCGGGGAAATCCATGTTCGGCGCGATTTGCTCGAACGCGAGCGCGTCGTGAAGGCAATTGAAATTGAGAAATTCATCCGAAGCGATGAATGTGCGGAATTCAAAAAAACGCTTGAAGCGCGCCCTGAAATCCGTCCGCTTGTCTTGGGCACGACCTTGGAACGCTTGACGCTCCGCGCCAACATAAAAAGGCGGCTTTACGAGCGGATGGATGAAGGAATGATCGAGGAAGTGGAGCGCCTTCATTCGCAGGGCGTTCCTTGGGAAAGGCTTGAAAAGCTCGGCCTTGAGTATCGCTTCGTTTCGGAATTTTTGGAAGGAAAATTTCTTAGCAAAGAAGAGATGGCTGAAAAACTCAACATAGCGATCGGGCAGTTCGCCAAGCGGCAGGAAACTTGGTTTCGCGGAATGGAAAAGAGCGGCGTGAAAATAAATTGGCTTCCGAAAATTCCTGATCTGGAAGCGAGGCTCGCCGCCGTCAAGGAATTCTTGAAAGCCTGATTTTGTGATTTCCGTAAGTGTGATTGAGCGGAGTTACGCGCTCATCGCTTCTACGGAGTCCTGCATTTTTGTAAGGTAGCCTGTCCGGATGCAGCTTTCAAAAAGGGACTTGCTTATGTAATCCGTCTTCACTTCGTTGTATCCGTCTTGGTCGCGGACAATTCGCACCACATAGCCGTCGTCCACTTCGCGCAGGACGGTCATGTAGTCGCTTGCCTTGCCAATGCTTTTCAAAGTATAGGTTCCCATAGTACCTCCTTATGCCGCGAAGCGACGCGCACTTTTGAACGCTGCTTGCCTTGCAAATTCCTGCGGCATATATTATTATTTTCGGAAGGCGGGAAAAAAATATTAGCGTTTTTTGAATGCGGTTCGTCCGCTCGGAGGAAATTTGGAATTCGATTTTTGTGACGCGCATTTTCATTTAGTTCCGTCTTTGGAAATTTTCGGCGGAAATTTTGAAGGAAGTTTTTCGGAAAAAAAAATGGAAAATCCAACTGAGAATTCTTTGAAAGTTTTTTTGGAAAATTCCGCTGAATTTTTTCCGCCGAGGCAAAATCATTTCTTTTGCACTTGCGCTCATTCAAAAGAAGAATTTTCGATGCAGGAAAAAATCTTGGATTCGAATTTTTTCCCGCGAGAAAAAGCCGTGCGCGCGTTCGGCTTGCATCCGCAAAAACCGATTTTGGAAAACGCGGATTTTTTGGAAGGGCTTTTGCAGGAAAAAAAAATCGGCGCGGTGGGGGAGGCGGGCTTTGATTTTTTTTCCGATGAGTTCAAGGAAAACGCGACGGCGCAGGAAGAGGCTTGGAACGTGCAGTTGCAATTGGCGCAAGAATACGGCGCGGCTTTGGTGGTGCACGTGCGCCGTGCGGCGCAGAAAATTTTTGAGTACGCGCCAAAGCTAAAAAAACTGCGTGCGGTGGTTTTCCATTCGTTCGCGACAAGCGTTTCCGACGCGCGGTCGATTTTGCGGCGCGGAGTGAACGCGTACTTTTCTTTCGGAAAGCCGATTTTGAACGGCGCGAAAAAGGCACTTTCGTGCGTGAAATTTTTGCCGCTTGAAAATTTGCTTTTTGAGACGGACGCTCCGTTTCAGACTCTGCGCTGGGAACGCGCGACCCCTCCCTGCGACATCGCGCGAGTATATCAGTGCGCGTTCGAATTGAGAAGCCTCGCCGAGCGAAGCGGCTTTTGCGGCACAAAGGATTTTTCTTTTGCGAAATTCTGCGAGGAAATGCGAAAGAATTTTCTTTGCGCGTTCGGCGTGCTGTAGACTGAATCGCTTTTTTTTGATATTATGGAAGAATGCATATTTTAAAAATTTTCATTGTGCTTGACTTCGTTTCGGCCGCGCTTTTTTCCGTGGCTAACGTTTCGTTTCACGCCGACATTTCGGCTCTGGCGTTTTTCGTTTCGGCGGTTTTCAACGGAATTCTTTTTTATGTGGTTTTCGCGCGGTTTTGGAAGACTCCTTCGCGCCTTGGATTTTTCACGGCGAAAAAGATGCTTCAATATCAGCCGTTCGTGCATTTGATTTCGTTCATATTGAGGCGGGCGGGGCAAAGCGGAACGAGCCGCGCTTTTGACGCGCTGAGCGTCGCGCTTTGGATTTTGAGCTTCGCCTTTTCTCTCGCCGCCCTTTTTTATTTTTCCGAAAAGCGCGCGGCGAAAACAAATCCGTCTTGGGCGGAATTTTCCAAGAAAAAAAAGCGGCGCGGAATCGCTTGGCTTTCATTCGAGATTTTGGACTGGGCGGACGCGCTCGTGCAGGCAGTTTTTATGGTGCTGCTTTTCCAGATTTTTTTCTTCCAGTTTTACAAGATACCGTCGGAATCGATGGTGCCATCTCTTTTGATAAGCGACCGCCTCATGGTTTCAAAAATCACGAGCGGTCCGAAATTTCCTTTGAGCGACATCGGCATTCCGCAAATTAAAAAATACGATCGCGGCGACATTGTCGTGTTCCGCAATCCGCATTATGAAAGCGGGCGCAAGGCGGAAGTGAAGTCCGTAGTCTCCGAACTCGTATACATGCTGACGTTCACGACCGTGAATTTGAATGTCGACGAAAAGGGCGATGTCAAGGCTGATCCGCTTGTGAAGAGGATTGCGGGAATTCCTGGCGAACAGCTTATGATGCTTGACGGCGTTCTTTATTCGCGGACGGAATCCTCGCCGCAATTTGCGCCCGTCACCGAAGACTCAAAATGGGCGGCTTACAATTTGAACGACTTGCCGAAAGATTTGAAAGGCAAAGTGCGAGACTTTCCGATAAGCGCGGACGGATTTTCGCAGATGGAAAAACTTGAAGCAAGACGCAATTCGCTCGACATAAATTCCGCGAAAGAAGAATGCGAGGATTTGGCGAAAAGATTCGTTTCTCTTTATGGCGTCGAAAAATTAAGTCTGGTGCGCTTAGATTTTGAAAATTTCGTTTCGCCGTCTTCGCTTTTTGTCTACAATGTTTTCCGCGACAATTACGCGCTTACGACAAAGTTGCTTTCATCTGCTGAAGGCGCGATGTGGTTCGATGCTTTCATGACGGACTGGATTTCAAGTTGCGATGAAAATATGCGCGACGGACTTTTCGGAGGCGACTTGTACAGCGACTCGAATTTCCGCTTGAATTTGATGGCGAAAGTCTTGGTCGGAAAATTCATCGTGCGGAACGCGGAACTTATTCGCGACGGCGTTTCCTCGGCGGAATTTTCCCGCGATGAAATCCTCTCGCAATGCTGGAATGAAGCCGACGAAATCTTCAACTACACGCTTTATTTGGACAGGCGCAACATGCCTATTTTTCCCGCGAACGCGGCGGACGGAAGCGCGCGCTACATTCCCGAAGGCTGCTATTTTATGATGGGAGACAACCGCTTCAATTCTCTTGACATGCGCCATTCTTATGAAGAGCGGCTGGAAAAACTTTGCGCCGCCGACAGATTTTCACTTTTGTACTACACAAACATGGAGCCTCAATATGTGAGCGAAAGCCGCATTTTGGGAACGACAGTTTTCCGCTTTTGGCCGATAGGCAGGATTGGCATAGTGAAGCGCGGACAATGATACAAAACGCCATGCGAGGAATGTTTAAAGATGGCACTAAATTAGCGTCGCTGATTTTAATACGAGTTTTTTTAACTCGCTTATTGAATTGCGATTCCTCACTTCGTTGAGAAATCGCGTTTTCAACAGAGAAGAGAGTTGTCGCTTTCTTGTCTGTTGAAAATTAACGAGCGCGGAACGAAACGCGCAAGCATGCTGAAAGCGTGCGACACAATACGCCGAACAAGTATTTGCAATGGAATGGCTTTCGCCTTGATTTATCTCTTTCTCTGTAAGCAAATTATTTTTCGCAGTTTGCGCGGCGTGGCGACCTGCGAAAGCTTTTTTCTTTGCTTCCGCTTGCAATGACGGAGCGGCGGAAAGACGCTAGAATTTCGCAAATCCGCGTGATTTTTTTTGCTCTAAAATTTTCTCGCCGTACTATTGAAACTTTCCGCGATTTCCGCTATACTGTAAAACTATGATTATAGATAAGATTTTGACCGCGATTTTCGGCTCCCAGAACGAACGCGAAGTAAAAAAGCTAAAGCCCATCGTGGCCAAGATAAACGCCCGCGAAGAATGGGCTATTTCATTGAAAGACGAAGAATTTCCTTTGCAGACGAAAAAATTCAAAGAGCGGCTCGCGAATGGCGAGACTCTTGACGATATTTTGGTTGACGCGTTCGCTTTGGCGCGCGAGGCTTCCAAAAGGATTTTGGGCGAGCGTCCTTACGATGTGCAGCTCATGGGCTCGCTCGTGCTCCATTCAGGGCGCATTACGGAAATGAAAACCGGCGAAGGAAAGACATTGATGTGCGTGGCGGCGGCGTACCTCAACTCGCTTTCGGGAAAGGGCGTGCACATTGTTACGGTGAACGACTATCTTGCCGAGCGCGACTCTGCCTGGATGCGTCCTGTCTACGCGCTTTTGGGGCAGAGCGTGGGCGCGATTCTTTCGAACATGGACGGCGAGGCGAGGCGAGCTGCGTACAATTGCGACATCACTTACGGAACGAACAACGAATTCGGTTTCGACTATCTTCGCGACAACATGTGCATCGATTTGGAACGGAAAGTCCAGCGCGGATTTTCTTTCTGCGTGGTCGACGAAATCGACTCGATTTTGATTGACGAGGCGCGGACTCCGCTCATCATTTCGGGGCAGGGCGAGGACGACACTTACAAGTATCACGAGGTGGACAAATATGTCGGGCTTCTCACGGAAGTGGAAAAAGACCCTGCGACAGGCGACTATCCCGACGAAGTGCAGATGACGCCTGAGGAACGCGCGGCGATGCAAGGCGACTACACGCTCGACGAAAAGTCCAAGCGCGTTTCTTTCACCGACAAAGGAATGAACAAAATCGACTCGATCCTGCACCAGCACAATTTGATTGCGGCGGGAACGACCGTTTTCGACGAAGAGAATTTCGAGTTCGTGCATTATTTCACGCAAGCCGTCCGTGCGCACAGGCTTTACAGGGCGGAAGTCGACTATCTTGTAAAGGATGGACAGGTTCAGATTGTAGACGAATTCACTGGTCGAGTTTTGGAAGGTCGCCGCTACGGAGACGGACTTCATCAGGCGATTGAGGCGAAGGAACATTTGCGAATCGCGCAGCGAAACCGAACTATGGCTACAATCACTTTCCAGAATTTTTTCCGAATGTATGAAAAACTTTCGGGAATGACGGGGACCGCCGCCACAGAAGCGATAGAATTCAACAAAATCTACAAGCTCGACGTGGTCGCGATCCCCACGAACAAGCCCGTCGCCCGCAAGGACGAAAATGACGAAGTCTATCTTAACGAAGGCGACAAGTGGGAAGCGATCTGCGCGGAAATCAAAGAAGCGCACGCGAAAGGACAGCCGGTTTTGGTGGGAACGATTTCCGTCGAAAAGTCCGAGCATCTTTCAGCCTTGCTCACGCGAAAGGGCGTGCGGCACGAAGTCTTGAACGCGAAGAACCACGCGCGCGAAGCGCTGATAATCGCGGAAGCGGGCGCGAAAGGCGCGGTTACGATCGCCACGAACATGGCGGGTCGCGGTACTGACATCAAACTAGGCGGCAACCCTGAAATGCGGGCGAGAAAACGAGCGGGCGCGCAAGCCACTCATGAGCAGTATGATGCCGCTCTCAAAATTGAAAAGGAAAAATGGCTTTCAGACTACGAGGAAGTGAAGTCGCTCGGCGGACTTTACGTAATCGGAAGCGAGCGCCATGAAAGCCGCCGCATCGACAATCAGCTCCGCGGACGCTCTGGACGACAAGGAGACCCCGGCCGCTCGAAATTCTTCATTTCCATGGACGACGACTTGATGAGGCTTTTCGGCGGCGAGCGAATGAAAAACATAATGACAAGGATTGGAATGGAGCCTGGCGAGCCGATTGACCATCCGATGCTGAACCGTGGAATCGAACGCGCCCAGCACAAAGTGGAAGAGCGCAACTTTGAAATCCGAAAGCATTTGCTCGACTATGACGACGTTCTCAACGAGCAGCGTTCCACGATTTACAGCCAGCGCGATGCTATTCTTTCCGATGAAAATCTTTCGGGGCGAGTTCTGCAGAATGCGAATGATTTCGTTGACGATATTTTTGAGCAGTATGGAAAAAAACGCGCCGACACGAAGGCGATTTCCGACGAAGTGAAATCCGCGTTCGGATTCGCGCTTCCTGCCGAACGGCTCACGATTGAAGGAGTCAAGGCCTCGTTGCAAAACGACATCACTCAAAAGGAAACCCTCGTCGGAAAAGAAAATTTCAATATGTTCATCCGCTACCAATACATCCAGCTCATCGACAAAAAATGGCTTGACCAGCTCGAGGCGTTGGAAGCCTTGCGCGAGGCGGTTTCACTGCGCACTTATGGTTCGAAAAATCCTCTTACCGAATATAAAATCGACGGCTTCAACATTTTCTACGACATGATGGATTCGATTAGAAACACGATTGTTTCGCGCGTGTTCAAAGTGAAAATCCAGCTTTCGCCCGAAGCCATAGCGGCAAGGCAACGCGCCGCCGAAAACGCAAGGCAAAATCAAATGAACGCTCGGCACGACGAAGCAGGGCAGAATTTCGGGGGCGCGGGAACGCAAGGCTTGAGCGCGGACGCGGCCAGAAGGCAAGCCACTTCGAGCGCGATGCAGCGCGCCGCGCAAAGGCAAAATGTTACTGTCCGCCGCACGATGCCGAAGGTCGGCCGAAACGATCCGTGTCCGTGCGGTTCAGGAAAAAAATATAAAAATTGTCATGGAAAAGTTTAGCGGGAATTTTTTCTCTTTCGCGGCATTTTCGATTTTTTCTCTCTTTGTTTTTTCGTGCGGAAAAAGTTCCGATTTGTCGAGCATTCATCGTGAGGAAAAATTCACTTTGGGCTATGGAAATCTTGAAGATCAAATCAATTTGTTTGACTTGAATTCGACGGGCGAAATCAATACTCGAATCGCCATGCGGGACGGATTCTTTTTTATCTCGAACGGAAAGTCGCAAAAAATATTGCAGATGAATTCCTATGGCGATTTGCTCACGCTTTATCACAATCCAGAAACTAATCCCGCGCCGCTTTTTGACGAAAATGTTTTGGCCGATCCTTCGAATTACAGCACGAGGAAGACCGTTTCCTATCCTTTTCACGAGCCGTCTTTTTTGGCAATGGATTCGCGCTTGAATTTTTATGTGGTGGAAACTCTGCCCAAAGAAAGGCAGGAAGTCTCCGACGGAAAGAATTTGCGTCAGGTAGTCTTGCACTTTGATTCTGATTCGTTTGTGGATTACATAGGGCAGCAAGGGCATGGCGGCACTCCGTTTCCTTACATAAAGAATATCTATACTACCGCCGATGATTGCCTTTTCGTGATTTGCATCGTGAGCGAAGGATTTGAAGTTTTTTGTTACAATTCAGATGGAAATCTTTTGCACGACATAATCGTAAGACATTCTGACATCCCTGATCACGGAGAGGCAAAGGCGGGGGTAACCCGTTTTGTGGAAGTGGAGAATATCGTGCCGGATTTCAATTCCGAGAGGCTTTTTATGAAAGCCGATTTCTATGAGAATTCCCTTGATTCGAAAGGGCAGGGCGGTGTCGGCGAAGTGCTGACGGTGATTTTTCCGTACGATTTGTCGAGCGGCGCTTATGGCAAGCCGATTGAAATTCCGCCCTACGAGGAATCGATTACGCAAGGTTTTGCGAAGCAGACGTACAAGTTGCCTTATGATTTTATGGGCGTTTCGGATTCGACATGGCTTTTTTTCACGATTGCCGTGGATTCAGGTTTCGTCGTGCAGATGGTTCATGCGGATTCCTCTCGCATTGTGAGGCGGCTTTTGAACTATGATACGAAGGATACTGTTTACAGCGCGTTCAATTTGAGCGCGTCTGGAATCATAAGCGCGTTGATTGCGGGCCAGGAAAATGCCAAGGTCGTGTGGTGGCGCACCGACGATTTGACGCGTTCGTTTGCGGAAAACGAATAGGAGCGCGAATGTCATATTACCACGGGATTCAGGAAGGCTATGCGGAAGACGAAGATGATTTGTCGTTTCACTATGACCGCGAAGAGCGAATAAGGAATGCTCCGCAAATCGTGCGGGACTTTTACAGCGGGAAGGTGAAAATTCAAAAAGGCTTTTTCAAGATTTTGGTCGCGAACAAATTCAATCGAATAATGCTTTTTACCGTCGCGCTTTTCGCTGTCGTCGTGCTTGGCGTGAATTTTTTGCAAAATCCTTCGCTTGGAGTCTGCGCGGGCTTTGAATGCGAATTGAGAGCGTTTGGTTATGGAGATGATGTTTTCGCGCAGATAAAAATTCATCCGCTGAAAAAAAGTTTGCGCGACGAGAATTTTCGAATCGATGAATATGTCGCCGAAAAAAAAGAGGCGAGCGCGGTTTTTGATTTTTTGGATGCCGAAGGTGAAATCGCCACGCGCTCGCAGAAAAGTATTTTTTTGCAAAAAAATGAATTTTTTTTGCGGACAAATGTTCCGAATTATGATATAATTGAAGTGCGCGTTCAAATGGAAATCCTTGGCGAGCGGCTTGAACTTAAAGCGAACGTAAAGCGGTGAAAGAATTAAGTTGAGTCAAATTGAATTGGATTCAATCTAATTGGTTCCTCGCGAATGAAATTGGACACGGATACAAATTATGAGGCGCGGATGTTTTTTGATATCCGTGTTCCATCTTTATTTGCCGATGCCATATGTCGCTACGCGCCATTTTGCTGGCGGAAAGTTGTTTTACATCGCCATTTTCGTGGCGTGGCAATCTGTGGCTAATAAATATAATAGGAGAAAATATGGCGCAATTTTATTTTTTGTCGGTCTTGCTGAACATCATCTGCGGATTGATTTGCGTTTACGATAAGAATGCTTCTGTCGTGGATTTGGATGACGGCTTTGATGGAAATGCGACGTCGGAAATCCTTGACGTGGAAAAAAATCAAGAGGGCGACGCGGGCGAGCCGATTTTTTCAAATCCCATGTTTAACCTTGTGTCGGGCGCATTGTGCCTCGTAACCGGAATCGTCATTCTCCTCGTTCCTTATAAAGGACCTTCACTGCTCGGCGATCTTCTTCCCGCGCTTGCCGCGATTTTGGGCGGAGCGTCGGTTTTGCTTTCGTATCTTGAAAATCGAAGCGATGAATTTGTCGCGCCTGAAATTCTCGATGTCATTTTGGTTTCCAACAAATTTTATATCGGCGTCGCATGCTTGCTTTTCGCCGTGATGCATTTTATCGCGCCGGGAGCGTGGATCATATAATGTCTGATTCTGTCGCATGCATTGCGTTTCGCGAAAATAAAATTCTCATAGCGCGCAGAAATCCCACGGGGCAGATGGGCGGACGGTGGGAATTTCCGGGCGGGAAAATCGACGATGGGGAAAATTGCGAGCGGGCAATAATTCGTGAAATGCGCGAAGAGTTTGGCGTGCGTGTCGAAGTCGGCGAAAAAATTTGCGACGGCGAATTTTTTCACAATGAGAAAAAATGCTCGCTTCACGCTTATGAGATTTTTTTGGAGCATGACGGCATCGCGCGCCCTTTCGCGCTTGCGGAGCACACTGAATACAAATGGATTCCAATCGGCGAGATTCCTGCGGACAATTTCGTTGATTCGGATTTGAGCATTTATGAAAGGATAAAGGATTTTGTCAAAAAAAAATACGGCGCATAGGATAATTTTTTTTCTTTTAGTCGTGCTCTTCGTTTTTGAATTTTCATCGTGCGCGAAAAAAAAAGATTGGGAAATTGTGCTTGACACCTCCGATCCGCTTGCGCTTGCGCCCGATGTGGAATGGGCGTTAGTTACTGCTTCTTACGCATCTTTCAAAAAAGATGCCTCATGGACTTCGCAATCGGTCGGCTATTGCAAGCAGGGAGAATGCTTTCCCATTCAGGCCACGTCTACGGTTTCCTTAGAGGGAAAATCTCAGACATGGTATCGTTTTGAGGAAGGCTGGCTTCCCGAAAGCGCACTGAAAATCTACGAGAATAAATTCCGTGCGGAAAAAGCGGCGAAGAATCTAAAATAAATTTTCACTGCTTTTTCACAAAGGATTCTAGTAAAAAACTCGCCTAGCCATTGCGTTTTCCGCTAGAAACTTCGCGCTGTGCGCTCGCTGCGAAGGCGCGGTGTTGAAAAAGCTGTCACGCATTTTCCTTTATCGTTTTCGCCACATCCTCTGCGCTCAAGTTTTCATTTTGGTCGCGCGTCGCCAAATTCTTTAGAGAAAGCGCGCTGTTTTCCGAAACGAAAATTCCCCACGGAATTTTTTTCGCCTCGCAAAGCGCATATTGTTGCGACATTTTTTTAGGCTCTGGAAAAATTTCGACGTTCACGCCGAGCGCGCGCAAAGAGGCAGCCGCCTTTTGCATCGCAGGAAGATTTTCAGACGATGCGCAGAAGATTTCTGCGTCAAGATACGAGCCTTTTTTTTGCGTGAGGCCGAGTTGCGAAAGCGCGGCAATCAGGCGGTCAAGCCCAATCGAGCCGCCCACGCCAGAAATTTTTTCCTTTGTGTAAAGCCCGGCTAGGTTGTCGTAACGCCCGCCCGAACAAACCGAGCCTATCGAAGGAAGCTCGTCCAAAAAAGTTTCGAACACGATTCCAGTGTAGTAGTCAAGTCCGCGCGTGATGCTTGGATTCAAAATGAATGTGCCTTCTATTCCCGCCGCGTCGAACATAGCGCGGATTTCACGCAACCGCTTTGTGTCGTCTGCCTCGCCGCCTGCCATTTTTTCGATGAGCGAAAGTGTCGAATCAAAGTCCTCGCCGCCTTTGATGTATGTCAAAATGGAATTGGCTTTTTCCTCGCCGCCTGTAAGATCGAGCAGCTCGGTTTTCACTTCGGCTTCTCCCACTTTCGCAATCTTGTCGACGCAGCGCAGGATTTCCTCGCTTTTTTCCAAAACGCCGAGCACGCCCAAAAAGCGGTTGAAAACGCCGCGATGGTTTATGTGGATTTTGAATTTTTGAATTCCGATCGCTTCGAGCGTCGCCTTGATCGCGCTCAAGATTTCAAAGTCGCTCGCCGCGCAGTCGCTTCCAACTGTGTCGATGTCGCATTGATAGAATTCGCGGTAGCGTCCGGCTTGTGGCTTTTCGCCGCGCCAAACTTTCGCGATGTGATAACGCTTGAACGGAAAATAAATTTCGCTTTTGTGCTCGGCGGTGAAGCGAGCGAACGGCACGGTCAAATCGAAGCGCATCGCGACATCTCGCCCGCCATTGTCAGTAAAGCGAAAAACTTGCTTTTCGGTTTCGCCCTCGCTTTTGCGCAAGAGAATTTCCGTGTATTCCAAAACCGGCGTGTCAATCGGCACGAAGCCGAACGAGCGGTAGGTTTTCGTAATCGTTTCAATCAAATCTGCGCGAAGAATTTCCGCCTCGGGCAAAGAGTCCCGGAAGCCCTTGAGAACGCGCGGTTGGATAATTTCGTTTGACATAATGCAAAATATTTTAAAGGAAAACAGAAAAAAAATCAAGTGCGGATTGAATGGGAATTGGACGCAAGTGAACTCTGGTTTGCAAAGATGGGACGCGGATAAAGCCTCATCAAAAGGGAATTGAAAAAATCGCGAAGAGATTTAATTGCAAAAAACGCATCATGTTTTTTTTGCAAATTGTGTCCTATGCTTTTGTATCTGTGTTCGTTTGTGTCTAATTAAACTTGGGAAGCGGAAGTTTCAATTCATAAAATCTTCAAATTGCACGCCGTCGCCTGATTCTACTGGGCGAGTAAGTCGCTTTCCGATGACGAGTTCTAAAAATTCAGGGGATATTCCTGGCGTCAGAATTTTTTCCGTTCGCAGGACGCCGACATCGCTTTTTTGCAATATATGATTATGTGAACATTTATTCATATATCGTAAGGAGCGATTTGTGCGCCCGTAATTTTTTTCTTCGCTCGCGGCAAGTTTTTTCACGCCGCTCCCCAAAACTTTTTCCACCCGCTCGCTTCCGTATTGCATGGAAATTTGCCTTATGATTTCCTGGCTTCCGAGCTCGCGTCCGTAATGATTCAACGCCGCCTCGCACTGACGCAACGCCTGCACCATTTGCGCGAACTGTTCCACTTCGAGCGCGACGGGGTCGTCAAGCCCGGAAGTTTCCTTGCTCAAAGTGATGTGCTTTTCAAAGCAAGTCGCACCCTCTGCGGAGGCAAGGCACGGCACTAAAACCGCGTCCAGAGAATGGTCGCTGACTCCGGTTTCAATTCCGAAAATTTCACGCAATCTAGAAACAAGGCGCACGTTGTAGTCGTCCTCGGGGGCGGGGTACGAGGTGACGCAATGCAAAAGCGCGACGTTCTCTTTTCCGAGAATTTCAAGCGCGGCTTCGATGTCCTTCAGTTTGGAAACGCCGCTTGAGATAATGACGCGAATTGGGTTTTCGCCGCGAGAAATTTGACGCGAACGAAATTGCGAAAGTGCGCGTAGCATCGGAAAATGGTTCAGTTCTGGAGAAGCGATTTTCACGGCATCGGGATTCAGTTCCAAAAGTTCGGCAAGGCTTTTCAGGCCGAAAGGCGAGCAGACAAATTTCAAATTTTTCGAATGCGCGTAGTCGCGCGCCGCCGAATAAAATTTGCTCGGGCATTCCAATTGCTTGAAACGCTCGTAAAGTGCGATGCGTCCTGTGGGCAAGTCCACGAAGCCGGTTTTCGGATGCAGAATTTCATCGGCATAAACCCATTGAAATTTTGCCGAGTCCGCGCCCGCTTTCGCCGCAGCGTCGATGAGAAGTTTCGCCTTTTCCAAAGAGCCTTCATGCGAAGTTCCGATTTCCGCGATAATCATAAAATTATTTTAGCGCATCGCGAAAGTTTTGTAAATTGGCAAATGCGAGTTTTTTGTTAAGGTGTTCCGCACCGACAAACTCGAAGTTACAATTGTCGCGCTATTTCAGAGAGAATTGTAACTGCCTTTTAGCAATGCGAATTGTTCACGCCGGAACCTGTGTTTTCGCCGTTTGTGTCTGCCTTGTCGAGAATTTTTTTCATCGTGTTCCAGCCGAGTTCGGCGCATTTTACGCGAGCGGGCATTTTCGCGATGTCCTGCAAGGCGGCCGCTTCGTCGAGTGATTCGAGTTCTTCTTGAGTCACCTCGCCCGTGATCATTTTTGTGAACGTGTCGCAAAGCTTTTTCGCCTCGGCTTCACTTTTGCCGAGAACAAGGTCAATCATCATGTCGCACGAAGCCTGGCTTATCGCGCAGCCGCTTCCCGTAAAACTCGCGTCAGAAATTTTTCCGTCCGAGATTTTCAGGTTGAGCGTGATGTTGTCGCCGCAGCTGGGATTTATTCCGTCATGGGAATGCGTCGCGCCTTCAAGCGGCTTTTTGTGGAGCGGATTGATGTTGTGTTCGTTCAAGATTTCTCGGTAAAGTTCTTTAGTTTCCATAGCCCATCCATTTTCGAATGCTTTTTATTTTTTCGCAAAAGAATTCCACTTCGCTTTCGTCGTTGTAAAAGTAGAGACTCGCGCGCGCCGTGGACGGAACGCTCAAGAATTCTCCCAGCGGCTGGGCGCAATGATGCCCTGCGCGGATTGCGATTTTTTCGCTGTCCAAAATCGTCGCGATGTCGTGCGGATGAACGCCGTCGATCGTGAAAGTTACGATTCCGCATCGTTTCGAGCCGTCCTTGTTTCCGACTATGTTGACATGCGGAATCTCGAGCATTTTTTGCGTGAGGAGCTTTCCGAGCGCGGCATCGTGCGCCGCGATTTTTTCAAGCCCGATTTTTTCGATGTATTTCGCCGCCGCCGCCATTCCCACCGCGCCCGCCGCGTTCACCGTTCCGGCCTCGAATTTTGCGGGAACTTCCGCCCATGCGGCGCCGGTTCGCGTGACATATTCGATCATCTCGCCGCCGCGCAAAAAAGGCTGCATTTTTTCAAGGAGCTCGCGTCTCGCGTAGAGCGCGCCGCATCCTGTCGGCCCGCAGAATTTATGGCCTGAAATCGCGAAGAAGTCCGCGCCCATTTTTCGCACGTCGATTCTCTTGTGCGGCGCGGACTGCGCCCCGTCCACCACGACGACCGCGCCGAATTTGTGCGCGTAAGATGCGATTTGTTCCACGGGATTTTCCGTACCCAAAACATTGCTCACTTGCGAGATGGCGACAATCTTCGTCTTTTCGCCGATTTTCGTTTCGTATTCGCTTTGGGGAATTTCGCCAGTTTCCTTTTCGCATTCGAGCCAGACCAATTTCGCGCCGGTTTTCTGCGCCGCCATTTGCCATGGAAGGAGGTTCGAATGATGCTCCATTATCGAAAGCGCGATTTCATCTCCCATGCGCAGGTTTTCAAGCGCGTAGGAATATGCCACGAGATTCAAGGACTCGGTCGCGTTGCGCGTGAAAACTATTTCCGCACTTTGCTCTGCTCCGAGGAAACGCGCGATTGTAGTGCGCGCGTCTTCATAGGCTTTTGTAGCGCGCACGCTCAAATCGTAAAGGCCTCGCATCGGGTTCGCGTTGTTGACCTTGTAGAATTCCTCGATTGCGTCGAGCACGCATTGCGGGCGTTGCGTCGTCGCCGCGTTGTCGAAATATACGATGCCGCGATTTTTTTCCGCCGAGAAAATCGGGAAAT
The DNA here is from genome assembly GCA_910584475.1 of uncultured Treponema sp. Lineage (GTDB taxonomy): Bacteria > Spirochaetota > Spirochaetia > Treponematales > Treponemataceae > Treponema_D. Next base: position 21,153 of record CAJUBD010000005.1, read on the forward strand.
CCTTTTTGTATTCATTTTTTTCGCTCACGGATTTGCCTCCGCATTTTTCTTGGAAAAAATTTCATCCAGAAATTTTTCGATTTTTTCCACGCAAGAACCGTTTGGAATCAAAGCCGCCGTGCGCATGACTTTTGCCCGCGCCATCAGCTCTTCGGCCGCCGATTTTTTTATTCCGCGCGAATTCATATAAAAGAGCATCTCGTCCGAAACGCTTCCGATTGTCGCGCCATGATCGCCTGAAACGTCTTCTTCGCCGCATAAAATCAACGGAATTGATTTGTTCACGACGTTTTCAGAAAGCAAAAGTGTTTCTTCCAATTCGCTTCCGCTCGATGCCGCGCAGCCGCGCTTGAAGTCAATCGTGCCTCGGAAAGTTTTTTTCGCGCCGCTTCCCAAAGTGCCGAATGTATTCATCAGGCTCTGACTTTTCTTTCCGCGCTGATTTGCGACGAAATTGATGTCAAGTTCTTGGCCGTCCGCGCAATAGTACGAAATATCGCTTTTTAAATACGATTTTTCGCCGTCCAAGTCCGCAACCATCTCGACGAAATTCTTTGCGCCGCCGAGTTCGATTTGCGTGAAGCGGAATTCCGCGCCGTCTGAAATTTCAGCGAATGTCTGGTCGTGCCGCGTGAAATCGCCGTCTAGCATTTGGATTTTTACGAGATGGACGCGCGCGCCTTTTTCCAAGACTACGCGCGTTTTTATTCCGAAAAATCCCGCCGCGCTTTCGACATTTTTTTCGCCGCCATTTTCGTCCGCGTCTTGAGAAGTGTAGTCCATGATTATTGTCTTTTCTTCGTTTTCGCCAGCGCGGATTTCATTTTCAAAAAATACGCTTTCGCCTGCCCGCGCTGAAAAATGCAATATGCCGCCTTCTGAAATCGGCGCGATTTTTTCGAGCGGCTCCGGGACGGAAATCACCGCATCATTCATCTTAAGCCAGTTCCACGTGGGGGCGGGAAGTTTGTTTACTTTTTTCTCTGTCATAAGCTCCCCTTCATTTCAAGGCGAATCAGGTTGTTCATTTCCACGGCGTATTCGAGCGGAAGTTCCTTGCTCACGGGATTTGCGAAGCCCGAGACAATCATCGCGCGCGCCTCGTCCTCAGGGATTCCCCTGCTCATCAAATAGAAGATCGCGTCGGAACTGATTCGCCCGATTCTCGCCTCGTGCCCGACATCTGCTTTGTCTGTGAGGACTGTCATCGCGGGAATCGTGTCGCTGCGCGAGTCGCTGTCAAGCATCAGGCTTTGGCACGAGACGCTCGCCTTGCTGCCAGCCGCTTCCTTTGAAATGTAGACCGCGCTCCTGTACGTGGAAACGCCGCCTCCTTTCGAAATGGATTTCGTGTTTATTACGCTCGAAGTGTTTTCCGCGAGGTGAACCATTTTCGCGCCTGTGTCGAGGTTTTGACCCGAGCCAGCGAAAGTTACGCCCGTGAATTCCGCGCGAGAATTTTTTCCGACCAAATCGCTTTCAGGATAAAGGTATGAAACGTGGCTTCCGAAGCTTCCTGAAATCCATTCGATGCTCGCGCCTTCTTCTACGCGCGCGCGCTTCGTGTTGAGGTTGTACATATTTTTCGACCAGTTTTCGATTGTGGAATATCGCAAGTGTGCGCCGCGCTTTACGAAAAGTTCCACGCAGCCCGCATGCAGATTCGCCACGTTGTATTTTGGCGCGGAGCATCCTTCGATGAAATGCAAGTCCGCGCCCTCGTCCACGATGATGAGCGTGTGCTCGAACTGCCCCGCGCCCTTCGCGTTCAGCCGAAAGTAACTTTGCAAAGGAAATGAAAGGCGCACGCCCTTTGGAACGTAGACGAAACTGCCGCCGCTCCACGCCGCTCCGTGCAGCGCCGCGAATTTGTGGTCCGTGGGCTTTACGAGCGTCATGAAATATTCGCGCACCATTTCGCCCCATTCTTCGCTTTTCAAAGCCGACTCGAAATCCGTGTAAATCACGCCTTCCTTCAAAACTTCGTTCTTCACATTGTGATAGACCAGTTCCGAATCGTACTGTGCGCCCACTCCGGCGAGACTTTCGCGCTCCGCTTTCGGAATGCCGAGTTTTTCAAACGTGTCCTTGATGTCGTCTGGAACATCCTTCCATTCGCCGCTCATTTTCGTCTTGGGGCGGACGTATGAAGAAATGTTCGCCATGTCAAGCCCTGAAATGTCAGGTCCCCAATTCGGCACGCGAAGTTTGTTGTAGATTTCAAGCGATTCAAGGCGGAAGCGTCGCATCCATTCGGGATCGTCTTTTTCTTCGGAAATCTTCCGCACTATTTCCTCTGAAAGTCCGCTTTCGATTCTGTAGAAATTCTCGTCGGTTTCCTCGTAGCGGAAATCGTACATCGAGCGGTCTATGTCGTTTATTTTTTCCATAAAACTATCCCCAAATTTTTTGAACGCATTTTGCAAGCGACTCCAATTTTGCAAGAAGAATTTCACATTCCATTCGCGAATCTCCGCAACTTTTCTTTTCGGCAACGCTCCAAAATCGGAAGAAAATCCTCGCGCAAAAAAAACGCCTTCATTTGATATTTCATAAAAATTTCCCGATCGAATTTGATTCTTTTCCCGCGCATAATCTGGCAAAGGAAAACGCCCTCCGCCTTTGACAAATCCGCCAAGTCAATTTCGCGTCCGCAAAGAAGCGAAAGTTCCGTCCGCATTCGCGCCAACTTTTCAAAATCCAATTCCTCGCGAGAATGAATCGCGATGTCAACACCGCTTTTTTCGTTGAAATTTCCGTTCGCAAAAGAGCCGAACAAAATCGCCGTGTCGATTTCGCTTTCTTGAGAAAAATATTTTTCTAAAATCGCCCTTATTTCTTCCATAATTTCAATTTCATTCTTCGTCTATAATCGAAGCGAATCCGTTCCTGCCGATTTCATCTACAAGTTCCGCGCCGCCAGTCCGCACGATTTTTCCTTTCGCGAGAATGTGCGTGTAGTCCACCTTGAGGCTTTCAAGGATTTTCGCCGAATGCGTTATTATCAAAAGTGCGCCGTCGTTCGCCTTTTTGTATTCTTCGATGCCGCGCGACACAGTGCGCACCGCGTCCACGTCCAGTCCCGAATCCGTCTCGTCCAAAATTGCGAGTCGTGGCTTTAGCATGAGGAGCTGGAGAATCTCGCTTTTTTTTCGCTCGCCTCCCGAAAATCCCACGTTCAAATCGCGCGCCGCGTAAGACGAGTCCATCGCCAAAAGTTCCATCTGCGCCTTGAGTTCTTTTTGGAATTGGAAAAGTTTCACGCGCTCGCCAGTTTTCTGCGCGATCGCGCTTCGTATGAAATTCTCGAGAGATATTCCCGGGACTTCGAGCGGATTTTGGAACGACATGAAAATGCCTTTTTTCGCGCGGGATGCCGCGTCGTCCTCGGTGATGTCCTCGCCGTCGAAAACTATGTTTCCTCCCGAAAGCGAGTAGAGCGGATTTCCCATAATCGCATTTCCGAGCGTGGATTTTCCCGCGCCGTTCGGTCCCATTATGACATGGGTTTCGCCCGCGCCGACATTGAGGCTTAAGTCCTTGAGAACTTGCTTTTCGTCTATGTTTACGTTGATGTTTTTTATTTCGAGTAACGCCATACTTCTAATATAATATAATTTTTCGGTTTAGGCAAGTGTAGTTGTTTTCTTGTACGCGTTGTAATAAGATGAAAATCAACTATCGTACACATTCCGTCTGTGCCCGACGGACAAAGCAAGTATGACAAAGCGGTCATCGTCGATGTCGCAAATAAGGCGATAATCGCCGATTCTGTAGCGCCATTGCCCGCTTCTATTTGCCGTCAAGCCCTTTCCATGCAAACGCGGGTTTTTACGCACGGCAAGCCGTGCTACCGAGTTTCGGTTTGCTCGCACCGCTCGCATTTTTTTACGCTACGCGTAAAAAAAACACCGAAACTCGTACGAAAATCAATTGCTGTACACGCTACTCCTTGTCGAACCTCGCGGTTGTCTCTATGCGGTACTTCACAAGTCAAGCTCTCTCCACAATTCGGAAATCGGTCTGCTCTTGCGTCCGCCGTCCACATATTCGCGATACGCTTCGTTAGCGATGGCAATGTCATATTCGTCCTCTATTCGCTCGAAGAGAGCCTTTTTGAACGCCTCGCCCAAAGAAAGCGATTGGAGTTTGGCGTAACTTTCCGCAAGCAATTTTTCTTCCGCCGTAAGACTGATTGAAAAACTCATGGATTCCGCCCTCCTTTTGTAGTACAGTGTATTGGCAATCTTTTCATTTGTCAAGACAAGCTGAAACCAAATCGCACTTGCACAAAACTTCCGTTTTGCGATATAATACGACCAAAGAAAAGTGCGCTTCGCGCGCTTAGGAAAAATCTGTCATTGTCGGGCTTCGACCCGACAATCTATAATGGGATAAGAAAAATGAAAAACGCGTTTACATTTTGCGCGAAGGCGGTTTTTGCGGCGCTCGCGCGTCTTCTGCTTGCGCTTTCCCAAACACATCTTGATGAAAACGCAAAAATGTGATATGCTGAAAAGATGTGAGCAAATATGTCCGGCAAGCGGCGGAGTTCGTTCGAGCCTCAAAAAGAGCGCGGCGGCCGACGATTCAAGGCTCGCCTCATGCGAATTGACGGGCAAGAAAATCACTCGAATTGGCGAGGGTGAAAAGGGCAAGTCACATAAAAATCACACCTATCCGCGATATGCAAAGACGCGAGAAGCCGCCATACTTTTAAGAGTTTCGAGGCAAGACCTCAAGGCGCGCTCATTTTGCAAGCATAAAGGCCCGCCTAACGCGATTTTTCACTTCGCTGCGAAATCGCTTTTTTTAATAATGAATTAGCAATGAAAAAATCTCGACTTTTTCATTGTTAAAATAAAAAAATTATTTATGGGGGATTTTTACAATGAAAAAAATCTTGAATCTGTCGATGGCTATTGGCTTCCTTTTGCTTGTCGGCTGTTCTAGCGAGCTTGATTCGGACAATGGGGGGGGGTATAACGCCTCCGCCTGATCCGATCGAGGAAACATTCACCATTACATTCAACGCGAATGCGCCAAAGGACGCTACCGCAAGCGGAACAATGGAAGCGCAGACCTTTACAAAGGGAACGGCGCAGACACTCACCACAAACACATTTTCAATTGAAGGCTACACATTCAAAGGCTGGGCGGAAAGTTCGGAAGCCACAGAGGCGCAGTACACGGACGGACAGGAAATTACTATTTCCGCCAACACCACGCTGTACGCCGTGTGGGAAGAAAAAGAAGACCCGAACGCGCCGAAATTCACCGTCACCTTTAACGGCAACGCACCCGAGGGGGAGACCGTCTCCGGGGAAATGGCGGGTCAAGTCTTTACGGAAGGAAAGACGCAATCACTCACTAAAAACACATTTTCAATCAGAAAAGGATATGCCTTCAGGGGCTGGGCATTGGACAAGTCGGCGACAGTGGAGGTCTACAAGGACGAGGCGAGCATCAAGATTTCCGCCGACACTACGCTGTACGCCGTGTGGGACACAGGTCTCATAATTGAAGTTATGGAGTTATTCGGAATGCCCCTGGGGTCAAGTGTTACCGGAGTTAATGAATATCTATCCGACTATGTTATTATTCCAGTTGATGCGGATGTAGCTGCCGACGCTTTTGTTTCTGATAGTTGCGACATCATTAAAACCGTGGAGCTTCAAGGCAATAACGCTATTTTGGGGACATTTGCGAACTGCAAGAACCTTGAGACAGTGTATCTTCCAGCCGGGGCGGACAAACTTAAATTCACTTCTTTTAGAGATTGTCCTAACTTTAAGCGATTTGATGTGGATCCAGAGAACCCCGTTTACAAGGTGTCCGATGACGGAAGAATGCTGCTTTCAAAAAAAGACGAAGGGATTTTTTATGCCGTTTTGAAGGATGACACGGGTGGAGTCACCATTGAAAACAAAAAATTGTTATGGAACAATGGAGAATATGATAATAGTTCAACGGCGATCATCGGTTGCGAGCATTTGGTTTTGAGAAATGTCGCGATAGACGCAAACTATAGCTTTGGACAGACTCAAGGCTCTGCCGACACGCCCAACACATTCCTTAAGACCGTGGTTTTTGAAAATGTCACAGACGCTGATGGCGATGACTTTGATCCGAGTAATATGTTTTGGAAGTGCGTCGCCCTGGAAAGCGCGGACTTGAGCGGTTGCAGTACCGTTGAAAGAATGCTTGGCACGTTCGCAGATTGCACCAGCTTAAAAACGGCAAAACTTCCCGAAACGATGAGAGATATGGATGGCACATTTGATAGATGCACAAGCCTCACTGAATTTAACATTCCTGCCAGCGTGACCCATTTGACCTCGGATTTAGGGGAGGGGAACGGAAGAAATGTAAGCGTCACCTATCCCAAGACCATTGAGGACTACAAGAAGATAAGAAATAATGCTGCAAGCGGCTTTTTTATGCCGAGCGCGTTCGGCGGAAAAGTGAATGTGACCGTCACATGCTCGGACGGAAAAGTCATTTACACTGCCGACAGTAATAAAATCGAAGAGGAACAAAACCCGTAATCTCTTTCACCTTGTGTTAAGCCCGCCCGAAATCGGGCGGGCGTTTCTTCTCTCGTGTGGCAAGTCAAAAACACGCGGCGTTTTCATTCCACGCGTTCTTGTCCCTTGCCGCCCGCAGGCGAACGGCGAATCTCATCGTTCGCCGCATCCTCCTCATTTTATCCTTTCATAGCCATACACCGCGCGTTCGCCCAGTTCCTCCTCGATTCTCAAAAGGCGGTTGTATTTCGCCATGCGGTCGCTTCTCGAGGCCGAGCCAGTCTTTATCTGCCCCGAATTGGTCGCCACCGCGATGTCGGCGATTGTCGAGTCCTCGGTCTCACCGGAGCGGTGCGAAGTTACGGTCGTGTAGCCGTGCCGGTGCGCCATCTCGATTGCGTCGAGCGTCTCGGAAAGCGTGTCGGAAGCATTTCTTTTTGCTTGACAATTTGTGAATTATGGTTTACAATGAAGATATATGTTCAGGATTTTGAAAACTAAAGCCTACAGCAAATGGCTGGAGAAACTCCGCGATGAAAAGGCAAGGGCACGAATTGCATGGCGCACGGAGCGCATGAGGACTGGCAATTTCGGCGACTCGAAAAGTGTTGGCGGCGGCGTTTTCGAACTTCGGGTGGATATTGGTCAAGGATATAGGATTTATTTCAAATACAGCAGACAAGATATTATCCTTATCCTTGTTGGCGGAAACAAGTCAACGCAACAGGATGACATAAAGGCGGCGCAAAAACTTGCGAAGGAGATGTAGCGATGGAAAAGATTACAGAATTTGACCCTGCGGAATATTTGGACACGGAAGAAGCCCGTGAGGAATATCTTGCGTGTGCTTCAGAGGAAGGAACGCCCGAGGAAATTCTAAAGGCGATCAGTGACGTGGCTCGCGCGCGCGGAATGGCGAAGACCGCACGCGAGGCGGGAATCACGCGCGAAGGGCTTTACAAGGCGCTTTCGCCCGAAGGCAACCCGGCGTTCGCCACGGTCTGCAAAATCCTAAACGCGATTGGATGCTCGCTCACGCTTTCCCCGAAACGCACGCAAAACAGGTGAAAATCGCGGTGCTTGGCACGGGAATCTTTTGCGCCCCATTGCGAAAAAATGCTGACAGGCGACGCCTGCCAGCACGAAAAGAGTTATGTTATCCTTTCAAAAAGAAAGCCAGTTTTATTTGGCGCGAAATTTGAAGGCAAGTTTAGCCTTTGACCGCGCCTGAAATTACGCCCTTTATGATGTACTTTTGCGCCGAGATGTAGAAAATCACGATTGGAATTATCGCGAGGACGAGCATCGCCATAAACCCGCCGTAGTCGGTCGCGCCGTATGCGCCCTGCATCGCGATTTGAATCGCCACAGGAACTGTCTTGTTGTCCGTGCCGAGCACGAGGTAGGGCAGAAGGTAGTCGTTCCAAATCCACATAGAATTCAATATCGCTACGGTAATCGCCGTGGGCTTGAGCACTGGAAAAACGATGAGGAAAAAAGTCTGGAGCGGATTGCAGCCGTCGATTTCCGCCGCCTCTTCGAGTTCGAGCGGAATCGCCTTTACGAATCCCGTGAACATGAAGACCGAAAGTCCCGCGCCGAATCCGAGGTACACGAGTACGATTCCGAAAATGTTGTCGAAATTCATTCTGTTTACCACGAATGTCATCGTGTACATCACCATTTGGAAAGGAACGATCATGCTGAACGCGAAAAGGTAGTAGAGCGCGCCGGTGAATTTGTTTTTCACGCGCACGATGAACCACGATGTCATCGAAGTGCAGACGATTATGATCAGCGTGGAAAAGACCGTTATGAAAAGCGAGCGCAAGAACGCCGCGAAAAATCCCGCCGTGGAAAGTCCCGCGATGTAGTTCTGGAATCCGACGAAAGTTTCATTGTTCGGAAGCGAAAAAGGCGAGCTTGAAATGTAGAGGCGCGACTTGAACGAATTCGCAAGCACCAAAAAAATCGGCACGAGGAAAAAGACTGTGAGCACCAACATCACGAAAAAAACGATTTGCTTTGTCGCTTGCTTTTGTTTGTAGAGATTCTGTGTCATTGTTCCGTCTCCTTTTGTGTGGTCGCCTTGAGTTGCGCGAACGCGATTATCGCTACTATTACAAAGAACACGACCGCCTTTGCTTGACCTACGCCCTGCCAGCCTGTCCTTCCGTAGAACGTGTTGTAGATGTTGAGCGCGAGCATTTCGGTAGAACGCGCGGGCGCGCCTGCCGTGAGCGCGAGGTTTTGGTCGAACATTTTGAAAGTGTTCGTCAGCGTGAGGAACGTACATATCGTAATCGAAGGCATTACCATCGGAATCTTTATCTTGAAAAGGACGCGCAATGATGACGCCCCGTCAATCGCCGCCGCCTCGAGCAAGTCGCCGGGGATGTTTTGCAAGCCGGCGATGTAGATGATCATCATGTATCCTATGAGCTGCCAGTTCGTGAGGATTACGAGTCCCCAAAATCCGTATTCGGTCTTGAACGAAATGTCCACGCCGACAATTTTCTGGAGCACGCCGTTTATCAGCAAATTCCAAATGTATCCCAATACGATTCCGCCGATTAAATTCGGCATGAAGAAAACCGAGCGGAAAAGGTTCGTGCCCTTCAGCCCCATCGTGAGCGCGAGCGCGAGCGCGAATGCGAATACGTTCACAGTTATAATGGAAACAATCGTAAAAAGTGAAGTGAATCCGAGCGCATGCAAAAACTCGCCGTCCGTAGTAAACGCCTTGACATAGTTTTCAAGTCCGACCCATTTGGCATTCGTAACAGTGGTGAATTTCGTAAACGAAAGTCCGATTCCCATCAAAAACGGCACGATGAAAAACAGCGCGAAAGCGAGCACCGTGGGCAACACGAAAACTGGAAAATACTTTCCCAGCGTCGCTCTTTTTTTTATGCTTTTGTCCATTCTTTACTCCCATACGAGCGCGTGGTAATCGCGCGGTGATATAGCAAGTTTGACAAGTCGCAACGCGACCGGGCAAACTTCAGTCGATGGCAGCCGCGCCATTTCTGCGGATATGCCATCACATTTCATGGAAAAAACTGCATCAGAAAAAGCCGCCGGATTTCCGGCGGCCTTGTTTTTACATATTAGATTCTTTTTCCCAATTGGTGACTACTTCGGAGCTTACCGCGTCCCAAGTCTTCTGGCCTTGCGCGTATTGCAAAAGCGCCGAGCCGAAATCGTCCTTGAATTTCTGTGAGGGGAAGAGCGTGAAGTTCCAAGAAACGGAAGTGATACCGTCCTTTTCCATCCACGCGAAGATTTCCTTTGCGAGCGGATCTGTCGGTCGCTCTGCCGCGCCGAACGTGTCGAACGGAGCGATGAAGCCGAGTTTGTTCGTGACATAGTTCTTTCCGAAATCGCTTGAGTAAAGCCAGTAAACGAAATCGGCGGCGGCTTTCTGCTCTTCGGCGGAAGCCTGCGAGTTGATGCTGTAGAAGTTTTCCGTTCCGATGCAAAGTCCCTGGCTTTCCTCTCCCGGAACGCCTGTATAGATTGGAAGGTACTTTACGTTTTCGGGCAAAACCTTGTTTCCGGCGACATCGGCAATCTGTCCCCACGCCCAGTTTCCGTTTTGCACCATCACGCACTTTTCGAGCGCGAATTCCGCCATTGAATCCGTGACGGTTTTCGTTCCGACAGTCTTTCTGTCAACCGTGGAATCGTTCAGGTACAAGTCCATTATGTTTCGGAACTGGTCGCCGTATTGGAACTTGATTTTCTTCGTGGCGTCGGAAGCGAGATCAACGTTGTTAGTCTTGAATTCCCAGTAAACTGGAAGGTTCGCCAAGTGCGTCTGCCATCGCCAGTCTTCGCCCGCCTTGAGGGAAGTGCTCGCGAAAACTCCGTCGATTCCGAGCGCGGCGGCGTTCTTCTGCATGTCGTCGGCAATTTCCTTGAGTTTCGCGAAATTGTTGATTTCGTCCATGCTTGTGTAAGGCGTAGCCTTTGATGGAAGGGCGAAATATTTGTCGGTGAGAGCCTTGTTGTAGATGATTCCGTAGCCTTCTACGACATAAGGAATTCCGTAGACCTTGCCGCCTGAAGTAACGGCGAGAGACTTGTCAGAAAGGTGCTTGTAGATTTCAGTCTGTGAAAGGTCGGCGCAGTAATCCGCCCAGTTCGCGTATCCGCGAGGACCGTTGATTTGGAAAAGCGTGGGCGCTTCCTTTGTTGCCATTTTTGAAGTGAGGGTTGATTCGTAGGCGTTGTTCGCCGCTGTCTCGACGATGACTTTTACGCCAGTCTGCTTTTCATATTCATCCGCCAATTCCTGGTAGACTCCCGCAACTTCCGGCTTGAAGTTGAGGTAGCGGATTTTCACTTGCCCTTTACCCCCCCCTGCGCACATGACGCCAGCAAAATCGCGCAAGCCGCGGCTTTCGCGATTATCCCCATTCTTTTCATTTTTTCCTCCTAAATTTTATGAAAAGTCAATTTGGCGCGGAAAAACCGCGCCGCGAATTTAGTATAACGACTTTTTTTTCAGATTGTCAAGTTTTTCGGCAAATCTTTGCGCCATTTTTTCAAGTGAAATTTGGTTTGTTGAAAAAGGAAACAAACCGTTTCGCTTTTTGAAAAGTTTTCGTTGCAAATTAACTTTTTTAAATTTCAGTTTTAAAAAAAACTGATTTCGTTCGCGTCAGCAACTTGTTGCGGCGCGGACTGCATAATAAACGAGTTTTCATAGAAAACTCGAGTTAAAAATCAGCGGCGATATTTCCGACGCTGATTTTTAACATTGACAAGATTTTTTTGCGGTGTTATACTGAAAAGATGAAAAACATTCGCTCAAGCGGGATTTTAGTTCATCCCACGTCATTTTCAGGTACGCCTGGAATCGGAACATTCGGCGCGCCTTCGTACAAATTTGTTGACTGGCTTTCAAAAGCCGGTCAGACGCTGTGGCAGATTCTTCCGCTCGGACCTACAGGCTATGGCGATTCGCCTTACGCGTCTTTTTCCACGTTCGCAGGAAATCCGCTTTTGATTGACCTTGAAATGCTCGCCGAAAAAGGCTGGGCTTCGCGGGATGAAATCGCGGTGCCCGAATACATCAAGAATTCAGGCGCGGTGGATTTCGGGGCGGTCGTATATTGGAAAAATCCGGTGCTGCAAAAAGCCGCCGCGCATTTCCAAAAAAACTGTTCGGCGCAGGATCGGGTGCGCTACGAGGCGTTCAAAAACGACAATTCCGCGTGGCTCGACAATTTCGCGAATTTCATGAGCATAAAGGCTTTCTATGATGCAGAGGCCGAAAGGCAAAAGACAAGCGGCGTTTGGTTCAAGTTTTGGCCGAAACCTTTATCCTCGTGCGACGCTTCCGCCGTTTCCAAATGGAATAGCGAGCATGTCGAGGAAATCGAGCGCATAAAGACGATTCAGTTTTTCTTCGCCGAGCAATGGGGCGCGCTCAAAAAATATGCCAATTCCAAAGGCATAAAGATTGTCGGCGACATTCCGATTTTCGTCGCGCCTGATTCCGCCGACGTTTGGGCGAACCAAAAACTTTTCCAGCTGCAAAAGGACGGCACGCCGATTTGCGTGGCGGGAGTTCCGCCGGACTATTTCAGCGCGACAGGGCAGTTGTGGGGAAATCCGCTTTACGACTGGGACGCGATGGCCGCGGAAAACTACGACTGGTGGGTCAAGCGAATCCGCCGCTGCCAGGAACTAACCGATTTCGTGCGAATCGACCATTTCCGTGGATTTGAAGCGTATTGGTCTGTGCCTTACGGCGCGGAAAACGCCATCGGAGGAAAATGGGTGGCGGGCCCGCGACACGCGCTCTTTTCCGAAATAAAGAAAAAAATGGGCGAGATTCCGATTATCGCCGAGGATTTGGGCGTAATCACAGACGAAGTGCGCGCTCTCCGTGACGACTTCAAATTTCCCGGGATGAAAGTCTTGCAATTCGCATTTGACGCGGGCGAAGCCGGAGCCGAGGGAATGACGAACTCGTTCCTTCCGCACATGTATGGCTCGAACTGCGTCGTGTACACGGGCACTCACGACAATGACACTATGCAAGGCTGGCTCGACAATTCGCCAGACGCGTCCGTGCGTCTCGCCGCCGAATACGCTTTCGGGAAGGAAATGTCTGAGGCAGAGGCGAGAAAGGCAAGCGATTCTGGGGAACTTTGCGCCGCGCTCGTAAGGTGCGCGCTCGCTTCCACGGCGGACATGGCGGTCATTCCGATTCAAGACATCCTCGGCGTTTCAAGCGAAGGCAGGATGAACACCCCGAGCACCGTCGGCGCGAACTGGACTTGGCGTTTTGACTTGTCGGAGCTCACCGAAGCGCGCGCGAAAAACCTCGCGTTCCTCGGAAAAATCTACGGCAGAAACATTAAAAGTTAAGTACTAGGTAATAAGGATTAGGTAATAGTCGGTGCGGTGGGGATTCGGCATATTGAACCTCGCCGTGCGGCTTTTCGTGCGGGACGGAAACTGTCATTCCCGTGCTTGACACGGGAATCTGTCGCCGCGGGTAAGCGAAAGGTCGCGACTGAATAATTAGACTCTGATACGCGCGGATTTTTTTTGACATCTGAGTCATATCCGTTTTCATCTGTGTTTGTCTGCGTCTGATTTTCCTGCGCTGAATTTTTACCCGCAAAAAAACTCTCAAATCCCGAACTGCCTTTCGCAAAGCGTCTTGTATTCGCCGCCCTTTGCAATCAGTTCGTCGTGCGTGCCGCTTTCCACGATTCCGTGCTCGTCGATTACGGCGATGTTGTCGGCGTTTCGGATTGTAGAAAGCCTGTGCGCGATGACTATCGTCGTGCGCCCTTTTGAAAGCGAGTCGAACGCGCCTTGTATTTTCGATTCCGTCGCCGTGTCCAGCGCGCTTGTCGCTTCGTCGAGAATAAGGATCGGCGGGTTTTTCAAAAAGCACCGCGCAATCGAAACGCGCTGCTTTTGTCCGCCCGAAAGCGTGATTCCCCGCTCGCCGACAATCGTGTCGTAGCCTTGCGGCATCTTCAAGATGTCGTCATGGATTTCGGCGCGCTTCGCCGCCGCCACGATTTCTTCAAGGCTCGCGCCGGGTTTTCCATATCCAATGTTTTCGCGGATTGTGCCGGCGAAAAGGAACACTTCCTGCTGCACGATTCCGATTTGCTTTCGGAGGCTTTCTACTTTGATTTTCTTGATGTCGATTCCGTCCAAAAGGATTCGCCCTTCGCTCGTCTCGTAGAATCTCGGAATCAAGTTGCAGATTGTGGTCTTGCCGCCGCCTGATGTTCCGACGAGCGCCTGCTTTTCGCCCGCCCTTATTTTAAGGCTCACGTTTTTTAAGACGGGGAAATTCTCGTTGTATGAAAATCCGACATTCTCGAATTGTATGTTTCCGCGCGCGCAAAAAATTTCCACGGCGTCGTCCGCGTCCTTTATCGAAGTGTCGGTGCGCATGATTTCGAGGAAGCGCGAAAAACCCGCCATTCCCGTCGTGAAGAGTTCGGTGAAATTTGAGAGCTTTCCTATCGGCGCGGTGAACGCCATCACGAACAAATTCGCCGCCACCAAATCCGCGACGCTCATCTTTCCGCGCATGATGAAAAATCCGCCCGCCGCCAAGACGACGAGACCGAGCAAGTTGTTCGCGAATTCGACGTTTGACTGGAAAGTCGCCATCGCCTTGTAGCGTTCCTGTTTCGCGCGGACGAAATTTTCGTTTTCCGCCTCGAATTTTTCCCGCTCGAATTTTTCGTTCGTAAACGCCTGCGTCGCCCTTATTCCAGAAACGCTCGATTCGATTGCGGAATTTATCTCTGCCGTCGTTTCCTTGACTTTCTTTGAAGAACGCATCAGGCTTTTGCGCGAAATTATCACGATGGCGATTACTATGGGAAGAAACGCGAATACGATTATCGCGAGTTCCATTCGGATTTTAAATAGAAAAAAGCACGAGCCGAGCAATGTCAAGAGCGAAGTCCACACATCTTCAGGGCCGTGGTGCGCCAGTTCCGTTATGTCGAAAAGGTCGTTCGTGACGCGGCTCATCAGCGCGCCTGTGCGGTTTTTGTCGAAAAAGGAGAAAGACTGCCGCTCGATTTGCGCGAAAACGTCGCGCCTCATGTCCGCCTCGACAAGGTTTCCGAAAACATGTCCCCAATAAGTCACGAAATACGCGCAGGCCCTGCGGAAAAAATATGCCGCAAAAATCGCGAGAATCAAAATGAAAAATGCGCGGAAATCGCGCTTCGGGATTACCGCGTCGATTGCCCATCGGCTGAGCATCGGAAATGAGACGTCAACCTCCGCGATGAAAGTGGCGCACATAATGTCAAGCGCGAAAACCTTTCTGTGCGGCGCAAAATACGAAAGAAAAATCTTAATCGGTCGCGCCGAAAAATCTTTTGTCATTTTTGAGAAAGTCGGTAATGTCAATTCGCTTGCGCGATGTGAGAATCTGCGTCAAAATTGCCTCGCAAGCAGGCAAACTCGCGAGACAATTCTGAATTCTACATTCTCAGTTCTAAATTGGTCTAGTCGAGCGCGTGTCCTGCCGAGCCGAGGACTTCGATGTTTTTGTGCATGTACATCTTCTTGAGCTCTTCGCGGGCAGGTCCCAAATATTCGCGCGGGTCGAATTTTCCGGGATTTTCGGCGAGGAATTTTCGAATCGCGGCGGTCATCGCCAAGCGTCCGTCTGAGTCGATGTTGATTTTGCAGACCGCCGATTTCGCCGCCTTTCGGAGCTGCTCTTCTGGAATTCCCACTGAATCGGGAATCTTTCCGCCGTACTGCTCGATAATGCGCACGTATTCCATCGGAACTGAAGACGAGCCGTGCAATACGATCGGGAATCCGGGGAGCTTTTGCTCCACGCCTTCAAGGACGTCGAACGCGAGCGGCGGCGGAATCAAAACTCCGTCGGCGCTGCGAGTGCACTGTTCGGGCTTAAATTTGGTTCGTCCGTGAGATGTGCCGATTGAAATCGCAAGCGAATCCACTCCGGTCTTTGAGACGAAATCCTGCACTTCCTCTGGCTTCGTGTAATGGCTTTCGGCGGCGACGACATCATCCTCGACACCCGCCAAAACTCCAAGCTCGCCTTCGACGGTAACGTCAAATTGATGGGCGTAGTCCACGACTTTTTTCGTTACCGCGACATTCTCGTCGTAGGGAAGGGCAGAGCCGTCAATCATCACCGAAGAGAATCCGTTGTCGATGCAGTCTTTCGCCACTTCAAAATTCGGGCCGTGATCCAAGTGAAGCACGATCGGGATCTTGCAGCCGAGTTCTTCGGCGTATTCCACCGCGCCGCGAGCCATGTTGCGCAGGATGAATTTGTCGGCGTAAGCGCGCGCACCCTTTGAAACCTGCAAAATCACAGGCGACTTCGTTTCGACGCAAGCCTGGATGATTGCCTGCATCTGCTCCATATTGTTGAAGTTGTACGCGGGAATCGCGTATCCGCCTTTCATAGCCTTGGCGAACATGTCCTTTGTGTTCACGAGGCCGATGTCCTTGTAACTGAACATAGATACTCCTTGATTTAAATATAATTGAAACTTTTCAAAAAATCATTTGAAAAAGTCAATATAAATATTTTACAATGGATTCGCTTTTAAATCAAGTGAAATTAAAAATTAATTTTTTTTGCAAATGCACTTGACAAACCGCAAACATTAATTTATAATCATTTATTATTATTGTGGAAAAAATTTCCGATAAGATAAAAAATAGTGCTCGCAAAAACGGGCGCAAGGAGTTTTGAATGAAAAAAGGATTTTTTGTCCTTGCTGGTATGGCTCTGCTTTTTGTCATCGGCGGCGTGGCTTTTGCCCAGCCCAATACAAAAAGCGTTGCGACAATCACCATCGACAATTTTGACACCGACAACGCGCAGAATTATCCTGTGTGGGTCAAAGGAAAACTCGACACTTTGAATTGGGGTTGGGGAGTCAACGCGAGCCGCTTCGTAACGGAGGGCTATCCCATTCTTACGACTTTCGAGGCCATTCCGAATTCGTTGCGCGTCCTGCGTACCGACACGGAAAACGCGCCAATGGTTTTGGGCGTAAAGACCCGCTTTGACCGCAAGGGCGACAACTGGTTTGAAATTTTTCCGACTGACGGCGAAAATAATATTGAGATTCCGCTCGAAGGCAATGTGACTCAGATTGATTTTTGGGTTTGGGGAGCGAATTACCTGTATTTTCTTGATTTGTTGGTGCGCGATTCGGACGGCGCGATCCACATATTGCCGGCGGGAAATCTCGCTTTCAATGGCTGGAAAAATATCGTCGTGAAGATTCCCGGTCATTTGCGGCAGAGGTCTCGTCTGCGCTCCGGCCCTGAAAAGATGACTTTCGTGGGATTCCGTGTTTCTACTGATCCTGCAGAATTCGTGGATGACTTTCTCATCTATTTCGATGACTTGAAGTATACGACTTATACTTTGAGCAACATATTTGACGGGTATGAATTGAAGAATTCTGATTTTGGCGATGACGAGGAGTCCGAAAGCTCAAGTTCAGGCTCGGATGCAAGTTCAAACTCAGATTCAAATTCGGGGGATAACGCAAGATGAAAAAATTGATTTTTGCCGTATCGGCATTGTTTTTGACCGCTTCTCTTGTTTTCGCGCAGGGCAACGACCAGAGTCTCATCGAGCCTAACGCGGACACTGTCGGCAACGATTCTGCGGCAAGCGCGTTGCGCGAAGTCTCGCTCGACAAGATGGAGCGCGACGGCTCTTGGAACATCCACATTTCTCCTGATGCTGGTGTCGCTACGCTTCGCTTGTTCGAGGGAAGTCCTGCCGCGAAAGTGCCGCTTGAAGGCGAGGAAGAGCAGGAAGATGTCATGGCTTTGGGTTGCAAAATCCAATTCTTCCGAAGGGGCGTCAACTCCATTTACATTACGGCGGTTCGCCCGATTCCCATAGAAGGAATTACAAAGACTGTGAGCGTGTGGGTTGCTGGCCGCAATATGAACCACGACATTTATCTTTTGGTACAGGACTATTACGGATCTAACTTTGAACTGTATCTCGGCAATCTTGGATTCAGCGGCTGGAAGCGTCTGCAAGTCGCAGTTCCTCCGTCGCCGGATATGGAGCACGGAATCGTTCAGTCAAGTCCTTATCATGGGGATAGACCTGGATTGCGCATAGTCGGCTTCCGAATCGACTGTAATCCGATGCTCGCTCGCGGAACTTACTATGTCTACTTTGACGACCTTCGCGCCGTCACTGACTTGTACGACATGGAAAACCGCGATGAAGACGACATGGTTGACAATTGGTAAATGTACAAAATGCTCGGCTGACGGTTGTTGGTTTGCCAAGCATTTTGAAATTAAACTTTAAGTCCGTCTTGCGCGGCTTTTAGGAAATTGTTTTCTCGTCGACAATGCTTGTGGCGATGCCTCTTTGCGCGTCGCCTTGAGCGGTTTTTAAACGCTTGCCTTTTGTGTTTTTTCTATTTTCTCTTATAGTAATATCTTTTTCCCCTTTTTTCCGTGCGTTCGATTAAATTCATTTTTCGCAAAATCCACAAAAGCAAATTCGCATAAGGCGCGGCGCTTTTCTCAAGGGCGCGGGAAACTTCGGCGGATGAAAATTCTTCGGGCAGGTCGGACGGCAAAAGCGAAATGTAGTCATTTGCGCCGCGAAAAATGATTTCTTCTCCAATCGTGAGCAGCGATTTGTCTGTCTTGAGCCAGGCTTTTTTGAAGCGACGGCGGCCGTTTTTGGACTGAAGCGGCTTTTCGCTTTGTGCGCGCTTTTCTTCCGCAGTGATAAATGGGCAGACAAGCGAAAAATTTTCGTGCAAAAGGATGTCGCAAATGCCGGTGAGTTCGCGGAGCATTGAATAGGCGTTTTCCTTTTTCGGGCTTTTTTTCGCAGAAATTTCCTTGCCGTCCATGTCGAACGTTCGGATTATCTTTCGAGTGATGATTGGATGGACGACGGCGACTTTCTTTCCGAGCGCGAGAAGCCCTGCAATTTTTTCTCGGAGCGCGCTCACGTTTCTTGTTTGAATTTCGATTACGGTGTCGTTCGCGCAAAGTATGTCGCAGATCCATTTTTCGACTTGAACTTCGGTTTTGCCGTCGTAGCGGCTCGCGTAAAGGATCTTTAGGCTTTTGTGGAGGGCACTTTCATTTAGCGTTGAGAACATTTTCCATTCCAATATCCGTGGCAAACAAAATTATAGTAGACGCAATTTTTGAGTTTTTTTTATAAAAAAAACAAAATATTTTATTTTTCGGCATTTTTTCTCTTGACTTTATTAAAAATTGTATTAAAATGGTATTTGCGTGGGAAATTGTGGCATATTGTGGGATTTGGTGGTATGAAGCGGCTTGCAGGAGAGTATTTTAACACTCTCGACGAAAAAGGCAGAATCTCTTTTCCCGCGAAGCTTCGCGGCGATTTGCCGGGAAATTCGCTTTTCGTCACAAAGGCCTTGGACAAATGTCTTTGGCTTTTCGCGCCCGAGGAATGGGAAAAAGTTCGCGAAAGCATCGAAGGAAAGGCTTCGCTTTTCAGCCAGGATTTTAGGCTTGTTTCGCGAGTGATTTGCGCGCCCGCCGTGGAAGTGGAATTCGACAAAAGCGGAAGACTTTTGGTGCCGCCAACGCTCCGCGAATACGCCGCGCTTTCGAAGGACTGCGTGATTTTGGGGCTTGGGAATTACATCGAGCTTTGGGACGCCGCGGCGTACAAGCAATATATGGACGACAATGCCGATTCTTTGGCGAAGGCCGCCGAGGAATTGGGCGCGATTGGGTTTTAGATTTTGTGGATTGCGGTTTTCGCTTGATTGCAAAATCGCGTTTTAAATTTGTGAGATAGGGTGGAAAATTGCAGCCGCTTCACACGCCGGTTCTTCTTGAAGAATGCATCGACTTGCTTTCGCCTGAGGGCGAGCCGTTTGAACAGAACGCTTTTATGATTGACTCGACTTTGGGGGAGGGCGGGCATACGGAAGCGTTTTTGGGGCGATACGGGAATTTGCGGATTTGCGGAGTCGATGCTGACGGCGCGATTCAGTCTCGGGCGAGGGAACGGCTCGCTCGTTTTGAAGGTCGCGTGGAATTTTTCAACGGATGGTTCGACGAATTTTATGCGAATTATCCTGCTGCTTTGCCGCGGCCGAATTTGATTTTGTTCGATTTGGGAATCTCGATTTTCCATTACGAGCTTTCTGGGAGGGGCTTTTCTTTTCGAAGCGAAGAGCCGCTTGACATGCGGCTTGACGGCTCGAAGAAAACGAGCGCGGCTGACATTGTAAATGGCTATGACGAAGGGCGGCTTGCGGACTTGATTTTTTTGTACGGCGAGGAAAAATTCAGCCGACGGATTGCGCGAGCGATTTGCGAGCGGCGCGTCTTGAAAAAGTTCGAGACGAGCGCGGAGCTTGCAGAGTTGATTTACGGTGTAGTTCCGCAGAGCACGCGATACGGAAAAATACATCCTGCGACGCGTACATTCCAGGCTTTGCGCATTGCCGTGAACGAGGAACTTTCGCGGCTTCCGCGCGCGCTTTTTGACGCGTTTGATGTTTTGGAAATTGGCGGAAAAATGGGCGTGATTACGTTTCATTCGCTTGAGGACAGGATCGTCAAGAATTTTTTCCGCAACTTGGGAAAAGAATGCGTCTGTCCGCCGAATGTCGCTTCGTGCGTTTGTGGCGGAAAGCCGTGCGCTGAAATTTTGACGAAAAAAGGCGTCGTTCCGAGCGACGACGAAATAAAAAGGAATCCGCCTTCACGAAGCGCGAAACTTCGCGTCGTGCGGAAAACGATGGACGCGGACAAAATGCGTCTTGACGGAGTGGGGTTGTGAAAAAAGAAAACGTTGGCTTTAGGATATTCGTAATCGTGTGCGCTGTTTTGGTGCCCGCGCTCTTCGTTTTGAACGCGATTCAAGCGGACCGCTACATGAAGGTTCAAAATGAAATAAAGGTGCTCGAGCAAAAACAGGCTGCGCTTGTGGAAGAAAACAAGCGTCTGATTACGGATATAAGCCTTCTTTCAAGCGGCGAAAGAATACAGAAAATTGCGGAAGACGAGCTTGGCATGCACAAGGCCGAGTCTGAAGACATTGTGCGCGTAGAGATGCGGCGAAAGAAGTAGGTCGAAAAATTATGGGTGGGGAAGAAAAAAGTCTTTTGACATTCGACGAGCTCATTTCGTCGGTCGGCGGAAAACGAATAGGCAAAGGCGCAAACTGTGCGCTTTGCTTCACTTCGGTAGCGACTGACAGCCGCAATGTAAAACGAGATTCGCTTTTCGTTCCGCTCATCGGTCAAAATCAGGACGGGCACAAATTCATTGGGCAGGCTTTGTCTGCCGGAGCGTGCGCTGTTCTCGTCACGAAATCCGTTTACGAAACTTCTCCGCGCGATTTCGATTTGCTCGCCGAAAAAAATCCCGACATGCTTTTCATAGCGGTGGAAAACAATTTGCATGCCTTGCAGGATGCCGCCCGCGCTTATGTCGAAAAATTCCCCTCCCTTATAAAAATCGGAATCACAGGCTCTAGCGGAAAGACTACGACAAAAGAAATCCTTTCTTCGCTGCTCGCGCAGAAATTCCGCGTCGTTTCCACGAAAGGAAATTTGAATTCAGAAAGCGGGCTTCCTTTGAGTGTCTTTGAAATTCGCGAAGAAGACGAGGCGGGCGTTTTTGAAATGGGAATGAACCGAGAAAATGAAATCGCGGAAATCGCCGCCGTGCTTCGTCCGAACTATGCGATTGTCACGAATGTGGGAACGGCGCACATCGGCATTTTAAAGACGCGCGAAAAGATTGCCGCCGAAAAGAAAAACATTTTTTCATACATTGCTGAAAGTGGCGTGGCTCTAATCCCCGAGAATGATGACTTCGCGGATTTTTTGGCGGAAGACGTTCGCGGAAATGTCGTGCGATTCGGCGAGAATTCCGCGAAAAATTTTGGCGTGAAATTTTTGGAAGATTTAGGGATGGACGGCACGAGATTTGAAATTGACGGAATTGAAACTTGTTTGAAAATTCCCGGTCGCCACAATTTCCAGAACGCGCTTTCGTGCGTCGCGCTCGCAAAAGAACTCGGGCTTTCAGCGCGAGAAATCGCCCGTGGAATCGGAAACGTAAAATTGCCTGAAGGCAGAAGCCAAGTAAAAAAGATGCGCGTGAAAAATGGCGCGGAAATTTTTTTGATGCAGGATTGCTACAACGCGAATCCCGAATCGATGAAGAAGGCTTTGGAGTTTTGCGGCACGCTAAAAATTTCTGGGAGAAAATTTTTCGTGCTCGGCGACATGAAAGAATTGGGCGAGCGTTCCGAAGAAGAGCACGCGCGGGTGGGGGCGACGGCCGCAAATGGCGGAGCGAGTTTTGTTTTTTTCGCGGGAAGAGAAATGCGTTCTGCGTTCGAGGCGGCGAAAAAATTTTGCGCGAAATCTTCGCGCGAAGTTTCGATGAGATATTTTTCGGGCGAAGAAAATTACATTCAGGAAATTTGCCGCGCGATTTTGGCTGAAATTCGCGACGACGACTTTTTGCTTTTAAAGGCTTCGCATTCCATGGAATTTGAAAAGATTGGCGAAGGCTTGCGCGACGCGCAAAATGAAAATGCGTCGCTTGGCGTGGAGGGGGATTGAAATGGGCGGCTATAATTTTTATCCTGACAAGCCGATTTCAAATTATAAAAGAAGCGACATGGGGCTGATTGTTTCCGTGATTTTGCTTTGGGGAATCGGAATATGCACGCTCTATGTCTGCTCGTCGGCATATTGCCAAAAAATTTGGGGCGATCCATTTTTGCTCGCGAAAAGACAGCTCGGCGCTTCGGCGGTCGGACTCGCGGGACTTTTGTTTTTCGCGTTTATGCCGCTTTCCAAAATTCGCGCGATGCTTCCCGGAATAATTTTCGTGACAATCGTGCTTTTGCTGTGCACGTTCGTTCCGGCGTTGAACGAAGAGCGCAATGGCGCGAAGCGTTGGGTGAAGCTTCCGTTTATGAGATTCCAGCCTTCGGAACTCGCGAAATTCGCAATTGTCCTTTACCTCGCGAATTTTTTCGACAAGTACCACAACGAGCGTGATTTAGAAGAGCGCACGGTTTTTCCGCCCGTCGTGATGATGGTGGTCTTTTCGGTGCTGATTTTTTGTGAAAATGATTTTTCTACCGGAGTGTTCTTCATATTGCTTTGCCTTTTGCTGTTTTTCATAAGCAATGTAAAAATGCTTTGGTTCGCTCCAATGTCTCTCCTGATATTGTTCGCGCTTGTCATGCTGGTTTTGTCGAAGTCCTATCGAGTGGAGCGCGTGATGGGCTTTATTCAGCCAGAGTCTTATTCACAAGGCGTGAACTATCAGACGAACGCCTCGCTTCGCGCGATAAGCATGGGCGGTTTTTGGGGGCAGGGAATCGGGATCGGACTTGCGAAATTGAAGAGCATTCCCGAAGTGCAGTCGGATTATATTTTCGCGGGCTGGGCGGAGGCGATGGGCTTTGTCGGCGTAATTTTGTATTTCGCGCTTTTGTGCGCGTTCGCATTCAAAGCCTACAAGTCCGCGTTGAATTGTCCTGACCGCTTCGGCGCGATCGGAACGTTCGGGTGCATTTCGGCGATTTTCTTTCAGTCCATCGCGAATGTAGCCGTCGTTTGCGGCGCGATTCCTTCGACTGGAATCCCCCTCCCATTTTTTTCGGCGGGAGGCTCTTCGATGGTTGTCACGCTTTGCATGTGCGGCTTTATGATAAACGCGGCTCGCGTGAAGAGCGATTCTTGTTTTGACATGGAGAATGACAATGAGCGACTATAGCGCGTTGAGCGA
Source organism: uncultured Treponema sp. (assembly GCA_910584475.1). Classification (GTDB taxonomy): domain Bacteria; phylum Spirochaetota; class Spirochaetia; order Treponematales; family Treponemataceae; genus Treponema_D. The sequence goes on from CAJUBD010000005.1 coordinate 44,486, forward strand.
ATTTGACCAATACGTCGCTCAAAGTGCCCCAAAAGAAAAGGGCGATGAGAAATTTTTCAAATACATGCGGATAATTTTCGGCGTGCTCTTTTTGATTTTGGCTTTGGAATTTGTCATGTACAAATTCGTAAAGCCGAGCATAGGAGTGCCTCGCATTGTATACGGAGGACTGGAAAATTATTCCGAAGAAGAACTTTCCGGTATAATCGCTCCAGTGTACCGAGGAAATTGGTTTAGCTTTGACACGAACACGATCGCGTCGAGACTTTCTGCCGTGAGCGGAATCGAATCCGTGGAAATCGAAAAGCATTTTCCCGATAAGATTTCGATAAAGATAAAGGAACGCGAAAGCGTCGCGATGACTTTCGTGAATGACGGAGCGCGCACCGTTCCCATGCAAATCGACAAGAACTGCGTTTTGTTCGAGGTTCGAAACCATAAAGGCGACGCTACGATTCCGATCATATCCGGCTTGCCGGTGGAATTTCTTGCCGACGGAATGCGGATTCCCACAAAGTACAGGACGCTCATCGAACAGATAAAGAAAATTCAGGCATTGCCGCAAAAGTATTTTGCCGCCGTCAGTGAGATTTGCGTGCTTCCGAAAAAGTATGGCAACTACGAGCTTGTGATAATTCCTGTCAATTCGAGCGTAAGGGTTTTGACGGACAGGGTCTTGAATGAAGACACGCTTCAGGATATGATGGTGGTGCTGGAAGTGGTAAAATCTATTGAGCCTGACGCGAAGGAAATTGATTTGCGCTATGGTTCGATTTCTTACCGACCTGCAAAGGGAGGATACGTTGAGTGATACGATTGTCGGCCTTGACATAGGAACGAGCGTCGTCCGCGTCGCGATCGCGGAAATCGATGATGAGGGAAATTTGAACATCATCGGACTTTCATGCAAGGAATCGAAAGGACTGAAAAACGGCGCGATTTTGAATTTGGAGGCGGCGAGTTCTGTCATAAAAGAAGTCATCGAGGAAGTGGAAACAGACGCGGGTGCGGACATTGCGTCTTGCGTCGCTGGAATAGGCGGCTCTCAGATTGGCAGTCTCAATTCGCGCGGACAGTCCGCAATTTCAAAGCATGGAAAGTCTAGCGGAGAAATCACTCGCGCCGATGTGGATCGAGTGATTGAAAACGCGCGTTCCGTTCCGATTCCGATTGACAGGGAAATAATCCACGTCATTCCGAAATATTATTGCGTGGACGGCTTGAGCAAGATAAAAGACCCGATAAATATGATAGGCGTTAGGCTTGAGACTGAGATTCACATTGTCACCGCTTCTAAGACTGCGATTCAAAATGAACGCGAATGCATAAATCGCGCGGGCTACGAGATTGACAAAATTATGCAGAAAACTCTTGCCGCGACGAACGCCGTGCTTCATCAGGATGAAATGGACTTGGGGTCGATTTTGATTGACTTGGGCGCGGGCACGACCGATGTTTTGGTGATTTACGAAGGTGCGCCGCTGGTGAGCTTTTCGATAAAAATCGGCGGCAACCTTGTGACGAACGACATCGCGATTGTAAAGGGGATTCCGATTGCGGCGGCAGAAGAGATAAAAGTGAATTATGGAAACTGCTTCGTCGACATGCTCGCCAATCCGAAGGAAGTGAAAATTCCTGGCGTGGGCGGACGCCCCCCTGAGCTTACGACGCAGACTGAAATCGCTCAGATAATACAGCCGCGAATGGAAGAGATTTTTATGATGGTATTGCATGAAATCCGAAACCGAACCAATTTGAGCACCATGAGCGGAAACATAGTTTTGATTGGCGGCGGCTCGCATATGGACGGCGCTTTGGAACTCGCAAAAGCCGTGTTCGGCACTCAGTCTGTGCGGCTTGGCATTCCGGAAAGCATCGGCATATTGGACGGTTTTGATTATCGCAAGCCAGAATTTGCTACGGTCATTGGACTTGTCCTTTCGCAAAAATATTCTGGCGGAGATCCTGCGCGAAAGGCGGGCAGAAAAAAGACTTCCGAAAAAAGCGAAGGTTTTCTTCGGAAATTAAAACGGGTATTTTTTTAATTGGGAGTTTAGATAAAAGTCCGCACGAATGGCGCGCCGCTTTTGTCTTGACAAGTTTTTGCAGTCGCGTTGCGACTTACTTAAGCTTGCATATTAACATCCGCTTTCGCTTGAAACTTCGATGGCGAACCTTCGGCTTGCGCATTCGTTTGCGAAGGCATTTCGTTGCGAGGCGGAATAAAAAATCAATCGCGACTTTGGCGAATCGCCTTTGACTTTTTATGGGAGGTTGTTTTTATTCGTGCGGAGGTTTCATGCCCCGACGCTTGCGTCGAGGTATGTTGATTTGGCGATTTATCGTCATCGTCAAATCAAACTCGAGTTTTCGTTTGAAAGCTCGTATATTTATAGCGCATTCTCATTTCATTGCGCATGCGCGTGAAAAAACTTTTCGCAAGTTGAGCTTGCAACGAGCCGCAAGGCGAAGTTTCCGGCGAACTTGCTCAAACTTTTTTTGGGAGGAAAAAAATGTCTCTTATGAATCATTCTCTGGTAAACGAGGAAGGCGCGTCGCTTTCAAATCCAAGCCCCACGGTAATAAAAGTTATCGGCTGCGGAGGCGGCGGCTCGAATGCCGTGAACAGGATGATTGACGCCGGAATTAAAAATGTCGATTTCATTGTTTTGAATACTGACTTGCAGGCCTTGAATTCTTCTCACGCGTCGACGAAACTTGCCATCGGGCAGAAAGTGACAGGCGGACTTGGGGCAGGCGGAAATCCAGAAGTCGGACAGCAAGCCGCCGAAGAAGACACCGAAATAATTCAGAACATCTTGAAAGGCGCGAACATGGTTTTCGTTACGGCCGGAATGGGTGGCGGCACTGGAACAGGCTCCGCTCCGGTCGTGGCCAAAATCGCGCGGGAAATGGGTGCGCTCACTGTGGGTGTTGTCACGACTCCGTTCAACTTTGAAGGTCCGATTCGAATGGATTTGGCGAAAGACGGAATCGAGCGTCTTCACAAGGAAGTCGATTCTCTCATCGTAATTCCGAACCAGCAGCTTTTGAAGATCGTGGACAAAAAAGCTCCGGCGCGTCAGGCGTTCCTCGTGGCCGACGATGTTTTGCGACAAGGCGTGGAAGGCATTTCCAGCATCATCACTAAGGCGGGCGACGTGAACACGGACTTCGCCGACGTTACTTCTGCGATGAAGGGGCAAGGCGACGCGCTTTTGGGAGTGGGAATCGGACACGGAGAAAATCGCGCCGCGGATGCCGCGACAAGCGCAATCCGAAATCCGCTTTTGGAAGATTCGAATATTGACGGCGCGAAGAATATTTTGATTAACATTTGCTCGCAGGGAAATGTCTCGATGGCGGAGACTGATGAAATCGCGAAAATCGTCACCGCTTCTGCCGCGCCTTCGTACAGGGTTTTTTGGGGCAATGTCGTAGATCCTTCTATGGCGGAAGACGAAGTGAGCGTTACCGTCATCGCGACAGGGTTCAGCAATGTTCCTGAAGTCGAAGAAAAGGAAAAGCCTGTCGTTCATGAAGAAGTGGTTCAAAAGAAAGTCGACGAGAATTTGCTTGATGAAATGGAATTCGACAACCTTTTGCACGGCGGACGAAGACACAGCGAGAGCCTTTTTGATGACGGCGATTTCGTCTGTGTTCCTGTGAATGAGGGCACCGTTTCCGAGCCTGTCGCCGTCTCGGAAAAAAGCGAAGGCGGAAGTCTTGGTAGCGATTTGCGCAGCGCGAAATACAGTCCGCACAGGCAGTCCTCGATAGAGCCTCCATCTGGATATATCGATGAAAAGGATATTTCGATTCCTGCAGTCTACCGTTTGGGTAACAGCCGGCTCACTCGCGAAATAAATTTGCGCTAGAAATTCGCGATCGAAATTTGAATGGAAAAATTCGAAGGCGGTGAATCAGGGCGAATGTCATTCATCCTGAAACAGTTTCACGCGAATTTGATCATGGTCGAAGGACGCGCCGAACTTACGGCGCAGACTTACGACATTGCCGTAAAGGAATTCTTGTCGTGGCTCTGCTCGAAGCGAATCGAACTTGAAAATGTCTCTCTCAAAGATTTGCTCTATTATCTTTCGTGGCGAAAGTCGCGGGGAAATTCCGAACTGACGATTGCGAAGGATATAAGCGCGCTTCGCGCGTTCGGTGCGTTCCTCACGAGGGAGGGGCTTTGGCAGGAAAACCTCGCGCTTGTTTTGGACAGGCCGTGCGCATCGCGTGCGCTTCCAAAAGTTTTGAGCCTTGAGCAAGTGGACGATTTGCTTTCTTGCATAGACACTTCCACCGCGCTCGGAATCCGCGACCGTGCGCTTTTTGAGCTTGTCTATTCTTGCGGACTTCGTATCAGCGAAGCGTGTTCGCTTTTGATGGGAAACGTTCATCTCAAAGAAAAAATTCTTCTCGTGCGCGGAAAGGGCGACAAGGAGCGAATCGTGCCGTTCGGCGACGCGGCGAAATCTTGGCTCGCGCGTTACTTTGACGAAGTGCGACCGAATTTGGTAGGAAGAAAAATCGTGGCTCAAGTTTTCGTAAACTACAAGGGGGAGGCGATTTCGCGAAAGGGCGTGTGGAAGCGTTTTAAGGAATTGGAAAATTTCACCGGAATTGACTGCAAGGTGCACACCTTGCGCCACTCGTTCGCCACGCACTTGCTTGCGGGAGGCGCGGACTTGCGGAGCGTTCAGGAATTGCTAGGTCATGCGGATTTGGCGACGACGCAAATCTACACGCATGTCGCCACAAGCGAACTCAGTGACTACCACAAAGAATTTTTCCCGGGACACGAAAATAGTGAATAGACGAGAGTTTTCACGCTTTTTGGAAGAAGAAGTTAGACACGGATTCTCACGGCGCGTAAGCGATGGGGTGTGATAAAATTCCGCTATGAAAACGGCGACAGCCGTATAAACGCCGATGAGAAGGATGTGGCGCGGATTTCAATTGAGAATTTGCGCGAAGTGATTTCGACAAGCGAAAATCTCGGGTTTGGAAAAATGGCAGAATTGACTTTTTTTTAAATGACAACGAGTTTTCTTGGTTTTGCTGTTTCCATCGTTTTCCACGATGGCCGCCTCTTATTGCAACCGATTCTGCGAGTTGCGGAGCAACTCGTTAAGCAAGCCGTAGGCTTGCGACTGAGCAAAAGAAAATCTCGGGTTTGGAAAAAAGGCAGAATTGACTTTTTTTTAAATGACAACGAGTTTTCTTGGTTTTGCTGTTTCCATCGTTTTCCACGATGGCCGCCTCTTATTGCAACCGATTCTGCGAGTTGCGCGAGCAACTCGTTAAGCAAGCCGTAGGCTTGCGACTGAGCAAAGGAAAATCTCGGGTTTGAAAAAATGGCAGAATGCCATTTTTTCAAACAACAATTGACTTTTTTTCCTTGGTGTTTTACAATAATATTTGTTAATTTTATTGTAGGGGTAAAAATGAAAAGATTCTGCGTTGTTTTCGTATGCGTGGCGGCAGTTTTCTGCACGGCATTTGTTTTCGCGCTCGCGTCTTGCGCGAAGTCAAACAAGACGATAATCCGAATGCAGCATTTGGAAGAAGGCGTTTCGAGTCCTACGACAATTGATGAACTTAAAAGTGCGATAAAAAAATACGAGGAACGCGTCGCCGACATTCAGCTGGCGCAAAGCCAAATCGGAATCTGGTACAAGATTCTTGCCACGCGGTATTTGGACAAAAAAATGTACGGCGAGGCTCTCAAGACTTTTGAAAAGGCTTTGGAATTTTATCCGCAAAACCAAAATCTCTATTATTATGTCGGACTTTGCGCCGGATATATGTCTCATACTGCGATGGATTTTGACGCTGACGGCAACACTGAAAAGCGAATGAATTATTTGCGACTTTCTGAGGAAGCGTACAAGCGCGCGATTGAAATAGAGCCGCGATACGCGCGCGCGCTTTACGGGCTTTCGGTTTTGTATGTGTTTGAATTGGGCGAGGACGAAAAGGCGATTCCGCTTTTGGAAAAACTTCTCACGATAGAAACGAGAAATATCGACGCTATGTTCGTGCTTGCTCGCGCCTATTATGTCACGTTTGAATTCGACAAGGCGGTGGCGATGTACGACCAAATAATTTCCTTGACAAAATCCAAGGAACGCAAGGCGGAGGCCGAGGCGAACAGGCAGACAGTGCTGGATGCTAGCTATGCGAACTGAAAGGCTTTTGCTGAAAATCGCGCTTTCTACGATTTCCTCGCTTTCGCTGAAAGAAAAAATAAATTTGGAAAAATCGCTTGACAATTTGCACGACCTTGCATTACATTCTTCAATAGAGGCGATTGAAGCGAAAATTGGGCGCAGACTTTCGGCGAAGTCTTGGAATCTAGGAGAATGCGCGAGGCTCGCGAAAGCGGCTTTTTCGCGTATGAATGCGCTTGGCATTTCGTGCGTGTTTTTCGACGAAAAAGATTTTCCCGAGATGCTTCGCGAAATAAACGATCCGCCCTACGCGCTTTTTTTTCGGGGCGATTTGAAAGTTTTGGAAGGAAATTGCGTGAGCGTCGTGGGCACTCGAAAGATTACAAGCGGCGCGAAAATCGCCGCGCACGACTTTGCCTACGATGCGGCGACTGACGGAACGACCGTGGTTTCATGGCTTGCGCTCGGAGTGGACGGCGAGGCTCATCGCGGCGCGCTCGACGCTTTTTTTGACGGAAAGACATCCGTGGCGAAAACGGCGGCGGTCTTGGCTGGCGGCGTGGACAATGTTTATCCTGCCTGCCACAAGAAAATCGCATCGCAGATGCTTCAAAACGGAGGCTGCATTTTGAGCGAGAGCGCGCCAGGCGTTCCTGCCGAAAAATGGCGCTTCGTTCGGCGAAACAGGATTTGCGCGGGGCTTTCCCGAGCGACCGTCGTGATTCAGGCTCCTCCTGGAAGCGGCGCGCTCATCACGGCGGACTTCGCGCTCGGCTACAATCGCGACCTTGTTTTTCACGAGGCTTGCTTTTCGGATGAGGCGAATGCGATTTCAAAAATGGTGAGGGCGAATCTTGCCGGAAAGGAAGGAAGCGCGGCTCGAAAAAAAATCGAAGCGAATTGCGAGCGTTATGTGAGCGATGGCGCTGAAATTGTAAAAAGTTATAAAGATTTTTGCGAAAAAAATTCATCCGCTCCCGGAATAAAAAATTCGGCTGAAGCGAGGGAATTGTTTTAAAAGAGGTTTTCGACTATGGCAGAAAATGCGACAAAAAAGAAGAGCGAAAAGAAATCCGCGAAAAAAACGCCGCAGACTTTGGTGATTGTGGAGTCTCCGGCGAAAGCGCACACTATAGAAAAATATTTGGGGCTTGGCTACACAGTAAAGGCTTCGATGGGGCATTTGATTGACTTGCCCAAGTCGCGAATGGCGATTGACACCGAAAACAATTTCGAGCCTGAATACATCACCGTTCGCGGAAAGGCGAAGCTTTTGAAGGAATTGCAAAAGGACGCGAAAAAATCTTCGCTCGTCCTGCTTGCTTCGGATAACGACCGCGAGGGGGAGGCCATCGCGTGGCATTTGAACCGCGCTCTGAAGGAAAAGACCGATGCTCCGATTCGTCGGATTGTCTTCAACGAAATCACGCCGGTCGCGATAAAGGAAGCCGTGCGGCATCCCGGCGAAATCGTCGAAAGCAAGGTGAACGCGCAGAAAGCGCGGCGCATTTTGGACAGGCTTGTCGGATACAATTTGAGTCCGCTTTTGTGGGCGAAAGTCAAAAACGGCTTGAGCGCGGGGCGCGTCCAGTCGGTGGCGTTGCGCCTGATTTGCGAGCGCGAAGTGGAAGTGGAAAATTTTCTTCCCGAAGAATATTGGTCGCTTGACGCGGATTTTTCAAAAGGCAAGACGACTTTTACCGCGCAGCTCGTTTCGTACAAGGGCGCGAAGCCTGACTTGAAAAATGAATCTCAAGTGAATGAAATCATCGAGCAGATAAAGAATGCCGAGTGCAAAGTGGGCACGATAAAATCCACGGATAAAGTTGTGCGTCCGAAGCCGCCTTTTACCACGTCGAAATTGCAGCAGGCTGCGGCGAACCGTTTGGGCTTCACTTCGCGAAAGACGATGCAGATTGCGCAGCAACTTTACGAAGGCGTGAACATCGGCGAAAACCGCGTCGGTCTCATCACTTATATGCGAACGGATTCCGTGCGAATTTCGCAGACCGCGCTTGCTGAAATCCGCGAATGGATTGGGAAAAATCATCCCGAGGATTTGCCGCCAGCCGCCATCGAATATTCGGTGGGCAAAGGAGCGCAAGACGCGCACGAAGGAATTCGTCCGACTTATGTTTCGTATACGCCAGAAAGCGTCAAGGAATATTTGTCGCGCGACCAACTGCGATTGTACACTATAATTTGGGAAAGGCTCGTCTCAAGCCAGATGAACAACGCCAAGACGCGCACGACAAGCGCGGAAATCATCGCGGGCGACGCGGTGTTTCGTGTGAGCGCGAGCAAAATCGTGGAAAAAGGTTTTTACAAAGTTATCAAACTTCTTTCTTCAAAAGAAGAATCGAGCGGAAATCTTCCTTCGCTCAAAGAAGGCGAGATAATTTCGAGCGGAAAATTTTATCCGGAGCAGCATTTTACGCAAGGACCCGTGCGCTACACCGACGCTTCCATCGTCAAGACTTTGGAGGAGCGCGGAATCGGGCGACCTTCGACTTACGCGCCGATAATTTCTGTTTTGCTTGACCGTTATTATGTAACGCGCTCGAACAAGCAATTGGTGCCCACTCAGCTTGGCAGAATGATTTCGAAAATCCTAGTGGAATCTTTTCCCGACGTAATCAACGAAAGTTTTACGGCGCAAGTGGAAAACGACTTGGACAAAGTGGAGCAGGACGATTTAGTTTGGACAGACATGATCGGCGGATTTTACGGGCCGTTCAAAAAGCATGTGGAAGAAGTCGCCGAAACTACCGAAAGCGTCAAGGGATTTTTGGACGAAGAAACCGACAAGGTTTGCGACAAGTGCGGGAAGCCGATGATAAAAAAGCTCGGACGCTTTGGATTTTTCCTCGCGTGCTCGGGCTTCCCAGAATGCCACAATACGAAATCCGTTCCGCTCGCGAAATGCCCGATGCCGAATTGCACAGGCGAAATCGTCGCGCGAAAGACGAAGGGGCGCGGAAAGGAATTCTACGGATGCACGAATTATCCTGAATGCACGTTCATCAGCCATTTCAAGCCGATCGACCAATATTGCCCGAAGTGCGGATGGTTTTTGGTGGAAAAATACGACAAGAAGAACGGCACATACAAAAGCTGCATAAATCCTGACTGCGACTATTTGCATTCGGCCGAAGACGCGGAAAAAGTCGACGCGCCTATGGCAGCCGAGGAAAAAGTTTAGGTTATGACGCTTGAAGAAATCGCACAAGAAGTTTTGGATTATCTTTCCTCGGTGCGCGGCTACAGCGAGAACACGCTCACGGCGTATTTTGAGGATTACGAAAAATTAAAAAATTTTCTTGGCGCAGAAACCGAAATCCAAAAAATCACGCTGCAGGATTTGCGGTTTTGCGTGGGAAGCCTTTCCGCGCAAAAAAAAGCCGTCGCTTCCATAAATCGATTCATCGCTTCTTGCAAAACTTTGTTTGCCTATTGCAGGAAATTTCAGTATATTTTAATCAATCCGGCATTGGAGTTGAAATCGCTGAAAATGCCGAAGCATTTGCCGCCTTTTATGACGACTGCGGAAGTGGATGCGCTTTGTGCGATTCCGCAAAAAAAGGAATTGCTTTGGGCGGCGCGCGACAAGGCGATTTTCGAAATGCTTTATTCTTCGGGTTGCCGCGTGGCGGAACTCGCTTCGCTGAGACTCGATGATTTTTCCGATGGATTTTCTCGCGCGCTGGTGACGGGAAAGGGCAAAAAAGACAGGTATGTTTTCTTTGAAGACGCGGCGGTCTGCGCCCTCAAAGAATATTTGTCTGAGAGAAGTGCGTTGCTTTTGCGCTTGAAAAAATGCGAGGACAAAAAGTCGCTATCGCAAAAAGCCTTGTTCATAAATCAAAGCGGCGGAGCGCTCACCACTCGCGGAATCCGCTGGATTGTAGGGCGGTATTCAGGCGTGGAAGGAACGAACCGCCATATTTCGCCGCACGCCTTTCGGCACACGTTTGCCACTGCGATGCTGGGTAATGGCGCGGATGTCCGCGTGGTGCAGGAAATGCTCGGACACTCAAGCATTTCCACGACGCAGCGTTATACGCACATAACGACGCGGCAGTTGATTGATGTTTATAGGAATGCGTTTCCACATGCGAAGTAACTCAAACGCATCCTGCGTTTGAGTTTTATAAGAATGTGCGCATACGCGCACGACATTGCCCGCAACATCCGTGTTGCGGCGCATGCGAAGTAAGTAATAGGTAATGGGTAATAAGTAATATGGCGATGACGGAAGGGAGTTTGCTTGTTTCAAAGAGTGAAGAATTTGCTTTGGGCGTGATAAAGCTTAAGAAAAAGATAAGTAATAAGTAGTAGGTAATAAGTAAGGATAGATTCTCGGTTATTACTTTTTACCTATTACGCATTACTTAAAAAGAACGGAGTTGAAAATGAAAATACGAAGTACAACTGTTGTCGCCGTGAAAAGGAACGGGCATGTCGCGATGGCGGGCGATGGGCAGGTCACGGCTGGAAACACGATTGCCAAGGGCAATGCGCGCAAGGTTCGAAAAATCTATGACGGAAAAGTTTTGACGGGATTCGCAGGAAGCGTAGCCGACGCCTTCACTTTGCTCGACAAATTTGAGGGCAAGCTCAAAGAATGCAACGGCGACATTCTCCGAGCTTCCGTAGAACTTGCCAAAATGTGGCGCACCGAGCGTTCACTGCAAAAATTGGAGGCTCAGCTGCTTGTCGCCGACGCGAGCAAAATCCTTTTGATTTCGGGCGACGGTAACGTCATCGAGCCTGAAAGCGACGTGATGGCGATCGGCTCTGGCGGAAACTACGCGTTCGCCGCCGCGCTCGCTTTCATGGAGTCGTCAGAACTTTCGGCGAAGGACATCGCGCTTAAAAGCATGGAAATCGCTTCGAGAATCTGCATTTACACGAACGGAAATTTCGTGCTTGAAGAGATTTAGTTTGACGCGAATTCAAATTGAATTGAATGAAATTAGACGCGGATACTCACGTCGTGCGAGCGACGACGTTAAATAAAATTTCGATATGAAAACGGCGACAGCCGTATGAACACAGATAAAAAAGGATGGAACGCGGATTTTGGGACTTCGGAATTTTGGATAAAATCTGTGTCCAATCTGCAGACATCGGCGTTCATCTGCGCCAAATTATTTTTATTGAAAAAAAATTAATTGGAGAAAAAATATGGAAGAAAAATCAATTGTGTTGAATGAAAATTCGCTTTCTGCGGAGACAGGTAAAAAAAATCAAATCGACTTGACGCCAAAACAAATCGTCGAGCAGCTGGACAACTACATCATCGGGCAGAAAAACGCCAAGCGTTCCGTGGCGATCGCGCTCCGAAATCGCGTGCGCCGCCTGAAACTTTCGGAAGAAATGCGCGACGAAGTCGCTCCGAAAAATATTTTGATGATTGGACCTACTGGCGTGGGCAAGACCGAAATCGCGCGGCGGCTCGCGAAACTTTGCGGCGCGCCGTTCATAAAAGTGGAGGCGACGAAATATTCCGAAATCGGCTATGTCGGACGCGACGTGGAATCGATGATTCGAGACTTGATGGCGGTTTCTTTCAACATGGTCAAGGCCGAAATGGAAGAGTCGATGCGTGGCGCGGCGAAGGAAAAAGTGGAAGAGCGGCTTTTGGATTTGCTTTTGCCCGGAAGCGGAAAAAAGGAAAAGCGCGAGGGCGGAGTTTTGGGAAATATTTTCGGAATGAAGGCGAAGACCGAGAACGAAACTTCGCAAGAGAATCCGACTGTTGACGAAAGCGCGAAATCCGAAGAAATGAATTCCACTCGGGAAAAATTCCGCCAAATGCTTCGCGATGGAAAGCTCGAAGGTCGCGAAGTGGAACTCACCGTGACAGCAGGTCCGAAACCTTCGGCGGGAATAGGCTTTTTTTCGGGCGGCAATATGGACGACATCGAAAGCGCGATGCAAAGCATTCAGTCTATGATGAGCGGAAACCGACGAAAACAGAGGACTGTCACGATAGCCGAGGCGCGCAACATCATCACTGAAGAAATTTTGGACAGCATGGTTGACGCGGACAAGGCCGCTGAAATCGCCAAGGAACGCGTGGAGCAAAGCGGCATCGTTTTCATCGACGAAATCGACAAGATTGCGGTGCACGGCGAAACTCACGGACAGTCCGTTTCGCGCGAAGGCGTTCAGCGCGATATTCTGCCGATTGTGGAAGGAAGTCATGTGAACACTCGTTTCGGCGTGGTGGACACGAAGCACATCCTTTTCATCGCGGCGGGCGCGTTCAGCCTTTCAAAGCCGAGCGACTTGATCCCCGAATTGCAGGGAAGATTTCCTCTGCGCGTGGAATTGGATTCGCTCCACAAGGACGATTTCCGAAGGATTTTGCTCGAGCCGAAAAACGCGCTAGTAAAGCAGTACGAGGCTTTGCTTGCCACGGAAGGCGTTTCAATAGAATTCAGTGAGGACGCGATTGACAGGATGACGACGATTGCCGAGGAGGTGAACGCCAAGGCGGAGAACATCGGCGCGCGCCGACTTCACACAATTATGGAAAAGTTGCTCGAAGAAATTTCGTTTGAAGCCGACGAGCACAGGGGCGAGACTGTTACGATTGACGCTTCTTACGTTGATGAAAAACTGAAGGACATCAGCAGCGACGAGGATCTTTCGCGATATATTTTATAGGCTCAGGTTTTTGCTGGCAGACGAAAATTCGTAAGCAACCGCAGTGTATATTGTGATAAAAATTGACGCAGATGAACGCAAATAAATGCGGATGGAACGCAGATGGAATATAAGAAATCTGTGTCCTGTTCGCGGGAATTTGTTTTGCAAACGGATGAATGATTTTTATGACGAATAAATCTGACACGAAACTTCTATTTGAAATATTTCTCGCTTTCGTGAAAATCGGCGCGGTCACTTTCGGCGGAGGGCTTGCGATGCTTCCGATTTTGGAACGCGAGCTTTCACAAAAGCGCGGCTGGGTATCGCAAGAGGAGCTCATCGACTATTACGCCATCGGGCAGGCGACGCCCGGAATCATCGCCGTGAATGTCGCGACATTTTGCGGACACAAATTGCGGGGCGTTTTGGGCGGCATCATCGCGACGCTCGCAATCGTAACGCCGTCGATTGTCGTGATTACGGTTTTTGCGATGTTCATAAATTCAATCGACCAAATTCCTGTCATTCAAAAAGCGTTGACGGGAATAAACATCGCGGTGGCGGCGAATTTGAGCTACTCGTTTTTGAAGCTTTTCAAAAAGACGGCGGCGAATATTTTTGGCGCGATTTTGCTCGTGGCGTCGTTCGTGCTGATTTTCTTTTTCAAAGTGAACACCGTGCTGATAATTTTTAGCGCGATTTTGCTCGGAATTTTAATTCATATTTTGAATTTCAAATTCAATGAAAAATCAAGGAAATGAAATATGAGTGCGCCGAGCATGTTAGAACTTTTTTGCATTTTCTTTTATATCGGGCTTTTTACGATTGGAGGCGGGCTTGTCGCAATTACGACGATGCAGCAAATAGTCGTCGGACGCGGCTGGATTAGCGGCGAAAAATTCTACAATATGGTCGCCATTTCGGAATCCACGCCCGGACCAATCGGCGTGAACATGGCGACATACATCGGGTATGAATTTCATGGAGTGCTCGGCGGCATCGTCGCGACATTCGGCGAGATTTTGCCTTCGCTTGTGTGTATCATCGTCATCGCGAAATTTTTCGCAAAGTTCCAGGAGAGACCGCTCGTCAAGGCGGCTTTTAAAACTTTGCGTCCCGTGACTACAGGAATAATTTTGGTGGCGTGCGCGCAGGTTTTTTCGCTCGCGCTGATGAATTTGCCGCAACAGTTTTTTGCGGCATGGAAAAGTTCGTTTACATCGGTGGAGAGCGCTACGCGATTTTTGGCGGGACTTTTCAAATGGAAAAACGTTTTGTTCTACGCGGCGGCCTTGCTTCTTTTGCTCAAAACGAAAGTCAATCCCATCGCGATAATCCTTTGCGGCGCGGCGTTCGGGATTTTGTTTTTGTAATGAATATAGTTAGAATGTTGCATGTCAAAATCCGCGCACCATTTCAACGCGGATTTAAAACCTCCCTTAAATTTTCAATGATGAAAAAGTTTTAGCTTTTACATCATTGAAAAACGCGCTTTCGCAACACCGTGTCTTCGCAACGAGCGCGTAGTTTCAAGCGGAAAGCGCAATGAATAAGCGAGTTTTGGGTAAGGTGCCCGCACCGACAAACTCGAAGTTAAAATTGTCGGCAACATATCTGACGACAATTTTAAACATTCCTGTCAATTTTAATCTTTGTTTATCTGCGTCAAAATTTTTTCTGTCCTCTGTCATATCGCTTGACCCGCACATCGCGCGAGCGATGTTTTAAATAAATTTCTTTGCAGAGCAAATCGCAAATCCTTCGGATTTGCTTACGAGTTTTGTTTCACAAAACTCGCAGCGTTTTTTAATAAGTTGTTTATAACCGCTTGACCAAAATGCGGAAATTTTGCTATAATGTCTCATTATTCTTAAACGTTTTTTTAGGAGAAATTATGTCTGGACACAGCAAATGGGCGACCATAAAACATGCCAAGGGCATTGCCGACGCGAAGCGCGGCCAGCTCTTTACCAAATTCATCAAGGAAATTTCAATTGCGGCGCGAATGGGCGGCGGAGACCCCGACTCGAACCCCCGCCTTCGCACGGCCATCCTCAAGGCGCGCGCGTCAAATATGCCGAAAGACAATATCGAGCGCGCCATCAAAAAAGGTACTGGCGAGCTTGGCGGAAAGACATTCGAAGAGCTCACTTATGAAGGATACGCTCCGGGCGGAGTGGCAGTTTTGGTCGAAGTGCTCACTGACAACAAAAACCGCGCCGCTGCCGACGTGCGCAACATCTTCAACAAGAACGGCGGCAACTTGGGCACGACCGGCTCTGTGAGCCGAATGTTTTCGCGCAAAGGCACGATTACTTACGACGCGGAAAAAGTAAACGAAGACGAACTTATGGAAGCGGGACTTGAAGCCGGCGCGGACGACATCGTGAACGAAGATGGAATCATCACGGTTACGACGACGCAGGAAAGTTTCGCCACGGTAATGGAAACATTGCAGGAAAAAGGATTCGAGTCGCTTTCGGGCGAAGTGGGAATGGTTCCCGAAGCCTACCAGAGCGTGGACAAGGAAACGGCCGCGAAAATCCAAAAGATGGTGGATCGCCTCGAGGAAAACGACGACGTGCAGAACGTCTACACGACGGTGGAATATCCCGACGACTTCGATCCTGATGCCGCTAACTGAGGCGGACATTTCGCCAGCGTCGGGTTTGTTCCAAACTCGCAGGATATGTTCGCCAGAATATTCTTTCATTTGCGATGAAAAGCAATTCTAGGCGCATAATAG
This sequence comes from uncultured Treponema sp., assembly GCA_910584475.1. Taxonomy (GTDB): domain Bacteria; phylum Spirochaetota; class Spirochaetia; order Treponematales; family Treponemataceae; genus Treponema_D. The sequence goes on from CAJUBD010000005.1 coordinate 60,068, forward strand.
GAATCGACCCCGGTCTTGCTTCGACAGGCTGGGGTGTGATTGATTATGCGCAAAACCGTTTTTCGCTTGTAAAATACGGCGTAATTGAAACTCCCCCCCGCGAAATTCACGGGATTCGTCTCCTTAAGATTTTCAATTCTCTCAATTCCATTTTGGATGAATTCTCGCCGTGCGAAGCCGCGATGGAGACTCTTTACTTTGCGAAGAACGTTACGAGTGCGATGGGCGTTTCGGAAGCGCGAGGAGTGGCTACACTTTGCCTTGCCATTCGCGGAATCCCGCTGGGCGAATACAAGCCGAACCAAATCAAGCAAGCTGTGACTGGAACCGCCGCCGCCGACAAAGACTTGGTGGAACGATGCGTCAAGATGCTTTTGGGACTTGAGACCGAGCCGAAGCCCGACCACGCCGCCGACGCGCTTGCGGGCGCAATCACGCACATCAATTTCGGCGCGATTATGCACTTTGTGAAAAATTCTGTCATTTAGAAACTCTTGCCAAATCTTTTGGAACTTGGTATAATTGGATTATGTTCAACAGTTTAAAAGGTGTGATTACTTATAAAGCGCACAACACTGTTTTTCTTGACGTGAACGGTGTGGAATGGGATTTGTATGTGCCGGCGAGTTCTCTTGAGACTCTCGGAGATGTAGGAAGCGAAGCGCGAATTTTCACTTGGCTCTATATGCGCGAAGATGTCGCGAAGATGTATGGATTTGACACGGAGGAAGAGCGCAAGGTTTTTCTGGACTTGCTCAAAGTGGAAGGCGTAGGCGCGAAGGGCGCGGTGAAGATTTTGAGCAATATAACCATACCTCGTTTTATCAGCGCTCTTGATGAAGGAAAAGTCGAAGTGCTCGAGGCTGTCTCTGGTATCGGAAAGAAGACCGCCGCGAAAATTATGCTAACATTGAAAGGAAGGCTCACGCTTGATGATTCTACGAAGTCCGTTTCCAATTCTGAAAAATCCGAATTCCAGGACGTGATAAATTCGCTCGTGGACATGGGCTACGACAAGCGCGATGTCCAGGGTGTGGTGCAGAAAATTTTGGGCGAACTCATTTGCAACGAGAATTTCGTTTCCAAGCCGCAAACTGGAAAAGAGGAAATGATTTTCCGGCAGGCGTTGGTGGATTTGGCGTAGAGGAATTTGGATGAGCGATGAATATGACGGTATAGTTCGCGCGGGAATTTCTTTGCCCGAAGATTTGCAGGAAGGAAATTTGCGTCCGCAGCTTTTGAATGAATTTTTGGGGCAGGAAGAAATCAAAAAAAATCTTTCTGTTTTCATTCAGGCGGCGCGAGAACGCGAGGACGCGCTCGACCATTTGTTTTTGATTGGACCTCCTGGCTTGGGAAAAACCACGCTTGCCCAAATCACGGCGCATGAACTCGGCGCGGATTTCAAAGTAACGAGCGCGCCCGCTTTGGAAAAGCCCAAGGATTTGGCGGGCATACTTTCCACCGTGAGCGAGCGCACTGTTTTTTTCATCGATGAAATTCACCGCCTCAAGCCCGCCATCGAAGAGATGCTTTACATCGCTATGGAGGATTTCGAGCTTGATTGGGTGATCGGGCAGGGGGCGGCCGCGCGAACGGTACGAATTCCGATTCCCAAATTCACGCTTGTCGGGGCGACTACGAAGGCGGGAATGGTGTCAAGTCCGCTCATCAGCCGATTCGGAATCGTACAGCGTTTCGACTATTATGCGCCTGAAGAACTTTCTCGAATCATAAAACGAACTGCGAAAATTCTGAACGTGAAAATCGAAGACGATGCCGCTCTCTCTTTGGCGAAATGTTCGCGAGGAACGCCGCGCGTGGCGAATCGAATCGTTCGCCGTATGCGCGACTTCGCGCAAATCGAAGGAATGGGAACGATAACGAACGAAATCGTTTGCGCAGGTCTTTCCCGGCTTGGAATTGATTCACTGGGGCTTGAAAAATATGACAGGGAAATTTTGCTTTCGATTATGGACAATTTCGGCGGCGGACCTGTGGGAGCGGAAACGCTCGCGATTTCCATCGGCGAAAGCCAGGACACTCTCGAGGACTACTACGAGCCGTATCTGATTCAATGCGGACTCTTGCAGCGGACGCCTCGCGGACGCACGGTGACGGAAAGGGCGTACAGGCATTTGGGAGTCGAGATGAAAAAGCATCTTGACTCGGGCGAAAATGAAACGAGAAATTTATTTTGAAGCGCACGGACTTTTATTTTGACTTGCCGCCTGAACTCATCGCGCAATATCCGAGCGAGCGGCGCGGAAACGACCGCCTCATGGTCTTGGGGCGCAAAAGCGGCGAAGTCTTTCATCGCACGATGAGCGACTTGCCGAATCTCATCGAAAGCGGCACTCTGATGGTCTTCAACAATTCGCGGGTGCGCAAGGCGCGGGTTTTCGGCACGAAGGAATCCACGGGACGCGAAGTGGAATTCATCTTTTTGAACAAAGTCGATGATGCGTCCTGCGTTTGGAACACGCTCGTAAAAGGCGCGAAAAAACAGAAGCCCGGAATGCGCTACGAATTCCCCGATTCGAGCGTCGGCACGATTTTGGAAAATCCGCAGAACGAAGGAACTGAATTCCGCACGGTGAAATTCGATTTTGCGCTTACGGAAAATTGGTTTGAGAAAAACGGGCACATTCCGCTCCCCCCTTACATAAGGCGCGCGGACAATGCTGCGGACAGCGAGCGTTATCAAAATGTTTTTGCCGACAATGTTGGAAGCGCGGCTTGCCCGACGGCAGGCTTGCATTTTACAAACGAAATGCTCAAGATCCTTGAGCAGAAAAAAATCGAGCGCGCCTTCATCACGCTGCATGTGGGACTGGGAACTTTTTTGCCAGTGCGCGAGGATAACATCGAAGACCACAAGATGCACGAGGAAATTTTCACGGTGGAAAGCGAAGCCGCGCGGAAGATAAACCAGGCGAAAAAAGAAGGCCGCCCGATTTTGGCTGTGGGCACGACGAGCGTCCGCACTTTGGAATCGGCGTGCATGGAAGATGGCGGCTCGTGGCAGGTGCGGGAAGGCACTTTCGCGACGAGCATTTTCATGTACCCCGGCTACAAGTTCAAAATCGTGGATCAGATGTTCACGAATTTCCACACGCCCGAATCCACTTTGATAATGCTCGTGAGCGCGTTCTCATCGCGCGAAAACATCCTGAACGCCTACGAAGAGGCGGTGCGCGAAAAATACCGCTTCTTTTCTTACGGCGACGCGATGCTGATAAAGTGAATAGTTAATGATGAATAGGGAATAGTTGAAAATTAAAGGGAGGTTGAATGCCGCATTATTTTTATAACGGCAAGGACATAACGATTGACGTTCTTATGAAAATCGAAGAAGTCGTAAGGCTTCTGTCCGAGCGTTTTTCCGAGCCGTTCGATGAAATGCTTTTCCGATTCTATAAGTCAAAGACATTCAAGGCATTGAAAAACACAGCCAGCTGCATGTGGAGCGAAAGCTCGCCTTTTGTCGCCGATGAATATTTGCGCGAAAAAGAAATAGGGTGGTGAGCCAGTCTAACCAAACGCCGGCTTTCAAGAAGTTTGAAAATGTGGTATAATGACAAACATGGATCAGACCGAAAAAGATAAGAATCTTCTCGTCGTAACCGCAGTTGAGGGATTTGCCGAAAGGCATCATCTTTCGGAAGAAGAAGTATATGAAAAATTCAGCAAGCACCGAATAATCGACCTTGTGCGCGCGGAGTACGACGCATTGCACACCCAGCCGCTTGAAGAAACGGTGCGGTTTGTCGAAGATGTCATGTCCAGATACGAAGCGGGAGAAACAGAATGATTTTATATCACGGAACCGGCATCCGTTTTGCAGAAATTCGTTTGTCCAAGTCAAAAGACAAGCGCGATTTTGGAAAAGGATTTTACACGACAACCATTTTCGAGCAAGCGGAAAAATGGGCGCAAAATCAATATATTCGTTACGGAACAGAACGCAAAATTGTAAAAGAATATGCATATCATTCTGACGATGCGCTGAAAATAAAAGTTTTTAAAGAAATGGACGAAGAATGGCTTGCATTCATAAAGAAATGCAGGATAGAAGGCGGCACGCCGCATGGGTATGATATAGTTCAAGGTCCTGTCGCAAACGACAACACCATGCGCACCATTGCGCTTTATATTTCCGAAATCTACACGGCAAAACAGGCAATCGAGCAGCTGCGTTTTTTCAAGGTGAATGACCAGATTTCTTTTCATACTGAAAAATCCTTGGGATGCTTGCGCTGGATTCAAGACAATGATGTATGAAGTTCGCGTCAAAAATACCGCTTCTTTTCTTACGGCGACGCGATGCTGATAAAGTGAATAGTTAATGATGAATAGGGAATAGTTGGTCGTTCGCTCCGCTGCAATTGACAAACGCGGGGAATTTCTGTAAAATATACTTGTCGCTCGAATTGAAGCCCATAGGAGAAAGTGATGATTGCATCCGAAAAATACGCACAACCACTCGCTGCAAGCATTCGGCTCTCGCCGTTTTTAATGGGCAATAAACCTCCTATACGTATGGGGGGGGGTACGGCGACCTAGGTAATTTAGAAAAAATACAATTCTCACACAAAAGGACGTGTAATGTGGACGAAATGTCTCGTTGCGCGTCCTTTTTTTGTTTAAAAGGCAATTTTTTGCCTTTCCTTGCGCAATTTTGGCTTTCAAAAGCACTTTTTCGGCTCGTCTCAGAATGTTTTCAACCCTCAAAAGTGCTCCCAAGAGTTCCCCTGCGTATTTTCGGGTTTTGGGAGTGTTCTCGCGACTTCCCCAGCGTGTTTTCAGCATTCAAAAGCGTTCTTGAAGGTTTCCTGGCGCGAATTCGGCGTTCGGGAGCATTCCCAAGACTTTCCCGGCGCATTTTCGACCTTTGGGAGCGTTTTTGCGGCTTCGCCAGCGCATTTTTGACTCTCGGGAGGACTCCCGAAGCCCCACTCGCCGCAATTTCGACCTTTGGGAGAGTTCCCACGATTTCCCCAGCGTTTTTTCAGCATTCGGGAGCATTTTGTCGCAGCGCGATGCGCTACTTACCGAGTTTTCTTCGAAAACTCGCTCAAATATACAAAAAAACATAAAGAAGGAGTATCTATGGTAACAGTGGCAAAGGTAAACGGCAAGTCTCGCGTGACGGAGCTTGACGCGCTCTCGGACGCAATGGAACGCGAGTACAAGCTCGCCTGCGGCGACGGCTCGACGGCGGTGGCGAAGGACGCGGTGTTGAAGACGCAGTTCGCGCAACTTGCGGACTTGAGCGCGAGGAACACCACGGCGATCAAGCAGGACGCGGTGGTCTCCACTTTGGACGAGGCGGACGGACGGCGAGACGCTGTGACGCGCGACCTCTTTACGCTTGCGGGCGGCTACACGGCAAGTCCCTTCGCGGAGGTGAGGGCGGCGGCGGTCGGGGTGTGCGCGGTGCTGGACAAGTACGGGCGCGGCATGACGGGCAAGAATTATGCCGACCAGACCGCGCTCACGGAATCCCTGCTTGAGGATTTGGGCGCGGAAAAAATCGCCGCGCAGATCAAGTCGCTTTCGGGCGTGGCGGAATTGGTGGCGAGCCTTCGCGAGGCGCAGGACGGGTTCGCCGCCGCGCACGACGGCTACATCAAGGCGAAGGCGGGCAAGGGCGAGAGCGCGTCGTCGCTCAAAAAGCCGATTGTGTCGCTCATCAACGACGGCATCGTGCCGTACCTGAACATCGTAGCGGTGATGGACGGCTACGCGGAATTCGTCGCGGCTGTGGCAGGCAACATCAAAAAGACCAACGACACCGTATCGCGATGCACGGCGGCGGGGAAAAAGACTGAGTAGCAGAAACAAGAATTAACGGAGAGAGAGGAAAAAAATATTTTGGAGGTGGCAAAATGGCTTTGCTAAATCTTATTTGGTTCATCTTTGGAGGTGAAATCGTCGCGCTTTTGTGGCTGGTGCTGGCAGGGGTGTTCAGCATTACGGTTATCGGTATTCCGATTGGAAAGTCGTGCTTGCAGTTCGCGAAGCTTTCCGCGTTTCCGTTCGGAAAGGAAATCATTAGGGAGACTGAGCTGAAGGGCGAGGACAATGTCTCAAAGGCAAGGAAAATCGGCGGGCTTGTGCTGAACATTGTTTGGTTTCCGATAGGACTTGCGCTCGCGGTGATTTATGTGGTCATGGCGGTGGTCTCGTTCATCACGATAATCGGAATTCCTGCCGGCGTGGTTCAGGCAAAGACCGCGAAATTCGTGCTGTTCCCGATCGGCGCGAAATGCGTGAGCAAAAAGCAGGCGTACGCTTCGGCGGTGGCGAACGAGCTTGAAAGGCGGCAGAAGAGCTGAAAAAAAAGTCGGCGGACATTAAACGCGCGCGTTGCGAGAAATCGGAAACTCGAAAGCAGCCCGTATGGGCTGCGATTAAAACAACTTTTTATTCAAGGAGAAAAACAATGAAAGTCATTACGATTGAGGGTGAGCAGAATTCCGGAAAGACGACGTTGGTGCGGAATGTGCTGCGTCGCTTGGTGAACGATGGGGCTGAGGTGGTGTTTTACGAGGCATGCGGGTATTTGTACCCCGATTTTCATGCGGTCGTGATATGGCGCGCGCGGAAAATCACGCTGTGCAGCATCGGGGATTCGATTAGCTATGTACATGGTGGCGTTAAACGGGCAAAAGAAAACTCGTCCGACATTCTGCTTAACACGCGGACGCTCACGGTGGAAGAGGAAAAATACAAGAAGTTGCTTCCGACGGAATGTGATTTGAGTTCCGTTCCTGTTGCTCCGCCGAAGGACGAAAATACGGAAGCGTTCATCAGGCAAAATCAAGCGGCTCTCGAATCCATCATGGAAATGCTTTCGGAATGACGGAATCTACATGCCTCGGCGCAAGCGTCGGGGTATGCGGATTTGCGATGAAAATTCAAAAAATCATAAGCATGGCACAAGCCATGCGAAAAAAAGTCGGCGGACATAAAACGCAGAGGAGTTTAAAATGAAAAAGACATGGCTTGCCGCGCTTGCGGCAATGATACTGACAATGGCGGCGTTTGCGGCGAAACCGAAAACGGAATCGAAATCATCAAAAATCCCTTCGTACCTTAAAGTATGGAAGTATGAAGGTCAAGTTTTTGTATTGGCTAAAGATAAGGATAGTTTACCCGCAGACCTTGTGATTCCCGAGGGCGTAACAGGTATCTGGGTTCAAGCGTTTAGTGCTTGCACTTCGCTTGAGAGCGTGGGTATTCCGGACAGCGTACAGTTAATACATGACGGTGCGTTTGAGGGCTGCACTTCACTTGTTAGCGTTACGATAGGCAACGGTGTGAAGGCAATCGGCAATTATGCGTTTTCTGGCTGCACGTCGCTTGCGAACTTGACCATTCCAGGCGACGGGCTAGTAACCGTCAATAACGTGTTCAGTGACTGCAAGTCGCTTGCGAACGTGACGATTACCGACGGCTCGAAGGAAATCAGCTACGGCATGTTCGCTGGTTGCACATCGCTTGAGAGTGTGTCCATTCCTGATAGCGTTACGAGCATTGGCGATTATGCGTTCAATGGTTGCACATCACTCAAGGAAATACAATTCGGCGGCACAGTAGCGCAGTGGAAGGAAATCAAAGGAAATAGCAGTATACAGGTATCACTTATTCGCTGTGCTGATGGAAACGTAGGTGTCGAAGAAGTTCCCAAGTACCTAAAAATAAGTGGTACGGAAGTGACGGGATATACTGGCACTCTGCCCGCAAATCTCGTCATCCCCGATGGCATTACAAAAATCGCCGATGGTGCATTTCGTGGGTGTGATTCGCTTGAAAGCGTGACGATTCCTGGCAGCGTGAAGGTAATCGGCGTAGGCTCGTATGGTGAAGGGGCTTTCTCTGGCTGCACATATCTTGAACGTGTTACTCTTGCCGATGGTGTACAGACAATCGGTGAAAAAACGTTCAGTGGCTGCACGTCGCTTGCGAGCGTGAGCATTCCCAAAACCGTGACGAAAATTGGTGGAGCGGCGTTCTATAATTGCGCGGCGATTGTGAGTATATCTATTCCCGAGGGCGTGACAGCAATCGAAGCCAGTGTATTCAATGGTTGCGCGTCGCTCAAGAGCGTGAGCATTCCAAGCGGCGTAACGAAAATCGGCGAGCGCGCGTTTCTTGGGTGCACGGCGCTCGCGAGCGTTACAATTCCCGATAGCGTGACGTATATCGACGCCAATGCGTTCTATGGCTGCACGGCATTAAAGAGTGTGACCATTCCAAAAAGTGTGGAAGAAATTGGTTCGTGGGCGTTCAAAGATTGTACATCGCTTACGAACGTCACGATTGCCGATGGTGCACGGGTTATTGGCGATAACATGTTCGAGGGTTGCACATCACTTGTAAACGTGACCATTCCAGGAAGCGTGGCGACAATCAGCGATTTAGCGTTCCTTGATTGCACGTCGCTCAAGAATGTGACTATTTCGCGCGGTGTGAAGGAGATTTATGGATCCGTGTTCGGTAGATGCAAATCGCTTGTAAACGTGGTTCTTCCACGCAGCGTGACACGCATCGGTCCTACCGCGTTCGTAGGGTGTCCCAACCTCAAGATTCAGTATGACGGCACAAAGGCGCAGTGGGAAGCAATCTCAAAAGGGAATATGTTATACCCAACAATCGGCAGTTTCGTAGTTCGCTGCACGGACGGCGAAGTCGTCGTAAAATAACAGAAAAAAGCACGAGATTATGTTTGACCGCAACGCGAGCAAATATAATCTCGTGAATGCATGGTTTACAAAAATGCGGCGTTCGCACCACTGCTTCCGCCCCTCCTACGCGAGCTGGTTCAACGAATACTGCGTCAGGTTCAAAAACTGCCTTTTCAAAACGGGATTTACTTTTTCTTCTCCCACCGCTTCGTCGAAAGCCTTTTCCGCAGTGCTTGAAAAAGCGTCGATTACTTTCTCGCTTATCGGAAGTCGCATTCCCAGAAGTTTGTTTTCCAATTCGCGGCTCGAAAAGACAACCGCGCCGGCAAATACAATGCGCACGTTTATGAGCGCGCTTTTTTCGGTCTTTGCCAAAAAGCAAAACGATGCGGAATCTTTTTCGAGCGTGTGGCGTGGTCCGCAGCGGCGATAAATCGAAACGTCCCAGTCTTCGTTGGGAACGCGGATATTTACGATGACGCTTTTTGGCGGAACGCCCGCAAATTTTTCGAAAGGCATCGTGGAAAAACTTTGCGTTTCCGCGTTCCTGAAACGAAGCATCGTGTTCAACGCCAAAAGCGGCGCGTAAAGAGTTCCGTGGATTTCCTTGGTGCAGATGTTTCCGCCGAGCGTCGCCATATTGCGCACGAAATGGTTCGCCGTGTTCAATATCGCCATGTACAAAATTTCAGGGATTCTCTCTTCGCCCAAATCCAAAATTTCGTTCAGCGTTACGGCAGGACCAAAGTCAATGAAAAGTTCGTGGCGGTTTATGCTTCTCATGTCTGCGACATTTCTCGTGCAAAGCGATTTTTCCGGAAGCTGTGAAATCTGGGTGCACCCCCCGACGATTTCCAGTTTTGGCGTATTTTTGATTTGATAGAGAACTTCGGAAATGTTTTTGGCGAAAAGCAGCGTTTTATTTGTTTCCATTTTTTCTTTGGTTTTCCTTTTCAAAATGAATTTGCGTCGCGTAAATTATTCCGTTTATCAAAGTGTCGGATTCGACGCAGCATTCTTTGAGCGAACGAACGCGCTCGAAAACTTGCTCGCGGGTCGGATTGGAAAATGTGTTTATGATTTCGTAGGCGGCAAAAATCTTCGCGGCGTTGCAATATCCGCAGAGCGAAACGCCGGCTTTCTCAAATCCTTTCATGATTTCCTGATATTGCGTCTGCTTGGAAAAAAATTCCAGCGTGACGATTTTCGCGCCGTTCAGGATTCCGATCGGAATCGCGCAGCTCAAGACGCATTTTCCGTCTAGCAAAACCGCACAAGAACCGCAGCTGAAATTTTCGCATCCGCATTTTACGCTCAGAAAATTTTGTTTTCGCAAAACGCTCAAAAGCCTTTCGTCGGGATTTTCGTTGAGGGAGAATTGCCGTTCGTTTACCGTGAGGTTTACCTTCATTGCGCGTCGCCTTCCTTGTTTTCTTTTTTTTCTGGCTTTTCCGAAGCTTTTGCCTGTGACAAAAGATTGAAAAGCGAGTCGGATTTTAGCGGAAGGAAATTTTCGTTGCAATTCAATGCCTGTGAAATCGCGGCCGAGAACGCCGCCGGCAATGCCTTTTTTATGAGCGCTCCGATTTGCTTGCTTTCCGCTTCGGAATTTACAAATGCGATGTAAATTTTTTCGGCATCGAGCTTTTCACCTTCCACAAGTTCAGCGAGCGTTTTTTGAATCGAAAATTTTATCCTTGTCTCCGCTTCCTTGATGGCGAGAATCTTTCCCGCGCTCACCGTCACCCAAATATTTTTGATTTTCGGCCAAAACGTGCACGGATCGATTTGCAAGTCCAAAACCAACGCCGCGAACGATGTCGAACTGAACGGAACGCCGCGAAATTTTATTTTGTTCCATTGGTTTATCTGCGCCTTTGTGATGCTTTTGCTTACAGTGATGGGGAGCGGATCTCGAAAACGCTTTGCCTGAATTCCATGGCAGCATTTCCGCAAAAGTCCCGCCATAATCGAAAGGTTTGAATAGAAATTTTCCGGCGTGAGAGGCTCGTCTTTGAGCCTGAAATCGGAATTTATTTTTACCATTTTCGGTTCGATTTGTAGAATTTCGGCGGCAATATTTTTCCAAATTTCCAAAACTGGAGCGCTCGGAGTGTGCGCGTGGATTACGAGCGTTCCGTCTTTTTGCAGCGTTGTCTGCATTTTTTGTCCGTACTCGAAAATGCTCGTGCCGTAATAGCCACTCGCGTCATAAGCGCATGCAAGCCCTGTGCCGCGCGGAGAAATTCCGTGCCCCTTGTAGCCGGCGATTTTTTCGTAGCCGAATTCCGAATTGATTTTGCTTGTGGCGAATTTCCTGCGGAAGTCGCTTTGCCGCAAAACCGCTTCAAGGGTGTCGCGTGGTCGCTCCACTTCCAGCACGAACGGCATTTTTGTTTTTTCACTTTTTAAAATAGTGGAATTTGCGATTCTTATCTCGTCGGGCGAGAATCCAGTCTTCGAGCAAATTTTTTGCAATTGGTTTTCAATCGCGAAAAATGAAGGGGCGTCCATAGTCTCGAGGTTCACCGAAGTAGGCGGCTTTTGTGAAGCCGTGGCTTGCGCCGTGATTTCCAATTTGTCGAAATGATAGATGCTCGTGGAAGCGATCGTAAGGCGGTCGATGATTTCCTGCGCGAAAGGATTGTACGCGCCCGCGTCAAAGTCGATGTCGATGCTTGCCGCCTTGATCACGCCTTCTTGCGTGAGCGCGGTTTTGTGAGTGATCGATACTTCGCCAGGATTTGAAAAAAGTTTCGCCTGTTCGCCTTGTGAAAGGCTCAATGCTACGGCCTTGCCCGAAACAATCGATGCCGCGCAAATCTGGCAGACCAAAAGAGTGTTGCCCCAAAGGCTGTTCGTGCTCGGCGTTGAAGAAAGCGTCTTGTTTATGAAAATTTTTTCTTCGGAAATTGCGAAAGCCGAAGAAAGATTTTGCGTCAAATGTCGCGGCCAATGCGTCGGCGTGAAAATCGTGAGGGAGTCTTTTTCAAAATGACAGAGCGCTCCGTCCGTTTCGTTTTGCGGAGTGGAATTGAGGCGGTAGGTCCATTTGTTGCGGACCGTAAAAGCTGCGCGCGTGAAATGCTTGGAAATGTTTTTCTGCCTGCCGCCGCCAATCACGATGTGCTTTTGTGAAAGGACTTTCTTTTCCTTTTCTGCGGACACACTTTCGATTTCTATTTTCATCGACGATGCGATTTCTTCCAAAACTTTTTTTTCAGGTCCTGCCAAAATCGCAAGCGATTGTCCTTCGTACAATATTTTTTCCGAGCAGAAAATGTCGCTTGTCGTGCCCAGCGTTTCGATTGAATTCTTCCCGGGAAAATTTTTCGCCGTTACAAGAAAATAGCCTTCCGGCAAATATTTCGCCTCGACGCTTTTTAAAATGCCGTTTTTTTTGGGACTCCTGACAATTTTCGCGAAAATCATTCCGTCCATTTTAAGATCGCTGTAAAAATCCTTCATATTTTGCGCGTGGATTTTCGAGGAATTTTTTACCGCTGATTTTCTTTTGCTCGTTTCGTTAGGTACTGTTTTTTTTTCAGACATGATTTGAACACCCCGTTTTTTTTACCGCGTCAATCACTTTTTTCGCCATTTCACTTGTCATGTCCGGCCAGAGCGGAAGCGTGATTGTCGCGGCATAAGCGCGCGCCGCGTTCGGAAAATTTTCCGCCGTGAAATCCGCGTCGAGATTTTTCCAATATGTGAAATAAAAAAGCGGAATGAAGTGCACGGAAATCCCGATTCCCATTTTTTGCAATTCGCGGGCGAATTCATCGCGAGCTATTTTCAGTTTATCGGGAACGATTCGGAGCAAGTACAAGTGCCAAGAGTTTCCTTCGCCGTCGGGCGGAAGGCGAACAAAGTCCAAATCCTTGAACGCTTCGTTGTACATTCGAACGATGCGCTTTCGCCTTTCGAAAAAATCGTTCGCGCGAGAAAGTTGCACTCTTCCCATCGCCGCCAAAATGTCCGGCAGATTGAATTTGTATCCGCTTTCAACAATGTCGTATTCCCACGACGCGCGCGGAGAAGTGTAGCGGTCCCAAGTGCTTCTGTCCATTCCGTGCATGCGCATAATGCGCATCCTTTTCGCCACGTCCGCATTTCTCGTGCAGACCATTCCGCCTTCCGCAGTCGTCATCGTCTTCGTTACATAAAACGAAAAAACTCCGGCGTCGCAAATTGTTCCGGCAAATCCAAGTTCGGTAAGGGAGGGGAAAGAATGCGCCGCGTCTTCGATGACTTTTACGCCGTATTTATGCGCCACTTGCACAAGGGAACGCATGTCGCATACATTTCCCGCGATGTGAACGGCGACAATCGCGCACACTTTTTTATCCGTGTCTCGCCGCAAAATTTCTTCCACTTTTTTAATGTCAATCGAATATGTGTCACTCTCGATGTCGGCGAAAATCACGTCCGCGCCCAAATGTTTTGCGCACGCCGCCGTTGAGACGAATGTGTATGGAGTCGTGATTACGGCGCGTCCTTGCCGCACTCCCAAAGCCTCCATCGCCAAAATCATTCCGCTCGTATTGCTGTTTACGGCAAGGCTTATCACGTCATCATTTGAAAGTGCCGTCTGCTCGCGCGTGTCCTTCACATTTTTCCCGACGTGGTTCATAAAATCGGAAAATTCCTTTTCAAATGCCAAAGCCTCGCTCCCAGTAGTGAGCCAGCCAGAGCGCAAGACTTTCAGTACGGCTTCTTCTTCCGCCCTAGAAATTGAAGGACGCGAAAACGGAACTTCAAGCGAATCGGAGTCAGACATATTGTGCCACCTTTCCGTTGCGTTCATAAAATTCCTTCAGCGAAGGAATCGCGCCGCACAGAATTTCTTTGAGCGCGTCGGCGTTCCTATAGTTTTCTCCGCCAAAGCAAATGGGCGTGAGTTTTTCCAAAAGCTCGTTCAAGTTGAATCCAAGCGCGGAAGAATTTTTGAGTTTGAGAATTTTCGGAAAAGCCGTTGGCTCAGGCGATTCCTCTTTTGCCCAAAGCGGCTCTGTGAGACGCTCGCCGGGACGCGGCTTCGTGTATTTTATTTCGATGTCCTTTCCCACTTCAAGCCCGCTGAATAAAATTATCTGTTCCGCCAAGTCCTTTATCTTGATTGGCTCGCCCATGTCCAAAAGATACGACGCGCCGTTCACGCCCGTTCCCCCCGCCTGAAGCACGAGAGAGCACGCTTCAGGAATCGTCATAAAATATCGCTCCATATTCTCGTCGGTGACTGTGAGTGGTCCGCCGTTTTTGATTTGTTCCATGAAAAGCGGCAGGATAGAGCCGCGCGAGCCGAGTACGTTTCCGAATCTTACGAACAAATACGCCGCCTCGCTTTCGCCGGAATCCGCCGACTGCTTTTTTTGGATTTTGCTCGCCGTTTCCAAGACCAGTTTTTCGCAAATCATCTTCGACGCGCCGTAGACAGAAACCGGTTCGACTGCCTTGTCTGTCGAAATGAGCACGAATTTTTTTACGCCCGATTCCGCCGCCGCGTCCAAAAGATTTTTCGTGCCGAACACATTGTTTTCCACCGCCGCCACTGCGTTTTCTTCCATAAGCGGAACATGCTTGTACGCCGCGCAATGGAAAATCGCGTCGCACTTTGTGGCTCGCACTATGTGGCGCACATATTCTCTGTCTTTCATGTCGCCGATAATCGGGACAATCGTCGCCGCCTCGCCGACGCCCTCTTGCTGCAAGACGCGCAGTTCCTTGTCAATGAGGTAAATCGAATTCTCTCCGTGCCCGAAAAGATAGAGCCGTTCCGCGCCGCCCGAAAGAAGTTGCCGTGCAAGTTCCGAACCAATCGAGCCGCCCGCGCCCGTAATCATCACGCGCTTCGAGCGCAGATACGAAAGGCTTTCGCGAAGCGGAATCGTAACAGGCGTGCGCCCGAGAATGTCAAGCGGATCGATTTCGCGCGCCTGCACGAGGTGTGCCGTTCCGTTCACCACCTGGCTTATGCTTGGAAGAATTTTTATTCGTAGAAATCCGCTAGCCTTGAGAGCCTTGTAGATTTTTGCTATCCGTTCGACATTCGCGGTGGGAATTGCGAGAATCGCCTCGTCGCTCGGCTTCGGGTTCAGCACAAGCGCGATGTCGTCAATCGGACCTAAGACGGGGATGCCGTCGATTTCCGTGCCGATTAAATTCTTGTCGTCGTCAAGAAACGCGCGGACATTGCCGAAGATTTTCTTGCGCTTTATGTCGCCGGCAATCATCTGCCCTGCGAATCCCGCGCCGATAATGTAGAGCGTCTTGTCCTTGCTGTAGCCGTTTTCACCGTAATTCATTTTCCCACCCTTGGAATTATACCACAGAATCGCTTTGTGTGCAAGCAAAATTCTCAAAAGTCGCCAAATGAAAAATATCTAAACATTTCACTGTGAATTCCGATATTTGAAAGAGACAATAAAAATTGTCGCAAAAATAGTGCGACAATTTTTATTTCGAGTTTTTTGGGAGAATAAATGAAAAAAAACTTTTTGGCATTTTTTTTGCTGGGCATGAGCGCATTGCTGAACGCGAAAAGTTTTTCCCTGCAAATTGTCCAAAGAAACACCGGCGGAGAAACCATTTTCGACACTTCATATGTCGTCGAGCAGGCGATTATGGATTATTTTTTCGACAGGGGAACAATAGTTTCGAACAATTCCGTCATAGTCTCGGACAATGATGCCGCCAAAGAAAAAACGCGGTTGCACCGCTCGTTTGTCGAAGCGCAAGAGGGCAGCATGAATTTGTTCATAAAACTTTTTTTGAACTACGCTTTGGAGGATTCGACGAATCCCTCGGCGGTTCTTTTGAGCAACATAAGGGATGCCGAGGTGGAAATCGTTTCAGTTTCGGATTTGAATGTCCTGCTTGAGGAAAAATTCGTTCCCGAAAAGGCCAATTCGTTCAATGACAATCGCGGCGGCGTCGAATCGTTTGCTACCGACATCGCCGTCAAAATTCAGGCAAGCCTTGCCAAAAAGGATGGTGCATTATGAAAAAATCATTTTTCGCTTTCGCATTTGTGGCCGCGCTTTTGTTCGCACAAAATGTTTTCGCTTCTTCAAGCCCATCTTTGGACGGACGGGCCGTCGTCGCCAAAAGCGGCACTTTCCCGAAAGGCTACTTTGCCAAAACCGTCGGGTATCTTCCGGGGGACTCGATAAGCGTGACGAATCCCGTGAACGGTCGGCAGGTGAGCATTCTTGTCATAGGGTCTTTGGACGCGTCGGAAGGCGTCGCCATACTGCTTTCGCCCGAGGCCGCAGAAGCTCTTTCCATAAAAAGGGATTCCAACAATCTTGTAAAGCTCACCAAGCGCAATGGTACCGCCGACACTGTGGCGAACGGAAGCGCCGTCATTACTAATGTATTGCAAGAAGAAGTCGAAGAATTGGAAGACGAAATCGCCGAAACTGAAAATGCTTTTGAAGAAATGGCAGAAGTGTTGGCGGAAGAGACAGAGGAAATTCCTTCGGGAGAATTCGATGTGGATGAAGAGATTCCCGAAGATACGGAAAATGCCGTGTCAGAAACCGAAGGCGTTTTCGAGGACATTCCGGAAGAGACGGAAAATGCTGTCGCCGAAGCCGAAAAAGATTTAGAGGAAATCCCCGAGGAGACAGAAGAGGACATTGCTGAAAAGTCGGAAAAAGAGCTGGCAAACGTTGAAGAAATCCCCGAGGAAGCGGAAGAAGAATCTGATGGCATCGCGTATGAGCGAGTGGAAGACTGGTATATTCCCGAAGACAGCTTCGACGAAAACAGCGAAGCCGAAGAAGTTTTTGATGAGATTCCTGAAGAAACGGAAGAGGAATCTGACGAAATCGTATACGAGCGTGTGGAAGACTATTGTATTCCTGAAGATTCCGATAGGTTTGCCGAATCCGACGAGATTCCCGAGGAAAAGGTGGAGATGGCAGACGAAATCCCTGAAGACGCGGAAAAAGAATCTGACGAAATTGTTTATGAGCGCGTGGAGGACTATTGCATTCCGGAGGATTCCGACGAGAACCTTGAGGAAATCCCCGAAGAAAAAGCCGAACTTGCGGAATCGGAAAACGCCTACGAGGATGGAAATCCATATCTTGAAAGCGAAATTTCAGAAACTGAGACAGCGGCTGAAGACGAATACGAAGCCATCGTGCTTGTTCCGGCGGAAGAAAATCCTCCTGAGCCTGAATCCGGAGAAAAGGAATTTGACAAGGATAGCGTCGCGAAAGCGGAAGTCTCTCCCAAATCTGACGCAAAATCAGAGCCGCCGTCATCTACTAAAGGCAGCGCCGCTTATCTGAAAAGCGAGTCCGACTTGGAATCGCAAAAATATTATGTGCAGATTGCGGTCTATACGAAAAACGAAAATGTCGAGCAGTTGGACGCGCTTTATGGCAGACGGTATCCGCTTACGATATTGGACGAAGGCGCGCGCAAGACCGTCCTTGTAGGACCTCTCGGCATGGACGAATACGGAAGCGTCCTCGAGCGATTCAAACTGTTCGGGTTTAGCGATGCGTTCGTAAGGCAGGCAAACTGATTCGAGCGGAGGGCTTCATACCCCGATGCTTGCATCGTAATAAAGGGTATAAAACCCGACTGCGATGCCTTATGAGAACAAGACCCCGACGCTCTGCGTTGAGGTATCTTGATTCGAGCGGAGGATTCATTCTTGACGATTGCATCGCTATGGGTAATGCCGCAAAAATGAAAAGCCGCCAAAACTGGCGGCTTTTTTCATGCGACAAATGAATCTTTCCTTATTCGTCTGCGCGAGTTTCTTGAAGAAACTCGTATTAAATTCAGCGGCAGTATTTTTGCCGCTGAATTTAAATGTTCGTGCTATCAAAGTGCTATCACGCCCCAAATTTAGAAAGGCTAACTCTTGATATTTCCAAGAGTTAGCCTTTGGAGATGGGGGGAGTCGAACCCCCGTCCGAATGCGCAAACCAAGCGCGTCTACAGGCTTAGATCATGCGAGGTATTTGTCGGGAAAAGGTGGCAGCATGACAAGCGTCTTTTCCGTATTTTGACTAAAAGTCCCCGCCGCCAGCCAAAAACGACGGCAGGCTAGCCCTTGTTTGTAACAGAATTCCAAATCGCTAAGAGCGGCGCGATTCAGATTCCGGCTCTTTAAGCCGCCGCTTACGCAGCGAGAGCTAACTGTTCGTTGTAAGACTCTTCGTCTTCCTTACGTTTGGCAGTTATAGTTTTTGTCAGATTAGGGATCCTTCACTCCCGCCTGCGGCACAGGATTTCTCGCAACCGTCGAAACCGGTGCACCCCCTGATGCTCTGGTTACTTATAATATAGCAAAAAGAAAATGATTTGTCAAGTGCGTTGCCGGGCGAAAGTGCGCCCGGCGGTATTTTTCACTTTATTTTGAAATGAATTTTCCGAGCAGCGCGACTATCCAGCCTACGATGACAAGATAGAAGCCCACGGCCGCGTTTTTGAGAAGTCCCTTTCCGAGGAGTTTGTATGCTCCGCCGCCAGTAGTAAAGCCAATCACGAGAATTACGCCGCCTACTATGCTCGCAATCAGCGCGATGAATTTGAGCGTGTCGGAATCGATGCCCTTTATTGAAATAAAGTTGAAACCGATTCCTGCGACCGCGCCTATGAAAATCAACAAAGCTCCGATCGTGACGAAAGAACTGTTCTTGAAGTTTATGAATTTAAAGCCGTTGCTTGAAACGCCTAATGCGCTGAACATCGGACAACAAAATCCAACCACTACCAAAGCCATGCCGACTACATAAATATATTCCATCAGAGAATTTTTCTTTGCCATTTCAAATGTCCTCAATTAAATTCCGTGGTGCTTTTGCTGGTAACGCTTTAGCATCGCGACGGCATTTTTCTTGCCGTTATAAACGAATCCGCCATCCCAATATTCAAGCGCGGCAAAAAGCGCGTTTCCGCCGTCCTGCTGGTCGCTAGTCTGCGTGTGGTACGAGGCGTATTGCGCGAGTTCTTCGAAATTATTTTCTTGCAAAGCCTTCGCGCGGTTCTTGTTGAATTCGTTCCACTTTTCCAAATCTTGGAAACCTTCGCCCTCGTCTTGCACGATGATGTGCGCGTGCGTCGGACTGAACGAGTACCACACCGTTACTTTTTTGTTGATGTCGCATTTGTTTCCGTGTTTCACGGCGTTCTTGATGATTTCAGAAATCTGCTGCTCGAGCAGGTTCGTGTCCTTGATTTCTGCGGGCGCTGCCTGCACGATCAAGAGCGTGAAGTATCGAATCTGGCGGAAATCCGAAGGAAATTCCTTTTTGAGCATATTGGTTTTGTCAAATAATGGGTCGTTGTCGTCGGAGCGCAACAATTTCAATTCATCAGCCATTTTGTTCTCCAAGAAAATTAAGTTTAAAATAATAAGATAGTCTACAAGGCGAAGGCCTTTCTATCTTAGTCCTTGACCATCAAAAGCGCTTCCTCTACGCTGTTCGCCATAGGGAAATAGCCCGTAAGTTTCGTAAGTTCGATGACTTTTTTTACCGAACCATGAACGCTCGCAATGGCCAACTTGAGATTCATCTTCTTTACGGTCGAGCAGATGTAAATCAACGCGCCGATTCCCGAAGAGTCGATGTAGTCCACTTGCTCGAGATTGATTACGAAGAATTTGACGCTTTTTTCAAGCATCTTCATTACCAGCTCTTTGAGTTTGTACGAGTTGTACAAGTCCATTTCGCCGTTTACATCAATGATGTAGATGTCACCATTTTTTCGTATTTTCAGTTCCATAATTGAGCTCCTACCTCCTACTGAATTTTGATTACGAGAAGTGAGTTGTCGTCATGCTGAACCGCACTTCCGCAGAAACTGTTTAGATCCTCTTTGACTTTGTTGACAATGTCTTTTCCAGTCAAAGACGCGTTCGCCTTTATAGTTTTTTCCAAACGGGCGGCAGTGTACTGCTTTCCGTCCAGATTACGCGCTTCAATAAGACCGTCGGAACAAGTGATTATTATGTCGCCAGTCTCGGGCGAAATTTCCTTGTCCTTGTATACGGTTTCCTTTTCCATGCCCACCGGCTCGCTGTCATCTGAAATCTTCACGAAAGAAGAGTCCGACGCCTTATATAGATATATCGGATTGGTTCCGCCGGAAGAATAGTGAATTTTTTTGCTTATGCTGTCATAGAACAAAAGAGAGACGCTCGCGAAATGGTCGGTGTCTTCCTCGAAGTTTAGTCCGCGGTTGACCCAGTTCAAAATCGTCGCGGGCGTCTGCGTCGTGTTTATGACAAGGCGCAGCATGGCGCGGATTTGAATCATGATGACCATCGCCGTGAGGTTTTTTCCGGTAACGTCGCCGAGGACAAACGCGATCCTGTCTTTTCTCGCTACGAGCAAATCGTAATAGTCGCCGCAAATCGATTCTGCCGCCGTAAAGAACGCGCCCGTCGTGATTCCCGGAAGCAACGGCATTTTCGCGGGGATGAGTGATTTTTGAATTCTAGAGGCGATTTCGCTTTCCTTTTCGGTGTTCGAGCGTTCGATCATGTCGTTGTGCACGATAATCGAATGGATGCCCAGCGCCATGATGTCGGCGATTTTCTTTACGGAATTGAATTCCTCTTCCGTGAAAAGGTCGTTGTCGTGGTTTCGGCTGAGCGCGATTTCGCCCAATTTCGTGGATTGCGCGATGAGAGGAACGAAAATGTACGAGCCGCACTTGAGGAAGTCCTCGTTCTTGTTCTCGTGAATGCGCTCGTCCTTGTGCGGCTCGGTGATGAGCTCCGCCTTTGACTCCATCAATATGTGTCCGAAGATGTTTTCGTCGAGCTTGAACTGCGCGTATTTCATGCTCATGTCGATGCGGTTCTGCTTGTGCGGAATGTTTTCGGGCAATGCGTACGGCGGAACGAAAACGCCCTCCAAATGCTTGACCGAAACAAGGTCTTCAAAGTCGTCGAGCATGAGTATCATGGAACCGTCGGCGCGCGCGAGTTCTATGGCCTGCTTGCAGTAGTAGTCCAAAATCTGATCCATTCCGCCCGGAACGGAAATCGCGCTTATGGCGTGAGAGAGCAAGTCTTTTTGGATGTCCATTATGGAGCGATCCTCGTCATCATAGACTACGTTTATGCGCTTGCCGCCTTTGATCAGGATTTTCTTTCCGTCGTCTTTTTCCTCGGATTTCGCCAACGCCTTCACCACCGCGTAGGGCAGAATCAAGAGCGCGGCCAAAAAAATCATCAATGCGAAATACATCAGGTTTTGGTGCATGGCGGTGTAGACCGCGCCGACCAAAACGCATGCCAATGCCAAAAAGAAAACGAAACTTATTTTGGCAGTCTTTCTGATCGCCGTTATGAAAAGAAAGACGATTATCGCCGCAATGAGGATTGCGGAAGCGAACAGAGGAACAAGCACGAATGAATCAGGTCCTTGCAAAATCACTTCTCCAAAAATATAGTGTCTTGACCCTAAAAAACATTAGAGTCCTTAAATTATAACACACCAAAAAAATTTCGTCAAGTTTTATTTTTCCTAATAATCGTTTTTCTTTGCCATGGCGACTTGAGCCTGTTTTTGAGTCTCTCGATTTTCGCGAAAAGCGAATCGCCTGTTTCTCCGAAATTTCCGGCGACGCTGTCCAACGGCGTGTCTTCTCCGTATTTTGCCTTGAAGTCTTCCCAATATTTCAAAAGCCATACATACAGGTCGGATACCGTCCTGTGGCGGAATGCTTTCATCAGCCTGTGCCTGTAGATTGTGTCGACTACAGGCATATACACAGTATTATACCACGACATTATGGAATCTGTCAAAGAAATTTCTTCGATATTGTTCAAATTTTTATAATATTTGTGCGTGAGAATGTGATTGTAAATCACGTCGTATTGCCCCGCCGTGGTGAAGTCAAGCGACCAGTCGTCGGTAATGTCGCCGAATGCGGTTTCGGAGTAAAAAACGCGTTTTTCATATTGTATGATTTGCTTGAGCAGATATTTCATAGTGTAGCCGGGCTTGAGGCGGATTTCCGTGCGCAATGAGATTACTTCCGCGTCTATGAATTCGATTCCGCGCGCGCGCGCCACCGAGACTCGATGGTTTCCGTCGCGGACGAAGTAAAGCCCTCCGATTTCATAGAGACTTATCGGCGGAAGGATTATGTTCTGCAAGTGTGCTCTGTCGATGCTTTCCCAGCGGTTCTTCAGGTGCGACCTTTTCGGGAAAAACATGTTGTCGAAGTCGTTGTAGCGGCCTTCGCTTCCGACGATGCTGGCGACCGGAACTGTTTTCATTCCTACGTAAGTTTCGTTGTCGGGATGAAGCAGTTCTTTCAAATCATAGAATGAAATCAACTTCGCCTCGTCGGGCTTGAGGAAGTGCTGGATTTCATTGACGATCGCCTTTGTCTTGGCCCTGTTAAAATCGTCGCTTGTCTGCGCGGCAAAATTCATCGTGCTCATATTTCTATCACATGGTGGCTGTAGGCATTTACGACTGTCGTGCCGCCGTATACGCCAACGCGCTCCTCGTTTTGATCGTAAAGATGGATGTGCCCGTGAACCATAAATGCGGGCCGATATTTTTTGATGAAATTCGCAAAGCATACGAATCCGCGATGGCACGGATCGTCTTTGTCGTGGATGTGGCGCGGCGCGGCGTGTGTCAAGAAAATGTCGAGGAATGTTCCGTAGCGCAATTTGTTCCAAAAAAGTTTTGGCGCGAAAAACAAAAGTTTCATAGACATTTCGAATTCCGAATATTGGCAAAGTCCGTGGTTGTAGTCCATGCAGCCTGAGACGCCGGCGAGCAAAAGCGGTCGCATCTTCTTCGTGCGCTTGTCCATGACCAAAAGATTTTTGTCGGCGAAGCATTTGAAGCCCGCGTAGACGGCTCCGTGCCCGCGATTTGCCAAAGCGGGAATCGAATTGGAATAGCTTATCGCGGAAGATGCCGAATCCTTATGGTAATACTTGTATTCTTTTAGGTTGTGGTTTCCGAACACGAAATATGTGGGCTTGTTCAGCGTGGAGACGATGAAATCGATATAGTCCATCGGAAGGTCGCCCGCGCACAGAACGACATCTATGTCGCCGAAGACTTGCTTGACAGAGGAATTGTATATGAGCGGGTCGATTTCGTCCGAAACGCAAAGAATTTTCATCTCACGGATTTCCTTGTCCAATATTTCAGCTGCTTTTGTCGAGGATTTTTTCCAATTCCGTCTTTCCGTAAAGTTCTATAGGACGGTTTTCCGCCAATTTTTGCGCCGAATTTGTAAAGCCGGAACTCGAGAAAATATAGCCTTTCGTGCAGCCCTTGGATTTGTATTCTTCCATCATTTTGAGCACCACGCCGTCTTCTAGCGGCTCGGCGTTGCGGTAGAATGACATCAGGAACGACTGTTTTCTCACGCTGCGCCAGTCTGAGTTCGCGCCTTCCGTGGCGACTATTTGGCATCCCCATTTTTTCGATTCGACTTGCTGCGCATGGCATGTCATTCCTTTTTCGCAGGCGTTCTTGCAGATTTCAATGAATTCTGCCTCCGCGCTCGTGAGATATTCTTTCAGGGAGTCGTTCGCCTGCAAGTCCCTGTATTCGGCGAGCTTTTGCCCGACATCGCGGAAATTCTTTTGACGCGCAGAAATCGCCTCCCACTGCTCGATGGCTTTTTCGATTTTGTGCGTCTTTTCAAAGCATGCGGCGAGAAAATAGCGCGCGTAGAGAGTTTCGTTCGTGGTGCCGTCCTTTGAGGCGCTGATGGCGCGTTCATAGCAGTTCATCGCGTTGTCGATGCTGTTGCCCATCATGTAGCAACTGCCCATTTCAATCAAAGCTTTTTGCCTGTATTCAGCGTCGCGCTGCGCCCTTTCAAACGCCTTTATCGCGCCCGGCAAATCCTTGCTGTCTTTTAGGATTTTTCCCAAATAATAGTATGTGGAATAATTGTCGGGGCTGAGCTTTATGGCGGTGTCTATCTCGCGCTTGGCTTCGTTTATCTGCTTGGCGCGGTAGAGCAAAAGTCCCGTGGCTGCGTGCGCCTTTACGTTTTTTTTGTCGAATTTCAAAGTCTTGTCGTAAAATCCCAAAGCCTCGTTGTAACGACCGTTCGAGTCGTAGATCTGCGCCGCCTGGAAATAGTTGTCCGCTACGGTAGGCTCGAGTTTCGTCAAAAGCAGGTATTGCTTCAACGCCTCTTCCGGCTGGTTGAATTTTTTGTAGAGGGCCGCTATGGATTTCCTGAACTGGGTTTCCGGAAGGCGGTTGTCGAAAAGTCCGTTTTCGTCGACATATTTCATTTCCATGAGGGCAAGCTCGTTTTTTCCGTCCGCCAAATATGATCTGCCCAGATAATAGTGCGCCAAATAGTCTTTCGGATCTTTTTGTACCAAAGATTTCGACAGTTTTATTGCCGCAGGAATTTTGCCTTGCTTCAGGAGCCTTGCGACTCCTTCGATTTTTTTCGGCGCCGTCATGTTTTTTACCGCAAAGACGAATAGGAGCGCCACTATTGCCGCCAAGAAAATCATGGCTACGATTTGAACGATGCTCATCTGTATTTCTCCGGGAAAATTATAGAAAACGAAAATTTGTCGTTTTTTTAAGTTTCCTCATATTGAAAAATTTGTTTATATGTGAGATATTATGACATATATGACAAGAAAGTACAAGAGTTTTTCGGCTATAATTTTCTCACTTTTTTTCGCGGCGGCGCTTTCAAGCGCGCAACAGCGCGAAGGCGTAAGGCTGTATGAGCAGGGAATGGCGGCGGAGTCGATCGCGTTCTTGGAAGCCGACATAGAATCTGGAAACGCCCTTCCCGTGGAATACAATTATTTGGGGTTGGCCTACTATCAGATTGGAAATTTCGCGAAATCCGTGGAGGCGTTCAGAAAGGGGGTGGCGATTCCCGGCACGAACAAAAAGCGCATTTATTTCAACATGGGAAATTCGTACTTTTTGATGGGCGATTTTGAAAACGCTCTCAATTCGTATTCCATGGCTTCCGTAGCCGACCCGAATTACGGAGAGCCCGTTTTGAACAAGGCGAACGCCGAATTGAAGCTTGACCGGCTGAAAGACGCGCAGGATGACTACAGGCGTTATCTCGCGCTCTGTCCTGACACTCCGCAGCGTCCCGAAATAGAAAAAATTCTCGCGCTCATAGACGAGGAAATGGTTTCGAGGGCAGAAAGCGAGCGTGTCGCGCAGGAGGAGGCTGAAAGGCTGAGACAAGAAGAGGAGCGCATCACCGCCGAAAAAGCGGAGCAGGAACGAATCGCGGCGGAAAAGAAAGCCGAAGACGAGAAGATCGCCGCCGAAAGGAAAGCGGAAGAGGAAAGGATCGCCGCAGAGAAAAAGGCCGAAGAGGAACGGCTCGCCGCTGCAAAAAGGGCGGAAGAAGAAGAGCGCCGCAGGAAGATGCTTGAAGAAGTGGCGGAATCCTTGAGACGGAGTTCTGAGACGACTAACATTTCCGCCGATGCGGAAAGTGCTATTGAATATGAGTATGAGTCCGATATTGAATGATAGAGGGATTTTAGATTTATGGAAAAAGACAGTAAGGAAAATACAGCCGAAAATGTGTCAAAATCTGGCGCGACAAAAGCCGCGGCGACCGCTGTGAAAGCGACTGCAAAAAAAGGAACTTCGTCCGCTATGGCTGCGACAAAAAGTGCGGCTGCAAAGCCTGCGACTGCGGCGGCTGTGAAAACGGCATCTTCTGCCGCTGGCGCTAAAACATCTGCGGCAAAAAGAGCGTCTTCCGCTACGACCGTTGCGAAAGGTTCTGCCGTCGCCACTACAAGGACGGTGACGAAAAACTCATCCGCAACGAAAGCGACAAGAACTTCGTCCGCAATCAGAGCGACGAAAACTGCCGCGGCTTCTAGCGCAACGCCGAAAGCTGACGAGGCGGCTATGACAAAGCCGTCTGCAAGAATGCCAAAAACTGTGGAAAGCGCAATGACAGCATCACAAAGACCGACTGTCGCAATTCCGCCCAAAGACTGGCTTGAGCCTTCCGCCGAAGAAAGAACCGAGCCGATTCTTGGCGGAAGTTTGACAAAGCCCCCCGCCGTCTCGGACGAAAATATTTTGGCGAAATCCGAAGTCCATGCGAGCGTTTCCTCTGGCGGCGATAAGGATGAAAAAAAGAAAAAGGGCGTTCCTCTTGCGATTGTAATCGCGATAATAATCCTGCTTCTTTTGCTGGGATTTTTGGCAGTGCGCGGAGTGTGGCTCGGCGGCGCTCCTGCGAATTCCGCGAAGGCAAGGGAAAACACGCTCGCCTTGGCGCAAAAATACATCGACAAAGGGCAATACGATGACGCGATGCGGCTTTTGGACGCGCTTTTGCAGGCGGACATAAACGACAAGGATGCCGACGAGCTTTTGGACAAGGCAATCGAGCTGAAAAAGCAAAATCAGGGCGATGGCGGAAATGTCGTAGTCCAGCCGAGCGACCCTTCTTCGTACAATATCAACATTGACACGAATGAAATAACGAACGCGTTGCGTGAGCAGAACGAGCGCAATCAGGAAACGATAAATCGGCTTTTGGCAGAGCAGCAACGCCGCAATGACGAGATTCTGAGCGCGCGCCAAGAAGAACAGGCTCTTCAGCAAAAGGCGGCGGAAGAGCATCGCAAGAAGGAAGAGAGCGAAAGAAAGCGCAAGGAAGAAGAACTCGCTCAGGCGAACAAAGCCGTAAAAGAAAAGATGGACGCCATCAACGAAAAAATTCTTGCGGGCAAGGCGGACTTGAACACCGGAAATATCGACAGCGCGTTGAACAGTTTTTCCGCCGCAGTAAGCGAGCTTCCCCTTGAACAAGGCGAGCCGGAATTCAGCGCGTTGAAGTACAGCGAACTTGCTTCCGCATTGTATGATGCCGCGCAAAATGAAAAAGATCCCGAAAGGAAAGAAAAACTGAACAATGCCGCGATTCAATATGTAAACAAATCTCTTTCCGTAAATCCCAACGATCCGGCTTCCCATTATATTATGGGAATGAATTACATTGACGACGGAAACTGGGAAAGCGCGCAGAGAGAACTTGCGGCGGCGGTAAAGAACGACCCGAACAATTATCTCTACTATTATAATTTGGGACGGGCGCAATTCAGGCTCGGAAACTTTGCGCAGGCGCGTTCTTCGTTTGAAACTACGGTCAAGCTGAAAAAGGATTTCGATCCCGCCCATTTCAATTTGGGAATGACTTGCCAGCGGCTCAAACTCAATAAGGACGCTTTGGCGGCGTTCCGAAGCGCGCACCAAGTGAACCCGAATTACTCGCGGGCATATTTGGAGGAGGCGCGAATCTTGAACAGCGCGTTCAACGATTCGAAGGGCGCTTTGGCGGCGTATGACGAAGTGATAAGGCTAGATCCCGTGAACACGCAGGCTTTGAACGAATGCGGTTTGGTCTATGCGGGATTGGGACAGTATGAAAAGGCGGAAAATTACCATCGCCGCGCGGTGGCGTTGTTGAGACCCGGTGACAAAGACCCGATCACTTACTACAATTTGGCGACCGCTCTTTTCAATCAAAACAAAATAGCCGATGCCGAGATCAATGCCAAGACCGCCTACGAGCAGATGGACGCACTCAGGCGGAATTCCGACAAGGCGATGATCGTCTACAATTACGCGCTCATCGAGGATTCGCTCGGCAAGGCAGATGCCGCGATCACGCTCTATAAGGAAGTCTTGGTTTTGGATCCGAAGAACGCCAAGACAAAGACAAATCTCGGCGTTATGTTTATGAATATGACTCCGCCCGACGCGGACACGGCTTTGACTTTCTTTTTGGACGCGTACAAGGCGAATCCGAGCTTTGAATTGGAAAACAATTTGGGAAGCGCGTACCTTGTAAAAAAAGATTACAATAATGCCATCACTTATTTTCAAAACGCCATCAAAAAAAGCCCGAAGGACAATACCGTCCGCTTCAATTTGGCGCAGGCGTATTCGGGCGCGGGCGACTTCAACAACGCCAAGACCACTTACCTTGAAATTCTCAACGCCGACACGAGCAATTGGGATACTTACATCGAGGTGGCGAAAGTCTTTTTGGCTTTGAAGGATACGGCGAACGCTGAGGCTTATCTGAAAATCTTGCGGCAAAAAAATCCCACTTACAAGAAAGCCGAAGTGGACACATTGCTCGCGGCGGCGGCACAGTGATGCGCGGATTTGTGATTTAAATAAAATTCTAGAGCAGAAATAAACGCACCGTGGAAAAACTTCCTGCGGTGCGTCCGCACAAAACCATTTTTTTCGGCTATTTTACCACCTGCATTGTTCCGAGCGCGCTCATCGCGGTGATTTTCGCCTGTTCGCCCATGTCGTTGAGAAGTTCCTGCTCCTTTTCATTCTCAACGGAAATTTTCCCGAGCGCGACATCGATTTGACGCGCAAGGTTTTCCTGCCCAATGCTGTACAGCACATAATAGCGGTACTCCGTCTCTCCGTCTGGGCGGCGAACCTGCGTCCAGAAGTCGCGCTCCTTCGCGAAGCCCGAGAACTGCGTATTTGAGAATACCGTCGTAATCGCCTGCGCCATCTTTTTCGCCGCGCCGTCGTCCGCATCCTTGTTGCCGCGCGTTCCCGTTTCCGCCGTCGCCGTCACATTTTCCTGAATCAACTTTGAAAGCGCCGCCTGGGCATCGTTTGTGTCCACCCAGATTTTGAGCAGGTCGCGGTCCTTACCCGTTCCCGTCACGGAGAACGGAATCTTGCCCTCCATTTCAGGAAGCTTGGCGAACGCCGCCTTGTCACTGTCATTGACCGCGTTCACCCATTCAGGGACAGCGCGTCCTAGTTCCGAACCCTGCCAGTCGATAATCTGCGCTCCACCTTTCACCTCGTTCTTCACGGGGCTTGTCGTCGCGCACCCCGCCATCACCGCTGCCGCAACTGCGACCGCAATCCATTTTGCAACATGTCTTTTCATAATAAACCTCCTTCTGTATTTATGCACTGCACTTTATTTATAGCGCAACGCTCAGCGATCCCGCCGCCCAAAGTTTATGCTGACTCCCGCGGTTATGTTGAATGCGTGGAAACCTGCGTATCCACGTTCATCGTCACGATAATAATAAGAATACTCATATATTCCAGTTTTCCAATCATACTGGAAGGCGGCAATCGGGCTTATCCGCTTGCTCGGAAGAAATTTCGCCATAATTTGGAGTGCAAAACCAGCAAAACCACCAAAAATTTCTTCATCCGTATTGGGATTTCCTTCTTCAAATCCTACGGTAGCTCCTATACCCGCTTGCAGTTTTACAGCGTTTGCAACATACAATCCGATGGCAGGTCCGATGACAAAATCAAAACCACTTAGAGGACCTAGACTTCCCGAAACTTCCTCAAAAAATCCGACCGAGAACACTTTGTTTATGTTGAACAGATTGTAGTTCGCGCCGCCGAGATAAAATCCACTTGCGCCATGACCGTAGCAGGTTGCGCCACGGTAGCCTATCTTCACCTGAAAGTCACCGCTGTATTTCGTATTCTTAGGCATACCCCGTGGCATTCCCCGCTTGTTTGACGCAAGCAGATAGTCCGTCGTGGCGTTCGGTTCCACGCGGATGCGGCACATGTCGATGACAGCGGCGGTCTCGACATTCAACGCCTGCACGGTGAGGTTGAACGCGTTGCCAAGAGGAATGAGCTTTCCATGGACGACAACCTTCGCGCCGACCATCGCTCCGAGCTGCTGGATTGACTCGTCGGAGACCTCGCCCGAAAGCTGGAAGTTCATCTCGGTTTTGATTGCGTCAAGGTTCGCCCGGTTGGCGACGGTGAGCACTCGCGCCTGCACAAAGCGCATCGTCAAGTCGTCAAGCATAAAGTCCGACATTTCCGCCGAGTCCGATGAAATACCGACGATGGCGATTGTCGTGCCCCTCTTGATGGATGCGGAAAACTGATCCGCCGTTTGCTGCAACGCGGTTTCGATGTCTGTTGCGGACAACACCGCCGCGCAGATTGCCGCGGTCAATGCCGCGACGATTTTCTTGATGTTCATACAATACCTCTTTTTATTCATCACTTTGTTTTTTATCTATATAATTCACTGGCGCATCCATCGCTAGAAAAACGACGGCTGGACATATATGCGCAAGTCGTGATTCCCCGTATCCCAACTGACGAGGAATTTCATTGAGCCACCAGTCGCATCGGCAATGCGGACTCCATACAACGGCGGGCGTTCATCTCTGCCGCTCAACTCTGAAATGTTTTTATTGTCCTGTCTTTTTACCATCACGCCGCCGGAGTACACCCATTTGTTGTTCGCGCCGACAGTGTAGATTGCGACTTGAATGGGAATTTCACCCCGATTATAGACAGTAACATTGTCCCTTACATCTTTTGCAGGAGTGTCTGACAAGTCTATGATGTGGTAGTCGTCAGAGCCGCTCGGAATTACCGCTGATGCGTTTCGCGTGGAGATAGGAGCGGACGCGGGCGGCGCTTTCTCCTCCTTGGACGGCTTGACGGATTTGGCGGCGGCTTTCGCCTGTTTTTCAGCGGTCTTTTCCTGCTTTTCGGCCGCCCTTGCCTCGGCTTTCGCACGCTTCTCGGCGGACTTGTCTTGTTTTGCCGTCGCGTTTTTCTTATTCGATTTTGTGGCGGCACTTGGAGTTCCAGACAAAAGCACCCTTGTTGTATCGTTCGGCTCCACGGAGAACCGGCACATATCGACGACCGCCGCGGTCGTCACATCAAGCGCCTGCACAACGAGATTGAAATTTCTTCCGAGCGGCTTGAGGCTTCCGTGGACAACGATGTTCGCGCCGACCATGGCTCCAATTTGCTGGATTGACTCGTCGGAGACCTCGCCGGAAAGCTGGAAATTCATCTCGGTTTTAATCGCCTCAAGGTTCGCGCGGTTGGCAATGGTGAGCTTCTTTGTCTGCACAAATCCAAGCGTCAACTCGTCGAGCATGAAGTCCGATAAATCCTGTGTCGCGGACGAAATGCCAATGATGGCGATTGTCGTGCCGCTTTTTATGGATGACGAGAATTGTTCTGCTGTCTGGTGGAGCGCGTCTTCAATTTCAATTGCGGACAATGCCGCGGCGCACAGAAACACTAAAACACGTGCGCTGAATTTTTTACTGTTCATAATACCTCCTGTGTAAGCCCGCTGTAATACATGTGGAATAACCTCCGCCGCATTACATTTCTCCGCCAGGGCGGAACGAGGCGCGAATATCCTTTTCGATTTCCGTGATCGCCTTTGCGCGCGCACCATCGACATCTTTATGCCCCCATTTTTTATACTGGCGACTGAAGGAATACACTGTCTCGCCGGAACGCTCGTCAACCACATGTAGTGATATACCGGGACGAGCGAATACGCCGACTTCATTTTCGGACAGCTCCATCGTAACGCGCCCCGAAATGCGGTAGCGTCCGTTCGCCGCACTCCTCATTCCTTGCGCCGCAAGCACTTCTTCGATGGTTGTCGAGACACTCATTCCGCCATCGCCAGCAACGCTTATTTTGAATGTCGCGCTCCGCCGCGCATTGTCAAATTGGGTGTCGCAGTCGTTTCGTAAGCGCAGAACCCGGGCAGAATACTGATCCTGTCCGCGCCGTGAAAGAGCCACAAGGCGGTCAACCAGCGCATCCGCTTCGTCCAACTGCGCGCGTGCCGCAGAGAGCCGCCGCATATCCTCAAGCGACGAGCCGCCCCCAGAAACTGTTTCAACCGCGTTTTTTGCGGCGACAAGCAACCGTTCAAGCCGTGCAGTACAGAATGAAACGGCGGCGGTGCGATCAATGTACGCGCAAATATACCATTCGCCCGTCTTGTCGTTTTTAAACGGCGCGGTGAACTGAAGCTGCGGAAGCTCCACATCCGCTGTCACCGATACATTTTGTTCCGCCGCCCGCCACTTCTCGCCGCCTTCCGCCATGCGAAACTGCGTTTCCTGCTCCACAGCGACATGCGAGTTAAAGTACAACGCGATTTGCGAAAGCGCGTCATTCCGCGACGCTTGCTTCGTCACACCAATGCCAAGCGCACTGACAAACTGCTGGTCTGGAAAGCGGGCGGTCCTGCTTTCAACCCACAAAGGAACATCTTGCGCCACCACCGAAAGCGTAGAAACAAACATAAAGAATGCGACATAGATAAATCTTTTCATCAGACAACGCTCTTTTTCATTTTTCGCGTAATTGCTTACGCATATAGCGAATTATAATACGCGATTCGCATGATGTCAAGCGTTTTTCCATATTTTTTACGCATATAACGAAAATTATTACGCGAATTGCATAGTGTCAACTATAGCAAATTGCGTAATAATAAAAGCAATGACAGTCAAAGAATTGCAGATGCGTTTTTCTCAGAACATAAAAAACGGGCGAGCTCGACTCGGCTTGAGCCAAATGAAGTTCGCGGAAAAGGCGGATTTGTCTGTAGGTTATGTCTGCGACCTTGAAAGCGGAAGACGGTGGGGAACTCCTGAAACATTTGCAAAACTTGCTGACGCTCTTGGAATCGAACCATTTGAACTTCTGACTGATTCACCTGAAAACGTCAGAGCAGAAAAACTCCATTTGTCCACGTCTTACACCAAATTGGAAGAGCAACTGCGCAAAAACCTTTCGGAAGCGGTTGACTCTGCCATTTTACGGACGCTTGCCGAATATGCGCAATGATTTACGTTCGCTTTACCAAGTCGAAAAGTTTTTCGCGCGTGATTACGGCGTAGACAGGGCGGCCGTGCGGGCAGTGAGGGTCTGGCAAATCCAACGCCTGCCTTGCCAATTCTTCCGCCGCCGCGTCGTCCAAAATGTAGCCGTCTTTTACGGCGGCCTTGCATGCGGTCATCGCGGCGATTTTTCGGATGATTTCGCGCGGCTCGATTCCGCGTTCAAAAAGCAATTTTTTCAGTTCCATCGCGTCGCCTTTCCAAAGCGAATTCAGCGTGGTGAACTGCCATTCGCTTTCAGAAATTTTCTCGCAGGAAAAGCCGCATTCAAAAAGTTGCGGGGCCAGCGTTTGCATTTGACTTTCGTCTTCGTCCGAATCGAGCGAGATTTTCAGCGGCACTAAAAGATTTTGTCTTTCGTTTTGCCCGCCCATGATTTTGTCGAACAAAATCCGCTCGTGCGCCGCGTGCTGGTCGATTGCGTAGAGCGCGGAATTTTTTTCAATCAAAATGAACGTTCCGAGCGCGCGTCCGATGTAGCGGAAGCCGTAGCCTTGGCCATGCGCTTTTGGAAAAAACGTGCTTTTATATTCTTGAGAGGTATTTTCGTTTTCCTGAAAATTTCGCGGCGCGGAATCTTGCGTTGAATTTTCTTGCGCGGAATTTTCCATTTCAAATTTTTCGGCAGGATTTTCTTTCAGATAAATTTTTTGCACATTTGAATCTGCCACTTTCAAAGGCGGAAGTCGCTCGCTGATTCTTGCGCCGTAGTTTGCGGCAGAAAAATTTTTTGAAAAACTGGAAATTGACTTTCGCGGAAAAATATTTTTCGATTTTGAATTCTCGTTTTCAAAAAAATTTGACGCGAACGAATTTAAATTGGAACGAAAAGAATTTTCAGAGGATTTTTTTTCTTGCGAAAAAACATTTGAATGATTTTGCCCTTTAAAAATTTTTGAATCATCGAATGCGGCTTCCGCCAAATTTCGCGTGACTTCATTTTTTGAATCGGAAATTGCTTCCGCCAAAAACGGCGCGGAATATTGTTCTTTCATCGTCTTGATTGTGTACGCGCGGAAGAATTCTCGAAGTGTGCTGCTCACGCCGTGGTGAAGCGAAGCGATGTCCTTGAAACGCGCCTCGCGCTTCGCCGGATGAATGTTGAAGTCAACCAAGTCGGGACGCATTTCCACGAAAAGCGCGGCGGCAGGATGTGTGCCGTTCGGAAAGCATCCTTGCGCTCCGTACTCGATTGCCTGAAGAAGCGAGTACTCCGAGATGCGCCGTCCGTTCACATAGATGAAAATGTCCTTTCTGTCCGCGCGCGAAACTGACGGGTCGCCGATTACGATCTTAAAATTCCATTCACCGTTTACGGCATTTCCTTTGAGTTCGTAAAACAAATCCGCGCTCTGCCTTATTTCGAGCGCACTTACGAAACGCTTTGCCAAAGTTTGACCTGCGCTCAAATCGCTTCGGATTTCGCCGTCAACGGTTAGGCGAAAAGCGATGTCGGGGCGGGCGAGCGCCTTTTCCAAAAAAGTAGAGCGGCACATTTTGGTCTCGCTTGCGGGGCGTTTTAGAAACTGTCTTCGCGCCGGAAAATTTTCGAAAAGATTTTCGCTCGTAACGATAGTTCCGTCCACGTTTTGCGAAGGCTCAAGCAAATGGTCCTCCGTAATGCTGCAACGCATTTTGTATGCGCCGCTTGCGATCGTCAGCCGAGAAACCGCCGCAATCGATGCCAAAGCCTCGCCGCGAAAGCCGAGCGTTGAGAGATTTAGCAAGTCGCTTTCAGTGCTGATTTTGCTCGTGGCGTGAGGATGCGCGGCCACCAAAAGATTTTCTTTTGACATGCCGCAGCCATTGTCCGCCACGCGAATTTTGTCGATGCCTCCGCCTGAAATTTCCACGTCGATTCGCGTCGCGCCCGAGTCCACGGCATTGTCCAAAAGTTCGCGAAGCGTGGCGTTCGGGCGGTCAATCACTTCTCCGGCGGCTATTTTCCGTGCGACTTCCGTATTGAGAATTTTTATTTGCCTTTGAGTTTTTTCTGCCATTTCGATTTAAAAAAAACTATTGCCGCAAGCCTTCTTTCGGCGCGCCCGCGCTTCCTGTCGCGTCATCTGTTTGTGAAAACAAGTCCAGTTCAGGCGAGTCGCCTGCGCTTGCGACCGGCTGGTTCATCAGCACTTGAATCTTTCCTTCGATGCGGTCGATTTCCTTTTCCATTCCTTTTGCCAGTTTGATTCCCTCTTCGAACGAGGCGAGCGCGTCTTCGAGCGTCACTTCGGGATTTTTGATTTTTTGGCTGATTTGTTCAAGCCGTTCCAAATTCTCTTCAAAATTTTTCATAGCAATTCTCCATATTTTTTCTGAATTATTTTTGTGCCGAATCCACAGTGGCGAAAATTTTTCCCTTTGCCGGAATTATTTCTATTTTTTCGCCGGACGAAACTTCTTCAAAACTGCGGACAATTTTTCCGCTGGAATTTCTCACCATCGAATAGCCGCGTTCAAAAAGTGCGGCGGGCGAAGCGTTTTCCAAAATCAAGATTTGCTTTTCGAGCAAAGTTTTCGCGCTTTTCACGCGCTCGGTCATATTTGAAAGCAAGTCTTCTTTCGCCGAATCGAATCGCTGTAAAATCGGCTGCTCGATACTGCGGAATTTCAATTCCATTGTTTCAGGCGAAAATTCTTTTATCATCAATTTTAGATTTTCCACGCGTCGGCGAATCTCGCTTTCAAACTCGGATTTTTTTTGCTCA
Organism: uncultured Treponema sp.; assembly: GCA_910584475.1. Taxonomy (GTDB): domain Bacteria; phylum Spirochaetota; class Spirochaetia; order Treponematales; family Treponemataceae; genus Treponema_D. Next base: position 95,170 of record CAJUBD010000005.1, read on the forward strand.
AAAAAATAAAGCACGTCGTCCAAAATAGGCACGGCGATTTCTGCTGCGGCGGAAGGAGTGGGCGCGCGGCGGTCCGCGGCGAAGTCGCAAAGCGACCAGTCTATTTCGTGCCCCACTGCGGAGATGACAGGAATTTTCGAGGCTGCCACGGCGCGGACGACGCTTTCTTCGCTGAAAGGCAAAAGGTCTTCGAGAGAGCCTCCTCCTCGACCCACAATCAAAACGTCGCAGATTTTAAAGTCGTTGGCGCATTGGATTTGGCAAACGATGCTCTGTGCGGCGGCTTCTCCCTGCACGGCGGCCGGAAAAATAATCACGTCCACATATTTGTTCCGTCGCCTCGTAATCTGCAAGATGTCGCGGATTGCCGCCCCGGTTGTGCTCGTGACAACTCCGACGGTTTTCGGAAAAGCGGGCAGGGGAATCTTCTTCGCCTCGTCGAAAATGCCTTCTTCTGCCAGTCGTCTTTTGCGCTCTTCTAGCATCAGCAAGATGTTTCCGCTTCCAGCCAATTCCATCGAGTCGATTACGATTTGATAATTTCCGCGCGCGGCGTAAACCGAAAGTTTTCCCTTTGCGCGGACGAGATTTCCGTCTTTCGGCGAAAACTTCAAGCGCATTGCGGTGGACTTCCACATCACCGCCTGAATCTGCGCCTGAGAATCTTTTAGCACGAAATAAACGTGTCCCGATGAGCTTGGCCTGTAGTTTGAGATTTCCGCCTCGAGAATGACTTCGGGAAAATTTCCTTCGATGATGTCCTTGATATAATTCGTGAGTTGGGTGACGGAAAAAACTGTGTCGCTTGAGTAAAAAGTTTGGGACATGATTTCATTCTAAGGAAAAATGAGAAAAAATTCAAGTGCCTTTGGCGGTTGGCAGGTAATGAGTGGCGAGCCCCTTGTACTGACAACATTATGTTTTTGGTACAAAAAGATGATGAATTTGTACCAAAATGATAATCTTTTTGTGCTGTACCAGATGACGCGGTTGGTACAAAAAGAGAGTGTTTTTGTACCAAAAAGATTATGAATTTGTACCTACAAGATAATGTTGTAGGTATGAGGATTAAAGGGGCGAGATTTTTGCTTGCAGATTTTCAAGGAAAAATAAATTTCAATTGATTTTTGTTGACAAAGCAAAGACAGGGGTTATAATGAAATTATTAAATTTGCGGGTAAGTTTTATGAAGCGAATTGGTATGATATACGCGTTGCTTTTGCTTGTATGCGCACTTGGATTTTCTGAAGGCGACTCCGCCATTGATGTCTCGGCAGAGTCTTCGGCGAAAGATTCTGTTTTGAGTCTGAAGTTTTTGGTGGACGAGCATGGATTTCTCAAGTTTACGAAATATCAAAATTTTGCAGTTTCGTACAAAGAAAGGAACGCGATGCTGGATTCCGCTCTACAAGACGCTCGGGCGATGAAAAAGCGTCGCTCTTGGCGCGCTTCATCCCTTGTGTTTGCGGGAATGCTTGCCGTCTGTGTTGCGACGGACGCGGTGTATTTGTGCGGAGAAGACCTGCCGCATAAGGAGGCTATTTTCAATACGGCATCAGCAATGGGGTTGTGCCCCGGTTTTGCCAAGATACTGGCAGGCGAAACCTCAACGGCTCACTACTTGATTGCCACGGACGCTCCGTCCTCGCAATGACTGCTTGCAAACAAAAACTCGTTAGCATGGCTTGCCGTGCGACCTATTGTCTATTACTTGTAACAAGCGAACTTCCTTGTTTTCCCGTGGCGTGCTCGATTTCGATTTCCACGCAGCAGAGCGCGTCGAACATTCTTCGGATTTCCTCGCGGACAAATTGCGCGTCATCGTTGTAGCGCAGTCCGAAAATTTCGGAGGCGCGAAAAATCTCTTCTTGCCCTTGCAAGATTCTCGCCTTGCCGAAAACGATGACGCTTTTGTACGCCGTGGTCAACTTTTCTTTTATGATGTCGTCTTTTTGAATTACGCAGAGGCTCACTTTTTGGCAATTTTTGAGCGCGTCGAATTTGTGGCCTACTTTCGCGCCATGGAATAAAATTTTTCCGAACGATTCGCTTTCGATTTCCTCTTTTTCTTCGCCAGAAATTTTCGCTTCGGGTTCAGCCTCGCAAAATACGTAATTTACGGGAACGGCATAAGGATAGCCGTCGTCGCCGCTCAAAGCCAAGACCGCCGTCTTTCCGTTTTTCAAAATTTCGAGCGTTTCTTCGCGGCCTAGCTGCTGTTTTTCCCTTCGCATTTTTCGGAACATATTTTACCTCCTAATGAACACGCAAAATCGAAATGTCGACATACTTGAAAAAATTTCTATTATGATATAACATTTCAAGATTATGTACAATTGTCTTGGCGAAATATGCGTTTTGATTCTCTCGGCTGTGCTGCTTTTCAATACATTCTTCTCGTTTTCGTTTAAGGAAAGGAAAAACGTTTGCTTTTTGCTTTGCGTAGTTTGCATTTTGCTTTCGACTCTTGCGAACATAATTTCAATTTACAGAATTGAACATTTCGATCCGAAGTCCATCGCGCTTTCCACGGCGATCACTTCAATTTTCTTTTTGTTTCTTGGACTTATCCCTTTTGTTTTCGCAAGTTACGCGTTTGAATTCTTGTCGCTTCCTCAAAAATTCAAAATGGCGTTTCGCATCGCGCGCCTCATTCCGTTTTCTGTTTATCTCATAACGCTTGCCTTGAATCTTAAGTTCAATCTGATTTTCCGCTATGATCCAGTTGACGGCTATGTGCGTGGCTCGCTCAAAAACATCACTTATATCGAAACTGCGTTTTACGCGGCGCTGATTTTGATGGCGGTTTTTTGCAGTCGAAAAACCCTTTCGCGCCACATAAAGCTCACGTTTGTGATTTATCCGATTTTGGGATTGTGCATCAGTTCGATTCAGTTCTTTTCAACGTACTTGGTAATGACTGGAACGACTTCGTTCGCGACATTGCTTCTGGTATATTTGAGCGTGCAGACGGACTTGCTCGAATACGATATGAAGACCGGTCTGCTCACGGAGCGGAATCTTGAAAAAGTCTTGCGCAAAAATCCCAAAGGCTTTTTGTGCGTGATTTCAATTGAAAATTACGGCATGCTTGAAGACCGTATGGGAGTCTATGACTTTAACGCCTTGATGATAAAGCTTTATTCGAATTTGAATTCAAGTTTCGGAAGGTCCGCATATCAAATAGGCGCGAACAAGGTCGCGATTTTTTCGAACGATTTTGCGGCGCAAAAAAAATATGTGGCTGAATTTTTCGAGCGCTTCGAAATTTTTTCTACTGCTGATGGACTGAGCCACAAAATAGATTTTCTCGCCGCATTTCTCGAGCTTCCACAGAATGCCGAAAATTATGAAAATGCGATGGAACTCGTAAACAATTTGCTTGCGAGCGCGAGAAAGAACAAAAGGCAGAAATTTATTTATTGCGATCAAAGTTATGTTGACGAGTTGAACCGCGCCAAGAAAATTTGCGCGATTCTCGACAGAGAATTGAATTTTGATTCCAAGCAATTTCAAGTTTATTTTCAGCCGATTTACTCTGTGTCCGAAAAGCGTTTCGTTCACGCCGAATCTTTGGCTCGGCTTGTTGGTACGGAAATCGGCGACATCATGCCGACGGAATTCATTCCGCTCGCCGAGTCCAAAGGTTTCATCGAACGGCTTGGAAATGTGGTTTTCGAAAAAGTCTGCGACTTCATCGCCCGAAACAAGAATGTAGTGGAATTTGTTTCCGTGAATTTTTCTGTGGAGCAAATGGTCAGTCCGAAAGTCGTGGAATTCGTATTGTCCACGATAGAAAAATTCGGCATCGAGCCGCGGAACATCGTCATTGAAATCACCGAAAGCATTTTCATAAAAGATTTCGATATGATTCGCAGGAATATGCTCAGGCTTTCAGGCGAAGGCTTGAAATTTGCCCTTGACGATTTTGGCACCGGATATTCAAATTTCGCGAATGTCATTTCGCTTCCTTTCCAGACAATCAAAATAGATCGCTCGTTTGTCTTGATGATGAAAAAGAAAGTCAAAATTCAAAGGCTTGTAAAAAGCCTCGTCCATACTTTTAAAGAAAATTGTCTGGAGATTCTCGTCGAGGGCGTGGAAGACGATGAGCAGGACGAAATGATAAAAGGCGTGGGCGCGGATTATATACAAGGATTTTTGTATGCCCATCCGATTCCCGAGCGGGAATTTTTGTCCGTCATAAAAAATGCGAATTCAAATTAAGTTGCGCGAACAGGTTTGCATGCGCGAGTTTCGCGTAGCGGAAACTCGCAAGCGATGCGATGCCTCGCGACCATACTTGCGGAAAAATAAATTTTATGCTATGCTGATTCCATAAATGCAAATCGTTTTGTTTTCGCCCGAAAGCGCGGCGCAGTTTGAAAAAGTTTTTCCCTCAAAAAACGGCGGGCAAAGCGCGCTTGAGCGTTCTTTGCTTTGGGCGGAGGAAATCGCGAAAAATTTTCCGCCTTCTAAAGTCGCAATTTTTTGTTTTGCGAAAAATGAGGCGGCGGTAAAAAGCGCGATTGGCGCGCGAGAAATCTTTTGCCTCGCCGAAGAAAGTTGGAATGTCGCGCGTCTGCTTGAGAAAATGTCCGCGCTCGCAAAAGATTCAGGCGAGGCTTGCATCGTCTATGCGAACGCTGCCGCGGCATTTTTGGACGCGCCGCTTTCAAAGGAACTCATTCGACTTCACACTGAATACAAGGCTGAGTACACTTTTGCAGACGGCTATCCTGCGGGCTTCGCGCCTGAAATTTTGGACACGGGCGCGGCGGCGATAATTTTTGCTTTGTGCGAAAAAGCCGCGCTCGAACAAGGAAAGTCCGCCGTCACGAAAGATTCGATTTTCGATGTAATCAAATCCGACATAAATTCTTTTGAGATTGAAACGCAAATCGCAAGCCATGACTACAGGCTTTTGCGGATGAATTTTTTGTGCGACGAAAATATAAATTTTTTGAGCGCGAAAAACTTGGCGAAAAAAATCGTGGAAAAAAATCGCATGGATTTGCTTGAAATCGATTCGCAAAAAATTGGCGAAGAAAACGTGATCGCGATTTCGCAGATAGCAAGAGACTGTGACGAAGTTTTGAAAACCGTGCCCGCGTTCTACAATATTCAAGTCAACTGCGCTTGCAAAGTGCCGCCGCCTTTTTCGCCTTACGCGGATTTTTTTGAAAGGCGTTATGGCGAGAAAATTCTTTCTACGAATTTTCGGATGCCAAGCGAAAAATTTTCTGCTCTCGTGAAAAAAATAAAATCTTTTTCGCAAAATGCGGTCGTCTCGCTTTCGCTTTTCGGCGAGGCGGTCTTGCATCCTGAAATAGATTCTTTCGTGCGAGAGATTTTCCAAAACGATTTGACTGCATTCTTGGAAATCGACGGCGCGGCTTTGAAGGATTTTGTCGAAAGTGAAGCGTACAAAAAAATCCGTGATTTCGTTCCGAATGAAAGCCGCAAAAAAATAATTTTCGCAGTTTCACTTGATGCTTTTTCCGACGAAAAATTTTCTGCGCTTCACGGCGGCGCGAATTTGCAGGATGCGATTTCGGCGATAAAAATCATTTCTGCGGATTTTTGCGAGACTTACGCGCAATTCACTCGCACGGCTCAAAACGAAGACGAGCTTGAAAATTTTTTCCTAACTTGGAGCGAAAAGTCGAGCGCGACCGGCGGAAAAATCATCGTCCAAAAATACGACAATTTTTGCGCCGCGCTTCCTTCAGTAAAAACCGCCGACCTTGCGCCGGTGGTGCGAGAACCGTGCTGGCATTTGCGGCGCGACATGGAAATTCTTTTTGACGGGAGCGTTCCGCTTTGTCGCGAAGTTTGTGCTTTTGAAGATGCGGAAATTCTTGGAAACGTTTTTGATTCGAGCCTCGAAGAAATTTGGCAAAAAAAGAATTCTGTTTTGCGCGAGCATATTCAAAAAAAATATGGCGGACACTGCGGAAAATGCGATGAATATTACATCTTCAATTTTTAACGAGCGGCAGATAAATTGCACGATTCTCGGCGGCAGGCGTTCCGAAGAAAAGTCCGCTTTGAATGTCGCGGCGATTTTGCTCAACGGTGGCAACAGCTATCTGCGGATGCAAAACCTCGAAAACCTTTCCAAGTGCGGATTTGAAAAAATCATTTCGGTGGAGAATGACTCTAAGAATTTTAATTTGGATGATTTGCTGCAAAATTTTCCCGAAGTGAAATTCGTGATTCCTTTGGAAAATGCTGTCGACGGAGATTTGATAAACGCGGCGATGGCGGAAATAGATTCGCCTTACGCACTTGTTTTGCGCGACTCGATTCGAATTACTCGAGAAATTCTCACGCCTCAACTTTCCGAAAAATTGGCGGCGCAAAATATTTTTTGCATCGTGCCGCGCCTTTTCGCGCAGGACAAAACTGCCGTTCCGATAAAATTCATTCCGGGCGTAAAGAAATCTGTTTTGAACATCGAGTCCGACTTTCAAATTTCCGACGGCGAGCCGACGCTTTATCCTTTCAATTTTTTGGGATTTTACGACACGAAGAAATTCAAGCGTTTGGGCGGCTACGATTTCGCGATAAAAAATCCTTATTGGCAGAATTTGGATTTCGCATTCCGAGCGTGGCTTTGGGGGGAGCGCATAAAAATTTCCACAGGGCTTTCTTTTTCCTATGCCGAAGAAATTCCGCTCGTGGATTCCACGCCAGACATTTCGCAACTACGCTTTTTCCTGAAAAACATGGCTCCCGTGATAAAGGGCGGCCGCGCGGATTTGCCGCTTTCAAAATTCTTTGCCTTTAAAATGCGCTCGTCGTGCGGCATTTTTGAAACGCTTCGCCAATTCAGTTCAGCGCGAAATTGGGTGCAAAAAAACGGGCGGCGTTTTGCGTTCGATGCTTTCAAATTGATAAACGACTGGGGGAAAATCTGATGGGACGTCGCGTGGCGGTAATCGTGCAGTGCAGGCTTTCTTCTAGCAGACTTCCTGGAAAGGCTTTGAAAAAATTGGGCGGCGAAAGCGTTCTTTCGTGGACGCTTGACGCTATGAAAAAAATTCCCTCCGAGAGATATTTTTTGGCGTGTGACTACGATTCGAAAAACGCGCTTGAAGAAATTGCGAAAAATTGCGGCTGGGAAATTTTCGCCGGAAGCCGCGACGACGTTTTGGAAAGATTTTGCTCGCTCGTGCAAACTCAATTTTGTGAATGTGAAATCATCGTTCGCGCCACGGCGGACAATCCTTTTTTGTTTTACGAGGCGGCTCAAAAATCGCTCGAAGAATTCGAGCAAATTTTTTTTGATGCGGACTACTTCACTTTTACGGGACTTCCGCACGGAAGCGGCGTGGAAGTTTTCAAGGCGGCGTCGATTTTGCGAGCGGCGACTTTGACTGATTCGCCTTATGACCACGAGCATGTCGGCCCCGCCCTTTACAATCATCCTGAGAATTTCAAGGCGGTTTTCAAAAAGGCGGACGAAGAATTTTTCGCGCCCGATTTGCGAACTACGATAGACACTTTTTCGGATTTCAAGCGCGCGCAAAACATCGTTCAGAAAATTTCAGACGGAAAAAAAACTCATCCTTATTCCGCGAAGGAAATTCTTCGCGCGTGCGAAAATCCGCTCGTGAAAAAAAATGTCTTGTTCGTGCCGAGCGTAAAGTCGGGGAGGGGAACAGGGCATTTGCGCCGCTGTCTCGATCTTGCCAAAAAATTCGGCGGATTTGTCTATATTGAATCTGACGCGAGCCTAAAGGAACGCGATGCGATTTTGGAAGAAGCCGTTCGAAGTGGCTTGCACGAATTTCAAATAATTTGTCCAGCGAAAAACAATGCGGATTTCTACGAAAAAGATTTTTCCATTGAAGAAATGTCAAGCCACAGCGCGAAATGGGATTTAGTCGTGGCGGACTTGTTTAAAAGCGAAAAATCCCAATTGCAAAAATTGTGCGCGCTTGGCGCGCTCTGTTCGATTGACGATGGCGGAGAATGTGAAGCGGCGGATTTTTTGCTCGACATAATTCCTTCTTTCAATTTACGCCGCGCGCCAAATTTGCAAAATCCCGCGCTCATCCCGCTTCCTGAAAACAAAAAAAAGTCTCGAAGCTATTCTATAAAAAACGCGCTCGTCGCGCTCGGCGGGGAGGGGAACGCGGAAGTCGCGGTGAATGTCGCGCGCGCTCTTTCTCAAAACAAAATCGATGTTACTGTTGTTTTGCCAAACGGATTTTCTTTTGAAAAAAAAATTGACGGTGAAAGAATAAAAATCGTTTCGACGATTCAAGATTTGCGAGAGAAACTTTTCGAATACGATTTGGTTTTCACGCACTACGGATTTACCGCGTTCGAAGCCGTGTCCGCAAAATGCCGTGTGATTCTTTTTGCCACGAGCGCACTTCACGAAAAGCTTTCTAAAAAATATGGATTTCTCTGCGTCAGGAAAAACGAGGTTTCCGTGAAAAAATTTAATTCGCTTTTGGAAAATCCGTCGTGCCTTACTAGCGAATATTTTGAAAATATTTTTTCGGAAAAGAATACGGAAAGTCATCGCGAAGAAAAATTCACTTGGAATGAAATTTTGCAAAACCTTGCGGGAGCGCAGAAATTTGATTGTCCTGTTTGTGGCGAAAGATCTTCGCGAGGAAAAATTGTCGCTAGGACTGCCACGCACACTTTTCGACGCTGCCCGAATTGCAAAATGATTTTTCTTTCGTTTTCCACTGACAGCCGCGTTCAATACGAAAAAAATTATTTTGAAGGCGAATACAAAAATCAATACGGTCGCACATATTTGGAAGATTTCGACTCGATAAAAGCTCAAGGCGTCCGCCGTGTCCAGATTATAAAAAAAATTCTCGGCAAGAAAAAATTTCATACAGTTAAAAACTCCGCCACGCCTAATACCTACTACCCATTACCTGCTACCTTACTTGACGTTGGTTGTGCTTACGGACCGTTTCTTTCCGCCGCGAGCGAAGCGGGCTTTGAGCCTTTCGGAAGCGACATTTCCGTGGCCGCCGTGGATTATGTAAAAAAAGATTTGGGCTTTGAATGTGTGAACGCTTCGTTTTTGGATTTCGATTCGGAAAAAGAATTCGGCGTTTCGCAATTCGACGCACTCACGATGTGGTTCGTAATCGAGCATGTCAGGGATTTGGGAGGCGCGTTGAAGCAGGCGAACAAATTCTTGAAAAGGGGAGGGGTATTCGCATTTTCTACTCCATCGGCAAGCGGCGTGAGCGCGCGCTTTTCAAGACGAAAATTTTTCGAGCAAAGTCCGCGCGACCATTATTCGATTTGGGAAATTCAAAGGAGCAAAAAGATTTTGAAGCGATTCGGGTTTAAAATAAAGAAGATCGTTTCCACCGGCATTCACGCGGAAAGAATTCCGCTTTTCAAAAAGCGCGAAATTCAAAAAGGCACTTTCCTTTTTTCTCTCGCTGTGATATTATGTAAGTTGTTCAAGTTGGGTGATACTTACGAAGTTTACTGCGTGAAAAAATGACGCGGACCAGGCGGAAAAATGGAAGAATCGATTTTGATTTTGGGCGCGGGCACGATGCAAGGGCCGGCTATCCGAAGCGCGAAAAATTTGGGACTCAAAGTTTTTGTCGTGGATGCGAATCCTCGCGCCCCTTGTGTTTCCGAAGCCGATTTTTTCGAGCCGATTGATTTGAAAGATTTTGAGGGAATCGCGCGCTACGCTTTGAGCCTTAAAGAAAACGCAGGGCTAAAAGCCGTTTTCACCGCCGGAACGGATTTCAGCGCGAGCGTCGCCTATACTTGCGAAAAATGCGGATTTCCAAACCACAGTTTTCGCGCGTCCGAAAGCGCGAGCAACAAGGCTTTGATGAGGCGGTGCTTTGAAAATGCGCACGTTCCAAGCCCCCATTTTTTGGAAATAAAAAAACAATCTTTGGAAGAAATCCTTTCTCCGAACGTTTTGGAAAAGCTCACTTATCCGCAAGTCGTAAAGCCTGTGGACAATATGGGCGCGCGCGGTTGCCGAATGGTTCGCAGCGCAGACGAGCTTTTTCCCGCGCTTGAAACTGCGTTTGAATTTTCGCGTACGCAAAGCGCGATTTTGGAAGAATATATGGAAGGCCCTGAATTTTCGATTGACGCGCTTATTTATGACGGCACGCTCACGATTACGGGGTTCGCCAAGCGGCACATTTTTTTTCCGCCATATTTCATTGAAATGGGACACACGATGCCGTCGCAAGTCCCGTACAAAGACTACATCGCCCTGATAAGAACTTTTGCAGAAGGAATAAAGTCTTTGGGCTTGAGCCATGGCGCGGCAAAGGCTGACATCAAGATGACGAAATCAGGACCGATGGTCGGAGAAATCGCGGCGCGGCTTTCTGGCGGCTATATGTCAGGCTGGACTTTTCCGTATTCGAGCGGACTGAATCTCACCGAGCAGGCGATTTTAATCGCGCTTGGAAAAAAACCTCATAAGCTCGAAGAACGCCGATTCGTCCTTGACGTGCACGAGCCGTTTGAAATTTTCGCGTATACTTCGATGGTGGCTTCCGCCGAACGTGCTTGGATTTCGATTCCCGGAAAGGTAAAGGAAGTCCTGAATTTGGACGAAGCGGAAAAAGTAGAAGGCGTGAAAAATATTTTTCGACGAGTTTCTTCAGGCGATGAAATTGACTTTCCGAAAAGCAATGTCGAAAAATGCGGCAACGTCATTTCCGTGGCGAGGACTCGCGGAGAAGCCGAAAAAATCGCGCAGGAAGCCGTCGGAAAAATTACGCTCGTCTTGGAAAAAGAAAATCCCAAGACGGATGAATTTCTTTTTGGCGCGAGAGAGCCTGACGGACGCGCTTTTCCGCCGCGAGCGTATCAGCTTCCGAAAGGAGCGTCGAACGAACTTGCTTACGAACTCGACTGCAACAGCGAGAAGATAATTCCGAAGGACGAGAGCGTTGAAAAATATCTTCCGGCGAAAGCTTTCCCGTTTTTGGAAATGCGCGACTGGAACAATTTGACGCTTCGCCAAACAATTCAAAAATTCGACAAACTGCGCCCGAGCCATGCGGAATTGAACTACAAGAAATTCTGGACCGCATTGCTGCGCGGCGGAATCCAAGGAGCGTTGTATGCGGCGCAATAAATCTTTCCCTTGCGAAAGAAAATCACAAAAGAGAATTTTAGCAATTTTTCTATTTTCATTTTTAGCATTCGCAGAAATTTTCGCGCAAGATTCCTCGCGAAAAAACCTGATTGAATCGGCTTCCGCTTCCGGCACGACTCTTTATTGGGACACGCTCTCGCAAGGCGGCATCCTCGAAAAAAACGGAAGGCAGGTTTCCTTCCGCGTGGGAAGTCCCGTTATCCTATTGAACAACGAAAAATTCTTGTATGCGGATTCTCCGCAAATTTCAGGCGGCGCGATTTTCGTGAGCAACGATTTTCTTCGCGAAATCGAAAGTTTTTTTTCCGCGCAAAATTCTTCGGAAGACAGCTTTAAGGTCGGCGCGATTTTGATTGATCCCGGTCATGGCGGAAAAGATTCGGGCGCGAGCATGACGCACAAAATCGGCGGCAAAAACGTGACGCTCAAAGAAAAGGACATAAATCTCACCGTGTCGAAAATGCTCGCCGAACGCCTCAAGGCCGCCTATCCTGAAAAGCAGATCATAATGACGCGTTCCACCGACGTTTTCCTTTCGCTGCAGCAACGCACCGACATCGCGAATTCTATGAACGCCAAGCTCAAGGAACGCGAGGCCGTCCTCTACGTTTCGGTTCACGTGAATTCATCGCTCGACAAAAAGGCGCGCGGGTATGAAGTTTGGTATCTTTCGCCGGGCTATCGCCGCACGGTTTTGGACAGCGGGAAAAAAGCCGAAGATCCAAAGCTTTTCAACATCTTGAATTCGATGATGGAAGAAGAATACACGACCGAAAGCATTTTGATCGCGAAATTCATTATGGACGGACTCGGCGCGCAAATCGGAAATTTGAGCGTTCCTCGCGGCATCAAGGCGGAGGAATGGTTCGTAGTCCGCAATTCGAACATGCCGAGCGTTTTGGTGGAAGTGGGCTTCATTTCAAACTCCGAGGAAGCGAAACTTTTGAACGACAAGACCTACTTGCAGAAAACCGCGTTCGGTATATATAATGGAATATCGGCGTTCGTAGCGCACTTCGAGCGTTCTCGCGGGTTCAGTCGTTAAAAAAATCGCGAAGCGATTTTTTTTACTTACGAGTTTCCATATTGCTCGCGCGGCTGCATTTGTCGGTGCGGAACGCACCTTACGCTTCGCGAAAAAACATAGAAACTCGGTCTTTTTTTGGGAGATTTTTTTATGGAAAAGAAAATTGATTTCGTGTCTTTGGTTTTGCTCATCGCGCTTTTTGCAGCGTTCGTCTTTTCTGCCGCTGCGTATTTCGTGAAGTCGCCCGGCAAACGCTATGTGTTTCGCTTTGAAAGCGTGGACGAGGGAAAGACCGCGATTGAAAGCAGGTTTCTTCCTGCGAAAAAGGGCGAGGATAAAATCGCGCTTTATGTCGACGAACTTCTTTTGGGCGCGAAGACCGAGCGTTCCCGTCCGATTTTTTCTCCGGGAACGAAGGCGAGACTGTGCCTTTTGCGAGACAAGACTCTCTATATAGATTTGACTTCGGATTTGCTTTATCAGGACGGCAATTCAGGCGAAATCATGGAGTCCATCGCGCTTTTCAAGCGCAACATTTTCAAGAATTTTCATTCGGTGAAAAACATCGAGCTGTTTATTGACGGAAAAAATATTTTATAAAAATTTGAAAAAAAATCGCATAAAACCCTTGACAAAAACGTTTTATTGTTGGATACTGTAATTAATATAGACAAGGCTACATCTATAATTATAAGGAGTTTTTGAAATGAAGAAAACTGTCTGTTTGTTTATGGCGGCATTCATGCTCGCGACATCGCTTGTGTTTGCTGAGGAATCTATGCTCATCGACTTCACTCTTCTTGACGCGGACTGTTGCCCGGACGAGAATTCTGGAGAGATGACTCAGAACAAGCACACGGTAATGGATTTCTCTGTTGCCGCGGGCGCGACTTTTACCGATGAACAGAAAGAGATGATGAAGACGTCTCTCGCTTTGCCCGAATGGGAAGTCGAATTGAATTCGTCTGCGAAGAATGTTTTGGCTTTGGCCGACTCAAAGGTCGTGTCCGCTCCTGTCAGGGACAGCGCGCGCGTTCCTTTCGCGGGCAGCAACATAATGGGCGTTCGCATTGTCTTCCCCGAATGGGCGAGCAACGCCAATGCGAAAATCAAGCCCGCGTTCGACATCCCCGCATATGAACCTTTGTCTGAGGCAGATGATAACGGCGTTCGTCAGGAACCCACTGACGAAGAAAAGGCCAGCGGCAAGACTTTGTTTGAAGACGGCTACGGTGTCGTAAAAAATGTCGGCACTCTCAAATCCATCGCCGTAAACACGATGGGCATGAATTATCCTCACGCGCTCTATGTCCTCCTCAAGGACAATGACAATGTCGAGCGACGCTACTTTATGGGATATCTCGGCTTTGACGGCTGGAAGCAGTTGGTTTGGAACAACCCGCAGTACATCACGGAAATCCGCAATAGGGAAATCCGCGTGTATCCGATCTATCCTCGCGGAATGCCTTTCGTCAAGTTCGACGGATTCTATGTCGCCCGCGACGCTTCTCACATCGGCGGAGACTTCATTGGATACTTCAAGGACGTAAAGGTTATTTATGACAAAGCCGTCCTCGTTTCTGAGCGCGACATCGCGGATGAAGATCTTTGGGGCATCATCACAAAGAAAGAAACCGCGCGTCAGGCCGCCGAAATGCAGCGCTTCGGCAACAAGCAGGTCAACCGCTACCTCGAAAAGGCGAAGCTTGCCACCGAAACTGAATTCACTTCAAGTCTCGGAGAAGAAGGCGAAGGTTCGGCTCAGCAGAATGGCGGACAGGCCGCTGACAACAATGCGGACAACGCAAGATAATTTGTAGACGGCTTATGCGCCATCTTGAAAAAGTGCACTTCTTGATTTGGAAGTGCACTTTTTTTATGCGTGTGCGAAACATTGGTAGTCGCCGCGTGATTTTCGGAGAATGCGAATGCCAAATTCAAGATTGCCAAGCAAAGAGGACATAGAAAAGCTTTATGACTCGTATAATCCGATTTTTTCGTGCATTTTGAACAATGTGCGGAGTCGACTTGTAGGCGATTTGGCGTTGAGTCCGCGCCCCGTGCTCAAGTCTCGAATAAAATCTTTCGCAAGTTATTATCAAAAAGTTTTGCGACAAAAGTCATCGGAAATCTACAAAAAGAATTCGCTCGTATGTCTGACCGACATGATGGGAATCCGCGTGGTGTGCCTTTTTTTGGAGAACATCGCGGAGGTCGAGCGCTTGATTTCGGAAAAGTACAATGTCCGCGAAATAGAGCACAAGGGGGCGGAGCAGAGTTTCCGCGAATTCGGCTATGAGTCGGTGCACATTTTGATAGAAATTCCCGATGAGTGCCTTGACCTTTCTGTGCTCGACGCTGATTTCTTAAAGTCGCATCCGCTTCCGAAGGAGCTTTGTTGCGAAATCCAAATCCGCACAATCTTGCAGGACGCTTGGGCGGAAGTCGAGCATGAGCTAATTTACAAGACGGAATTCACTCCGTTCGACGCGCCGCTCAGACGGAAGCTCGCCAGCGTGAACGCCTCGCTTTCGCTCGCGGACACTATTTTTCAGGAGATCCGCGACTACCAGAAGAATTTTCAGCGGCAAGTGGACAGGCGTCGCGCTTCGTTTTACAGCCAGGCCGACGTCATCACCGACAATGAAAACGGTTTGTCTTTTTCGGAGAAAGGCGATTTGCCAAAGGAGGAAATCGGGCGACCGTCTCCTTATGTTCACGGCACTATAGACGATATGATTCTACGCGCGCTTCAGGCGCACAATTCGGGCGACTTGGATTTGGCGGTGGAAATATATTCGCGCATAATTTCTTCAAACGCGAAACTTGACGACACGGTGCTTTCGGTGATTTTGAAGCATCGTGGCATGGCGTATTTCGCGCAGAACAAATATGTCGAGGCTTTGGGCGATTTTGAACGCTCCGCCGCGCTCGGAAAGGACGTTTTTCGCTCGCTTTATTACATGGGCATCGTGCACAGCGTTTTGGGCGAAAACGAGCGGGCGGTGGAATGTTTTTCAAAATCGCTCGAATTGAACGCGTTCCAGTCGCACGCGTATTTCCGGCGCGCTCTCTCGAAATATAATTTGGGCGACTTCCAGAGTTCGCTCGAAGATTTGGATACCGCCGAGCGCATGGGGCTTGAAACGCCTGAATGCAAGACTTTTCGCAGAAAATTGATGAAGGAATTCGACATAATGTAAAACGACCGCTATGCGTCAGTCATTGCGAGGGGGCGCGATAACGATATAGAAATCTACATTACCTGCGGTGTTCTTTTTGTTTGGTATAAAATTGTAATGGATATGAAATGTAAAACAAATATGATTTTTTAATGAAGAAAAATGAAAAAATTGCTTGACAATTTTGTGGGAAAGATATAAATTTATAGTAGCGATGAAATTTATTCGCTGTTTTATAGGCTTGTAAAGTACAACTTCCCGATTATGGGGGAATAGTTGGAGTTACGAGCCTTATTTTTTAGGCGGTGCGATGAAGAAGGTTGCTATTTTGGTTGACGGCGGTTTTTACAGAAAGGTTGCCGCCCATTTGTTTGGGAAGAGGTCCGCGCAGGACAGGGCGGAGGAACTTGTCAAGTATTGCTTTTGCCATTTAAAGTATGAGACGGACAGGGCGTTTTTTTACAATGGAAAATTGGTTTCCGCTGTGAAAGAACTTTACAGGATTTACTATTACGATTGTCCGCCGATTTCAAAGACAATTTATCATCCATTGAGAAAGAACATCGACATGTCTAAAAACGAAGTATACAAGTGGACTTCAGAATTTTTTAGCGAACTAAAAAAGAAAAGAAAAGTCGCGCTTAGGCTAGGAACACTGGCGGATTCTGATGCTTCGTTTGTGTTGAAGGGTGATTCTTCGAAAAAATTATTAAATGGCACTCTAAAACTTGAAGAATTAAAGGACGCTGATTTTGAACTTTCCGTTAGGCAAAAAGGCGTTGACATGAAAATAGGAATCGACATCGCAACTTTAGCTTACAAACGGCTTGTTGATCAGATTGTGCTGATAAGCGGCGATAGCGATTTCGTTCCGGCTGCGAAACTGGCTCGGCGTGAAGGCGTTGATTTTGTGCTTGATTCTATGGGAACACGCATAACCGATGAACTTTTGGAACACATAGATGGCTTGCAGTCTTATTATAAGGACAAATCTCTGTTTCTAAAGGGCTATGAAGAGGTCTCTGGCCGCGCTTGATATTTACGTCCGAGCATGTACAAATCCATAATGCGCATTTCGCCCCAACTGTATTGCGCCATGTATTCTCCGTGGAACGAGTTCAACGCGGAAGGCTCTCCCGCCTCGTATTCATACAAGTCGCAGGAAATCTTGTTCGCGTCTATGGAAAACGAGTCCGTGTCGTGGAGGTAGATTTCGCCGATGCCGGCGGAGTCGAGCGCGCTTTTCAGCGCGGCGGCTATCATTCCGAAATAATTCTGCCGGCTCCTGTCGTAGCAATCGTCTTCAAAAAGCACCGCGGCGATTTCGCGTCTTGTGGCGGAATGTCCGTGTCGGTCTATGAGATAGGCGAGCATTTCCTTTGACCTTTTTCTTTTGAAATGGACGGGCTTTCCGTCCACGAGCAAATCGAAATTGCCGAACGTGACCGCCCTGATCCTTTGTCCGCAGCAGACATTTTTCACGCCAGCCAAAATGCGCACGTCCACGCCCAAAGCGTCCGCGATTTTCAGCGCGTCGCTCACTCGCGGCTCTGTTCCGAACTGCCGCATCGAAGAGACCGTCGTATCCACCGTGCCCATGAGTTTCGCGATGGCGCGGTAGGTAAGGTTCTTTTGCTTTCTGTAGATTTCAACATTGTCCCAGAACATGGCCTATCCGAGTCTCCCGGATAGGCTGCAAGTTGAAAGGGGCTTGCGCGGATGAATTAAATCCTTGCGGCGTGTGACAAAGTCACCATGCGTCCGCCATAACAGGGGGGGGGGTATCAGAATTCATGTTTTTCAAATACGACCTGCGCATGGCATTTATGATAGCATTGTTTTGGAAAAAAGTCAAGGAAAAGTTTGCATCTCCTAGCGGAATTGAACCGCTGTTGTCGGGATGAAAACCCGATGTCCTAACCACTAGACGAAGGAGACATAGAATGGTGATATTATAGCGAAAAGGAAAAAATGTGTCAAGTGGCTGGCGGGATATTTTTGAAATTTTTTTCAATTTCGCCGTGAACTTGGCGCAGGACTTCAAGCCCTTTCAAGTATTTCTTTTTGCAATTTTAGAATTTTTTTCATAGAAAGCCTTGTGTAGGTCGCGACTTTTTCCGCCGGCATATTGTCGGAAAGCATGTCCTTCGCAATCTCAATTTTTTCTTCTTCAATCATCATTTCGCCG
Organism: uncultured Treponema sp.; assembly: GCA_910584475.1. GTDB lineage: Bacteria > Spirochaetota > Spirochaetia > Treponematales > Treponemataceae > Treponema_D. The sequence goes on from CAJUBD010000005.1 coordinate 112,704, forward strand.
ATTTTTCTTCCCAAATCGGCCATCGCTTGGCACATAATGTTTACTCCTTGCTCGCTTCTTTTCAGGAAGTTTGCGCGTTTTTTCAATACGGAATCATGCATTTCATCGGGATTGGACATTCTGAAATCATGCATTAATTCGCCAATTTCACCATTCCCATTGTATGCGCCGTTGGCATACAAGACATGGGAACCGTCATCGTAATTAATTGTCTCATTCTCCGAGATATGGACAGATTTTTTTATCGGGTACAAAGGTTTGTTTTTTTTCCAATAATCGTGCTCGGTGATAAAAATGATGTAGACTTCCGGCAGTCTTTCACCGTATTTTCCGGGATTGGAAAAATTCGCGTCTATCATAGATGCGTTTCGCCGTGCCCTTTTTGGATTCGCGCCTCGATTGTCCCTTTGCACTTCGATGTTGTAAATCTTGTTTTCCGCGTCCGTCGCACGCACGTCAAGGCGGACATCGTGCCCCTGTAAATCGAAAATCTCGTCTTGCGTGCGCACTTCCTGCACTTCAAGCTGCTTTCCCAAAAGGATGGAAAGAACATAAGATGCGCAATCTTTGTCCTGCTCGAAAACCTTGCTCATGAAAGTGTCGTCCATAAGCGTAAAGTTTTCAAGAGTTTTGAGAATTTCTTTTTTACCTTTTGGCAACATGCTTTTGACGCTCCAGAGCGAGAAAAATTATTCTGTTTTCACATAAAAGTATAATTATGATTGGGGGAGTTGTCAAGTTTTTTTGAGATTGGAATGATCGTTTTAAAAACTCACAGAGTTTTATGTGAAAACACTGTGAGTTTTTAAAAATTCTCACAGAGTTTTTAAAATTTCTCTTTGAGAATTTTCTGCGCCTCGTTCGCGTACCAAAATAGACGGGGCGGACATTTCTTTATAATTCCGTGCGCCTCAATCTGCGCCTTCTTTGTTTCTCCGTTCTTCAGATAGAATTTTGCAAGTTCAGTGCGGCATTTTATTTTGAGTTCTTCATAAATAAAGTCGTCTTTTGTTCGCGACATCGCCTTTGAATAGTATTCCACCCCGCGCTCGCAATCGTTCTTTATCTTGAACTGGTACAGCCCGTATGTGGCAAGGAAGAATTCGTTCCTGGATACATTGTTCAAAAACACGTTCAAAATGTCGCGCGGGATTTCGGCGTTCATTTCAAGGCAGGCGAAAACTATGTCGTTTAGGTTCTGGAAAAGGGAGGTGTCCGCCTCGTAGTTTGCCACGAGCGCGTCTTTCGTCATTTCGCATATTTCAGTTTGGAAATTGTCCGTGATTAGGCAAAAGCGTATTATGTCTATCGCCGCGCAGTTTTTCACCAAGTAATCTTCCGCGTTGCTGAAGATTCTCGTCAAAAGGACGAGAGACTCTTCAAGGCGGCCGAGACTGAAAAGACTTTTTATGTATGGAGAGATTATGTCGAGATACTGCGAGCGCGTTTTGGGAATCAGGTTTTCGATTCCGCCAGCCTCGCTTTCCACGAAATCGCAAGCCTCCTTGTATTTGGAATTTTCAGTGAGAATGTTCAAGTAATTCGGATAGATTTTTTCTTTTGCCATTTCATCATTTGTTTCCTTTATGATTTTTACAGCGCGTTCAATGTTTTTCAGCGCGAGGTCGCTCTTGCCGATCGCCATGTTGCACAGGGCAAGGTTGTTCCATGCCGCATGCTTGTATCTTTCGCTGCCGGTCATTTCCTGAAGCACGCTTATGCAGTCGGAATATTTTTTGTTCGTGTATCTGCACTTTCCTTTTAAAAGCAAGGCGCGCTCGTAAAAAGATTTTCTTTTTGAGGAACGCCGCGCAAGATACTTGTCTATCGCGGATTCCGTGTAGACGGGATTTTCATCGATAAAAAGTTTCGCAATCATGGTAAGCGCGTATTCGCTCGAGCTGTCCAAGGAAAATGCGGTTTTCGCCCAACGCTTTGATTTTTCTGTCAGCCTGCGATTCTTTATGGAAAGGATTAGGTACAGGACGCTCAGCATCAAGGCGGTGTCCGAATTGTAGCGGCAATGGAAGAAGCTCTCTTTTAAATACGAAACGGCTCTTTCATATTCAAAAGTGCGAATTATGCAGTCGGCGGCAATCATATTGTTCACTTGAAAAGTTGGCCCGTGTTTTTCGTAGAAAGAAAGAAGATGGTTTTTCGCTTTTTCGTATTCGCCCTTTTTTTTGTAAAATGCCGCCACATATATTGTCGCTTCTTCCGTGTCCGTGGATTCAAGGAACTTCAGCGCGTCTTGTTCCGTGTTCTCTGTGCGCAACAAGTTTTCGTTTATCTTTTGGCTGTAGAATTCATTTTCCTTGTCCGTGATTTTAAAAAGGTATTCGCGTTCTTTAGGAAAATCGCCGAGCAATTTGTAGAAGGTGGAGACCCTGTAATTGTAAGTGTCGCAAAACCTTGTGTCGCCGGCGAGTTCGGAATTCTTTTTTATGAACGTTTCAAGTGATTTTTCCGTCTGCCTGTAGATGTTTTCTTCAATCGGATTGTCGCGTCTTTTCTCTATGTCAAAAAGCGATTTAGCATCGCCAATGTCTTTTAGCGCATCAAATTTTGAGATTTCGAATTTCACTTTTGAATCGGTCAGAAGATTTGAAAACACAAGGCTTCTTTTCGGCATGGACAAAAGGTTTTCCGTCGTGATTTCTTTTTCTTCGCTTTCAAGCATTCTTTCTCTTCCTCGCGTTTTGTTCCAGTTCCTTTATCACGGAGCGCAATTTGTCTTTGATGCGCGGCAAGTCGCCGTCTTTCGCCCGCCTTTTGTAGTCGAAAGCGCACATAAAGTCTATGAGCGACTGGATTTCTTTTTTCGCGTGGTCCTTGCCTTTTAGAAAAAAGTCCAACTGCGGAATGAGCAGCTTTGAGAAATTTTGCTCTATGTAGCCGTCAAAGACGCGAAGCCTTTCTTCCAAAGTGTCGCCGTCGGTCTTGTAAACGGTGCTGTCGGAAATCACTTGGTGATACCACGAGGCGTTCATTTCCAAAAACTGATTGTAGAACAGGTCTTTCGACACGGTTTCATACAGAAGGCAGCCGAGCGAAAAGATGTCCGAAGCAAGCCCCATTTCAAAGTCGTCGCAGAAGCCGCAAAGTTTTTCCGGCGCGGCGTATGCCAACGCCCCATGCGCGCATGGAGAGTACAATCTTATAGCGTCTTCGATGCTTTTGTTTGCGAGCGACATTCCGAGGTCTATCGCCACCGCGTGCGCCTTGTGGTTTTCCGTATAGCCGCGGAAATTTTCAGGTCTTATGTCGCGGTGGCAGATGCCATGCCTGTGCAGGACTTGTATGGCGTTTATCATTTGTATGAAGACACTGATCCTGCTCGCCATTTTCTTTCGGGTAAGCGCTTCATTTGGGGAATCGTTCCGATAGAAATTTCTTTTGAGGTCTACTGGCAAGTATATTGTGGAGATATACGTGACGCTCTGCATTCCATGTGAAGTTTCCAAAAATGTGTGGTTGCAGGGCGTGCGCAGTTGCTGGCAGTTGTGCACATTTTTTAGCTGCCCTAGAACGCCGCTTTCCCATTGGAAAAGTGTCGCTATTTCGTTCGCGTTCTTCTTTTCCGCATTCTCCGCATCGCAGACTTTGAGCGCAAGCCTTCGTCCGTCCGTGGCATCGTTCGCCAAAAATACTATGGAAGTCGAGCCTTCTTGTACTAGAGTGCCTTCGCGGTCGTAGCAAATGTTCAGAGGTCTTATGTTTTCGAACCTTTCATTCAGTTCTTCTGACGACTGAACGGCGTAAATGAAATTTTCTTTTTGCGTTTGCGATGGAATTTGGGTGGGGGCGTCGTCGCTTGACTCGTTTCTTGAAAGCGAGTCGAATTCGTCCGTCAAATTTTCATCGTCGCAATCTTCAATGTCTTGGCTTGAGAGCCGTTCCGAAAAAAAATCCAATAGCACCTCCCGATACTCATATATTATAGCACAGAATGCTAAAAAGAAATAGAAAAAAGCGAATTTTTTTTGCATTTTGTACTTGACAATAAATTATCAGTATATTAATATATTTATAGTTTGATAAAAACATTACACAAGGGGTTTCTATGGGAGCGACGGAGTACGGGGAGGAGATTAAGATTATCGGCATTCGCAAAAAGCGGATGGCGCACGAGATGGCGCAGGATTTGGGAATCCACGCGTCGCTTCTTTCTGCGGTAATAAGCGGGGCGAGAAAAATCCCCGTGGGCTTTACCGAAAGGCTCGCCAAAGCGTACGGCTTGGACGGCGAGACCGTGGCTCGTCTTAAGGCTCTCGAGGCGAAGGCGGAGCGCAACGCCGTGCAGATAAACTTCAAGAACCTGAAAAGCGACCTCGCGAAAGAGACCGCCATGGTATTCGCGGACAGAATCAAAAGCCTTGACGACGAAGAGTGCGAAAAACTCTTGGAAATCATGGGAGTGAAAATAGGAGGTAAACAGAACTAGAAAAAACAAAGCCGCATAGATTGCGCCAGCAATTCCATGCGGCTCAAGGTCAAGAAAGGGAAACGGAACGTCGTTCCGTTTCGCGGAATCTTGAAAAATGATGAAGATATTCTAGCATATTTCCTTTCTTTTTGCAAGCGGATGTAAGAAAAAACTTACTGGAATGAAGAACAATTTTGGGATATGAAATCCCAAATGGAGGTAACAAAAATGAAGTTTAAAGTTGTGAAGCGCGATAATCCTCAGGATCGCGCGAAGTCAAAATTCTATGCCGCCCCGGTATACATCGAGGAAATGGGAATCGCGGAATTCGCGTCCGACATAAGCGACGCGAGCACATTGAACAGAACCGACATAGAGGCGGTGCTGACCGCCTTCATGCGCCGGCTTCCGATTTACTTGAAGATGGGCATCAAGATTCGCCTCGGGAACTTCGGACGGCTGAAGCTCGGTATAAGCTCCAGAGGCGAGGAGAGCGCGGATGAGGTGGCGGCCGAAAGCATAACGAAGAGACGCGTGATTTTCACGCCCTCTGCGGAGATGAAGGCTGAAATCAAAAAGACGTCCTTTTCCAAGTTTGATGTGACCGCCACAGAAAGCGCGAGTGATGAAGGCAGGGCTTCCGCATAGGGTAAGTAGTGGTTTCTTTCCGCGCTTGTGAATACGGGCGCGGGGAGATTTTTTGAAAGAAAGTATTTGTCAAGGAGGTATGATAAAAACACCGCTGAAATAGCGCGGCATTTTTATCATGACAAGTTTGCGTTGCAAACTTGCATATTAATAGCACATTCTCACTTCGTTGCGAATGTGTATAAAAAGTCAATCGCAATTTTTATAAATCGCTCTTGACTTTTTATTGGAGGAAAATCATGACAAACTATTTTATCAATACCAAAGATGGGCATTGGCAGCTCAAGAAAGCGCATGCCGAGAGGGCGACTTTTGTTGCTGATACAAAAGCTGAAATAAAAAGAAAGACGCAGGATTTTGTTCAAGGCAAGAACAAAATCTCTGTGAAAATCCAGAAAAGGGACGGTACTTTCCAAGATGAGAGCACGTTCCAAAGAAAGGATGACCCGAGGAAAAGCAAGGGCTGATTATCCGCGATTCGGCAAGTAATGCAATAAACTTATAGTTGCATTCTTTGCTAGCATGTAAAAAATTTTTTTTGAACGCATTGTCTGTGGAAATATTCTGCGGGCAATGCGTTTTTTTTGCTTTTAAACTGGGTTTTGAAAAATTTGTTATGCGTTTGTGTACGTGGGGAAGATATAATGAAACATACTAAAAAGCTTACTTGGTATTAGCCTAAAATATGGGTGCGATAGGGGAATTTTTAGTGCGCGAAACCAATCGTCTCGGTCTTAAGGGACGTTTTGTATTAAAACAAGGAGATATGATAAAAACGCCGCTGAAATAGCGCGACATTTTTATTATGACAAGTTTGCGATGCAAACTTGCATATATACTTGTGCGCGTCGCAACAAGTTACTTAAACGCGCACACTAAAAAGCCAATCGCGAAATTGTTAGCAAGCCCGAAGGATTGCGCCTTTCGCTCTTGACTTTTTATGGGAGTGAAAATTTTATGGAAAATATTGTGGAACTTGAAAAAGAAATTGAGGCAGAGCAAAGGAATGTATCTTATGATACTAGAGAGTATACTATTGAAATAATAGTACAGAAATACTCGGAAAAAATTGATACAGATCAAAATGAATTCTTTGTGCCTGAATATCAAAGAGAATTCGTGTGGGATGAAAAACGCCAGTCGAAATTTATTGAGTCTCTTATCATCGGGTTGCCTATTCCTTATATTTTTCTTGCAGAAAACAAGGACGGTCGTTTTGAGATTGTGGATGGTTCTCAGCGTATACGTACCCTTGCGGCGTTTTTAGGAAATGAATTGAAGATAGAAAAACTTGATGTTCTTCATTCGTTGAATGGTTATAAATTTAGCAAATTACCTATTTCACGACAGCGAAAGTTTAGAAATGTTTCTCTAAAAATGGTAGTCCTGTCTGAACGCACTAGTGAAAAAACAAAAAATGAAATATTTGAAAGGATAAATCGTGGTAGTGATTTACTTAAAGATATGGAGAAAAGAAAGGGTATTTATAAAGGTGGATTTAATGATTTTCTATATAAAATTGCAGAGGATGAAGTTTATAAAAAACTTACTCCTATAGCGAAATGGTTTGAGCATCGCCAAGAAAGAGAGGAACTTCTATTGCGTTACTTTGCATTTCTTGAGATTTATCCAAATTTTAAAGAGCGCATGGGAATACCACGACAACTTGATGAATATATGGACAAAAAAAATAAGACTTTTAATGAAAGCGAGAAAGAAAAATTGTCCTTGGAGTTTAAGAAAATGGTGGATTTTGTCAAGGAAAGTCTGCCCTATGGTTTTTCTAAAAAAGGTAGCCAACAAGTTTCAAGGGTTTATTTTGAGGCGTTGTCTGTGGGAGTTGCGCTCGCTTTGAGGGAAAATTCAAATTTAGATCCATGTGACAGTAATTTAAAAAAAGTTGTAGACTCTAGGGAATTTCTTAAAGTGATTTCGGGAAAATATCATACTCATACACCACGAAGGATTGTTGAAAGAATTGATTTCATAAAAAATGCGCTTTTGACTGAGGAAAAAAATGCAAGGTGAGCCAAAAAAGGTATTGGTTGCAAGGCATGAAGATTTGAACATTATAATGTCTCTGTTGGATTCTTTACCTGTGGACAAAGCGGCAATTATAAAGTCTTCAATAATTATGATGATTTACAATATGGTTGAAGGTACTTTTACCGCCTTGTTGCAAGAAGTTTTTGATTTTTTGGTAGAAACTCATTCAGATGTTGAGTCTATTTCTGATGAACTTAAAAAAACATTCCTTAAATATCATTCTAAGTGTATTGGTAATGATATAAATAAGTTAGATGAATTTCGTAAAAAAGGATTAATAGAGATACCTGAATTTTGTGACTATGTAAAGCATATAAAACTTTATTCTGGAAACCTTGATGCTAAAGAAATACGAAACGTCTCTAAGAATTTTGGTGTCAACATAGGTTGTGACAAGAAGTATGCCTCTCTTTTATTTGTAAAAAATTATAGAAATAGTCTTGCTCATGGTGAGACAAGGTATTTAGATGCCTGTAGAGATAGAAGTAAAAATGAAATTGAGTTGTATAAAGAAGAAGCTTATAGCTTTATGAATAAAGTGATTATTGCATTTGAAAAAGTTTATGGATAAGAGATGAAGAAAATGGGTGCAGGGGAAAAAATAGCGCATAATACTGTTTTTCTATATGTTCGTCAGATTCTAAATTTGCTTATAAGTCTTTATGCGGTTAGAATGGTTCTTAAAATATTAGGTACAGAGGATTATGGAATTTACTGTGTTATTGCAGGGATTGTAGCAATGACAGGTTTTTTAAACAATTCCATGGCTAATGCCAGCCAGAGATATTTTTCATTTGAATTGGGGAAAAAGAATATAAATGGACTTTCAGAAATATTTTCAATGACGATTGTAAGTTATGTGGGAATTTCCCTTTTTCTTATAATTATATCTGAAACAATAGGTGCTTGGTATATTCAAAACAAATTGATATTACCTTTTGGCAGGGAAAATGCAGTAAGCATGTCGTTTCAGTGCGTCATCATTACTTTTATATTTTCATTTATTGCCTCTCCCTTTATAGCATTGATAATTGCACACGAAAATATGTTTGTTTTTTCACTTGTCAGTGTTTTTGAGTCAGTTGCAAAATTCATTATGACGATTCTTTTGTCAAAACTGCATTTTGACAAACTGATTCTTTACAGTATCCTAATGATTTTTCCATCGTTTGTGTCGTTTCTTATTTTTTTTTGCTTTTGTTTTACGAAATATAAAAATATCAAATTTAAAAAATATTGGAACTGGAAACAAATAAAGGAAATGTATATCTATACGATTTCCAATCTAGGTGGATCGGTGATAAATATTTTTAAGATTCAGATACTGAATATTTTTATAAATCAAAAATTCAATTCCAAGATTGTAGCTGGAAGAGGGATTGCTACAAGCATTAGCGGAATTATACAGAGCTTTTCCGTGAATTTTTCAACAGCGATAAGTCCGTTTGTTACAAAAAAATTTGCACAAGGATGCAGAAAAGAATTGTGCTCTTTTTTGGGTTTCTCATGTAAAATTTCATACTTCATAAATTTTGTTATAGGGCTTCCCGCAGTATTGGAGATGGAGTACCTTTTGAAACTTTGGCTAAAAACACCGCCTGAGTACTCTTCTGTTTTCTCTCAGTTGATAATAATTGATTGCTGCATAGATTCTCTTACACTTCCATTGATGGTTGGAATTCAGGCAACTGGAAGAATTTCTAAATATGTTCTTTCTATGTCTGTTTTCAATATATTGTATCTTCCTGTCTGCCTTATGCTGTTCTATTTTGGATTTAATGCAACTTCAGCTTTGCTTGTTGCGCCATTTTTTACATTCGTTTCAATTTTTATACGAATCTATTACATCTGTAAAAATATTGGCTACAAATTTATGAATATGACTTTTGAAATTATCATTCCAGTTTTTGTTGTTACTGTTTTTACCGCTGGCATTATGTATTTAATAGTCAGAAACATTGAACAGTCTTTTTTGCGTCTGTGTCTTACAGTATTTGCCTCTTTTGCGCTAAACGTTTTTTTTATATTTTTACTTGGTTTGAATAAAACGGAACGAAGCTTTGTGTATTCAAAAATAAAAGCAAAGTTTCGAGGAGTTTGATTATGACTATATCTACAAAAAAAACTGACATGCAATATACAGATGAACTTCCACCTTTTACATTCAATCAAACAGGGATGTTGTATTCAGATTCAAATTATATTCTTGACTGGAATGACGGAAATAGATATGGAAAAGTCGGATTTCATATTGAAGATGATATAATATACCTGCAAACATGTTTGATTGACTTCGGGAATGAAACTTGTTTTTCCCGAATTATAAAGTATCTTTTAAAGAAATTCCATCCGAAATCAATAGAATGTCATTATTGTTTTTATAATTTTTTTAATAATTTGGACAATGATAATAATTTTTCGGTTGAACTTCCTACTTATGTTGAAGACTTGCTTATGAGAGAAGAGAGAAAAAAAAGATACAACTTGCGCAGAGAAAGAAGAATTCTTGCAGATATGGGAGTGTTTTTTTGTGAGGTTGATCATTCTGAATTTGAATCGGTGGTAAAAATATTCTTCAAATACAAAAAAAACACTCATAACCGCGACTGGAATTTGTCGCCAACAGCTTTTTTAAAATGGCTGAACATAACAAATATCTATGCTTTGAAGAAAGACGAATCGTATATTGCATTTGTTTTGTCTGATGAGCATTTCAAAAAAGTTATTTTTCAGCAGACAAGTTATGATTTGGAATGGAAAAGGTATTCTCCTGGTTCTGTGCTGTATTTTTATTTTCTTGAGGAGATGATTAGGAAGGGTAATACAGAAGTTTTTTTAGGGGGGGGGTATCACGAATATAAAAAAATGTTCGGAAGCAGGGAGGATACAACTTTTAACGGTTCGATTTCTAGACACTGGGTCTTTAAAGGTATATGCAAGACACTACATGGCATAGCTTCAAGAACAAAACATTTGCTTTTAAAATAAATAAAGAAGGAAAAGATGAAAACAGGAATTATTACTTTTCATGATACAACAAATTATGGGGTAACCCTTCAGTCTTATTCTCTCTATAAAGCGGTGCACGATCTTGGATATGATTGTGAGATTATAGACTATCAGTGTGAAAATATACAAAAACGGGAGCTCCCTTATATAAACATTTATGGAACATTACGCAATTTTGCAAGTTCTTTGTTGCATTGTCCAAAACGTTTGGTAAAGCACATTAATCTTAAGAAATTTGTCAAACGATATGAGATGCTTTCTGATAAGACATATACAAGAAAAAACATATCCGAAAGTAATTCTGATTATAAAAAATTCATTGTTGGGAGCGACATTTTATGGAATCTTTCTATTTCAGGAAATGATTTTTCTTATTTCCTTGATTTTGCAGAAGACTGCAAAAAGAAATTCAGTTATGCAACGTCAATTGGAGAGCCGTGGAATGACAGAGAAAAATTTGAATTAAAAGAGTATCTTTCACGTTTTGATGGGATTTCAGTTAGGGAAAATGAGGCTATAGATTGGGTTGAAGAATTAACAGGCACGAAACCATCCCTTGTCTGTGATCCTACAATGCTTGTTGAAAACAATGAATGGGAAAAATTGGCGTCGAAACAAATGCATACAAATTATGTTTTAGTATATCTTCCCAATGAAAAATGCAATATAGATGCCAAAAGATATGCCGCAACGCATAATTTAAAGGTTATAGAATTACACGCCTATGATTCAATTGGAAGTTTTCTTTCAAAAGTAAAATATGCAGAATGTATTTTTACTGGTTCATATCATGGTTTTTTGTTTGCTTTGTATTTTCATACAAATATTATGTTTTATAATTTTCAGGATACTTCAAGGATGCGATTTTTAGCAACTAAATTCAATATTGGCAATAATGATGCTACATACCTTACTGAAATAAAATGTGTGCCTGAAATTGATTGGCAATTTGTTGATGAGGTCAGAAAAGATTTCAGAAATTTTTCTTTGCAATATTTAAAGGAACTTTTAGAGAAATGATATGTACTGCTGAAAAATGTACAGCTTGCGGGGCTTGTGTCGCAAGCTGCGAAAAAAAAGCTATAGTTCTCACAGAGGATTCTTTTGGAACTCTTTATCCGTTTGTTGATGAAAACAAATGCGTTCGTTGTTTCCTTTGTAGAAAAGTATGTCCTAACAATCAGGAGATTGCGTTCAAAAAGGTCACGGATTGTTATGCGGCCTACAGTAAAAATAAGTATATATATAATGCAGCAGCTTCTGGCGGCATTGCTTCTGAACTTTATCGAGTAGCACTTGAATGTAATTTTTTTGTGATGGGAACTTGTTTTGAGAGAAAATCAGGAGTTTTCTTCCGAGAAATAAAAAATGATTCTGATTTGAAATGGGCATCCAATTCTAAATATGTCTATTCAAATATGCTTTCTGCATTTGAAAAATATCTTAATAATTTGCAAATAGGAAGAAATGCGCTTTTTATTGGACTTCCGTGTCAGTGTGCGGCTTTGTATTTTTACATAAATTTGAAAGATAAAAAGCTCAATGAAAAACTATACCTTGTAAATCTAATTTGTCACGGAGTTCCAAATTGGAAATATCTTGATGAACATTTATCATCTATTGAATATAAATACAAAAATGAAACTGCTAGTCTTTTTTTTCGAGGAAAAGTCATTTGTGAAAGTCGAAAGAACTTTAGTTCTTTCGACTATCATCTGAGATGCATCTCAGATGATAGTCGTCTGTTTTATATACGAGATATGCATAAAAACGAAACTTATGGAAATGCATTTCTCAGCAGTCTTATATTTAGGGAAAACTGTTATTCATGTTCTTATGCACGATCAGAGCGTTTTTCAGATTTGACGATTGGAGACTATGATGGGCTTGGTTGTATGGCTGAGTATAAAAATCAGATAAAGCAAGTTTCTTGCATACTTGTTTCCTCAGAGAAAGGGAGCGAGCTTGTAAATAAAGTAAGCAACAGTTTGTATCTTGAGAGGCGACCTTTACAAGAACCTTTTAAGATGAATGGTCAATTGAATTTTCCCTCGTGTGCTCATAGAAACAAGGATAAATTCAAGAAAATTTATTTTGCCACAGGCGATTTTGAGCTTGCGGTAAAAAAAACATTGTTCAAAGAACTGTATCTATCTTTTGACTTCTATGGAAAAATAAAGTCCTTTATAAAAAGGAATTTTCATTTTATTTATGCTATTTATGAAAAAATAAAACTGCGCCAAAGGAGTTGCAAATGATACGGAATGGATTGAGGAAAGCAAAACATTTTCTCCAAGACATTGGAACGAAAGGTTATGTCCTTATGCTACACAGGGTCTCTGAAATTGATATGAACGGAATTTTTATGAATGAAAACATGAAAGTTTCTCCTGATTTTCTTGAACAATTTATTCTGAAATACAAAGACATATATGACTTCATTCCATCTACAGAAATAAATAACAGATTAAAATATGGAAAAAATAATAGAAAATTCATAGTTTTTACAATGGATGATGGATACCTTGATAATTATACTACGGCGTTACCGATTTTTAGTAAGTATGCTGTTCCTTTTACAATTTTCATTGCAACAGATTTTCCAAATCTAAACTGTTTTTTATGGTGGCATATTCTTGGTGATATGATTCTGAAGAATGATTCTATTCAGATTTCTGATGGAACTGTTTTTCCATGTCCTGATTTATATTCTAAAAATCATGTTTTTGAAAAGCTGCGATTAAAAGTACTTGGTTTGAGCCAGAATGATTTGATTACAGAATTCAAAAAACTATTTAACATCTCTCTTCCTGATCTGCGAAGTTTGAATGAAAAATATTGCATGAACTGGAAAAATGTTGAAACTATTTCTAAAAATCCTTTGGTTACAATAGGGGCACATACCGCGCATCATTGCAATCTGCGTACACTGAAAACAGAATATGATGTGCTCAATGAAATAGAAAGAGGCTCGTTGGAACTGAAAAATCATCTTAAAGATTATATGCCATTTGTTTTTGCGTACCCATTTGGTTCTCCGTTAGAAATCGGAAAAAGGGAACTTGCGGTTGCTAGAAAAATTGGTTTTAAGAATGCGTTTTTAGGTTGCGGAAGAGGGGTGAAAACTTACTCGGATGCATTTGCAATTCCTCGAATTGCTTTTACGGAGCATTTCGATTTCTCTGTCTTAAAGTGAAAGAGGTTCTTTTATGGTAAAGAAAATTTCAAGTAGTAAAAAATCTATTTCTTTTTTGCTACCTGGTAGCGGAAAATACCCCAGCGGGGGATACAAGGTTGTATATGAACAGGCAAACAGGCTTTCGGAAGCTGGATATGATGTGAATATTGTATATCCTGTTCATACATTTATACAAAGAGTCACCATTAGGAATGTTTTAGGCATGGCAAGAAGATACTTCAAAGGATTTATGGGAAGTCAGTTTAAAGCGCGTTGGTTTGATTTAAATAAGGAAATCCATGAGATGAAAGTATTTTCCCTAAAATATCATAATATGCCGAAAACAGAATATTATTGTGCTACAAGTTTGGAAACTTCTTATTATTTGAATGCATATAAAATTCCTTGCAGGAATAAAATATATTACATTCAGGGGTATGAAACATGGAATGTACCAGAGCCGTATGCGACAAATTCTTATAAATTTGACATGAAAAAGATTGCAATAGCACCTTACATTGTAGAGAAAGTTGAGTCTGTTGGATGCAAACCTTTTTTTATTCCGAACGGATTTGATTTTAATGCTTTTGGTCTAGACAGTCCGATTGAAGAACGGAATCCTCACACGGCGATGATGATGTACTCTACGAACGATGATATAAAAAGATGTTCGGACATGATAGCGGCATTCAACAAAGTAAAAGAAGATGTGGTTGATTTAAAAGTCCTTGTTTTCGGTGTTTCTGTGCGTCCAAAAAATTTGCCCGATTTTTTTGAGTATTATAGGCTTCCTTCGAAAAAATTGCTTCGCAAATTATATAATTCCGTCGCAGTTTTTGTTGCCGCGAGCCGTACGGAGGGGTTCGCCTTGCCGCCTGGCGAGGCTTTTATCTGTGGCTGCGCGTTGTGCTGTACGGATATCGGCGGGTTCGGGGTGTATGCGGTAGAAGGCAAGACCGCATTGACAAGTCCTGTCTATGACATTGGAAAACTAGCTGAGAACATTGCTTTTTTGCTAACGCACAGTGATGTGCGGATACGACTGGCAAAAGCTGGAAACGAGCTTATGAAACAGTTTACTTGGGAAAAAGCATTTGAAAAATTTATGAGGGTCATTGAGGAATGAAAATAATCTATATATCAAAAAAACATTTTCTCGATTACATACTCTTCTTTTTCATTCTTGCAATATTTTTTGCTCTTGCTTCTTCTTTTCGTATGTTTGGTAAAGGCGCAGATTACAACGGCTATCTTGCAATTTTTTATGGAGAAGAGTCAACAGAACCAGCGTTTCGAATCTTAAAAGTACTCAACCAGTTTATAAACAGAGAGCAGGTAACTCTTTGCTTCGTCTATTTTGTTTGTGCTTTTGTAGGGCTTTACTTGAAAGGAAGTCTTTATATTCAGTATTCAAATAATTTCTTGCTTTCTATTTTTCTTTATCTTCCTACAATATATTTTCTTCATGAATACACCCAGATACGTGCTGCCATCGGGCTTGGCATTTGCTATCTTTCTGTAGATGAAATTAATAAGCGTCAGTTCAAAAGATTTTTAGTTCGTGTTCTTTTTGCCATGTGCTTTCATTATTCATCAATTATTATGATACCAGTTTATTTTTATTGTAATCTTTTTAAGAAACAAAAGCGATATATCCAAATTTTGTGGATTTCATTTATTAGCTGTGTTCTGCTAAGTAAATTTCTTCATGGACAAAGCGTTTTGATTTTTCTTGGATCTTCATTTTATTCGAAGTTGTTTTTCCTTGAAAAACTGGGGGCGTTACAAAATATGAACGGTTTTTCAGTTTTTAATGTATGTTATTTTTTAATTTTGATTTTAAATACAATATATTATGCTCTATATCATGGTTTTTTAAGACAAGACAGCGATTTTACAATTTTTCAATTAAGTTCTCTTTCTGCAATTATGTTTTATGTTTTTTTCAATTTGGGATTCCATGTTGTTACTTTTAGGCTTTCTGAATTTTTCATACCATTTCTTTTTATTGTGATTGCCAAAATTACAGTAAAATTTAAGGAGAAAATTTTACTCGCTCCGTTTGTTTTTGTAATTCTTTTATACTATATGCGGACATTTGCTAAGGCGGTTCTGTAATGAAAAAACTATATCTTGTCGTTCTCTATAAAACAAAATATTCAGATTCTAAAACTTTATGTTCATTTTCTGATTTTCATTTTGGTGAAAATCAAAACAATTTTTTTGTTGTTTGGGACAATTCTCCTGCACAAATGGCGACTCTTCCAGACTTAAAGAATTTCATAAAAACTGAAAACATCGAATATATTCATACGCCAGAGAACACTGCGCTTTCAAAAGTTTATAATTTTTGTTTGGATAAATATTCGGATTTTGATTTTATTTTGGTATTTGACCAAGATTCAAAAATAACTCGCAAGGATTTTGATTTATATCTTGAAAAAGTGATTTCAGAAAATCCAGAATGCAATATATTTATGCCGCAGGTTTATTCAGGAGGCGAGCTATATTCCCCTGGAAAATTTTGGATCTTCAAGGGATGGCATTATAAAGCACTTTCTGAAGGAATTCACAAAGACAGGTTCTATACGGCGATTATGAGCGGAACATGTGTGAGAATTGATTTTCTGAAAAAGCACGGCATCAGATTTAATGAGGAACTTTTCCTTTACGGAATTGACACATGTTTTTTTTGTGATGTACGCAAAATGGATAGTCAGTTTTATGTCCTTGATGAGCGACTTGGACATGATTTGTCAGAGATTGAATTGGACGACTTTAACAAGAAGAAAAGAACATTTTATTACCTTGAAGCCTGCAAAAAAACTGCAAAGAAAAACTATTTCTGTATTGCTTTGATATCTTTGTATGAAGTCTTTTTAAAGATTATAGGACGGATATAAATAATGAACTTTTTGGCAGCACTTATTTCAAAAAAATATTCTTGTTGTATTGATAAGGAAATATCATTGTCAATTTTGCTTTTGTTTTGTTTGAATAAAATCTTTGCGTTGGGGCGTGGATTTTTAAAAACAAGAAAAATAGTTTTTATCGAAAGGCATGTGGTTTTAAAATCAAAACGGCAGATTTCTTTTGGAAAAAACTTTCGCATATCAGAGAGCGTCAGATTGGATGCTTTGTCACAAAAAGGAATGGTTTTTGGAAATAACTGCTCGGTGGGAATCAATACGAGAATTGAATGTACGGGGAGTTTTTCTTTTCTTGGGAAAGGTTTCAAATGTGGCGACAATTGTGGACTTGGAACGGACTGCTTTTATGGTTGCGCGGGTGGAATAGAATTGGGCAATGATGTGATTGTCGGGAACTTTGTTTCGATGCATTCAGAAAATCATAATTATAGTAATCCTGAGATTCCTATTCGATTGCAAGGAGTAAATCACAAGGGAATAAAGATAGGTAATAATTGTTGGATAGGTTCAAAAGCGACGATTGTGGATGGCACTATTATAGGCGATGGATGCATTGTTGCGGCTGGTGCTGTTGTAACAGGAGTTTTTCCTGACAATGTAATAATTGGAGGCGTGCCAGCGAAAGTGATAAAAGGACGGATAAGTCAATGAAAATCCTTTTTGTGCATCTACTGAATAATTTTACAGGTTCTCCTCGTGTGCTTGCAAATTTTTTGGATGAATTTGCAAAAGATAAAAAAAATGAAATCCATATTCTTACTTCTAAAACAGACGGATTCCTCTCTGCACTTGAAGGCGTGCAATTTCATTGGAACGGGTACAAGTGGCATTTCAATAAAATTGTATTGTCATTCTGTCTGCTTATTTCACATATTCGGCAATTTATATTTGTGCTTTTCGGTCATCGTTATGATTGCATATATATAAATACAATTCTTCCGTGTGGAGCTGCCTTTGCTGCAAAGTTGCGTAAAATGAAAATCGTTTATCACATTCATGAATTTTATCCTATTCCACACATGATGCAAAAAGTTTGTGTACGATTTGCTCGTTTTTGTGCAGACGAAGTGATTTTTGTTTCGGAATATCTTCGTGCATGCTACAGCGGGGTGTTTACTTGCAAGCAGACAGTTGTTTTTAATTCGGTTTCGCGGGATTTTCATAATGCGGCAAAAAATGTTTTGAGAGAGGAAAATTACATTGGCAAAAAATTTGAACGCAGGTTAATTGTTTTGCCGTGTGCGCTGAAAAAATACAAGGGAGTTTTTTTGTTTGTTGAAATTGCAAAAAAAATGCCGCAATTCAATTTTTTGCTTGTTGTGAGTAATCCAAAATCAGAGTCAGATGCTTTTTTCGCAATGTATAATTTGCCTTCAAATTTGAAAATTCAAAATGAAATTAGAAATATGACGGAAATTTACTCTGCGGCAAGCCTTGTTATGAATTTGTCAATTCCACATGGAGTTGACAAATTCATTGAAACATTTTCAATGATTTTAATAGAATCTTTTGAGTTTGCCGTTCCTGTTATTGCGCCTTGTTATGGCGGACCGTTGGAAATTGTAAACAACAGTGAAAATGGGTTTTTGCTTGAAGTGGAAAATATTGGTGAGGTGTGTCAAAAAATTAATTTTATTCTTTCTGATTTTTCGCGGTATAAAGCGTTTTGTGATTCGGCATTGAAAAGGTCAATGAACTTTGAAGTTGAAAAAAATGTGCGACAAATCAAAAAAATAATTTTTTCACTCAATACAAAGGGGAGTAATTCATGAAAGATAAAGATTCTAGTCGAAAAACAAAAGTCGCCGTCATCGGCATTGTTGGCGTTCCCGCCTGTTACGGCGGATTCGAGTCGCTTGTGGACAACCTTTTGGATTTCACTCCGTCCGATGTGGAATACACGGTGTTTTGCTCCGCTCCAAAATATGAAAGGCGGCTTGAAACCTATAAGGCTGCGCGTCTCGTCTACCTCGACCGCGATGCGAACGGTGCTTCCTCAATTTTATACGACTATGAAGGGATGAAAAAGGCGATGGCGCTCGGCGTGGATGTGATGCTTGTATTGGGTGTTTCGGGCTGCCTTTTCTTGCCGAAAATACGCCGCCGTTTCAAGGGGAAAATCATCACAAATATAGATGGGCTTGAATGGAAGCGCGACAAGTGGAAATTCTATGCAAAATGGCTCTTGCGTTTTTCGGAAGCGATGGCGGTGAAATATTCTGACATCATCATCGGCGACAACAAGGGGATTACGGATTACATACAAGCGGCATACAAAAAATGGGCGGCAAAAAAGCGCGTGGAGTTGATTGCCTATGGCGGCGATACGGTTGTGGGTGTTGAAGACGACTCGCTTTTTGCTGACTATCCGTTTGCCCGCGAAAAATATGCGGCTGCCGTCTGCCGCATCGAGCCTGAAAACAATGTTCACATCATTCTCGAGGCGTTCGCGTCGCTTGAAAGCGCCTCGCTTGTTGTCGTTGGCAACTGGAAGAATTCTGAATACGGTCGCGCGCTAAAACAAAAATATTCCGAGATAAAAGGCATTCATCTTCTCGATCCGATTTATGAGGGGCATAGAATAAATTGGCTTCGTTCACATGCCTCTCTTTATGTCCACGGTCATTCCGCGGGTGGCACGAATCCTTCTTTGGTAGAGGCGATGAATTTGGGGTTGCCGATTTTGGCGTTCGACTGCGTATACAACCGCGCGACCACGGAGGAAAAATGCCTTTACTGGAGGACGGCGGAGGACATTGTGAATTTGATTTTTGAGTGGCAGGGAGAATTCAAAAGAATCGCGGGCGACATGAAGGAAGCGGGAACGCGGCTGTATTCGTGGGAAAAAATAGCGGGGCTGTACAACACGCTTTGGAAAAATTAGAGTGCGCGTGCGCCTGTATCGGTGAGAACATAGTTTCCGTCCGCATCTTTTTCTAGGAACCCCTTTGCGATGCATCCTTCGAGAGCTGTGAGCGTTGGATTTTCAGCGGACAGTGCGTTTGATATTTCTTCCCTTGAATGTGGCGTATTTTCTTTCCTGAAAAATTCGAGAATTCGCAACTCCCGCGCGGTCGGAATGAACATAAGTTTATTTTAAATGATTTTGCGATTATGGTCTAGTACTTTTCGTTTAGTCGTGAAATCTGAATTTTTTTGCGTCCTGTCGTTTTTCAAACCGCTGGTGCAATGTGCCTCGCTTTTATATTGCAATTCTTTTAAATCCATCAAATAATACTATAAGGCTCTTGACTTTTTATAGGGGATAAAATGATTTGCCAAGAAGTAACAGATGGTTTTTGCAAATTGGAAGCGGACCGACTCAATGAGTGCGACAAGGCAAAATACGGCTATTGCGAATTTTTTGAGAAGAAGAAATTTTTGTCGGTATGGGCTTTGTCTAATTTCATACTGGAAGCTGGCGCGGGGGGTATTGGAAAGGAATTTGCAAAATTGGATGACACCATTGATTTGGCGAAGAGCATGGAACTTGAGGACGATGATGACGGATATGAGCTTATTTGCGGAGTCGTCTATGTCGTTGACAATATGGGCAATGATTTGTTTTATTATGATTCCCATCATGATTGCGCTGAAGTTGACGGGAGAGCATTACATTTTTTACCAGCAGCCCCGCATCGGAAAAGGCGGATGGGAATTCAAGGTCTTGAAATTCGCAACCATGCTGAAGGACTCTCCGAACATGGCGGGCGGCGTTCTCACCCAGAAAAATGTCCACGCATTCTTCCGATGGGAAATTTCCTCCGAAAGACAAAAATAAACGAGCTTCCCCAGTTAGTAAATATCTTTATCGGCGAGATGAGCGTCATCGGTCCGCGTCCTCAGGCAAAGTCGCATTATGACTTGTATTCTGATGAAGTGAAGTCGGCGATTGACAGCGTTCCTCCAGGGCTTTCAGGGCTTGGCTCGGTTGTGTTCCGCGATGAGGAGGATATGCTGAGTGCTGTTGCTGGAGACAGGGACGCGTTTCACGATACAGTCATTGCGCCTTATAATGGGGCGCTTGAAATATGGTTTGTACGACACAGATCTGTAGGCGTGTACTTCAAACTGATTTTCCTCACCATGCTCGCCGTCCTGCGCCCATCTTCAAAGGCTTGGCGCACTGCTTTCAAGGACTTGCCGCCAGTGCCAAATGAATTGGAAGATTGTATTTGACGGTATCTTTTTGCGGGCCTATCATACGCCGTCTATCGTACGCCGCTTGACTTTTTGAGCAGTTTTGCTATACTTTTATACTATGAGCAGGATAACCGAGTCATCTAAATCCCACAAGAAAAAACAGAGGCTGTTTTCGCAGGCAGGAGCGATTGCCGTTGCAGCTGCCCGAAATAAGGGGCTGCCCATTACCTATGCATCGGAAAACCACATTGTCCGTGAATATCCGGACGGCACGACAGAAGTGCTTGAGACAATTGAGCCCATTCCGCAGGTGAATCTGCCCAAGACTTTTTCGATTAAGTGATGGGCATAAAGCGATTGCGGATTTTTGCCGGTCCGAATGGGTCTGGAAAATCCGAGTTATATAATTATCTTCTTTCCCAGCAGTTCTTTCATCAATATTTTTATATAAACGCTGACGACATTGAAAAAGGGCTTGCTAATGGATACAGTTTTGCGAATTGGCCGGTTGCTGTTTGTGATGAAGATTTTTTTTCTTATGCGGAAAAAAGTTCGTTTGCAAAACTGATAAATGTAGACAGTTTAAAAGCAAATCTGACAATAACAAATTCTCTGTTTATTTGGAGAGGCGGAGATGATGGACTGACATACATAGTCGGCTTGCATCGCCGACTATGTGCGCAATAAGTTTCTCTGTTCTTCCTCTTCGTTTGCGTGTGAAACTGTATTTTCGCATTCTTCCAAAATAGATTTTATAAGAAAGGCAAAAGAAAACGGTTTTAAAATATACCTTTATTTTATTGCAACGCGCAATCCTTTGATTAATCAGGAGAGAGTTGAAAACCGTGTGAAGTTTGGTGGGCATGATGTTCCTGCCGACAAAATCGTTTCGCGTTACAATCGATGTCTTGCCAATCTATATGAAGCAGTTTGTTTGTGCGACAAAACATTTCTGTTCGACAATTCTGAATCAAAAACAGACTTCACTTACAATAATTTTGCAGAAGTCGTGGACGGAGTTTGTCGCATCATTTCAACTCTTGTTCCAGATTGGTTTGTGACATTCGTTTACAATAAATTGCCGCAGCACTGAACTGCAATACTGATTTTTTTCCTCTTTCAGTAAAAAATGTGATTTCCTCTTTTTTTCAGACGGTAAGTTTTTTGTTCTGAAATATAATTTTTTCTCATTTGGTTGCTCAAAATTTATTATAGGAGACTCAATCTATGGATACGATTCTTTCCCTTGTGGGGCGGACTGCTCCCTTGTTTGAAGCGGACATTGCGGGAAACGAGCGGCTGCTTTCGGAAATTGTGCAGTCCTCGCGTTTTCTTGTCATCGGTGGGGCGGGGACAATCGGTAGTGCGATTTGCCGCGAACTGTTCGCACGGAATCCGCGCGTTCTTCATGTCGTTGACATCAGCGAAAACAACATGGTGGAGCTGGTGCGCGACATCCGTTCTTCGCAAGGATACGGAGATGGCGAGTTCGCCACATTCGCGCTCGACTGCGGCTCTGACATTTTTCGCGCGTTCATTGAATTCCAAAAAGGCCGCATCGGCGGATACGACTATGTGTTCAATACATCGGCGCTCAAGCATGTCCGCTCGGAAAAAGATGCGTTCACGCTCATGCGTATGATTGACACGAACATTTTCAACACCGACAGCACGATGCAGATGGCGCGGGATTTCGGCGCGAAAAATTATTTCTGTGTGTCCACGGACAAGGCGGCAAACCCTGTGAACATGATGGGTGCGTCCAAGCGGATTATGGAGATGTTCTTAAACCGCCGTTCTATGGAGATGCCCGTTTCAACGGCGCGTTTTGCAAATGTTGCCTTCAGCGACGGAAGTCTGCTCTATGGATTTAATCGGCGCATTGAAAAAGGGCAGCCGCTTTCAAGTCCAAACGATGTGCGTCGTTATTTTGTGACGCCAAAAGAGGCGGGCGAGTTGTGTTTGATGAGTTGTCTGCTCGGCGAAAATCGCGATGTGTTCTTTCCGAAGTTGAGCGAACATTTAAACCTTGTGACTTTTTCAAGCATCGCGGTGAAGTATCTTGCTTCGCTCGGATACGAAGCGGTCAAGTGTGCAACGGAGGACGAGGCGAGGGGGCGTGTTGCGGAGTTGAAGTCGCGGCGTAAATATCCCGTCTATTTTTTCAAAAGCGACACGACTGGTGAAAAGGACTTCGAGGAATTTTTTATGGAGGGGGAGCGTCTTGATATGGGGCGGTTCGAGTCCGTCGGCATAATAAAAAACGATGTGAATTTCAACGAGGAAAAGCTTCAGATGTTCACTGGTGCGATTGCAAAAATGCGGCAAGCGGGAACTTGGACAAGAGGGCAGTTGATTGCGCTCTTCAACAAGATGATTCCGGAATTTAACCACAAAGAGACAGGAAAATTTTTGGACGGACGGATGTAGGTGGAATCGCCATTTTACGCCCGTCAAATCTTCCGCAAAATTCAGCCGCGCGCCATACGGTGCGCGGCTTTTTTTATGTCTTCTGCTTCGAAATCAAATTTGATATGGCGTTTGACTCGCCTCTCTCGTTTGGAAATAATGCTCAAATACCAGAATTTTATGAGATGAGCACAAATTTTTCCCTCATTTCAATATTGACATTTTTTTTCTTTTTTGCTAGAATATATAACACAAAATTAGTTTTGGAGGAATCCTTTGGCTAGGAATCAGACTTCTGCGCAAAAACGACACGCGCAGAGCGAAAAAAGACGTCTTCGCAACAAGATGGTGAAAACAGAATGCCGCACTTATGCGAAGCAGTTCGTGGCTCTCGTTGAAAAAAAAGATAAGGAAGGAGCGGAGGCAAAATTCAGGCAGCTTTCGAGCCGCCTCGATTCTGCCCGTGTAAAGGGCATCATCAAGGCGAACGCCGCTTCTCGCAAAAAGTCCCGCATGGCGCATCTTTTCAACAAGACGTTCGCGGCTTCTTCCGCTGAAAGCAAGGCATAGGCATTTGGTTTCGGGTGTTTTCGCTTTGGGTGATGAAATATGATTTCGAGAAAAATTACAAAATATGATTTGGTGGAATCGGTATACCAGAATTCAAAGCAAGAAAAAAAAGACATCCAGCAAATCGTTGATTGCCTTGTCGGCGAGCTGAAAAAATCCTTGTCGCGCGGCTTTACGATAGAGATTCGCGGCTTCGGCACTTTTGAGCCGCGTTTCAGAAAAGGCAGGGCGTCCGCGCGCAATCCCAAGACCGGCGATGTCGCGGAAAGCCGTCCGCATTATGTGGCGGCTTTTCGTGCGGGCAAGGAATTGAAAAACGCCCTGTTGAATTTGCCCGTCGAAGAAAAGTAGTCATGGAAAAACCTTCAAAGAACATCACGATTCTCGGCTCCGATACTGAATTTGACGGCGTTTTGGAATTTGCCGACAATTTGAAAATCGGCGGAAAATTCAAGGGCACGATAAATTCGAACGGCAATTTGGAAATAGACAAGGGGGCTCTGTGCGCAGTGGACAGAATTTCGGCTTCTTCGGTCGTGATTTCAGGAACTGTGCGAGGCAACGTCTATGCCCAAGAGCGGATCGAAATGTGCAATGGCAGCAAGGTTACGGGCGACATTGAGACTGCCAGGCTGCGGATTGCCGATAACGTTGAATTCGACGGCCATGTTTCGATGCTCGAAAGCGAGCCTGAAGTGGATTTGTTTTCGGTCGCGAGCGCGGAGTACAAGCAGAACCTCGTGCTCAAGTCGGAAAGCGACGAGGATGTTTAAAATTAACGGCTAAAATGTGTCGCTAGCCAAAGGTCGCATCGCAAATCTTTGGTGTGCCTACGGTTCTTTCGCGTTTTTTTTTGCGAAAAACTGGCGTTCCAATTTTAACTTTGAGTGAATCAGGATGCAAGTCGTAAAGCCTGTGCGCAAATTCGTTTGTTCACCGCCGTTTTCGCTTGGCTGCAGTTTGTGAAGCAAGCTGTCTCATCTGAATGCCATTTTTTCAGCAATTTCCGAAACTGATGTTTCGCTCGTTGTTGAAAAAATTGGACGAATGATTTTAAATTGATTTTTGCTTTCTGTGGAAATGCAAATTTCAAGACTCAAGCTTTTCACCATAAGATTTATTCATTGAAAATCAAGTTTCTTAAAACTTCAGTTTTTGAGAAACTTGATTTCGCCTGCATGGGCAGGCCAATATAATGAGCGAGTTTTGGAACAAAACTTGAAGTTAAGAATGGACGTTGATTTGCCATTCTTAAATCTTGATTTTAGCCAAAAAATAAAATATTTTAATATGGAGTTTTTTTTTATGTCAGATGAAAATCTTGAAAACTCAATGGAAAATGCGGAAGAAAAGCCGAAGCGTCGCCGCATAGTTAGAAAGGCTGCCGCGAAGTCTGATGAGACCGTCACGCAGGAAAATGCGGCGGAAACGCAGGAAGCGCTTTGGGAAAGTCAAGGCGCGAATTTCAGCGCGGAAGAATCGCATGCGGAAAGCGCGCGAGAAAGTCAGTCAGAAAGTGATGGCTCGGACAATAGTTTTCAGGGCAGACCTTATAGCAGGATGGGCGCGCGGCGAGACATGCGCGGCACGAAGCCTTATGGCGCGCGTCAAGGTTATCGCCGTTCCAACCGCGAGAATTTGCCGCCCGACAATACTCCCACGCCTGAAAATTCTCCCGACTACGACTCAAAGCCCCGTCTTGAGATAAACGTCCTTACTAAAAAAAGCATGCCTGAACTTCGCGAGATGGCAATTCAATATGGGGCGTTGCAAGAAAACCTCGCTTCGATGAAAAAGCAGGATTTGATTTTTTGCATTTTGAAAGGGCACACCGAGCGCGGCGGAATAATCTTCGCGAGCGGCGCGCTTGAAATACTTCCGGACGGATACGGATTTTTGCGAAGCCCGCAGAACAACTATTTGCCGGGTCCCGACGACATCTATATCTCGCCGAGCCAAATCCGGCTTTTCAACTTGAAGACTGGCGACACTGTTTACGGACAAATCCGAAGCCCGAAGGAGGGGGAAAGGTTTTTCGCGCTTTTGCGTGTCGAGTCGGTGAACTTTGACGATCCGCGCGTGGCTCAAACCCGAGTTCCCTTCGAAAACCTCACGCCGCTTTATCCGAATCAAAAATTCCGCCTTGAGACAGTTTCGACCGAGCTTTCCACGCGCATAGTCGACTTGTTTTGCCCGATCGGAAAAGGTCAGCGCCTCTTGATTGTCGCGCCGCCAAAGGCTGGAAAGACTATTTTGATGCAGAAAATCGCGAACGCTATTACGGCGAACAATCCCGAAGTCTATCTCATCGTGCTTTTGATTGACGAGCGACCTGAGGAAGTGACGGAAATGGAGCGTTCGATAAAGGCGGAAGTGATTTCGTCCACGTTCGACGAGCAGGCGACGCGCCATGTGAATGTCGCCGAGATGGTCTTGGAAAAGGCGAAGCGTCTCGTGGAGCACAAGCGTGATGTCGTGATTTTCCTTGACTCGATTACGCGTCTCGCTCGTGCTTACAACCAGACCGTGCCCACTTCAGGAAAAGTCCTTTCGGGCGGCGTGGATTCCAACGCGCTGCACAAGCCAAAAAGGTTTTTCGGCGCGGCGCGCAACATCGAGGAGGGCGGAAGCCTCACGATCATTTCCACCGCGCTCATTGAAACCGGCAGCCGAATGGACGAAGTGATCTTCGAGGAATTCAAAGGCACCGGCAACAGCGAAATCGACTTGGACAGAAAGCTTTCCGAGCGCCGCCTTTTCCCCGCAATCAACATCAAAAAATCAGGCACGCGCAAAGAAGAGCTTTTGCTCACGGACAACGAGCTTCAAAAGCTTTGGGTTTTGCGCAAAGTCATCAATCCGATGGAAGACGCGGAAGTCATTGAGTTGATTTTGGACAGGATGCGAAAGAGCAAAGACAACGGCGCGTTCCTCGCCTCAATGAACACGGGCACGGCTGCGAGTTAATAATGTAGCGAGTTTTTGTATTTTTTACGAAGTAAAAATGCGAGCCTTGCGAGCAAACGAAAACTCGTAAGCAAGCCGTAGGCTTGCGACTTAATAGTGAATAGTTGCGAGTTTCGCTTTGCGAAACTCGTTAGGAAAGCCGAATGCTTGCGATTGAGCAATAAAAAACGCGATGTTCTTTTAGCGCGATTTAAAGCGTGCCGGGGAAAGAAAAGGGGGCTGGGGCTCCCCCCGCTTGTTGCGGCTTGCTATATAACTTGAAGAATCGCGAGTTTTTGTGCTTTTTGTGAGCGGTGCGAGCAAACAAAAACTCGTTAGTAGCGCAAATCTTTAATTTGCGCTACTTGACATTATTTTCGATTTTTGCTAGAATATCATACACTGAAAATAAATTTTGTGAACGCGGTTTGGGTTGAACCTTGCGATGCTCTACGCGTTCGGGCAAAATCTTGGAGGAATTATGAAAAAGGGAATCCATCCTGAGTATACGCTCACGAAAATCACTTGCGTTTGCGGCAATGTCATTGAAACTCGTTCGACCGTAAAAGACATTCACGTTGAAATTTGCTCTGCTTGCCATCCGTTCTACACTGGCAAACAAAAGCTCGTGGACACGGCGGGACGAATCGATCGCTTTAACAAGCGTTACGGAATCAAGTCCGAGGCGAACTAGTTTTCGGGAGAAAGTTCTGTCCGTATTTCAGGTCGCCGCAAGGCGGCTTTTTTATTCGCGGAGAGGGCTTCGTACGCCGACGCTTGCGTCACAACAAAGCGCATAAAATTCAACTGCGACGCCTTGCGAGAACAAGATTTCTCAATGCTTATGTTGAGACATCTTGATTTCCCATGCTCGGTGCGAGCGCTTTTGCTCGAAGTCCGCGTCTATGGTTTCCTGCGTGATTTCCCTTGTTTCAAGGTGCGCGCATTCTTCAAGCAAATTTTTGTCGAACGAAAGCCGCCTTGAATTCGTGGAAAAATAAAGCGCGCCGTTTTCATCGAGGATTTTCAGGCAAAGGTTCGCGAGCGCGCTCCAGTCGCGGTTCAAGTCGAGGTCGCCACGCGTCTTTTTGGAATTGCTGAACGTGGGAGGATCCAAAATTATTATTTCGAATTTTTTTCGACCGCGAATCGCTTCTTCAAGGAATTCAAAAACGTCGCTTCTGAAAAATTTGAATTCGCTTTTGCCAGAAATTCCATTGAGAAAAAAATTTTTCTTCGACCATTCAAGATAAGTGTTTGACAAGTCCACAGACTCGATTGCTGCCGCGCCGCCCGCCGCTGCCGCCACCGAAAATGACGACGTGTAGCAAAACAGGTTCAGCACGCGCTTTCCTTGCGAGCATTTTTTTACGAGCGCGCGCATTCCCCGCATGTCCAGAAAAAGTCCCGTGTCGAGATAGTCTGAAAGGTTGACGAAAAAAATCGAGCCGTTCTCGAAGACGTTTCCCGCTATTTGAGGCGACGAATTTTGTCTTGCGGAAATTTCCGCGTTTTTTCCCGACGAATTTTTTGAATATTGCGCGCCGCCTTTATCGTGCCGCCGCGTCTTGCAGACTATGTGCGAGCGTTCGATGCCGAGAGTGTCCGAAAGCGATGCGCAAATGTCTAGAAGCCACCGCTCTTCTTCCGATTCGGATTTTTGGTGTTGCGGCGGGCGCTCGTACAAGAAAATTTTTAAGTATGTTCGCGAAAGCCTTTTTCGCGCCGCGCCCGGAATGTTTTGGCTTTCGTCCTTCGCCTGAGACAAAACGAATGCTTGCGCTTTTTCCGCCGAACGAATTTCTTCCGGAAGAAATTCGTACAAGTCAATCGCCAAAGGAATTTCCGGAATGTCGCGGTCGTAAAGCCTGAAGCAAGTGACAAGATTTTTCCTCGCCCATTTTCGCAAGACGCGGAATTTTTTTTGAACGCGGTTTTTCAAAAGCATCGCCTGATATTCTTTTTTTTCGGCTTCGCCAATTTTTTCGATTTCGTCGGTTTCTTTATTTTTTTCCATAAATCATTTTCCATGCGACAGAACCGCGCAAGGGAAGCATATTTTCGCTTGGAAGACGGTCTCGCTTGAAAAAGCGGGCTTCGGCAATTTCGTCTTCCTGCAATACGAGTTCGCCGCCTGCATATTCCGCGCTGTACGCCAACATCAGCTGGTCGGGAAATGGCCAGCTTTGCGTGGAAAGAGGAGCGATGTTTTTTAGCGAGATGCCCACTTCCTCCATCGCCTCACGCCTGACGGCGTTTTCCGCGCTTTCGCCGAGTTCCACGAAACCTGAAATGTGCGAAAAGAATTTCGCCCCGAAATGCTTGTTGCGCACCAAAAGGATTTCGTCTCCTCGATGGATGATGACGATTACGCACGGCTCGATTCTCGGGAAAAGGCGGAATTCGCATTTCCGGCAAAAAAGCGCGGTGTCGCTTTCGTCGTCGAAAAGTGGCGCGCCGCACTTCGGGCAGTGGCGGTAAGTGTCGTGCCAGGAAACGATTCCCTTCGCGCGGAACGCGAGCGCGGATGCCGACTCGTTTTCAAAGCAGAATTCACGAAGCGGAACGAATTCAAATCCTTCCTGAATCGCGGCGGAAGATTCTCCCTGAATTTCTTTTACCAATGCCGAAGCGTAGTTTTGCGGCGTTTCGCAAATCGCGTCGCAGAGCAATCCTTGTTTTTTTTGCTCGGAAACGAATCTCTCGAAAAATTCCGCGCATGGCAGGTCAAAGCCGCCCTGCGGATTTTTCTTTGCCAGAATATTTTTCGCTGAAAAAATGAAATGCGATTTTGCCGCGTAATTTTTTTTCGTTATCGGCATCCGTTTCTCCTGCTTGCAGGCTTCGGTCGCAAGCCTGTCATTCCCGTGCTTGACACGGGAATCGATTTCTGCTACAGATTGTCGGGTCGAAGCCCGACAATGACAAGGGAACTCGAAGTTAAAGTTGCGGCGGTATTTCGACGCAAAATTTAAACCCACCTTAAATTTTAAATAATGAAAAAGTTGAAACTTTTTCATTATTTAAAAACGCAACTTCGCAATGAAATGAGAAGTTGCAATGGATGAGCGAGTTTCTGAAGGAAACTCGAAGTTAAATTTTGCGGCGGTATTTCGACGCAAAATTTAAACCCTCTATACATTAAATAAAAAATTTGCTATAATGTCAAGATATGAATTTCAGTGAATTTTCCTTGCACGAGGACCTTCTTAAAGGCATAGCGGCGGCTGGCTATGTAACGTGCACTCCTGTCCAAGAACAGGTTTTAAAGACGTCGCTTTCCGGGGACGATTTGTATGTTCAGTCCCAGACCGGAACGGGTAAGACGGCCGCATATTTGGTTCCTACGATTCAGGAATTGATTTCAAATCCTGAGAACTCTGGCAAAAAGGCTTTGATTTTGGTGCCGACGCGTGAACTCGCGGTTCAAGTGGAGGAGGAGGCGAAAAATCTCGTTTCCGCGACTAAGCTTTCCGCGTTCAGTTTTTACGGCGGCGTGGGATATTCCAAGCAGGTCGAGGCGCTTCAAAAAGGCGTTGACTTCATCATCGGCACTCCGGGGCGAATCATCGACTTGAAAAAGGGCGGACAGCTCGATTTGAGCGCGGTGGCGTTTCTCGTGATTGACGAAGCCGACAGAATGTTCGACATGGGATTTTATCCTGACTTGCGCGAAATCCTAAAATTCATTCCAAATCCAGAAAAAAGGCAGACGATGCTTTTTTCAGCGACGCTCAACACTTACGTGAAAAATCTCGCTTGGGAATATACGCGCGACGCGAAGGAAATCACGATTGAGGCGGAAAACATCACAGTGGACGAAATCGACCAGGAATTGATTCACGTTTCGAGCGACAAAAAGTTGCCGCTGCTTTTGGGAATCTTGAAAAAGGAAAATCCTGCGAGCATCTTGATTTTTTGCAACACGAAGCGCGGCGCGGAAGTGCTCGGAAAGAGGCTCAAGATAAACGGCTACAAAAGCGAATTCCTCATCGGCGACATGCAGCAGTCGAAACGGCTTGAAGTGATGAGCCGATTCAAGGAAGGAAAGGTTTCGATGCTCGTCGCCACCGATGTCGCCGCGCGCGGAATCGACGTGGACGATTTGGCGATGGTCGTGAACTATGATTTGCCGATCGAGCCTGAGAATTACGTCCACCGAATCGGACGCACGGCGCGCGCCGGAAAAAGCGGCAAGGCGTACACTTTCTGTTCGGAAAAAGATGTCTACGATTTGCCCGCGATCGAGCGATACATCGACAAGAAAATTCCTTCGGTCGTCTGCGCGGACGATATGCTTTCCGAGGACAAGAGCAAGGGCACTTACATCAAACTTGACACTTACGGCTACGACGAGCGCGACGAATACCATTCTGGAAAAGGCGACGCCCGCAAAAAGCGGCGAGACGGGGGCAGACGCGATGAAAAATTCTCGCGCGGAAAATCCGAACGCTCGCGCGGACGAGGCGCGAAACGCTCCGATTTCCGAGAGAAAAAATCTTTCGAGGCGGAAGAAAATCTCGAAGGACTTTCTTTTGAAGAGCGAATGGCGATTTACAAGAAAAAGTACGCTGGAAATACCGCCGCCGAGGGGAGCGCAGTTTCCTCAAAGCGCGAGCGCACGGAAAGGAGCGCGAAAGGACGGAATGATTTTTCAAAGAAAACGAGCCGAAAAAATTTCGCGCCGTCAAAATCAAATGCTCCTCGCAAGAACGAAAAAGCGCGAAACGAAAATTCTCGCGCCGTTGAAACACAGCAGGGAAAAAAGACGCTTGAGAATACAGGCTTTTTCGCGCGGATTAAGAAATTCCTTAAGATTGGGCGGTGAGCAATTTCAAGGGAACAAGAACGCGCAATTTTAGCCGTCAGCCTTAACTTGTTTCGCTGGAAATAAAAGATATATTATCGCAGGGATTTCGCCCTTTGTTGTAAATTGGACTATGACTTTGTGAATCCGTATGTTTTTTTAAATTATTTTCATTTTTTGGAGTTAAAATTGATTACAGTTTCAGACGTTAGCTTAAAGTTCAGCGAGAGACCGCTTTTCAAGGATGTGAACCTCAAATTCACGCCGGGCAACTGCTATGGAATCATCGGCGCGAATGGCGCGGGCAAATCCACTTTTCTCAAAGTGCTTTCGGGCGAGCAGGAGCACGACTCGGGCACGATTGCGATTGGCTCGGGCGAGCGGATGGCGGTGCTTAAACAGGATCACTTCGCGTTCGATTCTTATTCGGTGAAGGATGCCGTGATGTTCGGCTATCCCAAACTCTACGAAGTGGCGAAGGCGCGCGAGGCGATTTACGAGAAAGAAGATTTCAGCGAGGAAGACGGAAACCGCGCCGCGGAACTCGAGGCCGAATTCAGCGAGATGGGCGGATGGGAGGCGGAAAACCAAATCGAGCAGATGCTTTCAGGTCTCGGGCTGGAAGAGGAATTTCACGACAAGATGATGTCGGAACTTGACGAAAGCCAAAAAGTGCGCGTGTTGCTCGCTCAGGCTCTTTTCGGAAATCCTGACATTTTGCTTTTGGACGAGCCGACGAACGGACTTGACTTGGAGTCGATCGCGTGGCTCGAGGAATTCCTGATGGAATTTCCGAACATCGTAATCGTCGTGAGCCATGACCG
Organism: uncultured Treponema sp.; assembly: GCA_910584475.1. Lineage (GTDB taxonomy): Bacteria > Spirochaetota > Spirochaetia > Treponematales > Treponemataceae > Treponema_D. The sequence continues at coordinate 144,640 of CAJUBD010000005.1, forward strand.
CCACTTTTTGAATTCGGTCTGCACTTACATCTGCGACATCGACTACGGAAAAATCAGCCAGTTCACGGGCAACTACGACTTTTGGTATCAGATGAGCCAAATCATGCAACGGCAGGCGAAAGACCAGGCGAAAAAGCGCGAGGAAAAAATCGCCGACCTCAAGGAATTCATCCAGCGTTTTGCCTCAAACGCCGCGAAAAGCCGCCAGGCGACGAGCCGCAAAAAAGTCCTTGAAACTTTGGAGCTTGAAGAACTGCCGGTCACCAGCCGAAAGTTTCCTTACGTCAATTTCCGACCTGAACGCTCCATCGGCAACAACGTGCTTGAAACGAAGTCGCTTTGCCTTTGCGAAGATGACGAAAAGCTGCTGGACAATTTTTCACTCGTTGTGAACCGCACGGACAAAGTGGCTTTCGTCGGAATCGAGCACAATTCGATTTCCGCGCTGTTCGACATAGTTGCGGGACGAAGGAAGGCGGATTCGGGCGAATATTTTTGGGGACAGACCGCGAAATTCTCGTATTTGCCGCGCGACAATTCCGCATTCTTCGAGAATGACTGCAACATCACCGAATGGCTCAAGCAATATTCTCCCGACCAAAACGACGCTTACGTGCGCGGATTTTTGGGACGGATGCTTTTTTCGGGCGACGAGTCTCTGAAGAGCGTGCGCGTTTTGAGCGGAGGCGAAAAGGTTCGATGCATGCTGTCAAGAATGATGCTTTCGGGCGCGAACGTGCTGATTTTGGACGACCCGACGAACCACCTTGATTTGGAGGCGATTCAAAGCTTGAACGAGGCTTTGGTGGGCTTTCCGGGCGTGGTACTTTTTACGAGCCACGACCACGAGTTCATACAGTCCATCGCCAACCGAATCGTGGAAATCACTCCGCGCGGCATAATCGACAGGATGATGCCGTTCGACGACTACCGCGCCGACAAGCACATTGCTGAAATGCGAAAGGAATTCTACGAAGGAAGCGGAAAGAAAATCAGGCTTTGAATTTTGCAAATAAATTTGGCGCGGATAAAAAGGATTCTCACAGATAGTATCCGCGTCAAATCGTTTTGCGAAAGGATTTGACCGATACAAATCCAGCCTTTTCCCTCGGGATTTTTTGAGAAGAAAAAAATTACAAATATTTTCGTTTTTCCTATTGACAAAAAAACAAAAATATTTTATTATAGGCAAAGCAACGCCGCTGTAGCTCAGTTGGTAGAGCGGTGGACTGAAAATCCATATGTCGTTGGTCCGATTCCAACCGGTGGCAAAGTAGCGTTTCGCGGCGCTACTTTTTTTATGCCTTGTTCTTTTTGCCTTGCTTGAATCCCGCGTTGAAAACCTGCGCGATTACGTTCGCTATGCTCGCGTAATTGACATTTTTCGCGGCGAAGAGATTCGTCAGCTTCGTGACGATGCTTGCGATGTCGAGCGCGGACGCATCGCTTCCGCTCGCGGCTTTCGTCGTGAATTGGCTGATTGCCGTCTGCAACGCGATGCTCGTGAGGGAATCTTTCAGGCTTGCCGTGGCGGCAGGCGTTTCCTTGGCTGCCTTTGTGCCGCCATTTGCGAGCGAAGAGAGCGCGGATTTCGCCGCGCTTTTTGCGATTGATGACAAGGCCTGAGACTTTGCGCCTGACGTGCTTTTTGTTGTCGCCATTTTTCACACCTCTCGTAATAGAAAATTTTTTGGAAATGTTCCGCTTTTTATTTTAAACCCGAATTTCAATCTTGTCAAATTTTATTTTACGTGCTACAATGAAAAAATGAGCATACACATAGACGCGCCCGATGGCGCAATCGCTCCGGCGGTGCTTTTGCCCGGAGATCCGCTTCGCGCGAAATACATCGCCGAGAATTTTTTGGAAGGCGCGAAATGCTACAACGAAGTTCGCGGAATGTTCGGCTTCACGGGGACATACAAAGGCAAGCGCGTTTCGGTGCAGGGAACCGGAATGGGGCAGCCTTCGATTTCGATTTACGCGAACGAACTTTTTTCGTCTTACGGCGTACAAACTGCGATTCGCGTGGGCACTTGCGGCGGGCTTTCTGAAAAGACGAAAGTGCGCGACACGATAATCGTGAACGCGTCTTCGAGCGAATCGGCAATGCAAAACGGAAGGTTCGGCTCGCTGCACTATGCGCCCGCGGCGGATTTCGAGCTTCTTTTGCGCGCGTATGAGTCTGCGAAAAAATTGGGCGTTCCGTTCCATGTCGGGCCGTGCGCCTCGAGCGACGCGTTTTACGATGAAAACGAAAATTGGCGGCTTTGGGCGAAGTACGGCGTGCTCGGCCTTGAAATGGAAACCGCGGAATTGTATACGCTCGCCGCGAAATTCGGGAGGAAGGCGCTTTGCATTCTTACCGTCAGCGACCATATGATTACGAATGAAGTCACGACGGCGGAAGAACGGCAGAAAACTTTCAACGATATGATAAACATAGCTCTTGAAACAATTGCGAATGTTTGATATGATTTAAAAGTATGGAAAACAAGGGAACCGATTTACTCGATTATGACGACGCGGATTTCAACACCATAATCGCGTCGGACATCTCTTTCGACGGAAAGATTGCCTTCAGCAAGCCTTTTTTGGTAAGGGGCAGGGTCAGCGGAACGATTACGGCTCAAAGCGATTTGGTGGTGGATTCTGGCGCGGTCGTAAACGCCGACATTCAAGCCGAGCGGGTTTTGGTGCGCGGCGCGGTGAACGGAAACATAAACGCCGCTTCGCTTGTCTTTTTGACTTCTACCGGCTCGGTAAACGGCGACATATCTTCCGCGCAGGTCGTTCTGGAGCAAGGCGGGACATTTACCGGCCGTTGCACTATGGGGGAAAGATGAGACGCGTTTTGATTTTTGCGATTTTCTCAATCGCGGCTTTTTGCGCTTTCGCGCAGCGCGGGCCTGACGCGCTCGCCTTGTATAGGGCGGGAAACTACGCCGAAGCGATTCGCGTCTGCGAAGACGAAATCAAGTCGAGACCTTCGAATTTGGATTCTTATGTCGTGATGTGCTGGGCATTGATTGCGAATCGGGAATATGCCCGCGCCGAGCAGATGGCCTACGAGGGGCAGAAAATCAGTCGCTACGACATTCGCCTTATAGAAATCCTCGGCGAGGCGAAATATTATTTGGGAAAGAACAGCGAGGCTTTGAAGCAGTTTCAAGAATATATCGCGAACACTCCTGACAAGACTGGCGCGCGCATAGACACCGCGTATTACTTTATGGGCGAGATTTATATTCGTCAGACGAAATTCCAGCATGCGGACATCGCGCTGAGCGCGGCTACAAGAAAGCGCACTGGAGCGGACGGCTGGTGGACGAGGCTCGGATACGCGCGCGAGATGGCGGGAAACTACTACGAGGCGATGGAGGCTTATGAAAAGGCTTTGGAACTTGATCCTCAAAGGACCGACGCGATAAACGGAAAAAAGCGTGTTTCCGACCGTCTCAGGTAAAGAATTTTTTGCACATTTTGAGACTCTCGGATGCCGCTTGAATCAGATTGAAAGCGAAGGCGCGGCGGAAGTTTTTTCTGATGAGGGCTTTCGCATAGATATGAATCCCGTCGCCGCGAAGGACGACGCGCGGCAAGATGTGTGCGTCTGCGTCCTGAACACTTGCGCCGTGACCACGAAGGCCGAGCAAAAGGCGCGGCGCACCATTCGGCTGCTCTTGAAGAAATTCCCGAACGCGATTTTGATTGTCACGGGATGCTACGCGCAGCTTTCCGCAAAAGAAATTTCTGAAATCGACGAAAGAATTTGCGTTTTGCCGGGGCTTGCGAAAAGTGCGCTTTGCGGCGTTCCGCGAAAAATCAAGTCGGCTTTGGAATCAAGGCCAGGCGCGCTTGATGCGAGTGATGTTCTTGAAAGCGACTTTGATTTTGAATCGCCGCGAAAAAGCCAAGTCGCCCTCGCGCCGTTTGATCTTTTGCCGAAAACTTTTTTTTCGCATTCGCGCGCCTCTTTGAAAATCCAAGACGGCTGCGACAATAATTGTTCGTACTGCGCGATTCATTTGGCACGCGGAAAAAGCGTCAGCCTGGATGCCGCGCTTGCGCTCGAGCGGATTTTGGACTTGGAAAGGGAAGGGCATAATGAAGTCGTATTGACCGGCGTCAATGTCGCCCAATACTCAAGCGTGTTCGGCAGAAAATCTCTTGACATTGCCGGTTTGCTCGAATTGATTTTGTCGCGCACGAAGAAAATCGCGCTGCGCTTTTCAAGCATCTATCCTGAAACTGCGAGCGAAAGGTTCTGCGATTTGATAAAGGACGAGCGCGTGATGCCGCATTTTCATCTTTCGGTGCAAAGCGGAAGCGACGCGATTTTAAAAAGGATGAACCGACGGTATGCAAGGCAAGACGTGATTGAAGCGTGCCGCCGTTTGAGAGAGGCGAAGGAAAGGCCGTTTTTGGCTTGCGACATAATCGCGGGCTTTCCTGGCGAGACGGAAAAAGATTTCTCTGATACGATGGACATGCTTGAATCGTGCGGCTTCACGAACGTGCATGCATTCGCTTTTTCTCCGCGCAGGGGGACTGACGCTTTTTATTTTACGCCGAAAATTCCTGAGCGAATAAAAGACGAGCGCGTGAAAATCCTGAATGAATTTTCGTCCGCGCAAAAAATCAGATATATAGAATCCTTTGTCGGAAACGTGCGACATGCTATCGCGGAGAGCGTCCACAATTCTCAAACTTCATGCGGCGCGATTCCAGCCGGAAAGAAAATAATGCGCGCCTTGACCGACAATTTCATTCACGCTGAAATCCTGCTCGATGAAAAACGCGCCGCTCCCAAAGACGGCGAGCGCGTGCGCGTGAAAATCCTGGGCGCGCAAAAGGAAAAAATAGTCGCGGGACAAGAATGGGAAGCGTTCGGCGAATTGCAATGATCATGATTTTTATGGTTAAAGGGATTTCGATTTAAGAAAAAAGTTTATGAGCTATGATGGATTCGAACCATCGACCCACGCCTTAAAAGGGCGTTGCTCTACCTACTGAGCTAATAGCCCGGCTGACTCGCAGCGACACTTTCAAAAAGTGTATATCTATTATATCAAATTTTTGCAAATTGTGTCAAGTGATAATTGCAAATAAATTTAAAAATTTCAAAAAAATCTCGCCGCGTTCTATCTTGTCAAAAGTCTAGTCTTTTTGAAAAAACATCTTGACTTAATATTGTTTGCATTGTATAATTATGGTGAATTGGATTTATCGCATACGATTCTTTGGAAAAAATAATTCAGGCGTATGAAAATGGCACAGAAAAACATTGATCTTGCGGGCGGAAAAGCCTTGCAGGGACGTTCCTTTCAGGGAAAAGACAGATTTTGGTTTTCGTTGAAAAAATGCATTCCGCTGGTGGCGACTTGCGTCTTGGCGTATCTGGCGGCGGCCCTGATTGCGTTTTTCGGCGTGAGCAGGAATTCCACGGTGGCTTCGTTCGCGCTCGATGAATACGAAGTGGGGCAGATTTCCGACCGCACGATAACAGCGGAGAGGAGTTTGCCGAGCACGATGGAATATCCGACGGCTGTCAAGGAAGGCGAAAAAGTCATCAAAAAAGGTTTTCCGATTACGGAAGAAGCCTACAGGAAACTTGAGAAGATGGCGAACACTAGAGAGTACATAGACTACTCGGCGTTCGGTGGTGCGCTGATTTATCTTGCGCTCGTTTTGGCTTTGTGGATTTTCTTGTATTCGCCCGCGCTTTTGGGAAGAGAGCCGCCGCTCAAGGAAATCATAACGCAGATAATTTTTTTTCTCGCGCTTTATTCAGCTACGGTTTTTGCCCAGAAGTTGCCGTTCGTGGCGAACAGCCCGTATTTGCTTTGCATTTTCATTCCGTGCGTCTTGTTCGTGCTTTTGAGCGCGATTCTTTTCGGGGAAAAGTCCGCGCTTTTCTTTTCGCTGGTTTCGGCGCTCGGAATTCTGAACGCGTCGAACTACGAAATCGAAACTTTTCTTTTCGTGCTTATCGTGGGCGTTTCTTGTTGTCGCATCGTCAGGAAAATCGAAAACCGAATTCAAATGGTTTTCGTAGCGGTAATCACGGCGGTTTTGAACGGCGTCGTGGCTTTCGTGCTCAAGGTAGTTTTCAATGGCTCTATGACCGACATGCCGCGTCTCCTTTCGGCGTTGGCGGCGAACGGATTTTTGTGCGGAATTTTGGCGATGGGATTTTTGACATTGCTAGAACAGATTCTGAACACCGCTTCCGTCTTCCGTCTCATCGATTTGAGCGACTTGAACAATCCACTTATGCGCAAAATGCTTCTCAACGCTAGCGGCACTTACAATCATTCTCTGATGGTGGCGCAGCTTGCGGAAAACGCTTGCAAGGCGATCGGCGCGAATTCGCTTTTGGCGCGGGTGGGCGCGTATTATCATGACATCGGAAAAATCGATCAGAGCGAATATTTCGTGGAAAACCAGACTGGAGAGAACAAGCACAACGAAATCAATCCCGCGCTTTCCGTTTCGATAATTCGAAGTCATGTGAAAAAGGGCGTGGAAATGGCGAGGCAGATGCGACTTCCGCCGCAGATAATCGACATAATCGCCGAGCATCACGGAAACGGCGTGATTGGATATTTCTATGCCGAGGCTCTCAAAAAAGACCCGAACGCTTTGCCTGAGGATTTTTCGTACTACGGAAATCCTCCTTCAAGCAAGGAAAGCGGCGTGGTGATGATTGCGGATACCGTGGAGGCCGCCTGCCGGACTTTGGAAAAGCCTTCCGTTCCGCGGCTGGAAAAATTCATCCAGACTTTGATTGACGGAAAATTGCAAAAAGGGCTTTTGGACAATTGCGCGCTGACGTTCGCGGACTTGGCGAAAATCAAGGCCTCGTTCGTTTCGGTTTTGGCGGGCTACTATCACAGCCGCATAGAATATCCAAACCAAAAGGATCCCGATTCCGAAAAGGAAGGCGAATCCTCGGCGAAAAAAGGTGAAAAGGCGGATTTAGTCGCGAAGGCGAAAAAAGGCAAGGAAAATGGCAAATAGAATTCTTGTTTCCGTGGAAGACGGAATGGCAGAACCCGAGTGGCTTTGCAAAGTCGAGCCGTTTTTGCAAAAGTCTCTCGCCGCGCTCGGACTTGACGGGCGGGAAATTTCCGTCTTGTTTTGCACCGACGGTTTCATAAAGACGCTCAATAAAGATTACCGTAACGTGGACGCGCCTACCGATGTTCTTTCGTTTGAAAGCGGCGAAAGATATTCGGACGGAGATGGCGAATGGCTTAATATGGGCGACATCGTTATAAGCGTGCCGATGCTTTCAGAGAACGCGCGCTGTTTTTCCACAAGCGAAAATTCAGAGCTCAAGCGACTTTTGCTTCACGGCGCGCTTCATTTGAATGGAATGGATCACGGAGACGAGCACATAGAAGCAGGAAAGCCGCCCGAATGCGAGATGCTTCGTTTGCAAGAAAAAATTCTTTTGGAAATGGAAGAGGAGGAAATCGTGCCGGCCTGAGGCTTGGCATCTTGAACGGAATTGTATGGGTATTTTTGATTTTAAGCACAAAAAAGAAGATGCCGAGCAGGAAAATGAGCAGCTTCAGATTCTCAACGAAGAAAAGAAGGATATGATTCGCGGCATAGAAGATTTGTCTGAAACTAGCGTCAAGGAAGTGATGGTCCCGCGAATCGACGTTGACTTTATCAACATAAACACGCCGCAGGACGAACTTATGGAAAAAATCGCGCAGAGCGGGCATTCGCGCTTTCCTGTCTACAGCGATTCGATTGACAATGTTGTGGGGATTCTCTATGTCAAGGATTTGATCAAAAACATTTCCAAAAAGGAAGAGACTGTCTTGGACAAAGTTATCCGAAAGCCGTTTTTCGTGCCCGAGTCCAAGAGAATTGATTCTCTTCTGCGCGAATTCAAGCGAAAGCACGTTCACATCGCGATTTCCGTGGACGAATACGGCGGAGTTTCGGGCATCGTCTGCATGGAAGACATCATCGAGGAAATCGTGGGCGACATTCAGGACGAATTCGACAACGAACGCGAGGACATAATTTCGCTCGGAAGCAACGCTTGGCTTTGCGATGCGCGGACGAATTTGGACGACTTGAACGAGGAAATCGGTTCGGAATTTCCGTCCGGGGAATTCGACACGCTCGGCGGATTCGTGTTCGACTTGTTCGGGAAAATTCCCGTCAAGTACGAGAAAATTTCTCAAGGCGCGTACGATTTCATCGTGCAGGATATGGAAGGACACAGGATCAATGTCATAAAGATAATCTTTCGCGGCGAAAAGGACGATGTTGAAAAAGAGGAGACTTGATTCGTGCGGAGGTTTTCTTGCCCCGATGCTTGCGTCGTAATGAAGGGGAGAAAACCCGTACCTTATGAGAACAACATACCTTGATGCTCTGCGTCGAGGCATGTTGTTTCGCGCGGCTTCGTCGGCAAAATTTGGGGGTGGGAATGAAACGAATTTTAAAAATCGCTCTTTGCGTGGCGGCGTTCTTCTGCGCGGCGGAAATTTTCGCGCAGACAAGGCGGAACGCTCAAGCGCTTTTCGCGCAGGGAATCGAGGCGGAAGACGAGCGCGACTGGTGGGCGGCGAGCGAAAAATTCCAGGCGGCCGTCCGCGCGAATCCCGCCTACGCCGACGCTTGGTTTCACCTCGCAAAATGCCTTTACCAAATGCAAAGTTTTGAACTCGCCTTGCAGCATCTCCAGAACGCGAAAAAATATTCGCCTGAGCGCACGGACATCCTCAACCTTGAGGGAATGTCGCTCATTTCGCTCGGGAAGTTCGATGAAGCGGAAAATATTTTCTCGCAAATTCAAAAAAAATATCCTAACGACATCGAGTCGCGTTTCGGGCTTGCGGAACTGAACCTTTTGAAGGGGCGCACGACTGTCGCCGAAAAACTTTATTCCGACGCGCTTTCAAAAAGTCCGGGCAACGTCAAGGCTCTCCTTTCGCTCGCGCTTTTAAAATCCGAGACAAAGGATTCTCCGAGGGCGGAAAGATATGTGAACGAAGCCTTGCGCGTGGGAAGCGCGGATCCGCAAGTTTATTATATTGCGGCTTTCCTTGATTTCAAGAACGGAAAATTCGACGCTGCTGAAAGGCGTTGTCTTTCGGCTCTGCAGCTTGACGGAAATTATGACGCGGCATACGAGCTTTTGGCTTTGATTTATTTCGCGCAGGAAAGGTTTCCCGAGGTCATTGATTTGGCGGATTTTGGAATTTCCCGCGACCGCGAAAATGGAAACATTTGGTATGTAAAAGGGCTGGCGCAGCAAAAGCTTGGCCTTGAAAACGATGCGATTGAAACTTGGCTTTTGGGTCTTGATGCCGTTCCGGACGACGAAATAATGCGGGCGGCTTTCGAGCTTTCGGTTTTGAGGACGCTTCCTTTGGAAGATCCGCGCCGCGCGGATTGGGCGAAATTCCACGTTCAAAAAGGAGCCGAACACGCCAAGCGATATTCAGGCCGCGCGATGCGCTACGAATATCAGGCGGCGTTGCGCCTTGACCCGCATAATTTCCGCGCGCGGAACGCGTTTTCGAATTTGCTTCGCGCTGAGGGCTACAGCGAAAATTATCTTTCGCAAATGAGATTCATCCAAGAAAACGGAATTTTGCAGGGCGGAATTCAGGCGTTGAAAGGTGAGGGAAAGAAGATTGACGCGGACGACGAGAAATTCGCGCTCGTAAAACTTTCTGACACGGTGGAAGGCTACGAGTCGCTTTTGGAAAACACTCTCGCAAGGAAATGGGACGTGAATCCTTTTTTCCTCGACAAGCGCCGATGGAATTTGCGGATTTATTACACGGATTCAAGCGAGCCGCTCGCCCACCCGGAATTGAGCCGAGTGGCGGCCGAGCATCTTTGCGTTTTGTTCGGCGGCGTTTTGGGGCAAAGCGTCGAGATTTCCGTACTTCCCGCCAAGAATTTTTCGGAGGCGTATTCGGACGCGTACAAAGGCGGCTTCGACTATTTTATCATTTTGGACGCGGCGGAGGACGAGCGCGTCCTCAAGTTCGATGCTACGATGTATTCGGGGCGAAACGGAACTGAAGCGAAAAAATTCTCCACATTCAAGACGGGAAACGATCGTTATGCATCGTCGCTTTTGAATTTGCGCTCTGCCATTTTAGGCTCGCTTCCGATTCGCGCGAAAATTTTGAACCGTTCGGGAAAGGACATTCTCGTGGACATCGGGCGCACGGAAGGAATGACATCTGGCGCGAAATTCGCCGTGGTAAAGCGCGGCGCGCTCCGCACTTCCGACACAGGGGTGGGCGTTTCTTATTCCGAGGATAATTTTTTGGGAACTGTGACGCTGTCCGATGTAGGAGAGGACATTTCGGAAGGCGTTTTGGGCGACACAGGATTTTACGATTTGGTAAATGCGCGCGATGAAATCGTCCTGGTGGAAATGCCGGGATTGGAAAATTCGTCCGAAAACGACATAGCCGAAGACACTTCGCCCGCCGCAAACCAGCGGGGCGTTCCAGTCTTAAGCGAAATGCCTGAAATCAATGACGATCCGCTTCGCGGGGCTTTGAGCACAGGACAAAGAAATTCAGTTTTGGTCGACATGATCCGCCGAATCCGCTAGAAAAATTCTGGCAATCGTTTTATTAAGGAATTCGATTTTCAGAAGTCGCTTTCCATCAAGTCGAGGCTCGAGTCGATCCATTTTTTGGCGAGCGCGGGAAAAATTTCCTGCACTGTAAGGAAGCATTGCACGGCGTTTTCGTATTCGCCGCAAAAATAGAAACTTTCTCCGAGGTAGAATTCCGCGCGGTTCGTGACGGCGGAGTTTCGGTTTACGCTCAAAAAATCCGTGAAGAGTTTTACGCTTTCAAGATATTTTCTTTGAACAAGTCCGTCTCGCAAAGTCTCGAACAAAATGTATTCGTCGCCGCCGTCAGGCGCGAACATGTCATCCTCGAAGAAATACGGCGTTTTGAAAGGCGCGACTTTTTTCTTTTCGGCTACGTTCGCCAAATTCGCAACGCTTTTTTTTGCTTCGTCGCTGAATTCCTTTCGCTCTTTATCAAGCCCGAGAATTGTCCCTGGAAACGGAAGAGGCGTTTTTCGAAGCGGTGGAGCGGATTCTTTTCGCTTTGAAATAGAAATTTTCGCGTCGGAATTTGCATTCGAAATCGTATTTCGAGGAAAATCTGGTTTTGAAACGGAAGGAAGATTTTCTTCGGAATCGGATTTCGGATTTTCGCTTGCGGCTTGCCTTTCATTCGCGGGAATTCGCGGTCGCACTCCGGCCGTGGTCGCGTTCATTCCGGGAATTATCGCCTTGTAGTCGCCTTTTTCCGTCATCGCTATTACAGCATAAAAATATTCTCCGCCCTTTGAAACCGTGTCGAGATATTGGAATCCCGTAACCTTCGCGACTGGCGAGAGGCGTTCGATTTCGCTGTACGAGGAAATTGGCTTTGCCGCGCGGTAGACTTTTGCGCCTGTGATTTTTGGCTCAGTCCTTTCGGGAAAAGCCCAGACGATTTCTATGTTTTTTTCCGCGCCCGCCATTGCGGATATTTTGTTTGCCACGGGGCGGCTTTGCGAAAATACGCTTTCGGCGCACAAAAAAGCCGCCAGAAAAAGCGCGATTCTTTTCAAGGCTTTCATACATATATATTATCGGCAGATTTGAATTGTTGCAAGCGCAATCGCGCGATTTTTGGAATTTTTTTCGCAGGGAGGGGCAAAAAGTTTTCTTTATCAATCCATTGCAATTTCCTGCGCTTTTCGTTATACTTTTTTACTGACATTTGCGAAAATTATTTATTATTTAGGAGATATGATAAAAACGCCGCTGAAATAGCGTGGCGTTTTTATCATGTCAAGTTTCTACAGTCGCGTTGCGACTTACTAAACTTGAATATCAAACGCACATTCGTGCTTCGTTGCGAATGTGCATAAAAAGTCAATCGCGATTTTCAAAATCTCTCTTGACTTTTTTTAGGAGAAAATTATGCTTGAAGACTTAAAGCAGCCGATCGGCGAACTCAAAGAAAACATCCTCAACGTTTGGGGGCGTCTTTGACGCGGACTCGGTTTACAAGAAAATCGCGGAGCAGGAAGAGCTGACTTCCGCGCCGAATTTCTGGGACGACGCCAAGGCCGCGCAAAAGGTGATGAGCCGAATAAAGATTCTAAAAAGTCGCGTCGAGCCGTGGAAGGAACTCAAGGCGCAGATTGACGACATCGAGGCGCTTTATGAGCTTGCCGTGGAGTCGGGCGAGCAGGGCGAAGAGTCGGAAATCCGCGCGCAGCTGGAGGAGGCGCAAAAGAAGTTCGAGCACGAAAGCCGAATGAGTCTTCTTTCGGGAGAGGTTGACTCCTCTTCGGCGTTCCTCACGATTCATTCGGGCGCGGGTGGAACGGAGGCGGAGGACTGGGCGTTCATGCTCAGCCGAATGTATTCTCGCTGGGCAGAGCGGCGCGGTTTCAAGCTTGAGACTGTGGACATCCTTGAAGCCGAGGGCGGAATCAAGTCCGTCACTTTCCAAATCGAAGGCGAATATGTTTACGGCTATCTCAAGGGAGAGGCGGGAATCCATCGGCTTGTGCGCATAAGTCCGTTCGACGCGAACGCGAGGCGGCACACTTCGTTCGCGAGCGTCTATGTTTTTCCTGTCCTCGACGATACGATCGAAGTGGAAATCCGTCCTGAAGATTTGCGCGTGGACACTTACCGCGCGGGCGGCAAGGGCGGCCAGCATGTGAACAAGACCGATTCGGCGGTGCGCTTCACTCACTTGCCCACGGGAATCGTGGTCGCCTGCCAGACCGAGCGCAGCCAGCTCATGAACCGCGCCACGGCGATGTCGATTTTGAAGTCGAAACTTTACGAATATTATCGCGAGCAAAAGGAAAAGGAAAACGCCAAGTTCGGCGCGGAAAAGAAGGACATTTCGTGGGGCAACCAGATTCGCTCTTATGTTTTCCAGCCTTACACGATGGTAAAGGACTTGCGCACTCGCGAGGAGACGGGAAACATTCAGGCGGTGATGGACGGCGACATCGACTGCTTCATCGAAGCGTATCTCAACGCGATGTGGAAGGGGCTTCCCCTCGAGGCGGAAGATGCGGACGATTCTGAATAGGTAATAGGCGCGTGAATTTTCCGCGAAGATTTTTCAATTTAGTCTTTCTCGCTTTTTTCTGCGCGTGCGCGAATTTTTTCGGCGAAGAAAATTCTTCAGGCGATGAGTGGATTCTCGCGGCGCAAAAATTTGAAATCGACGAAAACAAAGAACATTTCGCCGCGCTCGAAGCCGCCGCCTCGGTGATTCCGAAATTGATTTTGGAGCAGATTTCGCTTGACACGAAGCGCATGGTTTTGCGCGACGAGCAGCTTTCGCAAAAATTGGATTCGCTTTTGACCGAGCGGCTTTCGCTTTTTTTGGATTTGAGCAAGGAAGTGAAAGTGCGCGACGCGCTTGTCTTGAACAACTACACGATGTTTGAATATCAAAGCGCGCTCAAGGCTCAGGAAAAGAAAATCGGTGATGTGCAAAAGAAAATCGACGCGAATTTGAAGGCGCAGCAAGACGCGCTTTTCCCTGAAAAAATGAAAAAAAGTGACGCGAAGAAAATGAAAAAAATGTGGGAGCCGACGTCAAAGCCGGTTTCCCTTTACAGGCAGGATTCTGAGAGCCTTTTTGCTCCGAGCGATTCTTCCCAAAATGACGGTGCGGATTCTCGCGCGTTTGAAAAGGAGATCGCTACCGAGAAGATTTCGGGACTTGTGCGAGGCTCGATGGTTTCTTATGGAAATTATTTGAGCGTAACGGCGGAACTCTACGTTTTTCCAAGCGCGAAAAAAATCGCGTCTACTACGGAAGTGGGCGCTTTGAGCGACATTCGACAAATCGCGAAAAACATTGCGTTCGCGCTTTTGCCGAAAATAGCCAATTCCATGCCGGTGGAACTTGAGTTCAAGATCTTTCCGGAAGACGCGGCGCAAAATGCCACGCTCACTGTCGACAGCGTTGTCTATCGCCCCGTTCCTGAAAAGATTTCGCTTGGCTCGGGAATTCATTCGGTTTCATTAGATGCAGAGGGGTTCGCTCGCGAGAGCTTTTTGTACGACTTTTCGGGGCAGAGCAAATTTTTGGTGGAAGTGAATTTCCGCGAAGAATCCAAAGGCGAGATAAAATTGGCGTTGAGCCGCTTCGTTCCGGGCACGCTGTTTTTCGACGGAAAATTCGCGGGCGATTCGAGCGCGAGCGATTTCGTGAAAGTGCCGCTCAAGGTGAACGGCAACACGGTTTTCGGATATTTCGAGGGAACGGTAAAGGACAAGGACGCGGAAGGCGGCGAGCGAAGCGAAACTATGTTCATGATGATTCCGTCTAATCTGATGACGGACGGCTCGGAATTGGAAATGAATTTGCGCGTGTTCGACGTGAGCAAGAATATCGACAGGCGGCGCAAAATGCTTTATGTTTCTTACAGCGCACTTTTGCTTTCGCTTCCGATTATGTTTTATTCTTATGGCCGCTATGATTCGCTTATGAAAGGATATTTGGCGGGATATGGAAATTTTGACTATGACGAGCTGAATTTTTATCGGACGCTTTCATTTGTCGGAATCGGGCTTGTTTCGGCTTGTGGCGCATGGATGGTGACGGAGCTTGTTTTGTATTTGCTTTCGGTTGAAAAAACACTTCCGTCAAAGGCGAAAAAAATAAAAAGCAAGACGCTTCGGAAAATGGAAGTCGAGCGTGAGCTTGAAGAACAGCGCGCGCTTGAGGCGGAAGAGGATTTGCAGTCGCAGGAAAATCTCGAGGCCTTGCAAGAAGATTCGGATGAGACGACCGAAAATCTTGACGCTGAAAATTCGGATGGAAATTTGTAAAGAGGAAAATGCGATTTAGTCGGAGGTGAAGAAAATGGCGAAAATGTCTTTTGCCCAGAAAATCAAAAACCTGTTTGCCGGAAAAAAATCTTCGGACGAGGATTTTTTCGACGACCTCGCGGATGCGCTGATTGAAGGCGATGTCGGCGCGGCGCTTGCGATGCAAATTGTGGATTCGCTTTGTGAAATTTGCCGTAAGGAAAAGATTTCTTCCGAAGATGAAATCCTAAAAAAGTTAAAGAGCCTTTTGCTTCCTTATGTCAAAAGTTGCAGCCTTTCCGTAGAATCAGGCAAGAACAATATTTGGATGCTCCTCGGCGTGAACGGCGTGGGCAAGACGACGAGCGCGGCGAAATTGGCTCGCCTTCAAAAAAACGCTACGGGCGCGAACGTCTTTCTTTCGGCTAGCGACACTTTCCGCGCGGCGGCGGTGGATCAAATTTCCATGCACGGCGAGCGGCTCGGAATCCGCGTGGTGGCGCACCAGATGGGGAGCGATCCCGCGGCCGTGGTTTTCGACGCGGCGGAATCTCTCAAGGCTCACGGCGGCGGGCTTGTCATCGCGGACACGGCGGGGCGGCTTCACAACAAGGAAAATCTCGTGCGCGAGCTTGAAAAAATAGACCGCGTTTGCCGCCAGAAGTCCGACGAAGGCTGCTACAAAAAGTTGCTAGTCGTGGACGCGACCACAGGGCAGAACGCGCTTCGTCAGGCGGAAGTGTTCAACGAGGCGGTCGGCGTGGACGCGCTAATTCTCACGAAGTACGATTCGAGCGCGAAGGGAGGGGTGGTGGTTTCCATCGGCAAGGAACTCTCTCTTCCTGTCTGCTATGTCTGTACCGGCGAAGGATACGACGACATCGCGCAATTCGACGCGGAAAAATATTTGGACGAATTTTTGGGAATGTAAAATAGGTGATAGGTAATAATGAACCGCGAGTTTTCGCGTAGCGAAAACTCGTAAGCAAGGCAAAGCCTTGCGATTTTTCGCGGTTTTCGGTCGCGCAAGCGAACGAAAATGCGAGCCTTTCGGCGAGCAAGAGAAAAGTCGTAAGCAACCGCAGGTTGCGTAGTAATGGGTAATGGGCGTCGCCTCAATTTTTGCGAAGATTTTTTTATGAAACTGATTTTGTTTTTTTCTGTTTTCATTTTCTCATTTTCAATTTTCGCGCAAGCCGAAAAAAAATCTGCGCAAGAAATTTACACAAGCGAGGAAGATATTGCGGACAATGAAGCCGCAGCAAATGAAGAAAATGTTTCAGAAAAAAAGTCGATTGAAGAAAATTCTGAAAAAGGAATTTCTGCCGATGAAAATTTTGGAAACGAAAATTCTGCAAGGCAAAATTCGAATGAAGAAAATTCTGACGATGAAAAAAAATCGCTCGAGGAAAAATATTTGGTTTTCAAAACTTCGTCGCAGGAAATCCGAATGCTTGAAACGAACTCGGACATTTTTTCTGCGTCATCGTCCGCACAAAAAAATCGCGCGCTTACGAGCATCGCGGACGGCGAACTTCAGCGGCGTTTTTATGACGAGGATTTCAGGCTTTCCAAAATCGAATATTGGCAAATCGCGGCGACGAGCGCGCAAAGCAAAATGCGCCGCCGCCTTGACTATGAATTCGATGCGGACGGAAAAATAAGTGCGCTTCGGGAAAACGATTTTGACGCTCAAACTTCTTCCGTAACTTTTTTCAATGCGGACGGAAAAATTCGCTCGAGCAGAAAAAACAAGTTGCTTGACGGAAAACTTGATTCGTTTGAAATTTTCACTTACGAATACGATGGCGAAGGTCGCGTCTTGGAGGAACGCCGCCAAATTTTTAAAGTACAAGGCGAAAAGCAAAGGCGCGTTTTGTCGCAGCGTGGCGTGAATAAATATTCTGGCGAAAAGCTCATCGAAACTTCGTTCTATGAAAATTCGGTTTTGCGCATTCGCACTGTTTACACGGACAGCGAAAATTATGTTCAGACGACTTATTTTGACGGCGGACTTGCCGTGCGGGATTTTTATGAGAACGGTCAGAAAATTTCTTCGGCTTTTTCAAATGAAAAAAGGAGCGGCTCGAATTGAAACGCGCAAAACTTGATTCGAACTTTCGTTGGATTTATTTTGTGGCGAAACGATTTTCGCTCGTGGACTTGAAAGGCGCGGAAGCGTTCACATCAAAACTTTCCACTTTGGGGATTTGCTTTGGCGTGATGACTCTCATAATCGTAATCAGCGTGATGAACGGATTTCAGCGCGAATTCATCGACGCGATAATGGAAGTTTCTTCATACAATTTGCGCGCGGAAAATGTCGAGGCGGACGAGCGTGCGGCGTTCGAGAAATTCGCTTTGGAAGAAAACGGGATAAAATGCGCGGTGGCATTCACGGAAAGCGAGTCGCTTTTGGTGGGCGCGGACGGAAGGCAAAGCGCGGCTCTTGTCCGCGCGATTGAATGTGACGTTATGGAAAAAGATTCGGGCTTTGCGCGCGAGGCTAGAATAGTGCGCGGCGCGTTCGATTTGCAAGGCGATGCATTTTCTGAAAGCGGAGATTCGCTTTCTCCGTGCGTTTTGGGAATTACGCTTGCCCGCACTTTGGACGTGCGCGTCGGCGACGAATTGAATTTCTATGCGACGGATTCAGGCGATTCTTTGCTGGAAATATTTTCGCATCCGAAAAAGTTTTTCGTTGCCGGAATCTTCCGCACCGGCTATTCCGACATCAATTCAAGTTACGCCTTTGTCGGCTTGCCTTCTCAAACTGAAAAAATCGGAAAACTGATTTACGGAATAAAGACGAAAAATCCATCGGGCGATGCCGCGCTCGCAAAAAAAATTCAGCGCGAATTTCCCGATGCGAAGATTTCTCTTTGGAAAGAGTACAACCGAAGTTTTTTCGGCGCGCTCAGAATCGAAAAGAATATGCTTATGCTGCTCGTGGTTTTGATTTTCGTCGTGGTGGCGATAAACATTTTCAACTCTATGCGGCGAATCGTCTTCGAGCGACGATTCGAGATTTCTACGATGAGCGCGCTCGGCGCTAGGATTTCTTCGGTGAAAAACATTTTCATCATGCGCGGATTTTTGATTGGATTGCGCGGCGCGATTGCCGGCCTTGTGCTCGGGTTGTTTTTTTGCGTGAATATAAAAGGCGTTTTTACGGTTTTGTCGTCCGCGCTTTTTTATGTGCAATATTTTTTCGTGCTGATTTTTTCTCCGCAGAATGCGGCGGCAGTTTCGGAAAATCCGATGTTCGCGGTATACGCCAATATTCCCGCCCGAATGTATGCGCACGAAATCATTTTTATCACGCTGTTCGGAATTTTTTCAGCGACTTTTTCGGCATGGGCGGCAAGCCGAGAAATTCTGAACTCTTCGATTTGTGAAGTGCTGCATGAAAGTTAGTATAGGTTCTCTGCGGGAGAATATTTTCAAAAGACTTATTTTTTGGGAGGAAGCGATGGACGATGAGAATGTGATTGTCAGGATTGAGGGACTTGAAAAAAATTACGTCAACGAAAGTGAAAGTCTTCGCGTTTTAAAAGGTCTTTCGCTCACGATAAAAAAAGGCGAGAGCGTCTGCATCATCGGAGAAAGCGGCAACGGAAAAAGCACGCTGCTCAACATTTTGGGCGGCATCGACACGGCGAGCGGCGGTACGGTGAACGCGGGAGGGCTGGAACTTTCCTCGCTTGACGAAGAGGCTCTCACCGAATACCGCGCTCATTTCGTCGGTCTTGTCTTCCAGTTTCATTATCTTCTCAAAGATTTTACCGCGCTGGAAAATGTTTTTTTGCCGGCGTATATGGCAGGAATGCAAAAAGCCGCCGCTATGAAAAGAGCCGAAAAACTTTTGGAGGACGTCGGGCTTTCGCATAGGAAAAATCATATGCCTTCCGAACTTTCAGGCGGCGAGCGTCAGCGCGTGGCGGTGGCGCGCGCTCTCGTGAACGACCCCTCCCTTGTTTTGGCGGACGAGCCGACTGGTAATCTCGATCCTGCGAATGCCGCGATGATTGGCGAATTGCTTTTTGACGTGGCGAAAGACTATGGCAAGACGCTTTTAGTCGTCACTCATGATATGGACTTGGCGGCGCGCGGCGAAACGCTTTATAAATTGGAAAAAGGAGTGTTAAGAAAAGTAATAGGTAATGGGTAATAGGTAATGTTTTGAATTGCTTTTATTACCTACTACTCATTACTTGTTACTTAATTAAATATTGCTTGAAACAATTATGAATTTAAAATCGGCATTTCTATTTTCAAGGCGGATTCTCTTTTCAAAATCTTCGGGAACAAGCGTCGCAAAAAAGAGTCTTGCGGGCGCGGTCTTGTGCATCGGAATTTCGCTCGTTCCGCTTGTCGCGATAATCACGGTTTCAAACGGAATGATAGACGGAATTACCGAGCGGCTCATTTCGCTGTCGTCGTCGCATCTTGAAGCCACTTGCTTTTCCAAGAACGCGCAGGTTTTGGAAGAAGCGAGCCTTGTCGCGAAAAACATTCCAGGAGTTACGACGGCGTATCCGATGATTTCAAGTCCTGCGATGGCGATGGCTGGAAAAAATCGTTGCGGCGTAACATTGCGCGCGCTTCCGAAAAATATTTTTGAGGAAGATTCTTCCTACAAAAAACTTTTTTCCACTGAAGACGGAAATATTTCGGATTTCGCGGCAGACGAAAAAGGCGCGTTGATTGGAAAAGGAATTTCCGAGCGGCTCGGCGTGAAGGCGGGAGACACGATTCGCGTGGTGAATGTCATTTCGAATCAAAGCGAAAAAAATAAAACGGGCGACGCTGAATTTTCGCGCAATTCGATTTCCGTCCGTCCTTCGATTTCTTCGTATAAAATCTGCGCGGTAATTTCGTGCGGCTATCAGGAACTAGATTCGCTTTGGCTTTTCGTCGGGTTTGACGAAGGGAAAAAAATTATGGGCGCGGCTCAAAGCGTAAACGCCGTGATGATTGAAACGGCGGACGCTTTTTCTCCCGAACTCTCTTCGCTTCAAAAAAAAGTGCAGGGCATTTTGGGCGGCGCGTTTCGCGTGTACCGCTGGGATCAGCTCAACCGCGCGCAATATGAAAATTTTTCATCGACGAAAATCCTTTTGGTTTTCATACAGCTTTTGATTGTGCTCGTCGCTTGCGTGAACATTTCAAGCGCGCTCATAATGCTAGTGCTTGAGCGTCGACGCGAAATCGCGATTTTAAAAAGCCTCGGCGCGAGCGAGTCCGGCGTTTCCACTTCGTTTTTGCTCGTCGGTTTTTCATGTGGCGTCGCGGGGCTTTTGTTTGGAATTCCGCTCGGACTTTTTCTTTCGGTGAACATAAACAGCGTGGTTCATTTTTCGGAAAAAGTGATAAATTTTGGGGCGCAGGGTTTGTATTTTTTGGCGAAAGGTGATATAATGAATTTTCGAGAAATTCACCTTTTGGACGAGGCGTATTATCTCAAGGAAATTCCGGTCGAGATTCCGTTCGGAGAATTGTTTTTCATCGGATTTCTCACGTTGGGATTGTCGCTTTTGGCTGCGCTTTTGCCTGCGAGAAGGGCAGGGAAGCAGCGTCCGCTTGAGATTTTGCGGACGACCAGATGATTTTGGAGCGAAAATGATTTGCGATATGTGCAGGAGAAACGAGGCGATGGTTTATGTCGAGCAGACCAGCCGCCTCGGAATAAAAAAAATAAATTTGTGCCAAGAGTGCGCGGCATCTTGCGGGATTTCGCCTGGAAACCAGGAAATCGACAGGCAAATCGGCTCTCTTTTCAAGCAAATGCAGCAGTTTAAGCTCGAGCAGGCTTTGAAAAGCGACAGCGCCTGCCCTGTCTGCGGACAGCTTCGCTCTGAGTTTTTGGCGACGGGAAAACTCGGTTGTCCCGAATGCTACTCGATTTTCAAATCCGAAATCGAAAAGTATCTTTCCAAACGAAAAATCACCGTGCGCTATACTGGCTCGATGCCACGCCGCCTTGCGAATTTCCGCTCGGTTTTGACAGACCGCGCCATAATCCGCGAAAAGCTCGATGCCGCCGTAAAAAGCGAGGATTACGAAAAGGCCGCCTTTTATCGTGACTATCTCCACGCAATCGAAAAAAAGGCGGTGGCGACTGCTCCGAGAGGAAATGCTGACGGCGAGGACGGCGAGCGATGAGCCGCGCCAAAAGAGGTTGGGGCGACGCTTGGTATAATAGCCCCGCCGAAGATGACGACGTGATTGTCTCAAGCCGAGCGCGTTTTGCGCGGAACCTTGCGAATTTTCCTTTTCCTGAAAATTTGGACGAGGATGTCGCGCTTCAAGTGCAAAACATAATCTTCGATTCGTTCAATCATTTTGACGATGCCGAAGCTTATCAGACCGTGATGCTCACGAAAGTGCCGCCACTAGGCGCGGACATTTTGCGAGAACGCGGACTTTTTGAAGAGAATTTCGGAACAGGGCTTGTAATGCGCATTGACGGCGTTTCCAGCTGCCTTGTGAACTGCACCGACCATGTTCGCATTTCGAGTTTCGCGCCGGGACTCGCATGCAACGCGGCATACGCTTCCTCCCGTAGCGTCGACATGCAGTTGCAGGAAAAAATCCAATTCGCCGCGAGCCACGAATTCGGCTATCTCGCCGCTAATGTCTGCGAGTCGGGAAGCGGAATGAAACTTTCTCTTCGGGCGCATTTGCCCGCGACCTCGTTTGCCGGCAAAATTCCTGAATTGGCAAAAGTCTGCGACGAGCGCGGATTTTCCTTGCGGGATTCTTTTGGAAGCGGAACGCAATTCGGCTCTTCGCTTGGCGGTTTCTACCAAATTTCTTCGCGCCAATCCGTTAGCGGAAACGAAATCGACCAGCTCGCCGAAATCACTTCGCTTGGAAAATATATTTGCGAATTCGAGCGAAAGGTTCGAAGCGAAGTTGCCGATAATAAATTCACCGAAGTTCGAAACATCCTTTTGCGCGCGTTCGCGCAGATGCGGTATTCGCTTTTGATTTCAATGCGGGAAGCCGTCGATTTGATTTCAGCGATAAAATGGGGCGTGGATTTGGATTTCTTTCGCGGCTTGAAAGACCATGAGATTTCGTCTCTTTTGTACAAAATCCAAAGCGGGCATTTGGGATTTTTTCTTCGGACCACGGAATTTAATTTTGATGACGATGTCGCTTCGGACGACGCGCTCAAGGAAAGACGCCTGCGCTCGATTATAATGCAGGACGCGTTGAAAGAAATGACAATCTCCTAAAAATTAAGTCCGCAGGAAACAGGCTTGAAACTTCGCCTAACGGCTCGTTGCCAGAACAGTTTCCGAGGAACTTAATTTTGCCTGCGTTAGCAACTTGTTGCGGCGCGGGCAAGCGCAATAGGCGAGTTTTCGCAGAAAGCTCGAAGCAAAAAAATTACGCGGCCTTTGGACGCGAATGAATTTTTCATTTTGGAGAATTTTAGGAAACTTATGAAAGCGTTTTCACCGCGCGCGCAGCGTCTTGTTGTCGCGCTTTCTCAAGACGAAGGACGGAAAAGTGGAAGTGCGCAGCTTCTTCCAGAACATCTGATGCTCGCGCTTTTGAAGAACGCCGAAGGCGTGGGCTATATGCTTTTGCGCCTTATGCACGTCAACGTGCTCACGTTTCAATTGGAACTTGAAAAGAGCCTTGCCGGCGGAACGCCAAGCCTGAACGACTTTTCGGAACTTCCTCCGAGCCGCAGGCTTTTGACGCTTTTCGAGGCGGCGGAATTTGAATCGCGTTCAATGCGCGACAACTACATCGGCACGGAACACCTTGTGCTCGCTGCGATCCGCGAAAATGCGAGCGTTACGAGCCGATATCTCGAAAAGACCGGCGTGGGATTCGAAGCGGCGCGCGAGGCCGCTTTCGAAGCGCGGGAAAGAATTCCCACTTCTTGGAATTCGGGCGCGAACGGAGGGGACGCGGATTTCAGGCGGATGCTCGGACAGCGCGGCTACGATAGACAGACGGTCGGCGGACGCGAAGGAAAGAATCCGCGCGAAGGTTTTCTGAAGGCCTATTCCCGCGACATCACGGAAACCGCGCTCAAAGGTTTGGCGGATCCCGTCGTCGGACGCAAGGCGGAAATCGAGCGCGTGATTCAGATTCTTTCTAGGCGCACGAAAAACAATCCTCTTTTGATTGGCGACCCGGGCGTTGGAAAAACCGCGATTGCCGAAGGGCTTGCCGCGCGCATAGCGTTCGGCGAGGTGCCGTTCAATCTGCTCAAAAAGCGAATCCTTTATTTGGACTTGACGGCTTTGATTGCGGGCACGAAATATCGCGGCGAATTCGAAGAGCGAATGAAACGCCTTATGAAGGAAGTCCGCGAAAACAAAAATGTGATTTTGTTCATCGACGAAATCCACACGATAATAGGCGCGGGCGGACCTGAAGGCGCGCTCGACGCTTCGAACATTTTAAAGCCCGCGCTTTCTCGCGGCGAAATCCAAATCATCGGAGCGACGACGATTCGCGAATACCGCCGCTACATGGAAAAGGACGCGGCTTTGGCGCGTCGTTTCCAAACCGTCACCGTGGACGAGCCAAGCGATGAGGAAACCGAGCAAATCATTTTGGGACTGAAATCAAAGTACGAAGAATTCCACAACGTGATTTACGCTGACGATGTGATTCCCGCAATAGTAAAATTTTCGCACAGATATTTGCCGGAGCGGTTTTTGCCCGACAAGGCGATCGACATTTTGGACGAGGCGGGGGCGCAGAAAAAAATCACGGAAGGCGAACGCCCCATTGAACTTGCGGATTTGGAAAATCAAATCGACTCGCTCGTCAAAGAAAAAAATCAGCTCGTGGAACATCAGGACTACGAACGCGCCGCCGAAGTGCGCGACAAGGTTTTGGAATTGAAATCCGCCCTGGAAAAATTACGCTCCGACTGGATGGAAAAGGCTGGCGGCGAAAAAAAGATTGTCGGCATAAACGACATCTGTCGCGTCGTGAGTTTGATGGCGGGCGTTCCGATCGAGCAGCTTTCTGGCGACGAAAAGTCGCGGCTTTTGAAAATGGAAAGCGAATTGCACAGGGAAGTGGTCGGGCAGGAAGAGGCGGTGAACTGCATTTCGTCCGCCGTGCGCCGCCGCCGTTCGGGCATTTCAAGTTCGCGCCGTCCGCTCGGCTCTTTCATTTTCCTTGGTCCCACGGGCGTAGGAAAGACGCAGCTTGCGAAAAGCCTCGCGAAATTTTTGTTCGGAAGCGAGGACGCGCTCATACGCCTCGACATGTCGGACTATATGGAAAAGTTCAACGTGAGCAAAATGGTAGGAGCGCCTCCGGGCTATGTCGGATTTGAAAGCGGTGGGCAGCTCACCGAGCAAGTGCGCACGCATCCTTATTCCGTGGTGCTTTTCGACGAAATCGAAAAGGCGCATCCTGAAGTCTTCAATTTGCTTTTGCAGATTTTGGAAGAAGGGGAGATCGTCGATTCGCTCGGGCACAAGATAAATTTCCGCAACACGCTGATTTTGATGACGAGCAACGCGGGCGCGCGAGAAATCACGATGGAAGGACGGGCAGGATTTGCCACGCAGCAAGACGGCGTTCTTTCCCACGAGGAAATAAAATCCAATTCAACTCAAGCCTTGAAAGAATTCATGCGGCCAGAATTGCTGAATCGCATAGACGACATCATTGTGTTCGACACCTTGAACAAAAAGCAAGTGAGCGCGATTTTGGACTTGCAGATTGCCGACTTGAATTCGCGGCTTTCCGAAAACGGAATCACGCTTCAGCTAAAGCCTTCGGCGCGCTCATATCTCGTGGAGCACGGCTACGATCCTGCGATGGGCGCGCGTCCGATGAGGCGGCTTTTGCAAAATGAAATAGAAGATCCTCTTTCCACGATGATTCTCGAAGGCAAGGCGGAATTTTCAAGCGTTGTCGCCGCGGAGTGCGTCGACGGCAAGATTTCGATAAGATTCAAAAAGGCGAAAAAGGCTTCGCGCTTGAAAATTCCTGCGGAAAGCCTTTAGTGAGGATTTGATTTGTGCGGGGGCATACTGCGACGCTCTGCGTCGAGGTATGTTGATTGCCGCCGAAAGAGCATCCGCGCCAGATACGGACATTATGCTCGTCTCCTCTAAAAAGCAAAAAATTCACGTTTTTTTCCTTCGTTTGCTCTAAATAAATGCGAAAAATTCATACTTTAAATGTGACGCAACTCTTCGAGTTTCTTACCGAGTTTTTATTTGCCGCTTGAAACTTCGCCTTTCGGCTCGTTGCGAGTGCGCGAAGCTCGCATTTTGTTCGCTTCGCTTACAAAACATAAAAACTCGCTTATTTAGTGCAACTTCTCACTTCGTCGCGAAGTTGCGTTTTCAACAACTCAAAAGTTGAAACTTTTTTTTGTTGCTGAAAATTTAACGGAGGGAAAAATGCCACAAGTACAACGCGAATACCGCGACCGCCTTTTCGTCAAGATTTTCTCGGACAAGACGCGCCTCCTGTCGCTCTACAACGCCGTGAACGGCACGAATCACGCGAGCGCGGACGATATGGAAGTCAACACGATCGAGGATGTGATCTATGTCACAATGCGAAACGACGTGTCGTTCGTCTTTCAAGGCTTCCTCTCGCTCTACGAACAGCAGAGCACTTTCAACCCGAACATGCCCTTGCGAGGCTTTTTGTATTTTTCCCGTCTTTACCAAAGATACGCCGACGACAGCAGAATCTATGGAAGTCGCCTCCTGAAGATTCCGTCGCCGCGCTTCTTTGTTTTCTACAACGGAGCGCGCGAGCAGGAAGACCGCGTAACACTTCGTCTTTCCGAGATGTTCGAGGTGGAAATCCCGCCGGGAGAGTTCGAGTGGACGGCGACTATGCTCAACATAAACGGCGGGCGAAACAAAGATTTGATGGAACGCTGCAAGGACTTGCAAGATTACTCGACCTATGTTAAAATAGTGGAAGAAAGCAAGAAAAAACACGCCGATGTGAAAGAGGCGGTGTGCGCGGCAGTAGACGAAGCGATAAGGCTAAATTTGCTGGGCGGGTATTTCCGCAAGTGTAGAGAGGAGGCAATTTTGGACGTACTGACGGAATTTGACGAGGTGTCCTACAAGAAAGTCATCTACGAGGATGGCGTCGCCGATGGCTACGAGCAAGGAATTGAACAAGGTCGCGCGGAAGCACAAGCGGAAATCGCCGCATTGAAAGCTGAGAATGCCAGACTCAAAGCATTGCGATAGATATTTCCGCAAATGTTGCGAGTTTGCGCCAAATGCAAACATTCTAGTTATCTCCTCTAAAAAGCAAAAAATTCAAGTATTTTCCTGCAATTTTTGATGTTGCTCGCTCCGAATATTTGGTGGATAAAACTCTTCTTCGGACGACTACAATCCGCCTGTAGAAAATCCTGACGATACAAACAAGCCCGATGATTCGAACAACCCTGGCGGAGGAGATGGCGGCAATGAGGGGGGGGGGGCTAAAATCGAACTTCCTGGCATAAGTTTCTCGGATGCGAATGCGAAAAGTATGGTGAGTTTGGCTGATGGTTATGCTGAGTTTGATGTGAAAGATGGCTACTTAAAAATTGATTGCCTAAAAGATGGTGACTGGGGTGTTATAACTATAAAATATCCAGACAGTCAAAATTTGGATAAAAAGAATATTAAAATAATTGGTCATACTAGTGCTGATTGGAAAGATGGGCAATATGGTGGACCGTGCTTCCAAGTGTGGGATGGAACAACTGTTGAGGTCAATGAAAGCATTAAAAATAAGGAATATATCTATGGTCCCGTTGAAAAAATGGTTTTGAGTGCTGGTGAAGACAAAACCATAACAAGTGAGTATGGATGGGCTGATGTTACTGATAATCCACCAGACTTGAAAAAAATTACGGAAGTGAAAATTTATCCGAAAAATGGTGTAGGTTCGCTTTACATCAAATCCATCGAATTTGTTGACTAATTACTACGCATCTGCACCCCGTGCTAATCCGTAAAATGCGAAAGCGGCGTGTCCAAATTGTTTGGCTCGCCGCTTTTTTATTGTCCGTGAGCCGCTGAAAGACCGTCCGTTCGGCGGGCGGTCTTTTTTAGTTAATGTGGCGCTTGGCTTTTGTCGATTTTAAAAAATGCCGATTTTTCGATTTGCGGTTGCAAAAAAATAGATTTCGCGTTAAAATTGAAAATATGAAAGGAATAATTCTCGCAGGCGGTTCGGGAACGCGGCTTTACCCGATAACGCGCGCGGTCTCAAAGCAGATTCTGCCGCTGTACGACAAGCCGATGGTCTACTATCCGCTGTCGGTCTTGATGCTCGCTGGTATCCGCGAAGTGCTCGTGATTTCCACTCCGCGCGATTTGCCGCTTTTCAAGGAACTTTTCGGGAGCGGCGAATGGCTTGGAATGAGGTTTGAATACGCTGTGCAGGAAAAGCCTCGCGGACTTGCGGACGCTTTCATTTTGGGAAAGGATTTCATTGGAAACGATTCCGTCGCGCTCGTACTTGGCGACAACATTTTCTACGGACAGAGCTTCACCTCCACATTGAAAAAGGCGAGGGCGGCAGTGGAAGGCGGCGAGGGCGGCGTGATTTTCGGCTACTTCGTGAAAGAGCCTTCGGCGTACGGCGTGGTGGAATTCGATGGCGAGGGAAAGGTTCTTGGAATCGAGGAAAAGCCTGAAAAGCCGAAGTCGAACTATGCCGTGCCCGGGCTTTATTTTTACGACAATTCCGTGGTGGAAATCGCTGAGGGCGTAAAGCCCAGTGCGCGCGGCGAAATAGAAATCACTTCTGTGAACAACGAATATTTGAGGCGCGCAAGGCTTTCCGTGGAACTTCTCGGGCGCGGAATGGCGTGGCTCGACACGGGGACTTACGACGGACTTTTGGAGGCGAGCAATTTCATCGCGACGATCCAAAAGCGGCAGGGAATGTATGTTTCGTGCGTCGAGGAAATCGCGTACAATAACGACTGGATTTCGCGCGATGCGCTTTTAAAACTCGCGGCGGATTACAAGACGGCTTACGGCGAATATTTGAAATACATCGCGGAAAACCAAAGGTAGAAGTTAAAGTAAACGGCAAAAATCGTGCCGTTTACTTTAACTCGAGTTTTCTGCGAAAACTCGCCTATTTATTGTCGTTTCTCGTTTCACTGTGAAACGACTTTTTTAACATTCTCGGAAACTGAAGTTTCCTGCGATGTTAAAAAATAAGGAAAGAGAATGTTTGAATTCAAAGAATGTTTTGAAAAGGGCGGCTCGAAGATTTCCGGCCTTTACGAGATACAGCCGAAAGTTTTCGGCGACGCGCGCGGATATTTTTTTGAATGCTACAGCGAGCGCGACTTTTTCGAGGCGGGCTTGACGATGCGCTTCGTGCAGGACAACCAGTCGTTTTCGCGGAGGGGCGTTTTGCGCGGTCTCCACTTCCAGAAAAAGCATCCGCAGGGAAAGCTCGTCCGCGCGGTGAGCGGGAAAGTCTACGATGTCGCGCTTGACTTGCGCAATGGCTCTGCGACATTCGGAAAACATTACGGCGTGATTTTGGACGCAGAACGGCAGAACCAATTCTACATTCCGGAAGGCTTCGCGCACGGATTTTGCGTCTTGAGCGATGAGGCTCTTTTCGCGTACAAATGCACGGACTTCTACCATCCCGAGGACGAGGGCGGAATATTGTGGAACGACGCGGCGATTGGAATCGAGTGGCCGGACTTCGGCGCGGAATTGAACTTAAGCGAAAAGGACAAAAAGCAGCCGCCGTTTGATGCGAGTGCGGAATACTTCGGATTGGACGGGAAGTGGATTGGTGGGTGAGTGTTTGAAATGGGGGTTGCGATGAAAAGAATTGTTGTGGCGGCTTGCGTGGTTCTTGTGGCAATTTTCACGGCGGCGTGTGCGCGGACGAACGAGAAGAATGCGTATGTGGTGGAGGATGCGAAAGACGGAAGCGGCGTCGTCATCACGGGATACCGTGGCACGGAAAAAGATTTGGTGATTCCTGCGACGATTCGGGGAAAGCCAGTCGTGGAAATCGGATTTCAAGCGTTCTTTTCGAAAGGTTTTTTAGAGAGCGTCACTTTTCCTGATTCCGTGCATAAAATCGGCGGCGGAGCGTTCGTGAGTTGTATTCGTCTGAAGAGCGTCGCATTCGGCTCTTCCGTGCAAGAAATCGGCGACAACGCGTTTGCCCAATGCGAGGCTTTGCAAAGCGTTTCGTTGCCAGATTCCTTGAAAATCATCGGACATGACGCGTTCTCTTATTGTTATTCATTGGAAAGCGTCGCGCTCCCGGATTCTGTTTTGAAAATCGAAGACAAAACATTTTTCCATTGCACTTCTTTGAAAAACATCGTCTTTCCAAAATCATTGGAAATCATAGGCGAAAGGGCGTTCGAGCGGTGTCGTTCATTGGAAAGCGTCGCGTTCGGAAATTCGCTGAAAGAAATTGAAGCGGAAGCGTTCACCGAGTGCGCTTCGCTGGAAAAAGTCGAGTTCGGACAATCCGTGCAAAAAATCGGCGACAGGGCGTTCCACGAGTGTTCCTCGCTCAAAAGTGTTTCGCTTCCTGATTCAATGCGGGAAATCGGAAACGAGGCGTTTTCGAAATGCACTTCTTTGAAAAGCGTCGCGCTTCCCAATTCTCTTACGACAATAAACTTCCGCGCATTCTATGACTGCCATTCTTTGGAAAGTGTCGCGTTAGGAAAATCATTGGAGAAAATCGAACAAGATGCGTTCGAATATTGCAATTCGCTAGAAAGCGTCGTGCTTCCTGATTCCGTGCAAGAAATCGGCGGCTTGGCGTTCGACGACTGCGCGGCATTGAAAAGCGTCGCGTTCGGAAAATCTTTGCGAACAATCGGCGTGGGTGCGTTCACACATTGCAAGTCCTTGCAGAGCATTGTCATTCCGCCTTCCGTGCGGAAAATCGACTTTATGTTGCACGAAGAATTTCCTGCGCCATTTGAAAGGACGAGCCTTTCGCCTGAAGTTCAGGCGAAACTGCGTGAAGTCGGATATGAAGGCGAATTTTAGATTATTGTTTTCGATTGCCATTTAGACATTGGGGAGTATATTTAATAAATACTCCACAATGTATGACACGAGCCAACTTAGGGAGACTCTATCTATGGAATTGAAAAAGATCATAATCCTGCTCGTTGTTTCGTCTTTTGTAGATACGGTTCTTGCACAACATTTTACTGTAAAACCAATTTATTTTGAAAACGAGAGCATACAAATTGACGAAGAGATTGCGGAGTTTTCCTATGAAACCGTCTCGTCGGTACTTGCTTTGCGGAACTCATCTGACAAAAAAATCCTTCTTTCGGCGACAATAGCGTGCTGCCAAATTAGGAGCTCATTTACATTTATCTGTTTACAAAGCAACTGA